>JANXSZ010000032.1 GCA_025356445.1 Betaproteobacteria bacterium | reverse complement strand
ATGGTGTGCAATTGGGTCTTGAGTTTTGAAAAGGAACCGTCTTCAATGCGTATGCGTAAAAAATCTGACCTGCCCAGCAAAGCCTGTGTCCGCTGTGGCCTGCCTTTCACATGGCGTAAAAAATGGGAAAAGGTTTGGGACAAGGTGAAGTACTGCTCAGACCGTTGCCGAACTACGCAAAAAAGTGCGGTATGACGAGACATCGATCAATCACCCGCACGACACCCTGCACCTTGCGTAATCACCTGTCTGCGTTGTGACACGTCAGGGATGCTTGACACGTGGCAGGACGATAATGTCCAAAGCCGTTGTGGCACAGCTTTCTAGGGGCATGATGGGTACTTTGTTTCAAACATCCGATGTGCGGTTGGCCGCGCTGTTGCCGTTGTTTGCGGTGTTGACAGGTTGCGGTGGCGGGGGCAGCTCTACGGCCAGTACGGCAGTTTCCGCACCATCGCCTGTAGCGACACCTGCCCCCGCTGTCACGGTGGTGGCATCGCCTGTGGCGGTGTTACCCAGCTGCGGTGGCGTGTCCAGTGTCAGTGATCCGGCCACAGGGGGCGCTCAGACGGTTCGCCGTGCTGCTGGACTTGTTGAGGCAATGACGCGCAGCGCCACCCAGGGCAGCGAGGTGTCGCCTTTCAAATCCCGTACAGTTCATACATCGCCCCAGCCGCAACGAATTGCGCTGGGTATGGTGGATGCGTCAAAGCGCTTGTTGGCGGACAGCGCAACATCAGAAACGGCTACTGCCGGTGTGCCGAAAAGGATAGGCTTTGCGCGCGATTTGCCTCAAACCGCCTCAGCCATGAGCACGGCGGCACGTTGGGAATGGCACACCACAGCCAACGGCGGGCAGGTTGCAGCGATAAGTTTTTCATCCAGCGGTGCTGCCGGCGTGCGTTTGGGTCTGGTCGTCAGCAAACTGCCTGTAGACGCCACGCTGCGCGTTTACGCTCAAAAATCAGTAACTGCGTTTGAAGTTTCAGGCCGCGATATTTGGGTTGCAGTGAACCGCAACATCGCTACCGACGGTAATGCCGAGGCTGCCCGCACTTACTGGACGCCCGCTGTAGATGGCGAGGAATCTACGGTAGAGCTTGAGTTACCTGCAGGAACCACTTCTGATGCTGTGGTGTTGTCGATTCCACGCCTTTCGCATATTTTTGCATCCCCTGTCGCTGATGCCAAATCAGAGACAGCCAAAATTGGTCAATCGGCTTCGTGCGAAGTCGATGTGTCTTGCACCAGCGGCTACACCCGCGAGAGCAATGCCACGGCCCGAATGACTTTTGTCGCTACAGACGGGTTCAGTTACCTGTGCACGGGTACGCTGCTGAACGATCGCAACAGCACTGGGACACCGTATTTTTTGAGTGCTAACCACTGCATTTCGGCCCAGTCCGAGGCTTCATCGCTGACCACCTACTGGTTTTACCGCTCCGCCTCCTGCAACAGCGGTACCCTGAGCGCGAGTACCAAGACTCTGGCAGGTGGCGCGACACTGCTGTACGCCAACTCGTCCACTGACACCTCGTTTATGCGTCTGAACAGCTTGCCACCTACCGGAGCCATGTACGCCGCTTGGGACCCTGCTGCGCCTGCCCTGGCTACTGCTGTGGTGGGTATTCACAACCCTGGTGGTGATTTGCAAAAAATAAGTTATGGCAGCATCAAAGTATTCAACGCCTGCACGGCGATCAATCCGCTGACAGAAGGCTACAGTTGTTCACCCTCTACTCAGGCGAACGGAAAATTTGTTTCTACACAGTGGAGCCGAGGCGTGACAGAAGCGGGTAGCAGTGGTTCAGGTCTGTTTAAAACCCTGGGCAGTTCGAACTACTTTGTAGGTCAGTTGTATGGCGGCAGCTCCAGTTGCAGCAATCCCACAGGAACGGACTCTTACGGCCGCTTTGACGTGGCTTATACCGCCGCGCTTAGCAAGTGGTTGGAGCCCACGACTTGCACACCCTGAGGACACACCAGATTTTCTGGTTATATCGACAGAAAAACAAACGAAACAACGGGATGATTTAAATGGTTGGTTTTTTCAAAAGCATTGTGATTGCAGTATCCACGGTAGTGTTGACGGCTTGCGGAGGTGGTGCCAGCTGGAATGATCCCATCGCTGCGGCGGCCAGGGTTGAATCAACAACACGTGTTGCTCAGAGCGGTGACGGTATCACTGCTGTCAAAATTCGCCTGAGCGAAGTCAGCCCCAAACCTCAAGTGATTAAGCTGGATGCGGTTTCAGCAGCCAGGAATTTGGCCGAAGTGGCCGTCATACCGCAGGCAGGAAGGCCAACGAAAATTGGTTTTTCCCGGGATTTGGCATTAATGGCTTCGACCGATAAAACAGCTGCTGTTTGGCATTGGAAATCAACCCCAAAGGGCGGTCATATTGCGGCAATCAGTGTTGTTTCCACAGGTGCTACGGGTGTTCGCCTTGGTTTACTGGTGAAACGCATGCCTTGGGATGCCGTTGTACGTGTCTATGCGCAAAATGCACCGTCAGCGGTAGAGATTTCGGGCGGTGAAATAATGGCGTCCATTCACCGTAATATGGATGCCGATGGCCTGTCTGATGCCGCCCGCACTTACTGGACACCTGGCGTCGAAGGCGACGAATCGACGGTTGAGATTGAACTGCCTCCGGGATTTTCACCCGATGCCTTGGAGCTTGCCATTCCACGCCTTTCCAATATAGTGATTTCTCCACTCAAGGATTTGAATGCAGAAACAGCCAAGATTGGCCAGGCAGCTTACTGTGAAATTGATATTAATTGTGCCAGTGGAAACAGCGCACTGGGCAACGGCACCGCAAAAATGAGTTATGTGGCGTCAGATGGCACCAGTTATGTGTGCTCTGGCAGCTTGCTCAACGACCGGGTGCAATCGGGAACACCTTATTTTTTATCGGCCAACCACTGCATTTCACTGCAGTCAGAGGCATCATCGTTGACCACCTACTGGTTTTACCGATCAACATCGTGTAACAGCGGAACCTTGAGTTCCAGCAGCAAGACACTTTTGGGTGGCGCTACGCTGCTGTACGCCAGTTCTGTAACCGACACGTCTTTCATGCGCCTGAACAATACACCCCCGGCAGGAGCGGTATACCAAGGTTGGGATGCGTCTGTACCCACCTTGTCTACCTCGCTTGTGAGTGTTCATCACCCCAAGGGAGATCTTCAGAAAATCAGCTTTGGCAGCCTCAGAGCATTCAAAGATTGCAATCTTTCAGATGCACTCTCTGAAAGTTTTTACTGCACAAGCTCCACTGCAGCTAAAGGTAATTTTATTGACATGCTTTTAAACCAAGGCATGAATGAGCCTGGTAGCAGTGGTTCGGGTATTTACAAATCGGTCAGTGGTTCTAATTATTTAATTGGGCAACTCACAGGAGGCTCTGCGAGTTGCGCCAATCCTACCGGTTCTTCTACTTATGGGCGTTTCGATATCGCATACACCGCTGCACTGAAAAAATGGCTTGATGCCAGCGTACGCTCCGCAGTTTATCGATTTTACAACAAGACAACTGGAGCTCACTTTTTCACAATCAGCGTAGCAGAGCGTGATTTTGTGATTTCCAATAATCCTAATTTCAATTATGAGGGACCGGCATTTTACGCGTATGCCACTGTTATCAATGGGCTTTCATCTGTATACCGATTTTATAACACCCTGACCAGTGCACACTTTTACACAATAAGTGCAGCGGAGCGTGATTATGTAAAGACAACTAACCCTGTGTTTTCTTATGAAGGGCCTGTGTGGTATGCCCAAACAACAGCTGGTGCAACAACAACGCCCGTTTACCGTTTTTACAATCAAAGCAGGGGAACGCATTTTTATACCATCAGTGCTTCTGAGCGAGATTATGTTAAATTAAATTACCCTGAGTTTTCATATGAGGGTGAGAGTTACCATGCTTGGTCTTCGCTGAATTAATTTTAAAATTTAAACCATAACAGGAAACAAAATGAGTATTGATTTCAAAGGCCGAGTTGCCATCGTTACAGGTGCCGGTGGTGGTTTGGGCCGACAGCATGCCTTGGCTCTCGCTGCGCGCGGGGCCAAAGTGCTGGTCAACGATTTGGGTGGAGCGCGTGACGGTGCTGCTGGCAGCGGTTCAGTGAGTGCAGCACAAGCTGTGGTTGACGAGATCATTGCGGCTGGTGGCGAGGCCATCGCCAACGGCGCATCTGTGACCGATTTCACCGCCGTACAGGCTATGGCGCAGCAGGCGCTGGACGCTTGGGGTCGTATCGATGTTTTGGTGAACAACGCGGGTATCTTGCGAGACAAGAGCTTTTCCAAAATGGAGCTGGCCGATTTTCAGCTTGTGGTCGATGTTCACCTGATGGGGGCTGTGCACTGTTGCAAGGCAGTATGGGCGACCATGAATGCCCAGAAATATGGCCGTATCGTGATGACAACGTCGTCCTCTGGTTTGTATGGCAATTTTGGTCAAAGCAACTACGGTGCTGCCAAGATGGCGTTAGTCGGCTTGATGCAAACGCTGAGCATTGAGGGTGCAAAGAATGACATTCGTGTCAATTGCCTTGCCCCCACAGCCGCGACCCGCATGACCGAAGGCCTGATGTCTGAAGCCGTGCTGGCAGCGCTGAAGCCCGAAGCTGTGGTGCCCGCCATGCTTGTGCTGGCAGCTGAAAATGCACCTAACCGCGCTATTTTGTGTGCTGGAGCCGGTACGTTTGAGGCGGCGCACATCACCTTGACGCAGGGAGCCTGGATCGGCATCGGCGACCAAGCGCCTGAGCGTTTGGCCGAACAATTGGCCGAAGTTACTGCGCGCGAAGGTGAAATTGTTCCCCTCAGCGGCTCTGCGCAGGGTAGCAATGAGGTGGGTCAAGCCATGGCGAATGCGGCTAAAACCTGATTTTTTTGAGGGGTCTAGCCTGTTGGTTTGGCCCTAAAAACACGTTCCACTTCAATTACGCTGCGCCAGTGTGGCCTAATAGAGGGTTATCCACTTTTCAACCAGAGTTTTTCATGACCAAAGAATTCAGAACCGAAGCCGACCGCAAGGCAACTCCCCGTCCTACACCCGCTGTAGGCATGACGTTTTCTGCCCCTCACGGCCAAAAACGCAGTCTGGAACGCGGTACCGCAACCCGTTCCAAGAAAAACCCAGGTAAGCGCCCGAAAAAAGGCGGTTAATTTGCCTCCGATGGCAGATGCGCGTTAATCAAGTCGCTGGCGATCGAAACACCATACGGTATTTTCGGCATAGTGTCTTGAGGGCCAAACCAGCGCGCTTCTGCGATTTCGGTCTCATCGACCGTGACGTCACCGCTCACGTACTCTGCGGTGAACGCAATCATCAGTGAATGTGGAAACGGCCAGGGCTGGCTGCCGAAGTACTGAATATTTTTCACCTTCAAGCCCACTTCTTCAAACACCTCCCGGTGTACGGCATCTTCTGCCGATTCTCCTGCCTCTAAAAACCCTGCCAGCGCTGTAAAAAATTGCGTAGGCGAAGCTGTGTGCCGGGCAAGCAAAATCGAGTCCCCTCGTTTTATAAGCACCATCATTGCGGGTGAAATTCGCGGGTAGGCCACCATGCCGCAAGCGGGGCAACCCATGCAGCGTTCACCGGGTGTGTGTGTCGTGGCTGTACCGCAATTGCCGCAAAAGCGGTGGGTGCGTGCCCATTCAGCAATCTGAAATGCCCGACCAGCCACAGCCATCAACTCCGCATCGAACATGCCGAACAGCGTGCGCAGCTTGCGCCACACATAGCCGTCGCAGGCTGCGGTATCGCGGGTTTGCCATGTGGTTTGGCAGTAGCGCTGGTTTAGCGAGCCTACAGGTTGGCACTGCGCGTTGGCGATGTCCATCATGGCAAGCGCATAGCCGTCGGGGAGGCTCAAATCTTCGGCTGACACCAGCAGCTCATCGCCACGAAAGACAAAGTTCAAGGAAGATGCGTTGGATGCGCCGGAGGGCGCAATCAGCAGAGGGACAAAGTTAGAGGGTGTTTGAAGCATGGCTGAAGACGTGTGAGTGAGAGTGGAGTAGGGGTGACGATGCGGTAAGCGTTATCGCTGTCTTTGCCGGTAAGCGCAGTGAAATCAGGCAAAGAATGCCTCAAACCCACCGTCTGGCTCGAAGCGGGGACTGCGGTGGCTCAACCGTGTGGGGCCGGGCAGGGCCCGTTCGCGCACCGAATGCAGAGGATCACCGGGGTAGCAGAGGGTACGGGTCTCGTTGATGAACTGGTGTTCTGGGCGGATGGCTGGTGGTGGGCGTTGGCGCGCTGCCGCCAGCACGTCAGCTGCTGTCGCAAAGTGGGCCAAATGTGCGAGGCTCATGATTTGCGGCGGCGCCAGTTCGATCTGTCCTTGCCAGTATTGTGCCAAGGCCTCGCGTGGGGGCAGCCAGACGCTTTCCGTCGCTTCATGGTTGTCATGGCTGGCGAGCTGGCTGGGTGGCGCAATAGCGACGAAGAACCGGGTGTCAAAGCGTTTTCGCATCATGGCGGGAACCACTGGGGTGATCCAGCGTGACCAGGGCACTACGCTGCGGCTGTCCAGGCACAGCGCGTTATCGACCAGCAGTTGGTTGAATGAAGTGCCTGAGCGCAATGCCTCACGCAGGCGCAAGCTGTCGGCACTGCCGAGCGATATTGCGCTTGTCTTTGCTTCATTATTTGCTTCTTTATTGATAGCATTTAAAGGCCGTCCAGATTGCGCATAATGGGAAAATAGCACGCCACATTCTTCAAATGCTTCCCGCAGTGCAGCTACAAAAAGACCTGCAGCGGTCAGCGTGTCAATGTCGTCCTCTGCCAAGGCGCGGTGCAAATCGTGGGGTGTTTGGTCAAGGTGGGTGTCCAGCTGCAAGGCGGTATCGCTGGGGTCTACCTTGCCGCCCGGGAAAACGTAGGCACCGCCCAGCACATCCGATGCACTGTGGCGCTTGAGCAGCAGTACGGAGAAGCCAGCATTGCTGTCTTTGTCATTGCCTTCGCGCAGCATCACGACCGTCGCAGCAGGCAGCGGTGGGGTGGTGACGGCTTGCATATTGAGTTCAAGGGCCATAGGGTCTTTTGCCAGTGTTGGTGAGTGAATTTAAGATAAATAGGGTACTTGTGTAAGCCAGGTGGGCGATACCTGCTATTAAATATGGAGCGCCCGGTGCAGTTCTGGGCCTGTCCAGCGTTGGCCTTGGGTATGTGCAGCGATCAATTGGCACATGGCCGCATTGCAAGGGGCTTGGGTACCGTGTTGGGTGGCCAGGCGAACCACGGCACCACACAGGTCATCGACTTCGGTGGTACGGCCTTGCTGCACATCGTCCCACATGGACGAGCGTGCAGTAGCGTCAATGCGCAGCATGCGGGCAGCCAAGCGGGTGAACAGCCAGTCAGGCAGGCGCAGCAAGTGGGGCAGGGCCCGGGGTGGTGCACTGGCCACCTTGGCCGGAGTGATGCCCGCTGCAGTCAGGGCCTCGAGTGCCTCGGTTTGCAACGCAGCCAGCACGCACCGAAAGTCGCGGTTGAGCAATTGCGCACGCAACGGCAGGTCTGACAGCGCGTTAACCGGGTTGTTCAGGTTCAGCAGCAGCTTGCCCCACTGCACCGCACGCATGTCCTCGGTGAGTACCGTGGTCAATCCCGCCGCATTGAACAGGGGGGCGATCTGCGCTGTAAGGGGGTTTTGTGGCAGGTAAATGCTGCCCATCGTTGCCCGGTGAACATGGGTAGCACGGCGCATCACCACGTTGTACGGCACCATGCCAGGCAGCGCCTGCAGTCCGGGGGCCGTACTTTGGATACGAGCCACATTTTCAACGCCGTTTTGCAGCGAAATAACCGGTGTACCCGGTGGGCAGCAGGCTGCTATTTCCAATGCCGCTGACGCGGTGGCCCTCCCTTTGACGCACAGCAAAATCACGGTAGCAGGGCTACCTGACCACGCAGCAGCCAAGTTAGGGGCCAGTGGCAGATCTTTTGCAAACAAGTGCGCTTTGAAACCTTCTAAATCGCTGATGGTGAGGCCGTCTAGCGCCAGGGGTTCCAGGATGCGAGGCCTGCCCACTAGAGTCGCCTGTTGACCAGCGGCCAACAGGCGTGCGCCTACGTAGCAGCCAATCGCGCCTGCGCCCAGCACGATGAAGTTCAGGGCAGTGTTAGATTGTGCAGATGTCATAGGGCACAGAGGCTAGCA
Organism: Betaproteobacteria bacterium; assembly: GCA_025356445.1. Taxonomy (GTDB): domain Bacteria; phylum Pseudomonadota; class Gammaproteobacteria; order Burkholderiales; family Burkholderiaceae_C; genus Defluviibacillus. The sequence goes on along the minus strand of JANXSZ010000032.1, from coordinate 56,328 downwards.
GAGTAGGCCGCGCTTGCCCATCGCGCAAACGACAGCCCGACTTGGCCATCCAGCAGTACTGGCCATGTTGGTACAGTTGCATTTTTTAAAATGCACTACAGCGTTACAACGCTACACCGCCATGACACTCTCTACCGTTGAAATCGAAACCGGCCCGAATCCCACCGCTACCATCGTGTTGATGCATGGTCTGGGTGCCGATGGCAATGATTTTGTGCCGATCTGCCGCGAGTTGAACCTTTCTTCCGTTGGCCCTGTGCGTTTTGTGTTCCCCAATGCACCGCAAATCCCTGTCACTATCAACGGCGGCCACCGCATGCCTGCGTGGTACGACATTTTGGTCACTGAGTTGGGCCGTCAAGAGGACGAAGCCGGGCTGCGCAAATCGCAAGCCGCTATTGAAGACATTCTGGCCCGTGAAAAAGCCCGTGGCATTCCCGCCAGCCGTACCGTTATCGCAGGGTTTTCACAAGGCTGTGCGATGGCATTGCTGACCGGGCTGCGCCACCGCGAGCGCTTGGCTGGCATCGTTGGTTTGTCCGGTTATTTGCCACTGGCCGACAAAACAGCCGCTGAGCGCAGCACTGAAAATACCGATGTACCCGTATTTTTGGCCCATGGCCGACGCGATCCTGTGGTCATGCTGGCCCGCGCCACCGCATCTCGCGATACCTTGCAAGCCTTAGGCTACAAGGTGCAATGGACGGATTACGCCATGGAGCACTCGGTGTGCCCGGAAGAGGTGAATGATTTGAACCAGTGGCTGCTGAAAGTATTGGCCAAAACGGCCTGAACGGCTTAAACCGTCGAATTACCGTGGCAGCGCGGCCCAGCTTCGCACGCCAAACTGCACTAAAAATGAACCACCCAGTACCAGCGCAAACCAGCCTACCAGCGACGCCCCACCGACGATGCTACGCAGGTCAGGTGCGCTCATGAAATACGGGGAAATCAAGACTGCCAAGCCAATCAGCGCACAAAGTACGCCTTTGTAAAGCAGTTCGGTGTTGGCTTTTTTGTCGAATTTATGGCGCGCAGCGCTGGATTTCGATAGGGCTGGAGATGGGGTGTGGTTTGGACGCATACCGCCATCATAGGCAAACCCAACGCCCCACTTTGGGCCTTAGCTTTGAATGTAGCTGCGCAATTGCTCAATCGTCTGCTCGTGTTCCGCGATGATATCGTCCATCAAATCACGGATAGAGATCATGCCCACCACGGCGTTGCCGTCCAACACGGGCAAATGGCGAATTTTCTTTTGGCTCATCAAGGCCATGCACTCGTGGGTGTTGGTTTTGGGTGTCACCGTCAGCACATTGGCGGTCATGATGTCGGACACCAGGGTCTCTTTGGAGTTACGGCCTTGCAATGCCACTTTGCGGGTGTAGTCGCGCTCTGAGAACACCCCCACCAGTTTGTCATCCACCATCACCATCAGCGCACCGACTTCGTAGCGTGAGAGCTGGTGTAGTGCGTCAAACACACTGGTGCTTGGAGCGGTATGCCAGACTTCTGACGGGCGATTTTTAAGGAGTTCAGACACGGGTTTCATAGGGGGCCTCCATAAGGTGCTGCATCATGCTGCATGTAAAGCAGTGCAACAACTATGCCATCAAACCAAGTCAAATTGGCTTTAAACCGCAGTGGCAGGTCCGGAATTACCGCCCAGCGAGGGCATACCCTGAGGCAGGGCGCCTGTATTTCAAGCTTTTAAGTCTTGCCCGTCTTGCGCATTACGCTGGTTTACGGAATTCGGTCTCCACCCAGGCTGTTGCGCTGGCCGTATTCAGTTTGAAGTTCGGTGCCACCCGCACCTGCGCTAATTCTTCGCCGAAGGTGTTTTGCGCACTCAGCAAGGCATAGGCATCATCTTCATCGGGCACGATTTGCAAAGCTACACGGATACGGACACCACCGATTTCCACGCTCAGGTTTTTATTCAAGGCGCTGTGCAAGGCCTGTTCATGGCGTCGAATCACCTCTGACGCGGTTTTCACCAGCGTAGAGAAGGCGGATTTGTCCAGTGGTTTGGGGTTCTTTTTATCGCGCCCCATCGTCCAGGGGCCAACCAGCGCGGGTTCAGATTCTCCCTGGCGCACCATGGCCACTGCCCAGCCGTCATCGTCTTCGTTTTTGATGACCCGTGCCGTCCACAGACCACTGCGCCACAAGCGGGGTTCATGGATATCGGTGCGTTCTTGGGATGCTTCAGGGTCGAGGGATATTTCAGTCACGGGGGCAGTCATTGCGGGTTGAATATGAGAGGGGATGCGAGGGCGGGGTGCTGATTATCCTGTGCTGCGGGTTTGTACGTAGCGCCAAAGCCATCAAAGTGTCTCCTTCGGCCACCTCCGAAGTTGGAAAAAAACTTACGATAACTTCCCAGACACGCCCTCTTATTATTCCAAGGAGCCCCCACCCATGAACGCCCGCGCCACCTTCACCCGCATGGACATCAGCACCAAAGAGGACTGGATGGCCATCGTCCCTGAGGCGATGAAGATGAACAAAACCCTGCCCGACCGCGTGCTCGATCACCTCAAGCTGCTTGATGGTGATTACGGCGGTTTCCCCATCGACCGTTACAGCCATTGCCTGCAAACCGCTACCTTGGCGCTGCGTGATGGCCGTGATGAAGAGTATGTGGTGTGCGCGCTGCTGCATGACATCGGCGACACGCTGGGGTCGTACAACCACCCCGATATTGCTGCGGCGATTTTGAAGCCGTTTGTGAGCGATGCCAACCTGTGGATGGTGCAAAACCATGGCATCTTTCAAGGCTACAACTTCTTTCATCACATCGGTATGGACCGCCATATGCGCGATATGTTCACGGGTCATGAACACTATGCCCGTACGGAAGAGTTCATCGCCCTGTATGACAACCCGGCTTTCGATGCGTCCAAAGAAATCTTGCCTTTGAGCGAGTTCGAGCCAATGGTGCGCCGCGTCATGGCCGTGCCTAAAAACTCGGTGTACAAAGCCGCTCTGAAAGCGGCTCCGGTTGCCGCTTGAATCCCTACCTTTCACCCACCCACCCCACGGAAATTGAAGCACCATGAATATCCCCTCCCTGAAAAACAGCGTCAGCCCCGAAGAATGGCAGCTGCGTGTTGACCTTGCCGCTTGCTACCGCCTTATAGCCGCCTACGGCTGGAGCGATTTGGTCTTCACCCACGTCAGTGCCCGCGTGCCAGGTACTGACCACCATTTCCTCATCAACCCTTATGGCCTGATGTTTGATGAAATCACCGCGTCGAGCCTGATCAAAATCGACCTGCATTGCAACAAGCTGAGTGAATCCGCGTTCCCCGTCAACCCCGCAGGCTTCACCATCCACGGCTGCATCCACGAGGTACGTGAGGATGCTGGCTGCGTGCTGCACACCCACACCCGCGCCGGTATTGCCGTCAGCGCGCAAAAGTGCGGCGTGCTTCCTTTGAGTCAGCAGTCCACCTTTGTGCTCAATTCGCTGGCCTATCATGACTACGAAGGTGTCGCGTTGCATGAAGGTGAAAAACCCCGCCTGCAAGCTGATTTGGGCAACGCCAACTACCTGATGCTGCGCAACCACGGCTTGCTGACGGTGGGGCGTACCATCCCGGACGCGTTTTTGCACATGTACACGTTTGAGAACACCTGCCGCATCCAAATCGACGCGCAAGCCGGTGGTGAGCTGCACCACATTCAAAAACCGGTGATTGACCTCAATGCCACCATCATGAAAGTCGCGACAGCAGGGCAGGGCTCGGCACTGACTTGGCCCGCTTTGCTGCGCAAGCTTGACCGCATGGACGAGAGCTACAAGACCTGATGGTTTAAAGCGCACTGCCCAACACCCTGGTATTTGTCCCACGCGAGACTGAAAACACCCCTGAAAGCCCCGTTATGGGGCTTTCCCCGTTCTGCACACCCCAACACTTGTGCATAATTCGGCAAGCAAAAATAGAACGACCGTTCTTTTTTTATCTCCTTCCGTTATTCACCCCCCAGAGGAAGCACTGCATGACCGCTGAATACAAAGTCCATGGCAACGTTGCCGTAATTACCCTGAACAACCCACCTGTCAACGGTTTGGGCTTGTCCACACGCCTTGGCATCACCGACGGCTTGACCCGAGCCAATAACGATGCAGCGGTGACTTCCATCGTCCTAACCGGCGCAGGCAAGGCTTTTTCCGGTGGGGCTGATATCAAAGAGTTTGGCTCACCCAAAGCTTTGCAAGAACCTAATTTGCTCAGCGTGATCGTTGCTGTTGAGAACTCAGCCAAGCCCGTCATCGCCGCTATCCACAGCGTAGCCATGGGCGGTGGTTTGGAGCTGGCGTTGGGTTGCCATTACCGCATTGCGGCGCCTGGCACCAGCATCGCGCTGCCTGAAGTCAAACTTGGTTTGATTCCTGGCGCCGGCGGCACACAGCGTCTGCCCCGCGTACTGGGTTGTGAAGTTGCCCTGAACATGATTGTCAGCGGCGAGCCTGTCAAGAGCGAGCTGATCGCTTCCATGCCCGGTCAAAAGCTGTTTGACAAGATGGCTGCATCAGCTGATTCTTTGGCCGAAGAGGCCCTTGCCCTGGCCCAGGCCATGGCGGCCAAGCACGCGGATGGCTCCGCACTGCCTCTGGTGCGCAATCTGCCTTGCAAGCACCCGCTGGGCGACGCTTACTTCCAGTTTGCCCGCAACATGGTCAAGGGCATGTCCAAAAACTACCCCGCCCCGGGCAAGTGCGTGGATGCGGTGCAAGCGGCCACCAAGAACAAGTTTGATGCCGGTATGCTGATTGAGCGCGACATCTTCATCAACCTGATGATGACCCCCGAATGCCGTGCTCTGCGCCACCTGTTCGTGGCCGAGCGTGCTGCCTCCAAAATCCCTGATGTGCCTGCTGATACGTCACAGCGTGCTATCAACTCCATAGCGGTTATTGGTGCAGGCACCATGGGTGGAGGCATTTCCATGAACTTCTTGAATGCGGGTATCCCCGTCAAGATGCTGGAGATGAAGCAAGAAGCACTGGACCGTGGCATCGCCACCATCCGCAAAAACTACGAATCGCAAGTCAAAAAAGGCAAGCTCAAGCAAGAGAAATACGAGCAGCGCATGAGCCTGCTCACCACCACGCTGAGCTATGACGACCTCAAAGACGCAGACATGGTGATCGAAGCCGTGTTTGAAGAAATGGGCGTGAAACAAGCCGTGTTCACCGAACTCGACCGCGTGATGAAGCCCGGTGCCATCCTGGCCAGCAACACCTCTACGCTGGACGTGAATCAGATCGCTGGCTTCACCAAGCGTCCGCAAGACGTGATCGGCACCCACTTTTTCAGCCCTGCCAACGTGATGAAGCTGCTGGAAGTCGTGCGCGGCGAAAAGACGGGCAAAGACGTGCTCGCTACTGTCATGGCGCTGGGCAAAAAGATCAAAAAGACCTCGGTGGTCTCCGGCGTGTGCGATGGCTTCATCGGCAACCGCATGATCGAGCAGTACAGCCGCCAAGCGGGTTTCTTGCTTGAAGAAGGCTGCACCCCTGCGCAAGTGGATAAGGCGGTCGAGAAATTCGGCTTCGCCATGGGTCCATTCCGCATGGGCGATTTGGCTGGCAATGACATTGGCTGGGCCATCCGCAAGCGCCGCAACATCGAAAAGCCCGGCATGAAGTACAGCAAAACCGCCGACCTGCTGTGCGAGCTGGGCCGCTATGGTCAAAAAACCGGCGCAGGCTGGTACGACTACCAAGCTGGCAAGCGCGACGCTATTCCCAGCGACATCGTTGTCAAGATGGTGGAAGAGCACCGCAAAGCGGTCGGCATCACCGCCCGCAAAATTTCCGACGAAGAAATCGTGCAGCGCTTGGTGTATTCGATGGTCAACGAAGCCGCCCACATCCTGGAAGAAGGCATTGCCAGCAAAGCCAGCGACATCGACATGGTGTACCTGACCGGCTACGGCTTCCCCATCTACCGTGGTGGCCCTATGCACTACGCCGACCAAGTGGGCCTGTTCAACGTGGTGCAAAGCATGAACCGCTTCGCCAAGAACCCGCTGGATGACGGCGCTTTTTGGCAACCCGCGCCGTTGCTCGCCAAGTTGGCCGCTGAAGGCAAGACCTTCAATTAAGCGTTACCGCTCAACGACGAGTAAACGACGCATACCCGGACGGACATCGACACCATGGTCAAAAAAATCCTGCTCAGTTTGCTGGCGGCGTTGCTGGTGTTGGTGGCTATCCTGGCCGTCAACACGTTGCGCAAAGGTTCACGTCAACTCGACGTACCCCCTATCGCAACACTGCCCGTGGACGAAGCGGGTGCCGCTACCCGGCTAGGTGAAGCGGTACGCTTGCGTACCGTGTCGTCGCGCGATGATGTGGCGCTCAGTTCCGACCAGTTCCAGCAACTGCACGCACTGCTGCAGACCCGTTTTCCCCAAACTCACGCCACGCTCAAGCGTGAGGTGGTAGGTGGTTTGAGTCTGCTGTACACATGGCAAGGCTCCAAACCCGATGCGCAGCCCATCATGCTGATGGCGCACCAGGACGTGGTGCCCATTGCCCCAGGCACTGAGAAGGACTGGGCTGTCGAGCCTTTTTCAGGTCAGGTCAAGGATGGTTTCGTCTGGGGCCGGGGGGCCTGGGACGACAAAGGCAACCTGATGGCGCAGCTGGAAGCGGTAGAAATGCTGGTCGCCAGCGGCTACAAACCTGAGCGCACGGTCTATCTGGCTTTTGGTGCTGATGAAGAGGTCGGTGGCTTGAATGGTGCCGCCAAGATTGCAGCGCTGCTGAAAGAGCGCAAAGTCCGTCTGGCGATGGTGCTGGACGAAGGCTTGCTGATTACCGACGGCATCATGCCCGGCCTCAAGCAACCTGCTGCGCTGATTGGCGTGGCTGAAAAAGGCTACTTGTCAGTGGTGCTCAAAATGGCTGCCACCCCAGGCCATGCCTCTATGCCCCCGCCCAAAGGCACCAGTGCCATCGCCATGATGAGTGCCGCCTTGAAGCGCATTGACGACGACCAGTTGCCCGGTGGTATTCGCGGTGTGGCAGGTGAAATGTTCGCCACCGTGGCCCCTGAAATGAGTGGATTCTCGCGGGTGGCTTTGTCCAATTTATGGCTGTTTGGCCCCCTTGTGCAAAAGCAACTGGAAGCTGGAGCCAGCACCAACGCCATGTTGCGCACCACCACGGCGCTGACCATCTTCAATGCCGGCAACAAAGACAACGTGCTGCCCGGGCGTGCCGAGGCCACAGTGAACTTTCGTCTGCTGCCAGGGGACACCAAAGAGCAAGTCATGGCACGGGTGATAAACCAAGTCACCGAGGCCACTGGCAGTGACAAGTTTGAGCTGGTCGCGTTGCCTGCTGCGGTGGACGCCTCCAAAGTCGCTCCCACCGATTCTGCACAGTTTCAGCTTATCAACCGCACCGTTCGTGAGGTGTTCCCGGGTACCCTGGTCGCTCCTGGTTTGATGATTGGTGGCAGCGATTCGATTCACTTTGGTGAGATCAGCGACCATATTTTCAAGTTCTCACCGGTGCGCGCCAAGGCCGAAGACCTGCCCCGCTTTCACGGCACCAACGAGCGTATCGCCACCGCCAATCTGGCCGAGTTGATTCGTTTTTATCACCGCCTTTTGACCCAGGGTGCCAAAGCATCCTGAACTACTTTGTAGTGCTTTAAGTTTGCTTTTCTGCATATCCAACATTATTTTATTGCTATAAATTTAGGAGTATTAACCATGACCAACGCCGTAATCGTTTCCACCGCTCGCACCCCTCTTGCCAAAAGCTGGAAGGGTTCTTTCAACATGACCCACGGTGCCACCCTGGGTGGCCATGCTGTTGAGCATGCCATTGCCCGTGCAGGTATCGAAGCTGGTGAAGTGGACGATGTCATCATGGGCTGCGCCACCCCTGAGGGCGCCACTGGTGCCAACATCGCCCGCCAAGTGGCTTTGCGTGCGGGTTGCCCGATCACCGTGTCCGGCATGACAGTCAACCGTTTTTGCTCATCAGGCTTGCAAACCATCGCTCTCGCAGCCCAGCGCGTGATCGCAGGGGAAGGCGACGTTTATGTGGCTGGTGGCGTGGAAAGCATCTCTTGCGTACAGCAAGAGATGAACACCCATATGCTGGCCGACCCTTGGCTTGTCAAAAACAAGCCTGAGATCTACTGGAACATGCTGCAAACTGCTGAAAACGTGGCCAAGCGCTACAACATCAGCCGCGAAGCCATGGACGAATACGGTGCCGCCAGCCAACAGCGTGCCACCGCCGCATTGGCTGCTGGCCTGTTCGCTGCTGAAATCGCCCCTATCACCGTGACCATGGGTGTGGCTGACAAAGTAATGGGCTTGACCACCAAACAAGTCACCGTCAGCGCTGACGAAGGCATCCGTGACGGCACAACCAAAGAGGGGATCAGCGGCCTGCGTTCCGCCTTGCCCGGTGGTTTGATTACCGCAGGCAATGCCAGTCAGTTTTCTGACGGCGGCGGCGCTGTGGTCGTGATGAACGAAGTGATGGCAGAGCAGCGTGGCCTGAAGCCTCTGGGCCGCTTCCTCGGCTTTGCGGTGGCCGGTTGCGAGCCTGACGAAATGGGCATCGGTCCGGTTTACGCCATCCCCAAGGTGCTGGCACGTTTGGGCTTGAAAGTCAGTGACATTGATTTGTGGGAGCTGAACGAAGCTTTCGCCGTGCAAGTGATTTACTGCCGTGACAAGCTGGGCATTCCCGCTGACCGTCTGAACGTCAATGGTGGCGCGATTGCGGTGGGCCACCCCTATGGCGTCAGCGGCCAACGTCTGACCGGTCACGCGCTGATCGAAGGCAAGCGCCGTGGCGCCAAGCGCGTGGCTGTGACCATGTGTATCGGTGGCGGCATGGGTGCTTGCGGCATTTTTGAAGTCCTGTAAAGGCTCAGATGTTTTGCAGCTGAGCGTGTTTTAGGTCTTTATCCGCACAAGGGTTGCAGTCAAACTGATTGCAACCCTGTTTTTTTGCCCTTTTTTTGCACCAACAACAGGTCGTCACCATGTCCCTGCAAAGCCCCAAGTCCCTGCGTCCTACCCTCGATTTTTTGCTCTACCAGTGGCTGAATGCCGAAGCACTGAACCAGCGAGAGCGCTTCACCGACCACAGCCGTGAAACCTTCGATGCCGTGCTCGACACCTGCGAGCGCATAGCCCGTGAAAAATACGCCCCATTCAACCGCTTGGTGGATACGCAAGAGCCTCACTTCGATGGCGAAAAAGTCATCTTGCCCCAAGCCACGCACGATGCGCACAAGGCGTTTGTGGCGTCTGGCTTGCTCAGTGCGGCGCAAGATTACGACATTGGCGGCATGCAGTTGCCCTACACGATTGATGCTGCGGCCAACGCTTTCTTTGCGATGGCATCGGTCAGCATCGGCTCCAACATGCTGACCAAAGGCAACGCCAGTTTGCTGATGGTGCATGGCACACCTCTGCAAAAAGAAGTGTTTGCGCTGAATGAATTCTCAGGCCGCTGGGCCGGCACCATGTGCCTTTCCGAACCCCAGGCTGGGTCGTCGCTGAGCGATGTGGCAACCAAGGCGGTGCCAGACGGGGAGGGCAGCGAAGCTGATCCCTTGGGCGCACGCTACCGCCTCAAAGGCAACAAGATGTGGATTTCATCCGGCGAGCATGAGCTGACGGAGAACATCGTCCACCTCGTCCTCGCCAAAATCCCAGGCCCCGATGGACGGTTGATCCCCGGCACACGTGGCATTTCGCTGTTCATCGTGCCCAAAAAGATGGTGGATGTGAAAGGGCAACTGACGGGTGTTCGCAATGATGTGGCGCTTGCGGGCCTGAACCATAAACTCGGCTGGCGTGGTACCACCAACACGCTGCTGAATTTCGGTGAAGGCAAATACCCGGTTGAGGGCCAAGCCGGTGCTGTGGGCTATTTGGTGGGTAAACCTCACGAAGGTCTGCGCTGTATGTTTCACATGATGAACGAAGCCCGCATCGGCGTGGGCACCGCCGCCGTCATGCTCGGTATGGCGGGCTACCACGCGAGCCTGGAGTACGCCAAAAATCGCCCGCAAGGACGTCCTACCGGGGCCGGTGGCAAGGATGCGGCGCAACCGCAAGTTCGCATCATTGAACACGCGGATGTGAAGCGCATGCTGCTGGCCCAGAAATCCTACTGCGAAGGCGCACTGGCGCTGGAGCTGTACTGCGCCCGCTTGGTGGACGAGCAGCACACGGGGGCTCCCGTTGCCGCCAACGAAGCCCGTCTGCTGCTTGAAGTGCTGACCCCCATCGCCAAGAGCTGGCCCAGCGAATGGTGCCTGGAGGCGAACAGCTTGGCCATTCAAATCCACGGTGGCTATGGCTACACGCGTGATTTCCCGGTGGAGCAATACTGGCGCGATAACCGTTTGAACATGATCCATGAAGGTACCCACGGTATCCAGGCTGCTGATTTGCTGGGCCGCAAAGTGCTGATGGAAGGCGGGCAGGGTTTCACGCTGCTGTCGGCACGTATCAATGCCACCGCCGAGCAGGCTTTGCACAATCCAACACTGGCCCCTCATGCCCCAGCCTTGACCCAAGCCCTGCATGACATCAGCGTTGCGACCCAAGCTGCATGGCAGACGGGTAACCCGGTCGAGGCGCTTGCGAATGCTGTGCCCTATATGCAAGCCTTTGGGCACATGGTGCTGGCGTGGGTGTGGCTGGACGTGGCACTGGTGGCTCAGCAGAAAAATGCTACGATTTCTGTAGCTGCTCATGCTGGTGTGATGGGCGCTACCCGGTATTTCTACCATTATGAACTGCCCAAAATAGGCGCGTGGCTGAATGTGGTGTCCTCGCGTGACCCGACCTGTGCGGATTTGCCAGAGGATGCGTTTTAAGGGCGCATGGCCACATGGCCATCAGCCCTGGAGCGGCCCAGCGGTGATTTCCAGCGCTGTGGCCATGAAGGCCTGGACTTTGGGTGACGGGTATTTGTGTCCTGCATAGACAAAATACACCGCACCGCCTTGTGTGGACGTCCAGTCCGGCAGCACCGGCACCAATGTGCCCTCGGCCATGGCATCAAAAGCCAGGAAATCAGGCAGCCATGCAATGCCCTCACCCAACAGAAGCAGTGATTTAACCGTTTCCAGGTCGTCCGCCTGCACACGGCTGGTCACAGGGACTTGAACGTGGATGCCATCCTTGCGCAGGTCAATGCTGCCCGTGTCCGTAAAGCTGACGAAGCGCAGTTGTGACAACTCACGGGGGTGCGTTATGTGTGGCACACCCTGTAAATAGCCTGGCGCCGCATACAGATTGCCACTCAAGCCCAAGAATCGCTTACCGACCAGCGTGGAATCTTTCAAATGACCCGCGCGGATCGCCAAATCAATGCCTTCCCCGACCACATCCACCACGCTGTTGGAAATCAGCAGCTCACAGGTGGTGTCCGGGTATTTCTCCAGGTAAGCCCGCACGATGCGGGGCAACAGTGTGTGTCCGATGTCAACCGGCGCGGTGATGCGCAGCAAACCTATCGGCTGGGTTTTCGCCGCCAGCAGTTCTGATTCTCCTTGTTCCACGGCCCATACCGCTGCGGCGCAGTGCTGAAAGTAACGCTGACCCGCCTCTGTGACAAAGAGTTTGCGCGTGGTGCGTTGGATCAAATTGACACCCAGTCGCTTTTCCAGCGCCGCCACCTTGGCACTCACCGTGGTTTTCGGCATTTTCAGCAGCCGCGCTGCACCTGAGAAGCTGCCCGCTTCAACCACTTTCACAAACACCGAAATTGCGTCCAAATCCATGCTGACAGCTCCATTGTCCAAAATATTGCACAGTCATTCCTGATATGAGCATCTAGTGCATTGTGACCTCTGGCCCTATATTCACAGCATGAACACCACACTCCCTACCTTTTTTGTCTCCCATGGCGGCGGTCCCTGGACGCACATGGACGAGATGAAGGCGCCCTACGCCAAAACCATTGAAGCGTTCAGCCAGTTGCAACACCGTTTGCCTGCCAAGCCCAAAGCCATTCTGGTGATCTCTGGCCACTGGGAGGCGCCCGGCTTCACGGTGTCCACCAGCGAACATCCGCCCATGGAATACGACTACTACGGCTTTCCCGCACACACTTACAACATCCAATATCCAGCGCCCGGCTCAACCAGCGTGGCGGCAAGGGTGCGCGAGTTGCTGAGCGCTGCGGGCATTTCCAGCCAGGAAGACGCCAAAAAAGGCTTCGACCATGGCACCTTCATACCCCTGGGCTTGATATTTCCAGAGGCTGATGTGTCTGTTGTCACCCTGTCCATGAAATCCAGCTACGACCCTGCCGAGCACATCCGCGTTGGCCAAGCGCTGGCTCCCTTGCGCGATGAAGGCGTGCTCATCATCGGCAGTGGCCTCAGTTACCACAACATGCGCGGTTTCCGCACAGCGGGCGCCATGGCCGTGTCAGAAGCGTTCGAGGCTTATTTGAACGACGCCATCACCGACCCTGATGCCACACAGCGGCTGCAAAAGCTGGCCAACTGGACTTCCGCTCCCTCAGCCCGTGCAGCCCACCCACAGGAAGACCACCTGATCCCGCTGATGGTGGTCGCCGGTGCCGCAGGTGGAGACGCTGGCAGCCGCTTGCTGGTGGACAAGGTGATGAACGTGGCGATGGCGTCCTACCAGTTTGGTGCAACGCCTGCGCCTTTGGTCGCATAGGGCAGGTTGAGGGCAGGTTGGCAAGCCCTCCGCCCTCCCGTTCAGCTCAGCTTGATATTGAGCTTGGTGATCAGGTTTTTGAAGTAAGCATGGTCGCGCACCATGGCGGCTTTGAAGACCACGTCGTCACCGAAGGCGAAGGTCATGTTTTGCTTGTCCATGATCTCGCGGAACGCTGGTTCTGCGGCCGTTTTGGCCGCCAGATTCTTCAGGATGGCGATGATTTCGGGTGGCGTAGTCTTGGGGGCACCAATGCCGCGCCATGCGCTGATGGCCACGTCGATGTTGCGTTCCTTGAGCGTTGGCACGCTCTCAAAGCCTTTGAGACGCTTGTCGGCCATCACCGCCAGGGTTTTGAGTTTGCCCGCATTCACCTGCGTGGTGACTTCGGCAGCGCTGACAGACACCGCTTCGATATGCCCACCCATCAACGACAAAATGGCTGGGCCAGCACCTGGGTAGGGAATGTGGTTGAACTTGACGCCGGTTTTGTCTTCCACCGCCGCTGCGGCCAGGTGCCAGATCGAGCCAGCGCCTGAATTGCCCACGCGGAACTCACCGGGTGCTTTTTTGGCGGCAGCCAAGAATTCTTCAACCGTATTCCAGGGCGCATCGGCCTTCACGGTGATGGCCGCGGGGTCAGCGTTCAGCATCGCGATGGGGGCGAAGTCTTCATAGCTGAACTTGATGACACCGACGTGGGGCAGTGTGGTCAGTTCCACCGTCAGCATGGCGATTTTGTAGCCATCAGGCTTGGCGTTCAGCACGTCGGTCAGGCCAATGGCACCGCTGGCACCGGGCTTGTTGGTCACGGTGATGGACTGGCTGAAATGCTTGCGCGATGCTTCGCTGAAGGCCCGCGCCAGCACATCCGTGCCACCACCGGCCCCGTAGGCCACCACCAATTCAACCGGACGGTTCGGGTAGTCACCGGCTTGGGCGAGGGCGCGCTGCCCCGTCAAAGCACCGGCCAAACCGGTGGCACCCAGTGCGAGGTAGCTGGCGGCACTGCGGCGAGAAATGGTGCGAGCGGATGTTGTCATTGCTAAAGTCTCCAGGGGGCGTGAACGCTGTCGTGAAAGGGGTATTGAACTGCGGCTGTGGCTTACTTGATCGCTTGCATGCGGTCGTACAAATCACGAGACCAGGGTGCGTCAGCCGCTGTCATAGGGGCTTTTACCGCTGCCGCAAAGGGTGCGCGGTCTACCTTGTTGACGGTTTTTCCGCGTTTCTCAAACTCAGCAACCAGGCTGGTTTCGGCATCCAAAATGTCCTTGCTGGCGCGGCTGGACGCTTCCCACAGTACCTCGTTCATCAGCTGCTTGTCGGCTTCAGGCAGGCCTTTCCAGGTGCTGCTGGAAATCACGGTGACGAGCGATTCAGTGATATGGCCCGTCAGCGTGATGTACTTTTGTACCTCGTAGAACTTTTTAGCGTCGATAGTGGGCAACGGGTTTTCTTGTGCGTCCACGGTGCCATTTTGCAGCGCCAAGTAAACCTCAGCAAAGGCGATGGGCGTGGGGTTCGCGCCTACCGCTTTGGGGAACATGGTGAACAGCGGGGCGTCGGGCACGCGCAGCTTCATACCCTTCATGTCCTCGGGCTTGGCTATGGGCTTGTTGCTGGTCATATGGCGCAGGCCGTAGTAGGTGTAGCCCGCGATATGGTGACCACCGGTGGCTTTCTCATAGCCCATGGCGAGTTCTTTGAAGACCGGGCCGCTGCGGAAGTTGCTCCAGTGCGCGTAGTCACGGAATACAAACGGCGCGGCCGCGATGGAAATCGGTGGGTAAGCGCGCCCGGCAAAGGCAGCACCGGTGTAGATGATGTCCACGCTGCCCAGCGTCAAGCCCTGGTTGATATCGGTTTCTTTGCCCAAGGTGGAGGCCGGGAAAACCTGAATCTCGTATTTACCATTGCTGCGCTTCTTCACTTCTTCTGCCGCCCACACCGCTTGCTTGTGGTACGCCTCAGAGGTTTCATACACATGCGCCCATTTGAGCTTGGTTTGTGCATGTGCTGTACTTAAAAGGCCTGTAGAGCTAGCCAGTAGGACGCAGAGAGCTATGATTTTTGTAGTGAATCGTTGGGTCATGGTTTGTCTCCTAAGTTTATAAAAATCATCACTTGGCCATTTATTTGGCCATCACCAGGCCGGGCAGCCACAGCGAGAATGCGGGGACGTAGGTGACGAGCAGCAGCGCACCAATCAGCGCGCCATAGAACGGCCAAATGGTCTTCATCACATGACCGACCGACACGCCCGCTATCGTGCAACCCACAAACTGCGTGGTGCCCACGGGCGGGGTGTTCAAGCCCAGCGCACAGTTGATGATGAGCACCATGCCGAACTGCACCGAGCTCATGCCGTACTGCTGGCAGATGGGCAAAAAGATCGGTGTGCACAGCAAAATCGTCGCTGCCATGTCCAGGAACGTGCCCAGCACAAACAAAATCACGTTGACCAGCAAGAAAATAAGCCACGGCTTGTCGGTGAAAGCGGACAGCGCTTTGCCCGTCAGATCCGCCACGCCATACAGACTGATGAGGTAGCCAAAGGTGCTGGAGATACCGATCAGCAGCAAGATGACGCCCGTGGTTTTAACGGCTTTGGATGCGGCTTTGATGAACTTGTCCCACGTCAGTGAGCGGTACAAGAAGATCGTCAGCGCCAGGGAATACAGCACGGCGACAGCGGCGGATTCGGTGGCCGTGAACACACCGCTCAAAATACCCACCAAAATCAGCACCACCACCATCAGGCCTGGCAGCGCTGCGGCAAAGCAGCGGCCCACAATGGCCCAGCCTGGGAAGGTGCCTGCAGGGTAGCCACGGTGCACAGCGACGGCGTAGGCTGCTATCAAATTTGATATGGTCAAAATCAACGCAGGCATCAATCCGGCCAGCATCAGCGCTGCAATCGACACCTTACCGCCTGCGGCCAGCGTGTAGATGATGAGGTTGTGGCTGGTCGGCATCAGCGCCCCCACCAGGGCCGCGTGGGTCGTGACGTTGACGGCATAGTCGGCGTCGTAGCCTTCTTTTTTCATCATCGGGATCATCACCGCACCCATGGCCGACACGTCCGCTACCGGCGAGCCAGAGACGCCGCCAAACAGCGTGCAGGCCACCACGTTGGACATGCCCAGGCCACCCCGCACATGACCGACCAGGCTCTTGGCAAAATCGACAATGCGGTCGGCGATGCCGCCGTAGAGCATCAATTCACCCGCAAAGATGAAAAACGGTATCGCCAGGAACGAAAACGCATTCATCCCCGAGGTCATTTGCTGGAAACCCACCGCCAGCGGCAGGCCTTCGTACAGCAGGGTAGCGAGCGCGGACAGGCCAATGGAAAACGCCACCGGCACGCCAAGGATCAAAAAGCCGAAAAAACTCAGCGACAGAATAAGGAGAGGAATCGTCATGACAGTCATCAGCCCCAGGAGGGTTCCACTTCGCGGCCTTGGGCCAGGGCAATCAGGTGTTCAATGGAGAACATCACAATGAGCACGCCAGCAAAGGCGGCGGGCACGTATTTCCAGCCTTCGGAAATCCACAGCGTGGGCAGCCGGTAGCTCCAGACGGATTCGGCCAAAAAGGCGCAGTTGTAGGCCATGGCGGCACCAAAGAGCAGCACCAGAAAATGGATCAGGTATTCCATCTTCAGGCGCAGTGCCTCTGGGGCGAGCACCAGGAGCGATTCCAGGCCAATATGGCCAGCATCTCGCACGCCAACAGCTGTGCCAAACATGGTGACGTAAAGCACCAGCAGCAGGGCCAGACTTTCAGCCCAGGTGGGGGTGTTGTTCATCACATAACGGCCAAACACCTGCCAGCTGACCGCGCAAATCAGCGCGACCAGCCCCAGAATGCCCAGCCACATGCAGCTGCGGGCCAGCGTGCGGCAAAGTCGGGTGTACATAAAACGGACTTCTTTTTACTGTTGATTTACTTGGTTTCTTGGATGCGCTTGACCAAATCTTTGAGCTTGGCGTCAGTGATGAACTTGTCGTACACGGGCTTCATGGCATTCTGGAATGACACTTTGTCCACGGTGATGATTTCAGCGCCGCCTGCTTTCACGGTGGCCAGCGATTTCTCTTCCCGCTCGTCCCACAGTTTGCGCATGAAGGGCACGGATTCTTTGGCAGCGGTGCGCACTGCTTTTTGGTCTTCGGCACTCAAGCCATCCCAGGTACGCTTGGAGAACAGCAGCATCTCGGGTGCCATCGAATGCTCGGTGATCGAGTAGTACTTGGCGACTTCAAAGTGGCGTGAGCTTTCATACGAGGGGTAGTTGTTCTCTGCGCCGTCCACCAAGCCGGTCTTGAGCGCGGTGTAGACCTCGCCAAACGGCATGGGTGTGGCGTTGGCGCCCATGGCCTCCAACAGCGAAACCCACAGGTCAGACTGCTGCACACGGATCTTCATGCCCTTGGCATCGGCCAGGGTGCGCACTGGCTTTTTAGCGGTGTAGAGGTTACGTGCGCCGCTGTCGTAATAGACCAAACCGATGAAGCCCTGGGGTGCGCACGACGCCAGGATCTGCTCGCCAATGGAGCCGTCCAGCACATGACGCATGTGCTCTTTGGAGCGGAACAGGAACGGCATGGTGGGCACTTGCGTTTCGGCGCAAATGTTGTTCATGGGCGCAATGTTGACGCGGGCCATGGCGAGCGCGCCGATTTTGGTTTGCTCGATGGTGTCTTTTTCGTTGCCCAGCGCGCTGTTGTTGAAGACCTTGATACTGTGTTTGCCGTTGGTGAGGGCCTTGAGGCGCTCGCCCATGAACTTGACGGCTTCCACGGTGGGGTAGCCATCAGGGTGGATGTCGGCCGATCGGAATTCGGTGGCTTGTGCGCCCATGCTGATGAAGGCCATGGTGGCAGCAGCGGTAGCGAGCAGAGTGGTTTTGAGTTTCATGGGTGTTGTCTCCTGATGAATAAAGTTGTCGAAAATAAAAATCAAAGCGAAAAAGGGGTCTCAGGCAAACCTCGTGTGCCAGGGTTAAGCGCAAAAACACCTCCTGCCAACGGTTGGTCTGACAGGTCAATGCCTGCGGGGCGAATCGACGTGACGTAAAGCGTGTCGAGCAACGGCCCGCCAAAGGCGCACATGGCGGGTTTTTTGACGGGCACGGCCAAGCTCTTGTCCAGTCGGCCTTCGGGCGTGAAGCGGTGGATGAGGCCAGCATCGTTGCCGCAAATCCAGTAGCAGCCGTCTTGGTCTATGGCTGCACCATCGGGGCGGCCGGGCAGGGGGGTCATGTCCACGAACAGGCGGGGGTTGCGGGGTGTGCCGGTGTCAGTGTCGTAGTCAAAAGTCCAGATGGACTGCACCGTGGGGTGCGAGTCACTCAGGTACATCGTGCGGCCATCGGGGCTGAAGGCGATGCCATTGGGGACAATCAAGCCGTCCAGCAGCAGCGTCAGTTCAGCAGGGTGATTGCTATTTTTTTCATAGCTGTATATGCCTGCTGAGCTTGCTGCAAGGCCCATATCGAGCACCATCGTGCCTGCCACGAAGCGCCCTTGGCGGTCGCAGCGACCATCGTTGAAGCGCATGTCGGGTCGAGCATGGGGGGCGACGCAGAGCCGTGTGCTTTGCAAGCTGCCGTCAGCTTGGGGCAGCAGATGGAATACGCCACTCTCCAGCCCTGCAATCCAGCCACCCGCCGTGTGGGGCGCAATGCAAGCGAGCATTTCTGGTGTTTGCCACAGGGTGGTTTTTTGAGTGACAGCATCCCATTTGCACAGCTGCCTGGCCGGGATATTGACCCAGTACAGTGCCTGTTCAGACGCCAGCCATACGGGGCTTTCGCCCGTCGCACATTGAGAGTCCGCTATCAATTCTGCTTTTGATTCCGCGATGGATGCCATGTCTGCCATCGTCCGTTCAATCGCCAAACGGGCCTTGCGCTGTGAAGCCGCCGCCCTGGTAAATTGCATTCGGATCGTTTGCCGCCACGGATGGCTGTGCTTCGACCTGGGCACGAAACGGCTCTGAGCTGTCTTGCGGTGCAAAGCCCAAATGCGCGGCAGCGCTGTTGTCCCACCACACGCCCTGGTTGTCCGACATGCCGTAGACGATGGTGTGCTTCACGTTGGGCGTGAACAGGCATTTTTCGATCAACGTGGTCAGGTCGCGGTAGCTCAGCCACGAGTGCATCATGCGGCGGTTCAGCGGTTCGGGGAACGAGGAGCCAATGCGGATGCTCACCGTCTCGATGCCATAGCGGTCAAAGTAAAAGCTGGCCATGTCTTCACCAAAAGATTTGGACAGGCCGTAGTAACCATCTGGCCGCTTGGGGGCCGAGGCGTCAATGTGTTCGGTTTGTTTGTAGAACCCAATCACGTGGTTGGAGCTGGCAAACACCACGCGCTTGACGCCGTGGCGGCGGACCGCTTCGTAGATATGAAACACGCCTTTGATATTGCCTTCGAGTACTTCCTCGAAAGAACGCTCTACCGATACGCCGCCCAGGTGAACTATAGCGTCACAGCCATCGACCAGTGCATGGACAGCAGCTTTGTTGGCAAGATCGCAGACCACGGTTTCTTCATGGGCGGTGGCAGGGGCCATCGCGGCAATGTCAGACAGGCGAAGGGTGGTGGTGAAAGGCTTGAGGCTTTCACGCAGCACGCGGCCTAGACCGCCAGCGGCACCCGTTAGCAGCAATTTGTTCAAAGGTTTTCCAGCAAAGCTTGGAGCACTCGGTATCGTCTTGTCTTCGTTCATGGCACGTTTTCAGGGAAGCTTGAGGGGTACGTTATCGGTTGTCGTATGACATGAAGGGAATTATGATGGACGCATGAATAATTTGTCAACGGCATTGACCCTGGATATTCCCGAGGGTGTACGCGGCACGGGTGGCGGCATGTCGCCTGGGCGTCCTGTGGCAGCAGGTGCGGTCGTGCGCCGACGATCGCGCAGCCTTTCGCACGAGCTTGTCGAGGGGTTTGCGAACAAAATCCAGGCGCAGCATCTGAAGCCCGGTGACAAGTTGCCCACCGAATCCGCCATCATGCAAGAGTACGGCGTGAGCCGCACGGTGGTGCGCGAAGCCATCTCGCGCCTACAGGCGGCAGGGTTGGTGGACACGCACCACGGCATCGGTACCTTTGTGCTGGAAGTGCGCGCCGAGACCAGTTTTCGCATCAACCCAGCGGACGTGGCCACCACGATGGATGTGCTGGCTGTGTTGGAGCTGCGCATCAGTCTGGAAACCGAATCCGCAGGGCTGGCCGCCCAACGCCGTACACCTGAACATTTGGTGGCGATGAGGGCAGCGCTGGATTTGTTTGAGGCGAATGTGGATCAGTGCGGCGATACCGTTACGCCGGATATTCAGTTTCATCTGGAGATCGCCAGGGCCACCGGTAATCGCTATTTCGTGGATGTCATGAGCCACCTGGGGGCTACGCTGCTGCCACGCACCCGTATCAATGCTTCACGCTTGCCAGTCAGCGAGCAGGGTCAGTATTTGCACCGCGTAAACCAAGAGCATGAGCATATTTACGATGCCATTGCCCGCTCAGACACCGAGGGTGCCCGTGCTGCGATGCGCATGCATTTGGGGAATGGCCGTGAGCGCCAGCGCCGTGCATTGGAGGCCACGCAGGGTGCTGTAACGGGTTGAGTGCTCTGGCGTGTAAAAAAGCTTGATTGCTTTTGAATTTAGTTGTACGATAACAGACAACTAGACAAAACAAATCAAGAAAGACATGACATGCAATCTCTTTTACGACCGCGACGGCAGTTTTTAACCACGGCACTGGGGGCAACCGCAGGGCTGCTGGCCGCGCCAGTGCAGGCCTTGGCTGCCGATGCTTGGCCCAGCAAAGCTCTGCGCATCGTGGTGCCATACCCGCCAGGTGGCTCGTCGGACATCATCGCCCGTGCTATCAGCCAGGCGCTGTCGGAGGCGTTGAAGCAGACGGTGATTGTCGAAAACCGTGCGGGTGCCAATGGCAACGTGGGCGCTGAGCTGGTCGCCAAATCTGCACCCGATGGCTATACGCTGCTGTTGTGCGATACCGGTGCACTGGCCATCAGTCCCTCGGTCTACACCAAGCTGGCGTTTGACCCGTCCAAAGATTTGCGTGGCGTCACCATGCTGGCCTATTCGCCGCACCTGTTGGTCGTTCACCCCTCTGTCCCTGTCAGTAACCTGAAAGAGCTGGTGGCGCTGTCGAAAAAAAGCGACCTGAATTTCGCCGTTACAGCGACCGGCAGTGCCGCGCATTTGGCGGGTGCCGCTGTCGAGATGGCCAGCGGTGCGCGTTGGCAGTATGTGCCTTACAAGGGGGGTGTGCAGGCCGTGCTGGACACCGTGTCCGGTCAAACCCAGGTGCTGATGAACGGCATGTTGGCCACTTTGCCCCATGTGCAAAGCGGCAAGCTCAAGATACTGGGTGTTTCCAAAGCCACACGGATGCCGCTGATTGGCAACGTGCCCACGCTGGCCGAGCAAGGGCTGGTGGGCTTTGAGTCGGGCACCTGGCAGGGTGTGCTGCTGCCCAAAGGCACGCCAGACGCCATCGTCAACCGGCTCAATACCGAGTTGATCCGCATCATCCGCTCGCCTGATATCCGCTCGCGTTTGGCCGGACAGGGCGCTGAAGTCGTCACCATGACACCGTCTGAGCAAGACCAGTTCTTTAACCGCGAACGCACCCGTTGGGCGCAGGTGGTGGCCAAGGCCAACATCAAGCTGGACTGAGCACTTGTTTTCATTATTTACCCCTGAATCCCTTAATCCCTTTACTCCACCCACCAAGCTTTCGAGCTTCCTTCACCATGAACCCTCAAGACCTCAAAACCATCATGGGCTCCGGCCTGCTGTCTTTCCCCATCACCGACTTTGATGCCAATGGCGATTTCAACGCCAAGACCTACATCAAACGCCTGGAATGGCTGGCCCCTTACGGCGCGTCGGCGCTGTTTGCCGCCGGTGGCACGGGCGAATACTTCTCCCTGGTGGGCGAGGAATACAGCCAGGTCGTGAAGACCGCCGTGGACACCTGCCGGGGCGTGGTCCCCATCATTGCCGGTGCCGGTGGCCCCACCCGCATGGCCATCGCCCATGCCCAAGAAGCCGAGCGCCTGGGTGCCCACGGCATCCTGCTGCTGCCGCACTACCTGACCGAAGCCGGCCAGGAAGGCTTGATTGAACACGTGGCACAGGTCTGCAACAGCGTGAAGTTCGGCGTGATCGTCTACAACCGTGACCGCACCAAACTCACCCCCAACTCGCTGGCCATCCTGGCTGAGCGCTGCCCTAACCTGATTGGCTTCAAGGACGGCGTGGGCAACATCGAAACCATGTCCTCCATCTTCATGAAGATGGGCGACCGCTTTGCTTACCTGGGCGGTCTGCCCACCGCCGAGGTGTATGCGGCAGCCTACAAGGCGCTGGGTACACCGGTGTACTCGTCGGCGGTGTTCAACTTCATCCCCAAGACCGCCATGGATTTCTACCATGCCGTCGCTGCCGATGACCTGCCCACGCAGCACAAGCTGTTAAAGGAATTCTTCATGCCCTACCTGGCCATCCGCAACCGCGTCGAAGGCTACGGCGTCAGCATCATCAAGGCCGGCGCCACCATCGTCGGTCACAGCGGCGGCCCGGTGCGTGCGCCCTTGAGCGACTTGAAGCCCTCCGAGGTGGAGGAACTCGCCGTGCTGATTGCCAAGCTTGGCCCTCAGTAGTTGAGGCTAAGCCGCAGTTTTGTTTTTCTCCATCCCCCTCTGGGGGAAGGAGTCAACCCAAACCCTTTCGCAGCCTAACTTCTTGCAACTCACGGAAAAAAACCATGTTGAAAAAATGCATTTGGGCCGCCGCCGTGGTGGCTGTTTTGGCGGGCTGCACAAGCCTGCCTGCCATGACGGCTGCGGACGATGTGTCTGCTGTCAGTGCCGCCGCTGAGAAGCTGCGCGTGGCGATGGTTGACCCCACCTCTGGCGCACTGTCCGCGCTGGTGGCCGATGACCTCAGCTACGGACATTCCGGTGGCCGGGTAGACACCAAAACCAGCTTTATCAGTGACCTCGTGGAGGGCAAGTCTGATTTTGTCTCCATTGCGATCACCGACCAGACCGTCAAGATCGCAGGCAACGTGGCCATCGTCCGCCACAGCCTTGCAGCAGATACCCTTGATTCGGGCAAACCCGGCAAAGTGAGCCTCAAGGTGCTGGGCATCTGGCAGAAGACGGGGGCAACCTGGAGGTTGATCGCTCGCCAAGCCGTGCGTCCACCCCAGTAAATACGGGCTGACACCTGTCACCCCGTACCAAACCGTACAACGCCGTACCACCTCATCAAACCCACATCGTCCATGCAAAAATTCGACAACTTCATCAACGGCCAATGGGTCGCGGGTGCCAGCTACGCACCCAACATCAACCCGTCCAACCTGGCAGACGTGATCGGTGACTACACCCAGGCAGACGCTGCACAACTCGATGCAGCCGTCAACGCTGCACAGGCCGCTTTCCCCGCCTGGGCCACGGGCAATGTGCAGGCCCGCGCCGACGCGCTGGACAAAATTGGCACCGAAATCCTGGCCCGTCGTGAAGAGCTGGGCACCTTGCTGGCCCGTGAAGAAGGCAAAACCAAGCCCGAAGGCATTGGCGAAGCCACCCGTGCAGGCAACATCTTCAAATTCTTCGCGGGCGAATGCCTGCGTCTGGCCGGTGAGGTGCTGCCCTCGGTACGCTCGGGTGTGGGCGTGGAAATCACCCGCGAGCCGATGGGCGTGATTGGCCTCATCACCCCGTGGAACTTCCCCATTGCCATCCCCGCATGGAAAGTGGCTCCGGCTTTGGCCTACGGCAATTGCGTGGTGCTCAAGCCTGCGGATTTGGTGCCCGGCTGTGCTTGGGCGCTGGCCGAGATCATCAGCCGCAGCGGTATCCCCGCTGGGGTGTTCAATTTGGTGATGGGCCGGGGCAGCGTGATTGGCGACCCGCTGGTCAATCATCCTGGCATCAACGCCATCAGCTTCACCGGTTCGCAAGGCGTGGGTGGTCGTATTGCCCAGCAGTGTGCGGTGAACCTGAAAAAAGTGCAGTTGGAGATGGGTGGCAAAAACCCACAAATCATCCTGGACGATGCGGATGTGGCGCAGGCGGTGGAACTCAGCGTGCAAAGCGCGTTCTTCTCCAGCGGCCAGCGTTGCACAGCCTCCAGCCGCTTGATTGTGACTGACGGTATTTACGCCAAGTTTGTGGAAGGCGTGAAGGCCCGCATGGCCACCTTGAAGATTGGTGACGCACTGGCCGCTGGTATCGACATTGGCCCGGTGTCTTCGCGTGCTCAGTTGGAAATCGACATGGGCTACGTGGACATTGGCAAAGCAGAAGGTGCCAGCTTGGTCGCCGGTGGCGAGCGCTTGCAACTGGCGACGGAGGGGTTTTACATGGCCCCTGCCTTGCTGACTGACACCACCGCCGACATGCGCATCAACCGCGAAGAGGTCTTCGGCCCTGTTGCCAGCATCATCCGCGTGAAGGGTTATGAAGAAGCGCTTTTTGAGGCCAACAACACACCGTTCGGCTTGTCCGCAGGCATCGCGACCACCAGCCTCAAGTACGCCACCCACTTCAAGCGCCATAGCCAAGCGGGCATGGTGATGGTGAACTTACCGACCGCTGGCGTGGACTACCACGTGCCATTCGGTGGGCGCAAGGGGTCGAGCTTTGGGTCGCGAGAGCAAGGGCGCTATGCGCAGGAGTTCTTCACCACGGTGAAAACGGCGTATACCTTGGCGTGATCGCGGTACTTGGTTTTGAGGGCTTGAAACCTCCGGGTTTAAAGTCGTGGGTTTACGACTGCCCTCAACTCCTTTTGCCGCCCCATGACTGTTCTGCCTTTTCGTTACTTTTTGACCGGGCTGCTGGCCGCCGTTACCTGCGGCGCGTCTGCCCAACTGCCGCAGGATTCACGGCGTGCAGGTGGCATTGCTGTGGTGCCTATCAACAGCAGCGTTCGCGCAGCCACCCTGGCCGACAAGCCCGTGGCGCTGTTCATGCAGGGGAACCAGCGTTACGCGGTGGTGGGCATTCCGCTGGCGAGCACGGCGTCCGTCCTCCTGCATACCTTGCCTGATGACCAAGACATCACCTTGGAACTCACGCCGTTTCATTACGCCGATCAGCATTTGACGCTCAAAGACCCAAGCCAGGTCAACCCTGATGCTGCGCAGCTTGAGCGCTATGCACGCGAGGCCAAGGCGCAAAATGCGGTGTACGCGAGTTTCAGTGCGGGCGTTAATGGGGGTGTGCTCAGCTTTCCCCGTTTCATCAAACCCACCGAGGGCCGCTACAGCAGCCCCTTTGGTTTTCGGCGTTTCTTCAATGGTGAGCCGCGTGCACCGCATTCAGGCTTGGACATTGCCGCCCCCATTGGCCAAACTGTCATGGCCCCAGCGGCAGGCACCGTGGTGCAAACCGGCGACTATTTCTTCAACGGCAACACGGTGATGATTGACCACGGGCAGGGTCTCATCACCATGCTATGCCACCTCAGCCGCATTGATGTGGCTATCGGGGACGTGGTGAAGCAAGGTCAGCCAGTAGGGTCGGTGGGGAAGACGGGGCGTGCCACGGGGCCGCATTTGCACTGGTCGGTCAGCCTGAACGATGCGCGGGTCGAGCCTAAATTGCTGCTGGTCAAGCCCTGAGCATCACACGCCATGGTTGCTGTTCCCCCATCGAGCCTCATTTGTTTCAATAAGCCCTACGGTGTGCTCAGCCAGTTCACTGACGAGGGACGCTGGCGCGGGCTCAAGGCCTACATCACCGCTGAAAACTTCTATGTCGCCGGGCGATTGGATGCCGACAGCGAAGGCCTTTTACTGCTGACCAACAACGGCAAACTGCAAGCCCGCATTGCCGACCCACGCTTCAAGATGAAAAAAACCTACTGGGTACAGGTAGAAGGCATCCCCTCTGCGGCCGCACTGGCCATGCTGCGTCAAGGCGTTCAACTCAACGATGGCATCACCCTGCCTGCGCGTGCCGAGGCGATGGACGCACCGTCTGGCCTGTGGGAGCGCATCCCGCCCATCCGCGTGCGCCAAAACCAGCCCACTGCCTGGATCGCACTCACCATCCGCGAAGGCCGCAACCGCCAAGTACGGCGC
Organism: Betaproteobacteria bacterium; assembly: GCA_025356445.1. Classification (GTDB taxonomy): domain Bacteria; phylum Pseudomonadota; class Gammaproteobacteria; order Burkholderiales; family Burkholderiaceae_C; genus Defluviibacillus. Next base: position 30,478 of record JANXSZ010000032.1, on the reverse strand, counting down.
ATGACCGCCGCCGTGGGCTTCCCCACCTTGCGCTTGATACGTGCGGCTATTGGCCCCTACACACTCAAGGATTTGGCACCGGGAGTCTGGGCCTACGCGCAGCCTTTTGCCCTACCGTGAAACGGGTCAAAAGTACGGTGGTGACGTGCCTTTGTCCTACGCTACACCGCACTTGAGGCTCCTAGACTGGGTCATCTTTCCACTTTTGGAGCATGACCATGCTGGCCTCGTTTACCCCTCGTATCACATCATTCACCTCGTCTTTATTCCGCACAACCGCCAGCAGCACGGTCATCAGCGTTCTGCTGGCATTGACAGCAGCTGCCACCGCCACTGCAGGGACAGTGGGTGCCACAGGCATTGACGCCTCAGGCAACTACCTGCAAGAGCGCGCTTGGTGCATGTCCCAGACTGTTGGCGAGGCACGTGTGGACTGCTTGAAGAATTCCGCTGCGGCGCAGAATGCCAAGCGCAGAGGTACGCTGGACACCAGCGGCGCCAATATGCGCGCCAATGCTGTGTTGCGCTGTCAGGCGTTTGCCGGTGAAGACCGGGTTGCCTGCAAGGCCCGGGTGGAAGGGCGTGCAGAGTCCAGCGGAAGCGTACTGGGTGGTGGCGTGATGACTCGGTTGGAAACGACCGTGCCAGCCGAATCCCCAAGCCCAACCAGCAGCGCGCCTGAAGCAAAATGATATCTTGCCAGTAAGCGGTTGTAATTTGCTATACAACTGATAGCTGCAAAAGCTCTGCCAATAAGCTGTATAGTCTATTTTATTACCCGTGCTTAACCGCTACCGTCTTCAGCGTACTGAACCCATACAGCGCCTCAAACCCCTTTTCCCGCCCATAGCCCGATGACTTCACCCCGCCAAACGGCAACTCAACACCACCGCCTGCGCCGTAGTTGTTGATGAACACCTGACCGCTGCGCACGCGTTTGGCCATGCGGAACTGGCGGGCACCGTCTCTCGTCCAGACGCCTGCGACCAAACCGAATGGCGTGGCGTTGGCGAGTTGAATGGCTTCTTCTTCGGTATCGAACTTCATCGCGCACAGCACGGGGCCGAAGATTTCTTCTTGGGCCAGGCGGTGGTTGACCGGCACATCGCGCAGCAGCGTCGGTGCCTGGTAGTAGCCTGTCTCAGGGGCCTCATCAACGATTTGACCTTGTGCGACCATGGCGATGTTGGCGACTTGGGCATCGCTTAAAAAATCCCACACACGCTGCTGCTGGGTTTGGCGAATCAGCGGGCCTACATCTAAATCCATAGCAGCAGGGCCAACCCGGAGTTGACTGAAGGCCTGCCCCAGGCGCTCCAACAGGGGTTCATAAATCTCTTGTTGCACCAGCAGACGTGCGCCGGCTGAGCAGGTTTGACCTGCGTTTTGCACGATGGCGTTAACCACGGCGGGGATAACCGTGTCCAGGTCGGCATCAGCAAACACGATTTGCGGGCTTTTGCCACCCAGCTCCAGTGTGACGGGGCAATGGCGCTCTGCTGCGACTTGTTGGATCAGCGTGCCTACCGATGGGCTACCGGTGAAGCTGATGTGGTCGATACCTGGGTGGCGGGCCAAGGCATCGCCCACTTCGTGGCCGTAGCCAGTGACGATGTTGAGCGCCCCGGCGGGGAAGCCTACTTCTGTGGCAAGTTGTGCCACGCGCAGAAGTGACAGGCAGGCGTCTTCCGAGGGCTTGACCACGCAGACATTGCCTGCGGCCAGCGCGCCGCCCACGCTGCGGCCAAAAATTTGCATGGGGTAGTTCCACGGCACGATGTGGCCGGTGACGCCGTGCGGCTCGTACCAGGTGAACACGCTGTAACCGTCTTGGTAGGGAATGGTTTCACCGTGCAGTTTGTCGCAAGCTCCAGCGTAGAACTCGAAGTAGCGGGCGAGCGCCAGGGCGTCGGCCTTGGCCTGCTTGGTGGGCTTGCCGCAGTCGCGCTGCTCAATGGCGGCCAGCTCGTCGCTGTGCTCTGTGATTTTGAGCGACAGGCGCATCAGCAAGCGGCCCCGCTCAGCCCCGCTCAGCTTGTGCCACACGGCCTCGAAACACTGGCGGGCCGCTTGCACAGCGGCGTCGATGTCCTGGGCGTTACTGCGCTGCAATTCGTCAAACGGCTCGCCATAGGAGGGGTCAATCACGGGAATGGTGCGACCTGAGGCACTGGGTACAGCGGCGTTGGCGATGTAGTTGTATTGCATGGTGTTGCGTGAGGTGTATGGCGGTCGGTGTGCCGTGGTGTCTGAACCGAAATTAACGCAACAGATCTTCAGGTTGAGCGCAGAGTTGCACATCCTTCAGGCTGAAGCTGGTAGCAGTGCCCGGAAAAAGGCGAATTTTGGTGAAGCCTTTGCCTTTGGACAGCAGGGCTGTACGCAGGTTGTGCTCTGCGTCGTCACCGGCCACGGGTAGGGTGAATTTACGGGCGGTTGCTCCGTTACCTGAGGCTTCGATGGTGATGGTTTTGGAGCCTGCGACCTGCATCTTGGCACTGAGGTAACTCAGGCGTTCGACGGGTTTGTCAAAGTTGATCTCAACAAAGTCTTGTGCTGTGCTGGGTTTGGCATCGATCACGTTGGGGGAGCCAGAGGTCGCCCCCAGACTGGCTGCTTCAACCTTGGCCTGGATGCCTGCGGGCGCGCATGTTTGCTGCACCAGGGCGGATGCTTGCAGCAACCACTCGGTGTTGTCCATCGAGTAACGGGCATCGCGCCATTTGTACTGGGGTGGGGCGGCCATGTCGCGCTCGGGCATTTCCCAGATCAGCAGCTTGGGCTTGTTGGTTTGGAAAGAGTCGTCGCGCAAATAAGTGTGCAGACCCACCCATTGACCTTGGGACGCATCGACGGAGATACTCAAAATATTGCGCTGCAGGGCGAAGCTGACGGCACCGGGGAACTTGGTCCACTCGTGGGTATAGCTGCTGCCCAAGAGCGTAATGTTGACGGCGGATGCCCCCATCAGATTGGCGGCGGCGCTGCCAGCGCCTGCGGCGAGTTTGTCAACCTCGAAGTATTTCACCGCTTCGGGTTCGAATGCAGGTGAGCCTTTGGGCAGCTGGGGTACCAAATCGCCTTTTTTCAGTGGCTCTTGCGTTGCCCAGGTTAATTTGTAGGGGGCTTCTGGCGTGGTGTCCAGCACCGCTTTGAGGGCCGGATCGGCGGTGATAGCATCGCGGATGGTTTCTGCGGCCAGCAAGGCACCAGAGGCTGACCAGTGCGTGTCTTGCTTGAAGAACAGCGGCATGGGGCTGATGCGGTTGGAGCTTTTGACGAACGCGGTGTTCAGGTCAGCGGCCATCACGCCGCCGTCGCGCAGGCTTTTCAAAATGCTGCTGTACTGGCTGTCTAACGCGCTGGTGAGTTTGACACTGGCGGGCAGGTTCTCGGGATGGACGCGCACTTTCAGCGGCACCATGGCGACGATGACGGCGATGCCATTTTTCTGGAACACCTTGTTGATGCGGCGCACCAGATCGACGGTGGTGCCAATGGCTGCCGGGTCTTGCCCGCTGGTCAACTCGTACTTGTAGTAGAGCCAACCGTCTTTGCCAACGATACCGGGGGCATCTTGTGCCAAGGTGGGCAGGGCGGCGAAGCTGGTGACGAGGGCCAGTGTCAATGGGGCCAGTTTTGGCAGCTTCTCGCTTATCTGGTGGGCTTGACGTGCTATAAATTCTGATGAATATGAAGTCATGGAAGAGACCGTGGTAGGCGTAGTGGGTGTCAGTGAAAAGTTTACTTGCCGGTGTAGCGCTCAAGCGCGTTGGCGCTGCTTTTCATGACCAGCTTGTCGCCGTCGCCGGGGGTGCCAGGCAATACCAGCAGGCTGTAGGTGAGGCCTTGGGCCATGGTCAATGGGGCTTTGGCGAGCGCTGTTTTCTCACCGGCTTTGGAGGCTTGCAGTTCGATGCTGATGGGGTTTACCGCCAAAGAAGCCGATGTGCCTGGAGCCACGCCTGAGAACACTTTGGTGTTGCCATCTGCCGTCAGTGTGTCGATGGCGCCTGCTTTGGGGGCGAGGTGGTAGATCGTCAGCACGGCTTTGAGTTTGTTGGTGTTGGCTTTGTCCGCAAAAAACAGCGGTTTGCTGTCTGCGCCCAAGCTGGGTAAGGCCACGGTCACGGAACGGCCTGCGATAATTTCGAGGGGGATTTCTGCGCTGCCCGATTTGCCACTGCCTTGCACCTTCAGTTGATGTTGCCCGGCTTTGAGCACCATGTAGTCGCTGGCGGTGGCGGCGGTTAAGCCTTGCAGGCGGGGTTTGCCGTCCAGCTGCACATCCATGGGGCCTTCGGCGTTGACCACGATAACGCGGACATAGGCGGAGTCGGCAGGGGGCTGTGGGTCGTACAGGGCGCCCAGGGTTTGGGCTGCGGCATGGGAGGCAAAGCCTGTAGCCGACAGCGCAAAAAGCAAGGGAGCCAGAAAGGGGCGGAGAAGTTGGGCGACAGGTGTTTTCATCGGTAATGTGAATGTGATGAACCGGGAATGAGATTGCACATGCCCCTGGCGCTGCGGGCTTGTAATTTTGAATTCTACAGAGCCACCAGGAATGCCCGTTAACATTCACGGATGACTTTTCTTGACAGCCGCAGACTTTGGCACGCCCTTTTTAAAAGCTTGCTGGTCGCTGCAGTATGGGGTTGCACCTTGCAGGCCAACGCAGGGCCGCAGCGGGTGTGGGGCTATGTGGCGTGGTGGATGCAGGACGCTTGGAAAGCCTTACCGCTGGCCAACTTTGAGCGTTTGATTTTTTTTCAGATTGAAGTGGGGCGTAACGGAGCGCTGGACGAGTTGCACGGCTGGCCTGCGCAATGGACAGGCTTGAGCAAAGCAGCAGCAGACCATGGCGTCGCGCTGGATTTGGGCTTGACGCTGCTGGAGCCTGCCACGTTCAATGCGGTGTTTGACTCGAATGCGGCCACCCAGCGGCTGCTGAGCGATGCACTGGCCCTGGCGTCACAGCCCGGGGTGAGTGGCCTGCACCTGGATGTAGAAGTCAACCTTCGCACGGGGTCGCTGCGTGCAGAGGCTGTCAAGCGTTTTCGGGGTTTTGTCGGCACACTCTCGCAAAAACTCAAACAGCAGTCACCGCCGCGCAGTTTGAGCGTCTTCTTGCCCTTTGGTGACTATGGTGGCATCTACGATGCAGCGACGCTTGCCCGTGTTGATCAGGCGGTACTGCAAGGTTATGACGCGCACTTTTTGGACAGCCCCAATGCGGGCCCCGTCTCGCCATTGGCTGGCGAGGACTTTGCCACCTGGGAGAAGATGCTGGCGCAGGCGGACAAGTTTGGCTTGGCGCGTGGGCGCATGGTGATGAGCTTTCCGCTGTATGGCTACGAATGGAATGTGCCCAGCTGCACGCCGCGTGGCAAGCACGAGGGCAGGGGAGAAACCACGACGCTGCTGCCGGTTGACCCGCAACGCGTGCCCACGCTGAATATCAGTATCACTGACCGGGTGGCGCGCTACGGAGCCCAGGTCGAGCCACTGAGTCAGTCGCTTTACTACACCTTGGTGTCACCCGCAGGCACCTGTACGGTGGGTTGGTTTGAGGATTCGTACAGCCTCAAACTCAAGGCCGACTGGCTGGAAAAGCAAAATCTGCGGGGCCTGGCCTTTTTTCCGCTGGGCTATGACCAAGGTGTTTTGGTCAACATCATGTTGCAGCGCTGGAAACCATGAAGAACTCTGATCTTTCCCTGGCTTAAAACCCGACTTGGTAAAAGTAATTGCCCGGTGCCAACGTGTCAAACACCACGGAGGCTCTGAACTCATCCAGCAGTGTAATTTTGGGCATGGGCATGTTCGGCTTGACGCCGGTGATATTGGGTATCACGCCTTTTCGGGGCAGCATGAGGATCAGGCTGGCGCCGTTGACAGGGAGCTTGCCACCGACCGCCACGTCAAATTCGGTGCGGGGGCCTTCCATGCGCACCACCAAGCGAAAGCGTTCACGGTCACGCCACCATGCATTGATGGCGCTGGGTGTTGCCAGCCAAACAGCATTCTTTTGTGAATTGAGGTAGCTCAGGTAGCCTGGCATTGCGGTGTTCAGTAACTGGCCTTCTCCCAAATTCTGGCTGTGGACGCTGAACACGCCCAGGGCCCCGGTGTCTCGCGTCAAATTGAAATCATCGGCCATGGCCTGCGCCAGTTTGGGCGCTTCTCTGAAGCTGGTCAGCAGGTTGATGTCGTCCCGCTGCGTGCGGGGCAACACCATCAGGCCGCTCACGATGTCGGTGCCTTCGATGGGGGCGAAGAAGGGCAGACGGGTGTCGGCATCATGCGTATCTGACAGGTGGTGGCGCAGACCTGCTTTTTGCAAGGCGATTTCGGTGGTTTTGTCGTAGCCTTCGTTGGGTGCGCGAAAGCCCGTGATGGCACCGGTGTCAGGAATCACACTTTGCATTTGGGACTGCATGTTGCTGATGCGCTGTGCTTGAACTTCAGGTGTTTGGCCTTTGAAACTGACATGGATATCACCGTGGTAGGCCACTTCAAAGTCACGGTTCAAGCTTTTCAACACGTCGGGGTATTCCAGGCCGCTGCTGGTCAGCACGTAGAACGCACCCTTGTAGTCTGTATCTCGCATCATTTTGGCAAGAAGGAGTGCGTTCGGAAAACTTTGCTCAGTGTCCATTTCCAGCAGATGGGCGGCTTTGCGCCCATTGGGCCATGCGGCTTTGACTATGTTCGGGCGGTGTTTGAGCCAGGAAAGGCTGTCGGTCACCAGATTGTGGATGTCGGTGGGTTGCTGTTCCCAGCTGGATTCGGCAAAACCGAAAATCACAGAGCGTCCTGCTTGTGGGCCTGCTTCAGCATAGAGCACCGCGCCTTCGTCAATGCGTTCAGGGTCGGGGGTACGGCTCCAGTTCAAAAATCGGCCACCAATACCTGTGCCTTTGAAGCGCAGCGCTCGCTCGGCATTGTTCCCCAGCCAAATGCGTTTCCCGGCACTTTGGTTGAACGAGACGGGGGATTCACCGCTCAAAACCAAATGGCCAATTTCCGCTTCTTTGGGGATCTCACCTGTGAATTTGGCAGCACCCAGTTTTTCCAGAAATTCCCAGCCTGTCCACTCACCAGCTGGGCCGCGCGTACCCGTTGCCCAGGTTGCCAGAACGCTACCACCACGATCCCGGAACGCCAGAATCTCTTGGCGCTCTGCCATGCTTAAAGCGGCTGCCGAGGGCAGGACTAACACGCCATATTGGAGTGTGCGGAGGTCTGTGATCTCGGTCAGCTCTCTGTTTTTAGGCTTGACGTTTTCAAGGTACTTGCGCCACGGTGCCAGCAGCGTGTCGTAATTGCCACCAATGCTGGTGTAGTAAGTTTTGCTGTTTGGCGATACATAAAGCCAAACGGCTGTATTTTCTGAAAAGGCTGTGCTGGCTTGGGGCTTACCTCCCAAAATAGCGGGAGGCCAGCCCATGCCTTGCATGGCCATGGTGAAGACCAGCACACTGGCCGCAATACCCATCACGAAAATACCGATCAGATAAGTGCCGATACGCCGGTGGGCTGGACGAACTTCAAAGGAATCAGGGTCTTCGGTTTGCATGTGTTCAGCGCCACGTTTGTCACACTGACCGTGCTCGCCGCACAGCGTGTATAAAACGATTCAAAGCTAGTTGTTTGCAGCGGTTGTCGCTGTTGACGTGAGAGGAGCGGGCACGGTGTTTCCGCTTTGGCTACCTTGCTTTTGGGGTTTGTACCGAGTCAGGAATATCGGCTCAGACGGATTGTGGACGATGGCCGTAGGGTCTTTTTTGCTGGGCTTGCGCTTATCACGTAGCTTGAAGGCCACATAAGCTGCGACAGCCACAACCAAGGTGCCGATGGTCGTCAGCAAAATGACGGTGGCCAGAATTGAAATTAAATCCATGTTTTAAAGCTTTCCTTCCCGTTGCAATTTGCCCCAGGTCATTGCTGTTCCACGCCATTCTTCCAGCGTGGCAAATACCTTTGATACATCCACAATCGTGATGTAGAACAAACGAAATGCAACGGCATAACCAATCAGCGCCGGGTCTTCTTCTTCCACCACCACGCAGTAGGTGGCCGCAATCACATCAAGCATGGTGAGTTGCAGCCACCAGTAAAAAATGAACAGCACAATGCCGTAACGCAGCCCCACATAGGCAAAGAATACGCTGCCCGCCACCGTAGAAATAGGCCAAATGATGCCTTCAAACAGCATGTACCACAGGATGTAGAAATTAATACCCGCTTTACGCGGTTGCCAAAGCGCTGAGCTGTGCTTGCGCATGGCTTGCAAGATGCCGCGTGTCCAACGGTAGCGCTGCTTCAGCAAGTCCAGCAAACCACTGGGCGTTTCTACCCAGGCTATAGCGGTAGGTTCATAGGCAATATGCCAGCCACGCATCAGCATTTTGAGGGTCAGGTCGCAGTCTTCGGCAAAGGTGTCATGGTCGTAACCACCTACCTGTTGCAGCACTGATTTACGGAACATGCCCAGAGGGCCGGGGATGATATTGACTGAGCGCATGAAGCTCTGGGCTTTACGTGCCATGGCCAACCCTTCGACATACTCCAGGGCTTGCACGCGTGTCCAGATGTTTTCACGGTTCAAGACCTTGACATTGCCAGCCACAGCACCAATGCGGGGATCGTCAAAATGCCGAATGCAGGCACGCAGGGTGTTGCGCGACAGCTTGGTGTCACCATCCATGTTCAACACAAACTCGCCCCTGGCGCTGGTGATCCCGGTGTTCAGGGCATCGGCCTTGCCACCGTTGCGTTTGGAAATGACACGAACGGAGATGACTGGGCTTTGGCGGGCGACGGCCAGTGCTTTTTCATAGGTGTCGTCGGTGGATCCGTCATCAACGATCAGCACTTCGTAGTTGGGGTAATCGAGTTTCAACAACGAGCGGATGGCCGCTTCAATGACGGGGCCTTCGTTGTACGCCGGTACGATCAAGCTGATCATCGGCAGCGAGGCGTCATCGTGTGCGTTAGGTTCTTTTTGCTGGCGTTTTTTGACTTGGTATTCCAGGTGCTCCATGAAGGAGAACAGCATCAACAGGCCGTAGCGAAGAATCAGCAAGGTTAAGAAAAACAGCAAATAGAGCGAAATAGCGCTCAGGATAAAGTTTTCTACCAAAACCTGAAAAGCGTTCAGGCCCAAGGACAGCAGCTGCAAATGGTTGAACGCAACGGACACCATTGCCAAACCCACCACGGTCAACCCCAACACATAGCGGATGATGCGGCCTTTTACCAAAGCTTTTCCAGGTTCAGGGAAACCGCTCGGGCCCGGTAGTTTGCCCCGTCGCGTCGGCTTGACAGACCCCACAGGTTGACACCAACAGCATAATCTTTGTTCAGCCAGCGTTTGGCTGCCGCACTGGCGCTCCAGCTGTTACCGGCTTCACCGTACAACGGCGTACCGAGCTGGCCTGCGGTGTAAAAGAACCAGTCTTTTTGTGCCCATTCGGCCAGCAAGCCTACGCTGGCTGTTCCGGAGCCTTGGGTTGGCGACCAGTAGTTTGCGGTGTTAAAGCGCACATCCCTTGTGTCGGTGGCGACATAGGCTTTGATGCCAGGCCCAAGAGGGCGCCATGAGGGGGTGAATTTCAGCGACGTGGTTAACAACGTGTTGCTGTCGGATACCCGGTAAACACTGGCACGGCCGTAAAACTCGCCCACGCTGAAACTTTGGCGGGTGTCAATACCGGCATGGATGGCGGATAAGCCAGCGTTCAAGGCCTTGGCGCTGACCGAGGTGATACCCCAGTTGAGTCGGTCAAGGTACACCTGGGTCGGAGCGTCGCTTGCACCCGCCACTTTCAAGCGGATGCCGCCATAAGCAGCTGCTTTGGGCGTGCCTTGCACATTCAGGTAAACCTTGGGCTCGTAGGCCACATCCAAAGCTTGAAACCGCAGTGTGATGTCACGCTCTTGCAGTTTCAATCCGGCTGGATCAAGGCGGTCTTGCAGTGCACGGGTTTCTACCTCGTAGACCTTGCTGCCACTTTCATCACGCCAGCGGTGTGCCACAGTCAGGTAACGGGTTTCCATGTCCTGCGAATCTTTAGAGCGACCAAATGACAAGGTGGTGCTCGGACGCAAATCGCGGTCGCCATATTCCAGACCCTCGCGTGCACCCGTGTTGGAGGGGTCAAGAGCCAGGACTTGGCTGTACATGGGTTTGGCCAGATCCGCACGACCTTGCCAGCGGGCTGCATTGGCCAACGCCAAGCGGGCTTCAGCGTCGAAGGGGCCGTTCAAGAGCAAAGCGTACTGGTCATAGGCTTCGTTCAACCGCCCAGTCCAGGCAAGGCTGTTGGCGATTTTGAGTCGCAAATCATCATTGGGCTTGGCGCCTTGCTGAATCAGTGCCAAGCCTTTGGTGCCTGCGGCTTCATGGTTGACGGCGGCATACAGCTGCGCAACCTCAGCCAAACCTGACAGCAGATTTTGCTGATTGGGTGTCAGATTCAGGGCACGGCTAGGGGCCAAAGAGAGATTGCCAGCGGCGGGCGTCAGCACGCGTTCACCTGCCGCAAAAGCCGAGTTGGCAAGGCACAGCGAACTTAGCCCGAATAAGGCCACCACGAGAGGGGGGCCGTGCTTTGCCTTCATTGCACCGAGGGGGACATTTTCATCAGCCATTTTGATCCGATTCAAATTCAGAACTGCGGCGTGTGGCCCTGCGCAAAGGACGGGCCACTTTTTCGGCTGATGCAGCGGGGACGAGCAGTCCGAAAACATGAGGTATCTCGGTCGGTTTGAGTGGTTCGGCAGGTATATTCAGCTCCGAAATCGGACTGGGCACTGCGACTGTAGGCTCGACGGGGACAGTGGCTACCTTGTCGGCAGCCGCTACAGGTATTTCTACAGCTACAGCTTCGACTGGCAAAGAGATGGGTTCTGCGACAACTTCAGGTGTGGCAACAGATGGTGCAGGAACCACTTGAAGGGTGGTTTCAACGGTTTGAATCACTTCTGGTTCAGCCATCACGATGGTGGTGGCTACAGGCATGAACGTTTCAATTTGAACCATCGCCACGGCAACAGCAGGCGTAGCTGCTGCAGGTACTGTGGCTGCAAGCGGTACAAGCCGCTGCGCAGGCAGGTTTGCCACCGTCTGCACGGTAATTTCTTTGGGTGTAATGACTTGCCCAATGGTGTCGGGAAACGTTTTGCCTTGCACCTCTTGGCCCAGATTGACCAAGCGGCTGCGAATATCGGCGCGCACCACCACAAACTGCATATCGGCAAACAACTGCTCTACACCTTCGCCCAGCACCGCTTGCAGCGCACGCTTGAGGCTGCTTTCAGGGCACCCGCTGAAGAAGATGTAACAAAGCTTGCCATCTGTGGTGGTCAAATCTCCGGCACGGGTGACCCGTACTTTGGTCAGCAACTCGGTGCAGGCTTTTGTGCTGTCAGGCTTGGCGACCACCAGTGCGCAGGGCAGGTTAAGCAATTCGGAGCGATCTACCACGTTGGTGGTTTCACGCACAAAGCTGGCTGGGGGCAGGTAACCGCGTTTGGCAGAAGTCACCACGCTGGAAAGTGCAGCATCAAAGTGCATTTCAATATCGCGGTTAAAGACCTGACCACGCAACGATTCCAGCATCAAAGGAATGCGGTTTTCTTGTACGTCCCGGTGTACGACCAAACTGGTACCCAGACGCAACAGCAAAATTTCATTTTGGTAGCGCAGCGAGGCTTCGCGCTCAATCACCACAATGCGTGCCCTTCGTCCGAGCGACAGGCGCAGAGTATGTACGGCTTCGGCCAAGTCGCGCAGCACGCTGTTGCGCTCAAAACTCAGCAACACCGTGGGGGCGACAGCGCCAAAAGCCGCACGGATCACGCTCACCATGGAATCACACGCTTGCCACTGCCCCACCATTTGTTTGCTTAAGGCTGCCAGCGTTGGGTCAATGTACAGGTAGCGCAATTGTTCAGGCGCTTCTTCGGGTTCAACGGCTTCCGCTGGCGTCACACCAGGGGGCACTATAGCTGCTGTCATTGCTTCCACAGGCGATGTGAGCTGTTTTTTGACTTGGTAATGACCGCCGTCAAGAATAGCAAGATGGTAAACCTTGGCAGCGACGGTGCCATCGGGTGACTGCCAGTACTCAAACGTTAAATCCAGGCCGTCTTGGCGTCCACCGAGTCGCACAATACCAGCCAGATAGTCCATCAACCCCGTCAATGTGGCCAGCGAGCTGGTTACAGCTGCCACACGGGTGAACACCAGCAAAATCGTGACTTTGAGTTTTCTGGCCCATTGCCCCAGCGCTTCAGCCTGCTCCAGGGCGAGCGAGATGTCGTGCAGGCTGAGCAATTCGTCTGCTTGGTCAATCACCAAGTAGCTTTGTGCAGGCAGGCGGAAGTGATCAAGCTCGCTGACAAAGGCTTCCGCACCAAAGCGGAACATCTTTTTACTGAAATCATCCTGCAATTGAAACACCTGCAAATGCCCTGTTTCAATGGCTGCATTGGCACCTGGAAACCCCACTTGCGCCAGCCGGTCGATAAATACTTTGGGCGCAGAGGGTACCAACAGCGTGGTGGGGATGTTGCCGGTCACCGCACCGGCCATGCTGGCCGCCAAGATAGGAAAACGCGCTGGTGGCGTCTCCGCGATCATTGCGTACACCCCGCCAGGGAGCATGGCGTCGGTGGTTTCAGGGAGATCGGAAACAAAAAGTCGGATCGCCGCATGTTTTCGATCGATCACTTGACCTGAATATTGAGTCACCACGGCTTAATGTCTGGGTTGAGGCAGCCCTGTACAGGGTTGACATAAGCGTTGCGTTAGGCGCACACCAAAGCCAAAAATGTACCAAGCCGACAATGGGGAAATATCGAAAATGGACGGGTGATAAAACCCGGGAGTCATGCTGAACAACCATTTATCGGACTGATTCTACCCAGTGGGTTGTAGCATAAATGCCCCCATTTTCTCTGGGTGAGGGTATAAATTACACCCTTTCTATGCAGGATATCCGGATACCCCGCCTACGTGGCATCAATGCGTGGTGTCTGTGTCAAACGTATGACGGTTATGCCGCTATGGCGTCCAGCAGCTCTGTTTCAATCTCTATTTGCGTTCGGTTATGTTGCAACTCGAGACCTGAAATCAAAAATGTGTCCTCAACGCGCTCACCCAGCGTTGTGATTTTGGCGAGCTGCAAGTTTAATTTGTGGCGTGCCAATACCCGGGCGATGCCGTAGAGCAGGCCTACGCGGTCACTTGCAGAGACATTCAGCAGCCAGCGCTGGGCTTTTTCATCCGGGCGCAATTCAACGCGCGGCACGACCGGAAAACTTTTCACCCGGCGCGAAACCCGCCCACGCCCAGGCTGTGGCAGCGGCCCAGACGCTTCAATAGCTCGCAGCAGTTCGCTTTCCACCATGCTGACGAGTTCACGGTAGTGGTCTGCCAATACGCTTGTGACGACCTGAAAGGTGTCCAGTGCGTAGCCATCGCGGGCGGTATGGATTTTGGCGTCCAGAATGCTGAAACCAGCATGCTCAAAGTAGCCGCAAATGCGGGCAAACAAATCGGGTTCATCGCGGGTATAGACCAGCACCTGCAAGCCCTCACCCAAAGGTGAGAGTCGCGCACGCACAATGGCTTGGTCAAGCCGACGCTCTTCAATGGCTGTGTTGTCCTTGTTCACCGAGTGACGCCCTGCATGGCGCGACAGGTGCCGGGTATGCCAGGCAATGTCTGCGGCTTCATGGCGCATGAAGTAGCCTACGTCTAGCGTATTCCACAGTGGCAGGTGCGCCAGGTGGGGTTGGGCATGCAGCGCCAGGGTGATGAGTGCTTCGCGTTTGCGTGCCTCTACCTCGGCATCTGGATCTGGTGCATGGCCGCCCAGTACGCGCAACGTGGCGCGGTACAGGTCTTCCAGCAGCTTGCCTTTCCAAGCGTTCCAGACTTTAGGGCTGGTACCCCGTATGTCAGCTACCGTCAGCAAATACAGCGCTGTCAGATAGCGCTCTGTGCCCAGGCGTTTGGCGAAAGCACTGATGACCTCTGGGTCACTCAGATCTTCTTTTTGTGCAATGCGGCTCATGGTGAGGTGCTCAACCACCAAGAATTCGATTAACGCCGCATCGCTGCGCGCAATGCCATGCTGCTTGCAAAAAATACGCACTTCACGTGCGCCCAGTGTGGAGTGGTCACCGCCACGGCCTTTGGCGATGTCGTGAAACAGCGCTGCGATGTACAGCGTCCAGGGCTGATCCCAGCCTGCAGCCAGTTGCGAACAAAGGGGGTATTCATGGGCATGCTCAGGCAAAAAGAAGCGCCGCATGTTGCGCAGCACCATCAAAATGTGCTGGTCTACGGTGTACACATGAAACAAATCGTGCTGCATTTGCCCCACGATGCGGCGAAAAACCCACAGGTAGCGGCCCAGCACCGAAGTCTGGTTCATCAGCCGAATAGCGTGGGTGATGCCCTCAGGTTGTTGCAGGATTTGCAAAAACGTTTGGCGATTCACAGGATCTCGCCTGAACGCTGCATCCATCAGGCTGCGGGCGTTGTACAGCGCTCGCAAGGTGCGTGCCGATAAACCTTTGATGCCCACGGTGGTTTGGTAGAGCAAAAAGGTTTCCAAAATCGCGTGCGGCTCGCGGGTATACAGGTCGTCGGATACAACCTCCAGCATGCCAGCTTTGTCATGAAAACGTTCATTGATCGGCCGCAACACGTGCATTTTGGGATTCAACCGCTCCTCAATGTTCAGCAGCAACACCTGGTTCAATTGGGCAACTGCCTTGGCCGCCCAATAATAGCGGCGCATCAGCGCCTCGCTGGCGCGTACTGGCAAGCGCGATGCTTCGCTCGTTGCTGCAGCATAGCCAAACGATTCGGCAACAACAGTTTGTAAATCAAAGACTAAACGGTCTTCCCTCCGGTGTGCGAGCAAGTGCAAACGTACGCGAATCAGTGAAATCAGCGCCTGGTTGAGGTTAATCTGCCGCACCTCAAACGGCGTAGCCAATCCTTTGCGCGCCAGCTCATCCCAACTCTTGCCCAGCTTAGCCGCTTTGGCCACCCATAAAATCACCTGTAAATCACGCAAGCCACCAGGAGATTCTTTGCAGTTGGGTTCCAGTGCGTAAGGTGTGTTCTCGTATTTGTTGTGGCGCTGGCGCATCTCCAGGGTTTTTGCCGTGAAAAATCCCTTGGCGTCCATGGCTGAGGCAAAACGCTTTTGAAACGCCTTGAATAACCCTGTCTGGCCCACCAGCAAGCGGGATTCAAGCAGCGACGTTTGCACGGTCACGTCTTTTTCGGACTCTTGCAGGCACTCGGTCAGCGTGCGCACGCTAGAGCCAATCTCCAGACCGAAATCCCAGCAGCTTGTGATGAAGCATTCAACGTGCTGTTTGAGTACCGCATCTTTTTCGGCGGAATACCCGTCAGGCATCAGCAGCAGCACATCCACGTCAGAGCAGGGAAACAATTCACCTCGCCCAAAACCGCCTACGGCCACCAGGGCGTGGGGCGATGCCGGTGCACCCAGGCCCGCAGCATCCCACAGCACCCGCAGGGCATCGTCCACCAACGTGGCCAACTGCCGCAAGGCGCTGCGCACGTTGCGGGTAGACGAGCCACAGCCCCCCAGGGTTTGCAGCACCACGCCTTTTTGGCGCAGATAGTCTGCTTTCAGTGCAAGCAGATCATGCATAGCGTGCTACAAAAATAGAGTAAAAATACCGCTGAATCAACGTTGTGCAGGCACAAAGTCGGGTGTGGCAGGGCTGCCGGCTGACAGCGTTAACACCTCATAGCCCGTCTCAGTCACCAGCACCGTGTGCTCCCACTGGGCTGACAGTGAACGGTCTTTGGTGACGATAGTCCAGCCATCCTTGCCCGGGCCATCGGTGATTTCCTTGCGTCCGGCGTTCACCATCGGCTCGATCGTGAAGGTCATGCCGGGATGCAATTCGTCCAGCGTGCCTGCCTTGCCGTAGTGCAGCACCTGCGGCTCTTCGTGGAATACGCGGCCAATGCCGTGGCCACAAAACTCACGCACCACCGAAAACCCCTGGCTCTCTGTAAAGCGCTGAATCGCAAAGCCAATGTCTCCCAACCGCGCACCGGGCTTGACGCGGGCAATACCGTGCCACATGGCGTCATAAGTCAGTTTGCAAAGACGTTTCGCCTGAATGGAGACATCCCCCACCATGAACATACGGCTCGAATCGCCATGCCAGCCATCTTTGATGACCGTCACGTCAATATTGACGATATCGCCCTTTTTCATCGCTTTGTCATTGGGAATGCCATGGCACACCACATGGTTGAGCGAGGTGCACAGGCTTTTGGGGTAGGGCGTATAGCCAGGAGGCTGGTAGCCCAGCGTGGCGGGAACAGTGTGCTGCACCTGCGTCATGTAGTCATGCGCGAGCTTGTCAATCTGGTTGGTGGTCACTCCGGGGAGCACGTGGGGGGTCAGGTAGTCCAGCAGCTCCGAGGCCAAACGGCCCGCTGTGCGCATGCCTGCAATACCTGCTTCATCTTTGATAGTAATACTCATGCCGCAATTATCTCGCAGACAGACCCACAGACGGCGATCAGCGTGTGGCGCACCAGACCCCGCAGCCCAGACCGTTAAAATTCAGGGTTTACAAGGGGTTGCCCATTCAGCGCTGCCCCTGGCTCTCTTTAAAACCACCTCTCAAGGCCTCTCAGTGACCCTGCACATCACCCCCTTTGAAGGCGCTGGCGCGCTCAGCGATTTCCGTGTTCAGCAGCTTTTGCCGCGTTTGCAAGCGGTTTTCCCCGCCGTCACGTCGCTGACGGCTCGATTTGTGCATTTGGTGGCGTCGGATGTGCTGCCCTCTGCCGAAGACAAGACTCGTCTGGCCGCTCTGCTGACCTATGGCGAGCCTTTCACCGCAGCGCCAACGGCCAAAGCGGCGAGCATGACTTTGATCGTCGTCACCCCCCGCTTTGGCACCGTGTCACCCTGGGCGTCCAAAGCGACGGACATTGCCCACAATTGTGGAATGGGTGGTCAAAGCCACCCAGGTGGTTTCGTTCTCAAGCGCGTGGAGCGCATCACCGAATACCACCTGACCACCAGCAAAGCGCCCACACCAGAGCAGCGCCAGCAGCTCGCCGCCTTGCTGCACGACCGCATGACCGAGAGCGTGATGTTCGACCGCGATCTCGCGCTGGGTCTGTTCACCGAGTTGCAACCCGCAGCGATGGAGTATGTGAACGTGCTCTCAGCCAACGCCGCCGACAACCGCCAAGCGCTGCAAGACGCTAACTTGCGTTTCGGCTTGGCGTTGGCGGACGACGAGATGGACTACCTGCTGAACGCTTTTCAGACGCTCAAGCGCAACCCCACCGATGTCGAGCTGATGATGTTTGCGCAGGCCAACAGCGAGCATTGCCGCCACAAAATCTTCAACGCTGACTTCACCATCGACGGCGTGCCCCAAGCCAAGAGCATGTTCGGCATGATCCGCAACACCCACGCGCTGGCTCCCCAGCACACGGTGGTGGCGTACTCGGATAACGCTTCGGTGATGGAAGGCAGCGCTGTAGAGCGATTTTTAGCCAAATCACCCTCTGGTGCAAACGCAATGGGCTTGAGTAGCTATGAAAAACATAGCGCTATCAGCCACGTGCTGATGAAGGTGGAAACCCACAACCACCCCACCGCCATCTCGCCGTTCCCCGGTGCCTCAACAGGCGCTGGCGGTGAGATCCGCGACGAAGGTGCCACCGGGCGTGGCTCCAAGCCCAAGGCGGGTTTGACGGGCTTCACGGTGTCCAAGCTGTGGCCTGATGCCGATGGCGTCAACCAAGCCTATGGTCGCCCTGAACACATCGCCAGCCCCTTGCAGATCATGACCGAAGGCCCACTGGGTGGTGCCGCATTCAACAATGAGTTTGGCCGTCCCAACCTGCTGGGCTACTTCCGTGAGTACGAGCAAACCGTGACGTCGGACGTGGACAGCATCCGCCGGGGCTACCACAAGCCCATCATGATTGCAGGCGGACTGGGTACGATTGATTCGGAACTGACGCACAAGATTTTGTTTCCCGCAGGCACGCTGCTGATCCAGCTGGGCGGGCCCGGAATGCGTATCGGCATGGGCGGCGGAGCGGCAAGTTCGATGGCCACAGGCACCAATGCTGCGTCGCTGGACTTTGATTCCGTTCAGCGTGGCAACCCCGAAATCGAGCGTCGGGCGCAAGAGGTGATTAACCATTGCTGGGCATTGGGCGTTGAGGGCAACCCGATTTTGGCGATCCACGATGTGGGGGCAGGGGGCTTGTCCAACGCCTTTCCAGAGTTGACCAACGACGCGGGCCGTGGCGCACGCTTCGATTTGCGTCAAGTTCCCTTGGAGGAAAGTGGCCTCGCTCCCAAGGAAATTTGGTGCAACGAGAGCCAAGAGCGTTATGTGATGGCCATCGCACCGGCATCGCTGGCGCAGTTCACCGCCTTTTGCGAACGCGAGCGTTGCCCGTTCGCGGTGGTCGGCGTAGCGACCGAAGAGCGGCATTTGACGGTGGCTGACGAGACCCGGGCATCGGATGACCAACCCGTCAACATGCCCATGAACGTGCTGCTGGGCAAGCCGCCCAAAATGCACCGTGATGTGAAAACTGTGGTTCGCCAGTTTGCCCCCGTTGATTTGACCGGCGTGGATTTGCAAACTGCAGCCATCGCCGTGTTGGCGAACCCTACCGTTGCGTCCAAGCGCTTCCTCGTCACCATTGGTGACCGCACCGTGGGTGGTTTGACGCACCGCGACCAGATGGTTGGCCCTTGGCAAGTGCCTGTGGCCGATTGCGCCGTTACCTTGGCTGATTACCGAGGTTTTGCGGGTGAGGCGATGAGCATGGGCGAGCGCACGCCGCTGGCCAGCATCAACGCCGCCGCCTCGGGCCGCATGGCGATTGGCGAGGCGATCACCAATTTGCTGGCCGCACCCTTCGAATTGCCCCGC
This sequence comes from Betaproteobacteria bacterium, assembly GCA_025356445.1. Lineage (GTDB taxonomy): Bacteria > Pseudomonadota > Gammaproteobacteria > Burkholderiales > Burkholderiaceae_C > Defluviibacillus. The sequence goes on along the minus strand of JANXSZ010000032.1, from coordinate 11,485 downwards.
GTCAAGCTGTCGGCCAACTGGATGGCAGCCTGTGGCGAAGCGGGTGAAGATGCTGCGCTGTTCGATACCGTGAAAGCCGTGGGCATGGAGCTGTGCCCTGCGTTGGGTATTTCCATCCCTGTCGGTAAAGATTCGCTGTCGATGCGTACGCAGTGGACAGAAACGGCCAACCCCTCTGGCAGCGCAGGTGACAAAAAGAAAGTCACGTCCCCCGTCAGCCTGATCGTCACCGCCTTTGCTACCCTGGCCGATGTGCGCGGCACGCTCACCCCCCAGCTTAACGCCACCGAGACGGACACCACGCTGTTACTGATCGACCTGGGCCATGGTCAAAACCGCATGGCAGGCAGTATCCTGGCGCAGAACCTGAACCAGGTCGGTGATACCGTGCCTGATCTTGATGACGCGCAGGACCTCGTGAAGCTGGTCAACGCCGTGAACGCCTTGCGCACGGCAGGCCAGATTTTGGCTTTCCACGACCGCAGCGACGGTGGTTTGTTTGCCGCAGTATGCGAAATGGCCTTTGCGGGCCATGTGGGTGTGGCGCTGAACGTGGACATGCTGGTCACGCAAAGCGATGGCATTGCCGACAGCCGTGCCGAGTACGGTGACAGCAAAAACTGGGCGCAGCAGGTCAGTGCCCGCCGCGAAGAGTTGACGCTCAAAGCGCTGTTCAACGAAGAGCTGGGCGTGGTGCTGCAAGTGCGTACCGCCGACCGGGACGCCGTGATGCAAACGCTTCGCGCGCATGGCCTTTCCAAACACAGCCATACCATTGGCAAAACCCGTCCCGAATCATCCACCATCGCTGCGGGCAAAGGCCAGATTCAAGTCTGGCGTGACACCAAAGCCGTGTTCACCGCCAGCCTGCAAGACCTCCATCAAGTGTGGGACAGCGTGAGCTGGAAGATTTGCCAGCAGCGCGACAACCCTGCCGGTGCAGATGCCGAGCACGCGGGTGTAGGCCAGCCTAATGACCCTGGCATGCATGTTCAGCTTACGTTTGATGCTTCTGAAAACGTAGCGGCACCGTACCTGAATCTGAGCGGGGCGCGCCCCAAAGTCGCCATCCTGCGCGAGCAGGGTGTGAACTCGCACACCGAGATGGCCTATGCCTTCACCGAAGCTGGTTTTGAGGCGTATGACGTTCACATGACGGATTTGCAAACAGGCCGTGCCCGTCTCCAAGACTTCAAGGGCATCGTGGCGTGCGGAGGCTTCAGCTACGGTGACACCCTGGGTGCAGGCATCGGCTGGGCACGTTCCATCACGTTCAACCCGGTGCTGGCAGACCAGTTCGGTGCGTTCTTTGGCCGGACTGACACCTTTGGTCTGGGCGTGTGCAACGGCTGCCAGATGTTTGCCGAGCTGGCCGAGATCATTCCCGGTGCGCAGGCATGGCCTCGTTTCACGACCAACCAGAGCGAACGCTTTCAGGCCCGCTTATCGATGGTAGAAGTGCTGGAGTCACCCTCCCTGTTTTTCAAAGGCATGGCCGGAAGCCGCTTGCCGATAGCTGTCGCGCACGGTGAAGGCTTCGCCAACTTTGCCCAGCGCGGCGATGCGTCCAAAGTGCTCAGCGCCATGCGGTATGTGGACAACCAAGGTGCAGCGGCAGAGACTTACCCTGCCAACCCCAACGGCAGCCCTGGCGGTCTCACTGCTGTGACCACCGCCGATGGCCGCTTCACGGCCATGATGCCGCACGCTGAACGGGTGTTCCGTAATGTCCAGATGAGCTGGACGGATCTGGGTAAATCCGGAGGAGACGCCGCCTTCAGTCCGTGGATGCGGTTGTGGCGCAATGCGCGCAAGTGGGTGGACTGAGTGGATGGATGCACGGAGACAGCATGGCGTGCATCGGTTTAGGAATTCACCTTATTCAACATGCCTGCAAACCAACGCTTTGATGCCCTGGATACCCTACGTGGCATAGCCATCGTCTGGATGGCTGTTTTCCACTTTTGCTACGACCTGAATTATTTTGGCTGGACACGGCAAAACTTTTTAACGGATGCTGTGTGGACGTGGCAACGCACAGTCATCGTGAGCTTGTTTCTCTTTTGTGCAGGGCTGGGACAGGCTGTGGCTGTGCAACAGGGGCAGACTTGGCCCCGGTTTTGGCGGCGTTGGGGGCAGGTGGCACTGTGTGCGCTGCTGGTCACCGCCGGTTCAATGTGGATGTTTCCCCAAAGCTACATCTACTTTGGTGTGCTGCATGGCATTGCCGTGATGCTGGTCGTGGTGCGTTTGACGGCTGGCTGGGGACGCTGGCTGTGGGGTTTGGGGGCGCTGGCGATTGCTATGAAGTTTATAGCTGCTTACGCCCACGGAGAAAGCACTGACCTTGGTTTTCTCAATGAAAAGGCATTCCATTGGCTGGGACTCATCAGCCAAAAGCCACGCACAGAAGATTATGTGCCGATATTGCCCTGGTTGGGGGTGATGTGGTGGGGCATGGCGGCAGGCACGTGGTTGCTCCAGCAGCCCAAAGGGATGCCTCATGCGCCAAGCCATGCCGGGTTGAGTTTTTTAGGTCGCTGGAGCTTGAGCTTTTATATGCTGCATCAGCCTGTGCTACTGGGCGTGCTGTCGCTGGTCAGTCTGTTGCGGACGTAGAAAGTAAAAAAGCGCAGAGAACATCTGCGCTTTTTGAGGTGGCGCCTTTGCAGGGACGCGGCTTAATTCATTATTCGATCTTCGCTTTAGCGCGTAAATCTTCTTGGTACTTGGCCAGCTTTTGCTGTTGCAGTTGCTGGGTAATCTGTGGCTTCACTTCGTCAAACTTGGGCAACTGTGCTTCGCGCACATCGACCAAGCGGATGATGTGGTAACCGAACTGGCTTTTCACCGGGGTATCGGTGGTTTGGCCCTTGTTCAGCTTGCTCATGGCATCAGAGAATTCTTTGACGTAGCTGTTGGCATTGGCCCAATCCAGATCGCCGCCTTTGCTTCCTGATCCTGGGTCTTTGGATTGCTTCTTGGCGATTTCGTCAAATTTGCCACCTTTTTTCAGGCTGGCGATGATGGACTTGGCTTCGTCTTCTTTTTCGACCAGGATATGGCTGGCGCGGTACTCTTTGCCACCGTTGGACGCGGCAAATTTGTCGTACTCAGACTTGATGTCCGCATCGGTGACGGGGTTGGTCTTTTGGTAATCGGCGAACAGTTCGCGGATCAAAATGGTTTGCTTGGCCAGTTCGATCTGGTTTTTGAAGTCTTCGGTCGCGTCCAGGCCGCGCTTTTGGGCTTCTTGCATGAAGACTTCACGGGCAATCACTTCGTCTTTGATTTGGCCTTGCATTTCAGGCGTGACAGGGCGGCCTGAGCGGGCAACCTGCTGTGCCAGCACGTCAACACGCGACGACGGGACGGCTTTGCCATTCACAATGGCGACGTTTTGCGCCAGGGCTGACAGGCTGACGGCACCGAGCAAGGTGGCGCTGACCAGCGTGGAAATAAGCTGCTTTTTCATGACGTTAATCCTGATTTTCTTGGAGCATTGGGGGAGGGATCGCTGCTTTTAAGGCGGCGGCGGTCACTGTGACCAGGGTGAATTCAGATAAGTTCAATGGCCAGTGCGTGAACGCCTTGGTCTAGAAAATCTTGCAGCGCATCATACACAAGGCGATGCTTGGCAACGCGGGTTTTACCTGTGAACAAGGGGGCCGCTATGCGCACCCGAAAGTGCGAGCCAAAGCCTTGTCCGTTGTCGCCCATGTGGCCTGCGTGGTCGGCACTTTCGTCAATGACCTGGAGTGTGGTGGGTTGCAAGCGTGTCTGCAAACGGTGTTCGAGTTGGGCAGCAGTAGCGGTCATGGTTGGATTTTCGTGGGAGCGGGCTGATGGTCGTCGTCTGTTTTCATGTATTTGCTGAGGAAGGCGGCTTGTGCCAACACGAAAACCAGCATCAGTCCCATACCACCAAACAGTTTGAAGTTGACCCAGGTGTCGGTGCTGAAATTGAACGCGACCCACAGGTTGATACAGCCCATGACGGCAAAGAAACCTGTCCAACTCCAGCACAGTACACGCCAGACGCTGTCGGGCAGCGTCATTTGTGCGCCCATCAGGGTTTTGATGAAGTTCTTTTTGAAAAAGATTTGCCCCACTAGCAGGGCGCTGCCCATGGCCCAATACAGGGCAGTGGGCTTCCATTTGATGAAGTTCTCATTGTGGAAATAGATAGTGGCACCACCCAGGCCGACGACCAGCACCAGGCTGATCCACAGCATGGGCTCAATCTTTTTGCCTTTGGCAACCAACCACAGGATCTGCGCCAGCGTGGCCACGATCACCACCACGGTAGAGAGCAGCACGGGGGCCTCTGCTGTTCCTACCACGCCACCTGAGACCAAAAATCCAAACCAGTCGGTACCTACAGCTGCGGCCCAGTCTTTGTGGCCTTCGGCGTACTTGAACATGCCGAAAAACAGCGCTATAGGCAGGAAATCGAACAAAATTTTCATGGTGCAGCTTTAAAGGCCAGAGAGGCGGAGTTCATGCAGTAGCGCAAGCCGGTGTCGGTGGGGCCATCTTCAAAAACATGGCCCAGGTGCGCACCGCAATCAGCGCAGAGGGCTTCGGTGCGCACCATGCCATGGGCACGGTCAGTTTTGGTAGCTACAGCGCTGGCGTCTACGGCCTGGTCAAAACTGGGCCAGCCGCAACCGGCGTCAAACTTGGTGTCCGAAACAAACAGGGGTTTGTCGCAGCAGATGCAGGTGTAGGTACCGTCTTTAAAGTTATCCGCGTATTTGCCGGTGAACGCACGCTCGGTGGCCGCATGGCGGGTGACTTCAAACGCGTGTGGTTCAGCGGATTTTTGTGCCAGCAGGGCTTTCCATTCAGCGTCTGTTTTTTGTATTTTGGCGGTCATTATTTCTCCTATGGGGTCTTGGGGTATCAATGTGTATCAAGGGATGTCCCTCAGGTTTAGGACGAACAGCTGATTTCAATGCCTGATGCCCAATCGGGTGGAAAATCGGCATAGGCCTCAAAGCCAGGGTGCTCGTCAAAAGGGGATTCCAGCAGTTTAAGCAAGCGGTCAATCTCCGAGAAATCTTTGAGATGAGCTGCCCGGATCGCCTGTTCACCCAAGTGGTTGCGCAAAACAAACTTGGGATTGGTTTTTAGCATTAAATCAGCTGCTTGCGCCATATCCACGGCATTTATATGCTCTGAATACTGTAGCAACCATGCATCGAATGCTGCGCGGTCAAGAAACAGATCCCGCAGGGGTTCCGCATTGGCTGCGTTGGTGGGCGCGTGTGCCATCTGGGCCATGTAGTTCGACAGGCGCCGCCAAAAGATGGTGTAGTCCACATGGGTTGTCGAGAGCAGTTGCAGGATGGACTCGATCACAGCGCGATCTGGAGGCTGTGGTGCTGTCAGCCCCAGCTTGGCACGCATTCGTGCTTCCATGGCCGAAGGGAAAACGGTTTTATAGGATTCGAGCGCTGCCAGCGTCAGTTCCTGGTCGCCTTCAGTGGTGCTGATGAGCGGTAACAGTGCTTGGCCCAGGCAGAATAAATTCCAGTAAGCGACATTCGGCTGCTTGTTGTAGGCATAGCGGCCTTGGGAATCACTGTGGTTGCAGATGTGCGCTGGATTGAAGCCATCGAGAAATTGAAACGGGCCGTAGTCAATGGTGAGCCCCAAAATACTCATGTTGTCGGTGTTCATCACCCCGTGGCAAAAGCCTACGGCCTGCCATTGGGCCACCATGTGGGCGGTACGCTCACTCACGGCTTCCAACAAGGCTGCGTAGGGGTTTCCATTGAATTTTGTACTGTCGCGGCAGGCTGGGTAGTGCCGGTCGATCACATAGTCCGTCAACGTTTGGAGCTGAGTGTGCTGGTCGTTGTAAGAAAAGTGCTCAAAGTGACCAAAGCGGATGAAGCTGGGCGCACTGCGCGTCACAACGGCTGCTGTTTCCAGCGCTTCACGTCGAACTACCGCGTCAGAACCTGTCACGCACAGCGCGCGCGTGGTGGGAATACCCAAACCGTGCATGGCTTCGCTGCATAAAAACTCACGGATGCTGGAGCGCAGCACGGCGCGGCCATCGCCCCCTCTTGAATAAGGTGTGCGACCAGCGCCTTTGAGCTGAATTTCTTGTGTGCGCAGGGGTTGTGCTGAGGTCTGTATTTCGCCCAGCAAAATGGCCCGACCATCCCCCAATTGGCCTGCCCATACGCCAAACTGATGACCACTGTAGACGCTGGCCAAGGGTTCACTACCGGGTAAAACCAGATTACCAGTCAATGCCTGGAGGGCCTCATCAGACGCCAGCCATGCAGTATCAAGCCCTAGCGACTGTGCAGCCTGCAAACTGCGACCTACCCAATAAGGCGAAGGCAAAGTGCTCGGTACGAGTCGGGTAAAAAAGTCATTTTGCAGGTGAGCGAAACTGTTGTGCCAATGCAAATTGGCGCTGGTTTCGGTTGTGGACGGGGGGATGGGGGCCAACGGATTCATGGTTTTCATTGTCGCTGAGTGCCAAGCGACATGTAGCACGGTGGTTAGAGCTCCTGTGGGCTTGATTTTTACCTTGAGCGCTCACGGCCTCTTAAGGATGAACACAATGTTTTGTCCAAGGCAAAAATACAGCGTAACCCCAATGCCAGACAGTTGATTCAAATGTGAAATATGCAAGCGCTTGAGAACTTATGGGGCAAGTTGTTATGGCGTTGAGTGCTCATATTTTTTTAAAATTGAACCCATATCGTTACACTAAATGATTGAACTTTTTAACTGAAGTTTTATCTCGGTAGCGCTCGCGCCGCACAGGGTGTGTGGCAAATCAGAACCAGCCTGTGTATTTCAAGGACTGGATATCATTTTTAGGGAGCAAACCAAGTGCGCAAAGCACGGTTTGGCAAGCAATGCACTGTGAACAACAGCTATGAGTAACCGCAAAAAATCGCTATCAGCCCTCTTGCCTTGCACCATGGTTTTGGCGTTGTCGATGGCGACAGTCAGTCCGCCTGCTGTTGCTAAAAAGAGCAAATCCCAATCTGAGTCTGAAGTGACAGAATCAGCCACCAAGCCGGTCAGGTCAGTGGGTCTAGCGACAATTTTTGAAAATTTTGCTACCAATACCTGGGTCAATCGTTCCGTGGCGCTGCCTGACGTTGGTATGAATACGGCGGTCATGATGGGAGGGGCCCAAACCTTGCGTGACATTTACCTGCCTGTGCCTGCGAATGTGCCTTTGCTGGACGCGGTTATCCAGTTCAATGCCAGTTATATGCGTGCCGATCAGGGACGCACGACTTTGCTGCTGTCGCTTGACAATGCGGCTGTTGCCGCGCGCGGCATTACATTGGAGCGTGGGGATGCCAGCCAGGTGATTGCTGTGCCGAGCACCCCGCAACCGTCTGGGTTTGTTCGGTTTGGCGTTGCCTGGAATACCGTTATCGCCTTGAATGCCGCAGACTCGATTTGCACTGATACGCGGTCCATGGGGAATTTGCTGCGTATTGAACCCACCAGCCGCTTGACCTACCGCTTTGATGCCGCAGCTGTTCGTGATTTGTCTACCGCGTGGACAGCGATGCCGCAGGCACCTGTGATTTTGGTGTCGGGTAAATCACTCGCACCAGATGCGTATGACTCGGCTTGGCGTATCGGCTTGACGCTGGAGCGTGTCGGCAAGCGCCCCTCCATTGTGGCGATGCCTGCTGTCGGCCAAGAGGTGGACACCAGCCGTTTGTCGGTGCCTGAAGGCTTGCGACGTATCTCATCCTTTGCGGCGCTATCGCAAGGTGGCAAACGTGTTTTGAGCAGCACAGCTGAAGTCGGGGCGTGGATTGCTTTAAACCAAATCAGTGTTTCGCATGTGGATGTGGTCGTCACTGATCGCAATTTGGTGAGCAGCGTTCAAGCAGGGTTGAATGCATTGGAGAGCCAAATCAAAGCGGAAGCGCCAGATGCCGCCGCCAGCTTTACGCAGTGGCGCACACAACGGCTGGACTCTATCACGAGCCCCACCGCTGCCGGTGAGATTCGTTTGTCTGTGTCGTCAGGCGGTGCGACTGTGGTTGTGGCTTCTGATGCCGGTGTCAAGCTGGCTGAGGTGTTCGACACCCAGTGGCGTAAAGTGGCGGCTTCCACCGCCATGGTCGTCAAGGCAGCTGATATGCCATCTGGCGAAGCGAACGCCGTATCCTTGTCTGCGCTGGGGGCTGCCCCCGGGAGTTTTGATGTGATCGGCTATGGCGAGTGGATTGCCAAGTTCGACATCGGCGCAGGTATTTTGAAAGGGCGTCGCCCCAGTGATCTGGTGATGGATTTATCTGCTGCGCCCAGCACTTGGGGCACTGTGCCTGTCGCTTCCGTATTTTTGAATGAAGTGTTGTTGGCCTCTAAGCAAATGGAAGCCACGGGCAAGCGTGAACGCCTGACGGCGGTGATCCCCAGCTACGCGCTGGGTGCGCGCAACGTGATCCGCGTCTCCTTTGTTCGCCAGCTATTGAGTGACCGCTGCCGTGAAAACCCAGGGGCTTTCCCTGCTGCCGTTTTGGCCAGCAGCCATGTCGTGCTGGGTGGCGAAACCGGCGATGATGATTTCACGGGTATGTCCTCTCGCCTATCGCAAGGGGGCGATGTGCTTGTACCTAACGCCTACTTGGCCGATGCACCAAACAGTTTGTCACGCTTGATACGCCTCAGCGCTGCCACAGATGTCTCTCCCACCAAAGCAAAATTTATCGCGGTAGGTGGTGAGGCACAAGCCAAACCGACTGCGCCATTTCTGGCGATGGACATTGCTTTCCCCTCTGAGAAGCGCAAAGTACTGGTTGACAAAGGCCACCTGGTGCTTGCCGATGATGCCGACCGCAAGCTGCTGGATATTTCGGGCTTGACGCGTATTGGTGCCGCATCGGTTGAGCATGTCGATGGCAAGCCTGGTGTGGTCTACCACACAGTGGCAGAGGATGTAGGTCGTTACGACAAGCCGTTTCAGTTAATGAACGGCAACTTTGCGGTCATTGGGCAAGAGGGCTTGGTGGCGCAGTTTGATTCACGCAGCAGCCTGGACCGTCGCCTGTTTGAAGAGCTGAGAGAGCCTTGGTTCAAGCGCTATTTCTGGTGGGCGATCCCCGTGGTTGCAATCGCTCTGTTCTTGACGCTGTTGTACTCAGCCAGCCGCTTTCGCCGCCGTAGCGGCAAGTAAGCATCACCGTCCATGAAGAGGCGATTGCCATGATGATGAGCTCTTGGCAGTACTTTGCGGCTGATTACTACGCCAATCTGGAAGTGCTGGCTGCGGTAATGGCTGTACTCATTATCATATCGGGCTTGGACGACTTGGTGATTGACGTGTGGTATTGGTCACGTCGTATCAACCGCTGGTTCACAAACCGCAAGACACCGTACCGTCCACTGACGGTGCTGCAACTTCAGGAACGTGTCGAGCAGCCGTTGGCGGTGATGGTGCCTGCCTGGATGGAATACGACGTGATCGCCGCCATGATTGAAAATATGGTGACAGTGATGGACTACAAAAATTATGTGATTTTTGTCGGTACCTACGTCAATGATGCCGCCACCATTGCCGAAGTCGAACGCATGCGCCGCCGCTACAAGCAGTTGCGCCGGGTGGAAGTCCCTAACCCAGGCCCAACGTGTAAAGCGGATTGCTTGAATTGGGTTGTACAAGCGATTTTCAAGCACGAGGAACAGGCTGGCATTGAGTTTGCCGGCATGATTTTGCACGACAGCGAGGACGTGCTGCATCCGCTGGAACTGAAGTTCTACAACTACCTGTTGCCACGCAAAGACATGATCCAGTTGCCAGTCATGTCGCTGGAGCGCAAATGGTATGAACTGGTCGCAGGTACCTACATGGACGAATTTGCCGAGTCACACGGCAAAGACATGCTGGTGCGCGAAAGTGTTTCAGGTGTGGTGCCCTCCGCAGGCGTGGGCACCTGTTTTTCGCGCAAAGCCATTTTGGCGCTGAATGCGGAAACCCAAAACCAGCCGTTCAACACCATGAGCTTGACGGAAGATTACGACATTGGCAACCGCTTGGCCCACATGGGAATGCGTTCCATTTTTGCGATCTTCCCCGTGCAATTTTTGGTCAAGCAAGAGCCTTGGTTTACCAAAAGTGCAACGCCCGTAACAGCCAAACTGGCCAACATGCCGCTGTGTGTGCGTGAGTATTTTCCCGATACTTTCCGTACCGCTTACCGCCAAAAAGCCCGTTGGACACTGGGTATTGGCTTGCAAAGCTGGGAGCAGATCAAGTTCACAGGCCCGCTGGTGGCGAAGTATTTGCTACTGCGTGACCGCAAAGGCGTGCTGACGGCGCTCATCAGCATGATGGCGTACTTGTTGCTGATTCAGTTTGTGGTTTTTCAGACGGCTGCTTATGTCGGGCTGTGGACGGTGTATTACCCACCCTTGTTCTCTATGGACGGATGGTGGCCCTATATGCTGTTGTTCAACGGTTTTGCCTTATTGAACCGCATTGGGCACCGTATTTACTTTGTCACCATTTTGTACGGTTGGCGGCATGGACTGTTGTCCGTGCCCCGAATGATCGTCAGTAATTTTGTGAATTTCATGGCCGTTGCACGGGCGTGGAAGCTGTACTTGAGTTACTTGTTCATGGGCAGTGCCATGGTGTGGGACAAAACCATGCACGACTTCCCGTCAGCTGAAAACCTGATTGTTCAAAAGCAGCGCATTGGCGATCTGCTGCAATCATGGCAAGCCGTGGACGAAGCCACGCTTCAAAAAGCCTTGGCAGAGCAAGCTCGTGTGCAACTGCCTTTGGGGCGGGTCCTGGTGTCCAACGGGTGGCTGGACGATGAAACTTTGGCGGAAGTGATTGCCTTCCAGTCTGATTTGTCGCGCGCCAAGATGACTGCCGACATTGTGACTCAGTACACGGCTCGCCTGCCTGGTGATTTATGCATGCGACTGCGTGCCCTTTCCCTGGGGGACAGCGAGCAGGGCAAACCCATGGTGGGGGTCGCCAGTCCGTTGAGCGCAGAGGCTTTGCAGCAATTGACTGTAGTGCTGGGGCGTGAACCTGTCCAATGTATCGCCCGCGAAAGCGAAATCGCAGCCGGTTTGCGTTTGCTGCGCGGTGAGGAAGGTGCGTTCGGCTCGGATGGCGACACAGCACCTCAAACGCCGTTGTTGGGCGATTTACTGATTGAGCGTGGTTTGATACAGCGTCAAGCCTTTGAAAAAGCCATGGACAAATACCGTCCACAGCGCCATGGCCGTATCGGTGACTTCTTGGTGGAAGAAGGCGTTATTGGCAGGGATGTGATTGAAAAAGTCGTCGCGGAACAACGCCAATGGCAATTGCCCAGCGACATGCATACTTACAAGCCCTACCTGCCAAAAGCGAATGCAGAGGAAGCCAAACAACCTGAAATGCCCGTTGCGCCAGTGGCTGAGGTTGCACCAGTGGCTGAGGTTGCACCAGTGGCTGAGGTTGCACCAGTGGCTGAGGTTG
>JANXSZ010000004.1 GCA_025356445.1 Betaproteobacteria bacterium | reverse complement strand
GGCAAACTGAGCGCCGCCACCGCCTGGGTGCAAGAACCCAATGGCCTCGCGTTTTCGCCCGACGAAACACTGCTGTACGTGTCCGACACCTCGGCGGCTTTGGCTCCCGAGGGCGCAGGCCACCACCACATTGCGGTGTTTGATGTGGGTGCGGACAACCAGCTTGCCAATCCCCGTGTCTTCGCGGTCGTCAGTCCCGGTTTGCCCGATGGGTTTCGCGTGGACAGCCAAGGCTGGCTCTACACCAGCAGCCAGGACAGCGTGCAGGTTTACCACCCCGATGGCACGCTGCTTGGCAAGATGCATGTCCCTGAAAAAGTGGGCAATGTTTGCTTTGGTGGCGCGTTGGGTAACCAGCTGTTCATCGCCGCCAGCACCTCGCTTTACCGCATCACCCTGAACACCCAAGGAAGCCTCGCACCATGAGCACCGCCACAACCACTACCACCCAAGAAATTTTGCTGCTGGTCGAAAAATGCAGCCACTGCTTCAGCTACTACAGTATTGATAGCGGTCAGCGCCTGTCCAGCGTGCAGTTACCCGACTTTCCGCATGAATTTGTGGTCGATACGGCCCAGCGCTATGCCTACATCGGTCACTACGGCGTGGAAACCTCGGGCCACCTGGGTGCAGGCGGCACCAGCATTTTCCAGATCGACATTGCCGAGCGCAGGCTAGCCCGCACTATCGACATCGCGCCTTTCAACCGCCTGCATGGGATGCAGATTGATGACCAGGACCGCCTCTACGCGCTGAGCGAAGACCGTGCGCAACTGGTAGTGCTCGACAAACCCGCCACCGATACGGCGCCCCGCCGTGCCGTACCCACGGGCGGCATCAAATCGCACCTGTTTGCATTGACGCGCGACGGCCAGACCGCCTATGCGATGAACCTGCTGAGCCATACCGTCACCCAGATCAAACCTTACGATGCGACTTTCGCCCCGGTCGCCTGTTCTCCCGGTGATAAACCTGAAGGCTATGCGCTGAGCGCAGACGAGAAGACGCTCTACGTCACCTGCCGCTGGAGCAACACCCTGGTCGCCATCGACACGGCCACCATGCAAGTGACAAACCGCGCACCGAGCCGTGACGATGCCACGCGGCTTTACCTCTACAGCCGTGCGGGTCAAGCAGACCGTCTGGTGGTGACGAACTACGGCGAGCGCAGTATCAGCGTGGTGGAGCCCGAGACGCTGAAAGAAATCGCCCACATCCCCATGGAAGCCCGCGCCATTGCGCTCAGCTACCACCCCACCAGGCCACTGGCGTTTGTCAGCCAGGACAACGACAAACTGGGCTACTTCAACATGGACACGCTGCGGTTCGAGCGCTTTATCGCCACGCAGCGCGAGCCTGATGTGTCGCGGGTCGTCTTGCTGTGAACGCCGCTCTGGTTGAGTCCTTTTATTGGCTGCTCTTGCCCTTGAGCGGCAGCAGCACGCACGAGGTATCGGCCTGGATGTCATGGCATGGCCGCTTGATGGTGCTCAGCTGGGGTCTGCTGTTGCCGCTGGGCGTGCTGGTGGCACGGTTTTTCAAAGTTATGCCTGGGCAAGACTGGCCCCGGGTGCTGGACAACAAGCGCTGGTGGAAGGCTCACCTGCATGGACAAAGCTGGGGCGTAGCGCTGGCGGTGGTGGGGGTGGCGCTGATTTGGGGCCACGCAGCGGGGGCCACGCAGCAGGCTCAACTGCACGGTGCCGTGGGCTGGTCGGTGATGGCGCTGGCAGGGGTTCAGGTGCTTGCGGGCTTGGCCCGAGGCTCTAAAGGCGGACCAACAGAGCCGACCTTGCGTGGCGACCATTACGACATGACCCCCTGGCGCAAAGCATTCGAGCGACTGCATAAAACATTCGGCTATGTGGCACTGCTGCTGGCGATGACCGCCTTGGCGCTCGGGCTGGTGGTCGCTGATGCACCGCGTTGGATGGCATTGGGTTTAGGGGCTTGGTGGGTGGTGCTTGTCACGACCTTTGTGTGGCTTCAAGCGCAAGGTCGCTGTATTGACACTTACCAAGCTATTTGGGGGCCTGATGTGTGCCACCCTGGCAATCAAATGAAGAAAGAGACAAGATGATGCAAGAAAAGATTCCTGGTTCCACCCCAGGCCTGCAACTCCAAGGTGTGGGCAAACGCTTTGGCGATGTGCGCGTGGTGCAAGCGCTGGATTTAACTGTGCAGCAAGGCGAATTCGTCGTGCTGCTGGGCGAATCCGGCTGTGGTAAATCTACTACCCTGCGCATGATTGCCGGGCTCGAAGAGGTCAGCGAAGGCCGCATTTTCATCGGTGGCAACGATGTGACCCACGCCGCCCCGATGGCGCGTGACATTGCCATGGTGTTCCAAAACTATGCGCTGTACCCGCACATGGACGTGGCGCAAAACATGAGCTTTGCGCTGGACTTGGCGGGTACACCCAAGGCCGAGATCGAGCGCCGCGTGGCCGATGCCGCCAAGATTCTGAACATCACCCATTTGCTGGCCCGCAAACCCAAAGAACTGTCAGGCGGCCAACGCCAGCGCGTTGCTATTGGCCGCTCCATCGTGCGTGAACCGGCGGTGTTTTTGTTTGACGAACCGCTCTCCAACCTGGATGCCAAACTGCGCGGTCACATGCGTACCGAGCTGGCCCTGCTGCACGAACGCCTGGGCAAGACCACGGTGTACGTGACGCACGACCAGGTAGAAGCCATGACGCTGGCCTCGCGGATTGTGATTTTTGACAAAGGCCGCATCCAGCAGGTGGGGCCACCCTCCGAGGTGTTCAACCAACCGGCGAACCTGTTCGTGGCAGCCTTCATCGGCATGCCCAGCATGAATTTGCTGGACGCGGCCTCCTTCACCTTTGCGCTGCCCAACGATCGCGTCTTGCCGGCTCAGTTGGTGGTGGGTGTGCGACCGCAGTCGCTGCGCTTGGCTGACAGTGCAGGTGTGGGCCCCGGTGCCTTGCAAATGAAAGTGAGTTTTGTGGAATACCTGGGGACGGAATCGGTGCTGGTGGGCCAGCTTGCAGGCAGTGCTGAGGCCCGCACCACCGCCGTGGTACCCGGCCACCGCACCGATTTGCTGCACCAGACCGTGGCTTTGGACGTTGACCCGGCGGCATTGCATTGGTTTGACAAGGCCACAGGCCTGCGCGTTTGATTTTTAACCTGAAGGAGACAAGCATGAAGAGAAGAACGTTGATCCAGTCTGCCACTTTGAGCGCCGGGGGCACCGCCCTTGGCCTGATTGGCGCAGGCATGCCTCTGGTGGGCATGGCGCAAGACCGCTTTGCCAAGTACAAAGGCCAAACTGTGGTGCTGAGCATCCCGGCCCATCCGCATTACGACGCGATGCTCAAGCTGCTGCCCGAGTTCACCAAGCAGACCGGTATCAAAGTCGAGTTTGACAAGCTCGCCGTGCCTCGCATGAAGGACAAGCAGGTGCTGGAAATGGCCAAACCCCAGGGCGATTACGACCTGGTGTGCTACGTGGTGATGTGGAAGGGCGAGTACGTCAAAAAGAACCTGATCCGCGAACTCGACCCGTTCTTCAAAAACCCGGCGTTAGCCGACCCTGAGTACGACTTCAAAGACGTGGTGCCCCGCTATGTCGAAAACATCGGTCTGGTGGGTGGCCCCAAAGGCTATCTGGCTGGCCCCGGTGCCAAGCTGTACGGCATGCCTTACGGCGCGGAAACCTCCATCCTGGCCTACCGCCGCGATGTGTTTTCCAAGCTCAACCTGCAAGCGCCAGCAACCTACGCTGATCTGGAAAAACTCTTGCCCGTGCTGAAAGACAAAGCTGGCATGGGGGCCATGACTTCGCGCGGCCAAGCTGGGCACCAGTGCGTTCATGCGTGGTTGCTGCACCTGAACCCACTGGGCGGCAAAGTGTTCGATGCCAACTGGAAGCCCGTCTTCAACAATGACATCGGTGTGAAAGCCCTGAAGATGCTGAAGCTGATT
The DNA here is from genome assembly GCA_025356445.1 of Betaproteobacteria bacterium. Lineage (GTDB taxonomy): Bacteria > Pseudomonadota > Gammaproteobacteria > Burkholderiales > Burkholderiaceae_C > Defluviibacillus. The sequence goes on along the minus strand of JANXSZ010000004.1, from coordinate 2,398 downwards.
TCCGATACCGGCCCGGTCGGTGTGCCCGGCTACGGACAAGGCGAGATGATTACCTCGTTCCTGCAAGGCCAGTCGGCGATGTACCTGGATTCGTCCTTGATTTTTGGGCAGGTCAACGACCCGGCCAAATCGAAAATCGCCGGCCAAGTCAGCTACGTGGTACACCCCAAAGGCACGCGCTATTCGTCGCAATCGGGCGGCTTGGGGCTGGCCATCCCCAAGAACGCCAAGAATCCTGATGCCGCGTTTTTGCTGATGCAGTGGCTGACCAGCAAAGCGCAGGACAAAGCCGTCTGCCGTGCTGGCGGTGTGCCCACCCGCAACTCCACGCTGATGGACGCGGACATGGTGCGCCAGTACCCCGAGTACATCACCTTGCGCCAGCAGCTGGAGTATTCCGACCCTGATTGGCGGCCCATCATTGCCGAGTGGGATGAAATCAACATCCAGGCGCTGGGTGTGGCGGTGTCCGAAGCCCTGACCGGCAAAAAGACCCCCGAGGAAGCCCTGAACGGCATGGTGCCCAAGGTGACGGACATCATGAAGCGCGGCGGCTACCTCAAGGGCTGATTCAGTTCACTGTAAAAACAATAGCTGCCTGCGCATACAGAATAAGCACAGACAGCCTATTTGATCGGATTTTTCATGCGCACACCTTCCTGGGTTCCCCTGGTCTATCTTGGACCCGCTGTGGCCGTGATGGCCGTGGCTTGCCTTTACCCGCTGCTCTCGGCCTTGCAGCTTGGCTTTTACGACTGGAGCATGGGCACGCCTTGGGGCGAGGCCAAATGGGTGGGGCTGGATGCCTTCATCACCGCGTTCCAAGACGCGGCGGTGTGGCGCTCGCTGGGCACCACGTTGCTGTTCGCGTTTGTCTGCGTGGTGGCTGAGATGAGCCTGGGCATCGCCTTGGCGCTGGGCCTGGAGGGCGATGTGCGTGGCATGGCCTTCTTTCGCACGTTGTTCATCTTGCCCATGATGATTGCACCCATTGCCGTGGGCCTCACTTGGCGCTACCTGTTTGACGCGCAGTTTGGCCTGCTCAACGCCATCCTCGCCGCCTTTGGTGCCGCGCCAGTGGGCTGGCTGGCGCAAGAAAGCACGGCTTTCATCGCCATCATCATTGCGGACATCTGGCAGTGGACGCCATTCGTCTTCATCATGATGATCGCTGCGCTGGCTAACGTGGACGGTGCCGTGATCGAAGCCGCCCGTATCGACGGTGCGAACTGGTGGCAAACCACCTTCCGCGTCAAGCTGCCGATGGTGATGAACGTGATCGTCATCACCCTGCTGATGCGTCTGATTGACGCCTTCCGCGTGCTGGAGGTGATTTACATCCTGACCTTTGGCGGGCCTGGCGACAGCACCGAGATTTTGTCGCTGCACATTTACAAAACCGCCTTTGTCAGCCAGCGCCTGGGCAGCGCCGCCGCCATTTCGGTGCTGCTGTTGGTGGTGGTCGCCGCGTTGTCGTGGTTCGCCCTGCGGCTGTCCAACCCCCTGAAAGACGAGGAGCGCAAGTAAATGAGCACCACCAACGGCATGAAACGCCACCCCGCCATTGTCGCTGCGCACTATTCAGCGCTGGTCTTTTTGGCCATCGCCTGCGTGGCACCCATCATTGTGATGTTTGCCACCTCGCTGAAGCTGCAAACGCAGATTTTCAACAGCGGCATCAACTTCCTCTTCACCCCCACGCTGGAGAACTACCGCGATGTGCTGGGCGAAGGCAGCTTTACCCGCTACTTGAGCAACAGCCTGATCGTGGGCGTGGTGTCCACCATCATCACCCTGGTGTTGGGCTGCATGGCGGCTTACGGGTTGGCGCGTTTTCGCTTCATGGGCCGAAAAACCATCGCCTACACCACGCTGCTGCTGCGCACTGTACCGTTGGCCGTGTTGGCGGTGCCGGTCTTCATGGTCTGGAGCCAGGCCGGGCTGATCAACTCGCTGTGGGGCTTGATCTTGCTCTACGTGGCGGTCAATTTGCCCTTCGCCATCTGGCTGCTCTACGGCTTCATACTGCAGGTGCCTCAAGAGCTGGAAGAGGCTGCCGCCATTGACGGCTGCGGCCCGATCAAGGTGTTTTACAAGGTGGTGCTGCCGCTCATCAAACCCGGCATCGCGGCGGCGTCCATCTTCACCTTTCGCATCGCCTGGAACGAGTTCATCCTGGCTCTGGTGCTGACCGACCGCGCCACCCGCACCCTGCCCGTCGCCGCGTCGCTCTACATCACTGATATCGGCGTGGACTGGGGCAAGATCATGGCGCTGGGGAGTTTGATCGCCATACCCCCGCTGATTTTCACGTTCATCGCCGCGCGGCAGATCATCACGGGGCTGACGGCGGGGGCGGTGAAGGGATAAAGCGGAGGACGGTGTCAAATCCCGCACG
>JANXSZ010000066.1 GCA_025356445.1 Betaproteobacteria bacterium | reverse complement strand
GGGCATCCACCTCGTCGGCTTTTTTCAGGATGTTGCTGATGCGCTTGTTGGCGGCAGCAAGGGCGGGGGCTTCGGGCAGGGCGTTGAAAGCGCGCACAGCGGCGAGGCGTTTGGGGATGCTGGCCCATTCGGTCATCTTTTTGGCGTAGATAGCGGCATCTACTTCGGGCGCGCAATAGCCTGCATCTTTCAGATAGCCCTTGAGGCGCTCAATCAAAAACACGTCCAGCTCCACCGCAGCGTCTTGCAACATACCTTCGGGGAAAGCGGCAAACGCCAAACGGGTCAGCGCGTGGAAGTGCAGCGGCAACTCACGTTCTACCAGCATACGCACCACGCCCAACGCATGGCGGCGCAGCGCGAACGGGTCGCGGTCGCCCGTGGGCAAGTTGCCGATGCCGAACATACCCGCCAAGGTTTCCAACTTGTCCGCCAGCGCCACAGCCACACCGACCGCATTGCGCGGCAAGGTGTCGCCCGCAAAACGGGGCTTGTAATGGTCTTCAATCGCATCCGCCACGTCCGCACTCAGGCCATCGTTCAGCGCGTAGTAGCGGCCCATCGTGCCTTGCAACTCGGGGAATTCGCCCACCATGTCCGTCACCAGATCGGTCTTGGCCAATTGCGCGGCTTCGTCGGCCTGCTGGGCCAGAAGGTCGCCACCCAGCTGTTGGGCGATGGCTTTGGCAATCGCGCGTACACGCTCGCCGCGCTCACCCTGGGAACCCAGTTTGTTGTGGTAAACCACCTTGCCCAGCCCCGCCACCCGGGAGGCCAGTGTCTTCTTGCGGTCTTGGTCAAAGAAGAATTTGGCATCGGCGAGGCGCGGGCGCACCACGCGCTCGTTGCCGCCAATCACCGCGCTGGCATCGTCGGGCGTGATGTTGCTGACCACCAAGAACTGGTTCGTCAACTTGCCCGCCGCATCGAGCAGGGGAAAGTACTTCTGGTTGGCCTTCATCGTCAGGATCAGGCATTCCTGCGGCACGGCTAAGAATTCTTTCTCGAAAGCACAAACCAGCACATTGGGTCGCTCAACCAAAGCCGTCACCTCATCGAGCAACGCTTCATCTTCGATAGCGCGTACACCATTGCCAATGCGCTCAGAAGCCGCATTCAGCTGCCGAACAATTTCCGCACGGCGCTCAGTGAAACTGGCGATCACAGCGCCGTCGCGGGCGAGCGCAGGAGCGTAGCTGTCGGCATCCTGGAGCACGATGGGCGACACGGTGGCTTCAAAGCGGTGGCCTTGCGTGCTGTTGCTAGCCCGCAGGCCCAGCGCCGTGACCGGCACCACGTCAGCACCGTGCAGCGCCACCAGACCATGCGCGGGGCGCACGAAGTTGACGCTGCTCCAGCCAGGGAGTTCGCAGTCTTTTTCAAGCTGGTAGCTCATCACTTTGGGGATGGGTAACTTGGCAATGGCTTGCGACAAAGCCTGTTGCAGGCCATCGACCAACGTGGCGCCTTTGACGGTGCTGTCGTAAAACAGCGCTTCAGCTTTGCCATCCATCGCCCGCTTGAGGCCAGAGACAGCCGTGGCATCAGCCCCCAGCGCTTGCAGCTTTTTGAGCAAAGCCGGGCTGGCGTTGCCCGCAGCGTCCAGACCCACCGCCACCGGCATGAGCTTTTGCGACACGGCTTTGTCTGCGCCCTGCGCGCTCACGGCAGTGATGTGCACGGCCAAACGGCGGGGGGATGCGAAGGCAGTCAAGGCGGAATCCGCCTGCGTCAAGCCTTGGGCTTTGAGCTGCTCAAACAGCACCGATGCGAAGGCATCGCCCAGTTTTTGCAGAGCTTTGGGGGGGAGTTCTTCAACGAAGAGTTCGACGAGTAAATTGGGGGTGGAAGTCATCATCATGTCTTTCAAGCAGCCTTCTTGGCCAAAGGCACCATCTGCTCAACCCACTCACGGGGAGCCATTGGGAAGCCCAGGCGTTCGCGGCTCTCGTAGTAGCTTTGGGCCACGCTGCGCGAGAGGTTGCGGATGCGGCCAATGTAGGCCGCGCGTTCCGTCACACTGATGGCACCGCGTGCGTCGAGCAAATTGAAGCTGTGGGCGGCTTTGAGCACCTGTTCGTAGGCTGGCAAGGCGAGTTGCTGGACGATCAGATTTTTGGCCTGTTTCTCATGGGCGGTGAAGGCGGTGAACAAAAAGTCCACATCGCTGTGCTCAAAGTTGTAGGTGGACTGTTCCACCTCGTTTTGTTTGTACACATCGCCGTATTTCAACCCATCCGTCCATTCCAGGTTATAGACGTTGTCCACGCCTTGCAGGTACATGGCGAGGCGTTCCAGGCCGTAGGTGATTTCACCGGTGGCGGGTTTGCAGTCGATGCCGCCGACCTGCTGAAAGTAGGTGAACTGCGTGACTTCCATGCCATTCAACCAAACCTCCCAACCCAAGCCCCATGCGCCCAGGGTAGGATTTTCCCAATCGTCTTCGACAAAACGAATGTCGTTTTTCTTCAAATCAAAGCCCAACGCGGTCAACGAACCCAGGTACAGGTCCAGAATATTGCTCGGTGCGGGCTTCAACACCACTTGGTATTGGTAGTAGTGCTGCAAGCGGTTGGGGTTCTCGCCATAGCGGCCATCTTTGGGGCGGCGGCTGGGTTGGACGTAGGCGGCCTTCCACGGCTCAGGACCAATCGCTCTCAAAAACGTAGCAGTATGTGACGTACCCGCGCCCACTTCCATGTCATACGGCTGTAAAAGCGCACAACCCTGGTCAGACCAGTAGTTTTGCAGCGTCAGAATGATTTTTTGAAAACTCAGCATGGGAATAAAAACCTTGGTAGCTGTGGCTGGCGCAATCCAGCGCATGAAATAGCGTGTAAAAGCTGAATTTTACGGGCGGGCACCTTGTTGACCCATTGCGCATCCCCCTCACGCGGCGCTTCTCCACCCGTGCGGGCCATCACGCTTGCTGACACGTTCAATGTTCGCCCTCAACGAGCGAGGCAGACGCAGGGGGTAGGTGGCGACATCACTCATGAAAGACGCCTTAAAAACTCCTCACCAGGGGGCAGTAATGGCAATGTTGCGGGCAGCAACCCCTGCGCCATCCGCACCGCCGTCTGAAACGCAGCCATGCTGCGCGTCCCCTTGGCGTGCAGCATGGCCCCTTCAAACGCGATCAACACGCCGCGTGCCACGTCCACATCGTCCGGTGCTTTCAGGCCAAAGCCTGCCAAGGCGGTACACAGCGCGGCTTCCCACTGCTGGAAAGCATCGCGCAACGCGTGCTGCACGGCGGGGCCTTCCGTTTGGGTGCTGAGCACAGCGGCGGCGATGGGGCAGCCGCCAGAATAGTCCTCCACGCTGAGCCAAGTCCTACCGACAGCAAAGATGTTGCGCAGGTAATCGCTGGCCGATTCGGCCCCGACGGCGGCTTTTTCGATCATGCGCAAACCGCTGTCGCAGGCCAGCGCCAAGGCCTCTTGCATCAGTTGGTCGCGCCCACCGGGAAAGTAGTGGTACAGCGAGCCGCGTGGGGCCTGGGCAGCGCGGCCAATTTCAATCAAATTGAGCGCGGCCATGCCCCGTTCGGGCAGCCAACGGGCAGCGGCCAAGACCATGCGGTCGCGGGCGAGATCGGGGTTGAGCTTCATGCCGCCTATTTTATGCAGTAGTACATAAGTTAGGCATAATTATGTATATCTGCATAATTTGAATTATCCCCGCCATGTCCACCGCCGCGTCTTCTGTTTCCCCACTTTCGCTTCGCTTTGAGGATTTGCACCCATTCCGCACCTTGGTGTTTGCTGGGGGTGGAAATCGCTGCTTTTGGCAGGCCAGCGCCTTGCATTGGCTGCAAACGCAGGGGTTCAAACTCCCCGCTGAGTTGATCGGCACCAGCGCGGGTGCGGGCGTGGCCGCCACACTGATGACCGGCCATGCCAAGCGTGCCCTGGAGGCATGCGAGCGGCTGTACGCAGGCAATGCCTCGTTGGTGAATTGGGCAGCACTCCAGCAGTTCAAGCTGCGCTTCGGCCATGCCCATATTTTTCCGGCCTGGATTGCGTCGTATATCAACGCCGAGACCTTTGGCACTTTACGCAGTGCGCCCACACAGTTACGCGTCGCCATCACCCAGCCTGCGCGCTGGCTGGGTGTGGCCGGTTCGGTAATGGCCGGTACGCTGGCCTATCTGGTGGACAAGCATGTCGCCAACAGCATCCACCCACGTTTGCCACGCTGGCTGGGTTTACGGCAGGCCTTTTTTGATTTGCACGACTGCACCACGGTGGAATCCGCGCAAACACTGCTGTACGCCGCCGGTACAGCGCCGCCGTTCATGCCAGTACGGCAATGGCAAGGCCTGGCAGGTTTGGACGGTGGCTACACCGATAACGCACCGATTCACCCGCAAACGGCACAAGAGAAATCCCAAACTTTGGTCTTGCTGACACGGCATTACCCGCACTTGCCTACGTTGTTCCGTTGGCGCGAACGCAGCTACTGGCAGCCGAGCCAGCGCGTGCCCGTGTCTACATTCGCGTGCACGCAGGGGACGGATGTGCGGGCAGCATGGAACCTGGGTGAGCGAGATGCACAACAGGTATTTGCAAGGGGATGATTGCTATGCATTAGATAGCTTCTTACGCCCACACAGCTTGCACAGCAGCAGTTTCCTTACCCCAACCTGCTTTCACGTCCCAAACAATCCATCCTCTGGGTTCGGTGGCGTCACGCCCAAGTGCCGAAACGCGGCCAGCGTGGCGATTCGCCCTCTGGGTGTCCTTTGCAGATACCCCTGCTGGATCAAATACGGCTCAATCACGTCTTCAATGGTGTCGCGCTCTTCCCCAATGCTGGCGGCGATGTTGTCCAGACCAACGGGGCCACCGTCGAAGCGGTGAATGACGGCGTCGAGGAGTTTGCGGTCCATGATGTCCAGACCTTGCGGGTCAACATCGAGCATCGCCAGCGCACGGCTCGCGATGTCGATGTCGATCACGCCTTTGCCCTTCACATCCGCGTAGTCACGCACCCGGCGCAGCAGGCGGTTAGCGATGCGGGGCGTGCCGCGTGAACGGCGGGCGATCTCAAAACCCCCTGCATCGTCCATCTCCACCTTCAGCAAGCCCGCGCTGCGCTTGACGATGCGGGCCAATTCTTCGGCGGTATAGAACTCCAGCCGCGAGACGATGCCAAAGCGATCCCGCAGCGGGTTGGTCAGCATCCCGGCGCGGGTGGTGGCGCCCACCAGGGTGAAGGGCTGCAAATCGAGCTTGATACTGCGGGCAGCAGGGCCTTCGCCGATCATGATGTCGATCTGGTAATCCTCCATCGCGGGATAGAGGATTTCTTCCACCACGGGGCTTAAACGGTGGATTTCGTCGATGAAAAGCACATCGTTTTTCTCTAAATTGGTCAGCAATGCGGCAAGGTCTTTGGGTTTTTCAAGCACAGGGCCACTGGTTTGACGCAAATTCACGCCCAACTCTTGCGCAATGATGTGCGACAGCGTGGTTTTGCCCAGTCCCGGTGGGCCAAACAGCAGCACGTGATCGAGCGCTTCGCTGCGTTTAACGGCGGCACCGATGAAGATTTCCAGCTGCTCACGCACCTTGGACTGACCCACATATTCCTGTAGCAACTTGGGACGCAACGCGCGTTCGATAGCCTCTTCACGCGGGGAAGCGGGGACAGCAGACAACATACGTTGCTGCGAAACAGCAGAAGTGGGGGCGAAATCGTCAGTTTGGATGGACACGGCAGCAGCTACTCTTGAACAGGGAAATCACTATAACCCCCCGCCAGAAAAGCCCATTGCGCCCAACGGCTCAAGTCGCAGGGCGTTGGTGTCGATACTGAAGAGACTGACGCTCGACAGGACTCTCTGCCATGAACTCCCACCGCCCTGCCCTTATCCAAACGCCCCCCATGACGCGGATCCCCCCAGCCCACCAGCACACGCTGCGCTGGCTGCTGACCGGTTTGGTGCTGATAACCGGCGGCATGCTCTGTGCCCACGCGAACGACGACCATGACACCCCCAAGCCCAAAATCATGGCGCCAAACACCCTGCGTGACAAAGCCGAGGCCGAGAAAAAAACCATGCCCATGAAGGTGACGACCGAGCAGCTCAAGGAAACCATAGAAAACAGCAAGGGGCAGACCAAAAACGTGCAGCTGATGATGGGCGATGGAGACAAAAAATCAGCACAAGGGATGCATGGTGGCGCCTCAGCGCATGGCGAAGCACCGGCCATGGCCCGTCGCCGCTCCATGGCAGCGCCCATGATCAGCGAACTGGAAGAATCCCCCAACAGCCGCCAGTACATCCGCAGCCGCGCCGCCGCACTGGCAGGACACCCCATTGCCGCTGAAGCCATGATGGTGGGTGCCGGTGGACATGGTGCCGGGGGCGACGTGCATTGGGCCTATGAGGGCGAAGGCGGCCCGCAGGCCTGGGGCAAGCTCAAACCGGAATTCAACACCTGCGCCACCGGCAAGCGCCAATCCCCGATCAACATTGAAGACGGTGCCACCCTGCAAGGCCCGGCTGAGCCTTTGATGATCAACTACCGCCCCAGCAACGGCACCGTGGTCAACAACGGCCATACCATCCAAGTGGACGTGGAGCGCGGCAACACCATGACGGTGCGCGGCTCCACCTACGAACTGCTGCAATTCCACTTCCATCAGCCTGCCGAAGAGCGCGTGAACTACCGGGGCTTTGCGATGGTGGCCCACCTCGTCCACAAAAATGCCGAAGGCCAGCTGGCCGTGATCGGCGTGCTGATCGACCCCGGTGCCGCCAGCACCCTCATCAACAAGGTATGGACGTACATGCCCCTGGAAGCCGGCGACAAGGTACGGATGCCGCTGGGCATGGTGGATTTGAACGAGCTGCTGCCCAAAGACATGCGCTACTACCAGTTCATGGGCTCGTTGACCACGCCACCTTGCTCAGAAGGTGTGCTGTGGCAGGTGCTCAAGCAACCGGTCACGGCCAGCCGCGAGCAAATCCGCCTGTTCTCGCAAATGTTCCCCAACAACGCCCGGCCTACGCAGCCAGCGAATGGGCGGGTGATTCGGGAAGCGCAGTGACACAGGCCCCCACGATCGGCGCTGCGGCTGTCGCAGACATCACCCCCGCGACAGCGCCTTCAACGCCAGCTTGATCCCCTCGCTCACACCCACATCCTTGGGCAGGCTCTTGAGTGCGGCCAGCGCCTCGCGGTCGCTGTAGCCCAGCGCCATCAGGGCTTGCTGGATGTCGGATTGCGCGTCGTCGGCAGCGGCGGCGTGGGGCAAGCCTAAATCGGCACCCAGCTTGCCTTTCAGCTCCAGCAGCAACCGCTCTGCGGTCTTCTTGCCAATGCCTGGCACCTTCACCAAGCGCCCGGATTCTTGCTGCGTGACGGCCTGTGACAGCTCTGCCACGCTCATGCCTGACAGCAAGGAAAGCGCCATGCGAGGCCCAACGCCAGTGATTTTGATGAGCTGGCGAAACGCGCCACGCTCCGCCGCGGTGCCAAAGCCGTACAACAGTTGCGCGTCTTCGCGCACCACAAAGTGCGTCAACAGCGACACCCCCTCCCCCAAGGCCGGCAGGTTGTAAAACGTGCTCATTGGCACATCCACCTCATAGCCCACACCGTGGCAGTCCAGCAGGATTTGAGGAGGATTTTTTTCGAGCAGGGTGCCGGTCAGTTTGCCAATCACGGGGATGTCCTCAGAAGGGGTCAAAGCAGGGAATCAAGAAGTTGGGGTGGATTATCAAGCGCTTATGCACCACTTGGCAGCGACACAACGGCGACAATAGCGCCTCCTAACCCTGGCCCCCAGAATGCTCGTCCGACACACCTTCACCCCCCTGAACAACAGCCGCCTCACCCACCTGTGCGGCCCCTTGGACGAACACCTGCGCCGCATCGAAGAAGCGCTGAGCGTCACCATCGCCCACCGCCATGAGCAGTTCAAGGTAGACGGCCCCAAGGCCAAGGCAACCCGAGCGATGGAAGTGTTGCAAGCGCTGTACGAGATGGCGGCCCGCCCCATCGAACCCGCCAAAGTGCAGCTGGTGCTGGCCACCGACCCCACGCACGCAGCGGACGGCAGCATCACGCTGCAAACCCGGCGTGCGGACTTGACAGGCCGCACGCCGAACCAGACCACCTACCTCGACAACATCGCCTCGCACGACATCACGATGGCGATCGGCCCCGCAGGCACAGGTAAAACCTATTTGGCCGTGGCCAGTGCGGTAGACGCCCTGGAGCGCAGTGCCGTACAGCGCATCGTGCTGACCCGCCCCGCCGTAGAAGCCGGTGAACGCCTGGGTTTTTTACCCGGCGACCTGAGTCAAAAAGTAGACCCCTACCTGCGCCCCCTGTACGACGCGCTGTACGAACTGATGGGTTATGACAAGGTGCAAAAAGCCTTCGAGCGCAGCCAGATCGAAATCGCGCCACTCGCCTTCATGCGCGGGCGCACGCTGAACCACGCTTTTGTGATTCTGGACGAGGCGCAAAACACCACGCCTGAACAAATGAAGATGTTCCTGACACGCCTGGGCTTTGGCGCCAAGGCCGTCATCACCGGCGATGTGAGCCAGGTGGACCTGCCCAAAGGCGACTTGAGCGGTTTGGTAGACGCGGAGCGGGTACTTAAGCGCGTCAAAGGCATAGCCGTCAGCCACTTCACCAGCGCTGACGTGGTACGCCACCCGCTGGTCGCGCGGATTGTGGATGCGTATGACGGCGCCCGGCGTAAAAGCACCTGACCACCGCCATCTACCTACCTACCCACATCATATTCACTTCTTTTTTTATAGCACTTACAGCACATCTGTATTGCTCTACAGGCCAATTTAATTCAAAAATGTCCCTCAACACCCTGACCCTGTCGCTTCAGTTCGGCCCCATCACGGATGCCGCCACCCACCGTGCCGCCCTGCCCCGCCACAAGGTCACAAAATGGCTCCGGCACAGCCTGCAAAGCGATGCCGAAATCACCGTGCGCATTGTGGATGCCGAGGAAGGGCAAACACTCAACCGCGACTACCGCCAAAAAGACTACGCCACCAATGTGCTGACGTTTGACTACGCGCAAGCCCCGATGGTGATGGCCGATTTGGTGCTGTGCGCGCCCGTGGTGGCCGAAGAAGCCACCGCACAAGGCAAAACCCTGGCTGACCATTACGCCCACTTGCTGGTGCATGGCGCCCTCCACGCACAGGGGTATGACCATGAGACAGGAGAAGAGGATGCGCAGGAGATGGAGGGGCTGGAAGTGCGCATCCTGGCGGGACTTGGGATTGCAAATCCGTACCTTTGATTATTTCAGTATTTCTTGCATGGAATGAAACAAGACATCTGAACCTGCATT
>JANXSZ010000043.1 GCA_025356445.1 Betaproteobacteria bacterium | reverse complement strand
CATCCACGCGGGGCTGGCTCACCTGTGGCTTGTCACCCTGCACCCGTTTGACGACGGCAACGGCCGCATCAGCCGCGCCGTGGGTGACATGGCGCTGGCGCGCGCAGAGGGCACGGCACAAAGGTTCTACAGCCTCAGCGCCCAAATACAGGGCGAGCGCAAACAGTATTACGACCAGCTAGAAGCTACCCAGCGCGGCACGCTGGAAGTCACGCCCTGGCTGGATTGGTTTTTGGCCTGCCTGCTGCGCGCCGTGCAGGGCGCCGATGGCTTGCTGGCTGGCGTGCTGTACAAAGCGCAGTTCTGGCAGCGCTGGGCAGGCACGCCCATGAACACGCGGCAAACGCTGGTGCTGAACCACCTACTTGACCGCGCACAAGACGGCATGGAAGGCAAGCTCACCAACGCCAAGTGGGCGGCCATTGGCAAGTGCTCTGCGGACACGGCGCTGCGCGATATCAACGACCTGCTGGCGCGCGGCGTTCTGCGCAGGCTGGAGGGCGGCGGGCGAAGTACAGGGTACGAATTGTGTGCCAAATAGGCCGCTAGCGCTCGTGGAGTGTGCGCAACAAGCTATCAATACATGAGCAAAAAAGCACACCATACGTTCGAGGCACCCGAGCAGCTCCACGCGTGGCTGCAGGTGAACCACGCCAGCGAGACGGAGCTTTGGGTACGCATCTTCAAAAAGGGCACCGGCACACTGAGCGTGGCGTGGGACGACTGCGTGGTGGCTTGCATCGCCTGGGGCTGGATCGACGGGCAGCGCAAGAGTTTGGACGACACCTCGTTTCTGCAACGCCTGACGCCACGCCGCGCACGCTCCAACTGGTCGCAGAAGAACGTGCAGCATGCCGAGCGGCTGATCGCAGAGGGGCTGATGCAAGCCCCCGGCCTGGCGCAGGTGGAAGCCGCGCGCAGCGATGGCCGCTGGGACAGCGCCTACGCCGGCAGCGCAGACATGGTGATCCCCGAAGACTTTTTGGCGGCGCTGCAACAAGACCCCGCAGCCCACGCTTTCTACGCCACGCTCAAACGCGTGAGCCTGTTCTCCATCTACCATCGGCTGCACAGCGCCAAGCGGCCGGAAACGCGGGCGAAGCGGATGGCGGAGTTGTTGGCAAAGTTGGGGCACGGCGAAAGCCCTTGAAGTTTGCAGCTAGCGAATGATCCGCACCAACCTATCAAAAATGAAGTATATAAACTCGTAAGTATCTGAATTTAAACCATTTACGGTATGAAATTCAGAACTCAGATAATATGCCGTAATGCTAGAAACCAGCGCCACCATCGCACGCCAATACATTGATGCCGTTTCCACCTTCGAGGCCTTGGAAGAAGCCCAAGAGGAAGCAGCCCACGTGCGCGGCGGCATGTACTGGCATGCCGGGCCAGTCGCTGCCACTGAAGCCAAATACCTGGTGCGCACTACACCCGCCGGAGCCGAGACCAGCCTCGGAGCCCGCACAGCCGAGACCGAAGCCATTTATGAGCGCTTTACCAAGCGCAAGCAAGAAAGCGTAGAGCGCGTGTCCGGCCTCAAAGCCGCCCTGGAACAACACCAGCGGCTAAACCGCGCCTTGCGCGTGGGCCGGGTGGACCCTTTGGTGGTGGCGTTGCTGGGTCGTTTAGCCAGCACCCAATTGAGCCCGCACTTCCGGGTGGTGGGCACCCACGCGCTCTACGCTTATGAGGCCACTGCCGGGGTGCGGCTGGACTCTGACACGCTGGCCACCCGCGACATGGACCTGCTGTGGGACACCCGCAAGCGCATCCTCTTCTCAACACAACTTGCCAAGGTAGACAGCTCCATGCTGGGCGTGCTGAAAAAGGTGGACAGCAGCTTTCGCATCCGCAAAGGCCAAAAATACACCGCCGTCAACAAAGACGGCTTTGAAGTCGACATCATCCGCCGCGAACGTGCAGGCGACGACCCGCACCCCATCAAACTGAGCGATGAAGACGAAGACTTCTGGGTGGTGCAGGCGCGCCGCGCCAATGTGCTGCTGGACTCCCCCGCCTTTTCTGCCGTCATTGTGGCTACCAACGGCACCATGGCGCGCATGAACACCGTGCACCCCGCCACGTTTGTTGCCTTCAAGCGCTGGATGGCCAGCCAACACGACCGCGAAGCCCTGAAGCGCCGTCGAGATGTGTTGCAGGCAGATGCAGTGCAAACGCTGCTGGATACGTATCTGCCGCAAGTTTGAGTGCCAAATGGGCCTCTATCCCAGGTGGAATGTGTGCCACTAGCTATAAAAACCGCAGCAATTTACCGTATCTCTCGGCCCAGCACGCAGGGTTTTTGTCATCGAGACCCTCTCGAAACCCCAGTAGTTTTTGCGAGGTGTGTACAACCCAGCGGCCTCTACTCAGTCTCAGCTGAGGTCGAGGTGCCCGGCAGCTCGGCAAACTTTGCCGCCATCGTGGGGTTGCCCCGTGTGAGCTTCTTGATCGTCAGATCGTCGGCCTTGTCGTTGGCGAGTCGCAAATTGTTTGCCGATTTGTGCAGCGCCTCCTTGGTTTTTTCCAGGTCTTTGATTGCTTCGTCGATGCGCTTGATGGCTTCCTCAAAGCCTTCAGAGGCCAGGCGCCAATTGCGCCCAAACGCCGTCTTGAATTCGTCGAGCTGGGTTTCGAACTTCGTAATGTCCACGTTCTGCGAGCGCACCAGCGCCAGCTCGGACTTGTACTTCATCGCGTTCAAAGCGGCATTGCGCAGCAGCGTGATCAGGGGCACAAAGAACTGCGGCCGCACCACGTACATCTTCGGATAGCGGTGCGACACATCCACAATGCCGCTGTTGTACAACTCGCTCTCTGGCTCCAGCAGGGACACCAGCACCGCGTACTCGCACGCCTTCTCGGTGCGATCCTTGTCCAGCTCTTTCAAAAAATCTTCGTTCCTCTTTTTGGTGGCCGTTTCATCGCTCTCGTTCTTCATCTCAAACATGATGGAGACGATCTCGGTGCCCGACTCGTCCGATTCGCGAAAAATGTAGTCACCCTTGCTGCCGGTGCGAGCGTCGTTGTCTTTCTCAAAATGCGCGCGCTGAAAAGCCGCCGCACGGATGCGGTTGAACTCGATTTCGCAGTGTTGCTCCAGGGTCTCGCCCACCATCTTGGTGGATAGCCGCGCCTTCATGTCCCGCAGGCGCTCAATCTCCCCATCACGGTCACGCAACTGCAAGGCGTATTGCTCTTTGATTGCTTTCTCTTCCAGCTGACTTCTCACGGTGATGAGGCTGAGGTCATTTTTCAATCCATCGCGCTCCCTAGCGACCACACCCACGGCTTCATTCACGGCCAACTGGCGCGCCGTGTCGCTGGCCGCCAGCTTGGCTTGCAGCGCCTGAATCTCAGCGTCCTTTTTGGCGGCTTCGGCCTGCAGCGCATGGGCCAGCTTGGCCTCGGCCAACTGGGCTGCCGCTTGCTGCGCGTTGCGCGCTTGGGCTAGCTCGTTGGCCAGCGCATCGCGCTCCTTGCTCACCGTACCCAAGGCCTCTGCTACCGCCAGCTTGCGCGCCACCTCGCCCGCGTCGAGCAGGGCCTTCAGCGCCTGAATCTCGGTGTCTTTGGCAGCCGCAGCCTTTTGCAGCGTATTGGTCACCTTGGCCTCGGCCAAGGCAATCGCGTCGCGCTTTTCCCGCTCGGCCAGCTCCAGCCGCTCGTGCAACTGCTGCTCGAACGCGCCATCGCGCACCTGTTTGAGGATGTCTGCGTACCCCGCCTCGTCGATCTTGAAGGCTTTGCTGCAGTGGGGGCAGATGATTTCATGCATGGGGACTGGGCCTCTTCTTTTTGGTTGGACTGGTATCTGCCTGAGCATACCGGCTCCTATGCGAGGCCTGGCGACCGCTCATGTGGCGGCATCAGCCGCGCTGGCGACATGCCACCGGCCCGGGCAGAACGCCTGAGCGCCGCCCCAACGCGAGAAAGCCCCCTTGGGGGACGGGAGTACGGGTATTTGTTGGTCGAATAGGGCCAAATCCCTTTTGGAATATGCGTAAACAGCTATCAAAAGTGAATCAACTTCCTGCTTTGGCGCTGACAGTGGGCGCGACCACCATCCACTAGATTTAAGCAATTGCCCAGACAGGGTCTGATCTTTTAGGTGAACAATCAGCACGCAAAAAAAAGCCAGACGCTGACTGCCCCATTTGTCGTCTGCCCAAAATCAATTGTCATCCGCACTGCGCAATGCTGCGGTGAATAATCACCCTAATAACCGGACAATGCGCGGAGACCGGTCATTGGAACCTGCCGTCGGCGGTCGGTGCTGTCATTTACGTTGAGCTAGCTCACCTATAGCTGGTCAAGCCTATCGCCACCGATGGCTTCCCGGCCTTGAAGCCACTTTTCGGACAAAACGTTTCCTCTGATAATTCGTTGCAAACGCAATAACACTAAATTCAGGGAATGGCGCTTATGAATGATCCTACAATCTCAGCCGCAGCGTTTGATGGCAAATCAAAAGTTGAAAGATTATTTCAATTTATCCGCGCATTCACCAACGCACGCAACCCGATAAAACGACAGCTTTCCGAGCAACCTGCAGCCGATTTGCAGATTGAGTATTTGGCCTTGCCCAACTTGAGTGAGTGGGTTGAGTACTGGAGTGGCAGCGAGGAGAAGCGTGAATGGCTTTTACGCGTAAAAATTTGCCCACCCGTGCCTTGCGAGCCGCCGCCCGAAATCACAAGAGACTGGTTGTTGCCGGGTTGGGAGCGCTATAGCGAACCTGCGCGGCATGTCGAAGAGAAAACGATTCCCAACAAGCAAAGTGTCAATCAAATTGTTCGTTTTTCGGATGATCCGAAACGCAAATCAACCTGGGATGCTTGGTGGTTACGCCGGGAAAAATGGGCCACTGATCAGCGTCGGCACGATCCAGTACGAGTCTTATTTTCTAAGCTACAAGCCGTCCGCGCTGAATTGCAAAAACGGTCTGAGCAAGTAGAGCTGGTACTAGGGGCTGGAGTGTTTATTCACCAATCACCGAATCAACGATATTGCCACCCGTTAGTCATCAAGCCGCTAGATATTGAGTTCGACAGCCGACAAAATTGTTTTACCCTGCTTGAGACTGAACGACCGACTGAACTGTACGCAGAGCCTCTGGCGGAGCTTCAGATTGATTTGGCTCCGTCGGGTCACTGGCGTGATACCTTGCAACACCTTCACCCAATTGATTCACAAACTTCCGTAACGATAGATGGCATGAGGGATTGGCTTCGCAATCAACCTGGCCTTGCGACTATTGAAATGGCCGTTGCACCAGTAATATTTTTACGTGACAGAGGTGGATGGCCCGCCAGAGCAGCTACCGCTGTTTTAGCCGATCTGGCACAACGCCAAGCACAAGACTTGCCACCGTATTTGCTTCGACTCGTCGGCTCCGTGCCACCAACCGCGTCAAATGAAGAGGACATCACCTCGCCCGATTTCGTGGCGAACGAAGATGAGAAAATTCTTTTCGCTCTTCCCGCAAACCTTGAGCAATTGCAGCTTGCTCGGCAACTTGAGAGTAAAGATGTGGTGCTTGTTCAAGGACCGCCGGGCACAGGCAAGACGCACACCATTGCCAATTTGCTTGGCCACTTGCTATCCCAAGGAAAACGAGTACTTGTCACAAGTCATACTTCTAAAGCGTTGCGGGTACTGAGAGACAAAGTTCCGGCCAATATTCAATCACTATGCGTTAGCGTGCTCGATGATGCTTCGCGCAGCCGCCGAGAACTCGAACATGCCGTCCAAGCCATTGCCGAGCGTATGCAGCAAGGCACATCTAGCGTTGCGCAAAATGCACAACGCTTTGAGCGCGACCGGAACGACATTTTGCGGAAAATTCAGCAGGCGCGAGTTTCACTACGTTTATGCATTCGTCGTGAATATGAGCCTGTCGTTGTTGGCGGCGAGACGACCGATCCTTCGCGAGCGGCGCGTGAAGTTCGGGCGGGTGCCTCTACACACACCTGGATTCCCGGGCCACTAAAATCATCTGAACTGGGAAAAGTGATTCCAATTTCTGTGGCGGATGTGAAGTGGCTGTATGCAAGTCAGACAAGAATCGGCGCAAGCGATGAATTGCAACTGGCGAACGGTCTGCCAACGATTGGGCATTTACCTAGCGTCGCACAGTTTCAGAACAAATTGAAAGAGTTGCATGAATGTGAAAGGATTGCACAAAAAGTGGTCAATCCCATTTGGGAAACTTTCAACGTAACCAAGGAAACTCTGAACACGCTGGTCGGACTTGCACAAAACGCTAAGCATGATTTGATGCGCATCACCCAGTCAGGCGATTGGTTGCTTGGTTTGGTGGAGGAAGGGTCGTCAACCACCACCTCTCCTGTTTGGACTGAACTTCACAGCTTCACGACAAGAGTCCATACGCATCTGAACGCAGCACGTAGTGTGTTGTTGAATCATGCTCCGTTTCTGCCAGACCAATTATTGGTCGACAGTAGCCTGGCAACGTTGAAGGAAATAGCAACGCATCTCGCTCAGGGTGGTGGTCTAAAAGCACTGCAAATTCCGATACGAGTTCATCTCAATGGGAGTTGGAAGCCGTTTCTTGAGCAAGCAAGATGTAATGACCAGAAGCCGACGCAAGCGGATCATTTCACGGCGCTCCTCTTGACCTTGGAATTGCATCTCGCGCGAGAGCAGCTGCGACGGCGGTGGGAGCGACAAGTGGGGATATTGGGTGGCCCCGAATTGCCGATCGATAAACCTGAAGATACGGCACGCGACTGGCTTCGGTATGTTGACGATTCGCTCGGATGGTTTAGCCGTTGCTGGCATCCACTAGTTACAGCATCTACAGCACTCGGACTCCCCTGGTTAGAGGTGGAGTCCCATGTGCCTCCTCAGCTAGGTGGACAACCACAGCTGGCTCGGGCAATGCTGCTCGTTAAAAATCATCTTCTTCCTGAGTGGGAGGGACAAATTGCCCAATTGCGGGCTGTTGAACTTCGGGCAGAGCTAGTCGCCACTGCTGGACGTATACAGAAGGAATTCCCATGCGCGGTTTCTGGGGTCGTATCGGAAATCAGAGACGCACTGATCATGGAGCAGCTTTCTGATTACAAAAGAGCCTACGCCGAGCTTGAGCGCCTTCAGGCACTAGATACAGATTTCAAGCTGCGCAATCAGTTGCTGCAAAAAATCGAGCAGGGCGCGGAAACGTGGAGTCGCGCGCTTCGCTGTCGAGTCCCCGGTTTCGACGGTCCCCTGGCGGATGGATGCGATCCTAGCTTGGCATGGCGTTGGCGTCAGCTCAACGATGAATTGATTCATCGCTCGGAGTTAGATGCAGAACGTATTGCAAATGACCTCCAGCAGCTCACGACTGCGTTGAACACGGTCACTGGTGATTTGATAGCCGCACGTTGCTGGGCCAGCCAATTGTCTATCGCGGAGAAATTCCGGCTGCATTTGGTCGGGTGGTTGGATACCATGCGAAAAATTGGCAAAGGGACCGGGAAAAATGTTGACATCTATCGCACTGAAGCACGCACGCAGTTAAAAGAAGGGCAACAAGCAGTTCCCGTTTGGATCATGCCTTTGGCGGAAGTTTTTCGCAGTCTAAATGTGCAAGATAGTCGCTTTGACGTAGTCATTATTGACGAAGCAAGCCAGGCAGGTATCGGCGGACTGTTGGCTGCGTATATGGGGAAAAAGGTTGTTGTAGTTGGAGACCACGAACAGGTTAGTCCCGACGCCGTTGGCGAAGACTTGGCTGTTTCTAGATCACTTCAACATCAATATCTTGAAGGATTCCCAAACACTGTGCTTTACGATGGGAAACTGTCGCTGTATGACATGAGCCGGTGGACTGCCTCCGGCATGTTGAGTTTGACCGAGCACTTCCGCTGTCTGCCTGCGATTATTGGTTTTAGTAATCGACTTAGCTACGACGGGAAAATCAAGCCACTTCGAGATCCAAGCTCGTCGAGTTTGCGCGCCGTAGTCCCTCATCGCATCCATGGTTCACGAGAGCCTGGACAAAAAATTAACAAGGAAGAAGCTCTTGAAATTGTTTCTTTGATTGGCGGAATGTGCAGGCATCCAAGCTATGCCGGACGAAGCATTGGCGTTGTATCGCTACTTGGGGACGATCAAGCGAAATATATTGAAGATCTGCTGAACAGGCACATTCCGGTTGCTGAAATTGAGACACGCAAAATAATTTGCGGCAACGCTGCTCAATTTCAAGGAGACGAGCGGGATGTCATGTTGCTATCAATGGTGGATAGCAATGAAGGTGACGGCCCGATGCGTAAGGTAGGCGACGGTCCAAGTGAGAGCATCAAAAAGCGCTATAACGTAGCAGCTAGCAGGGCGCAAAATCAAATGTGGGTTCTTCATTCGATGGACCACCTCTCAGACCTCAAACCAGATGACATTCGACGTGAACTCTTGGAGTACGCACACGTTGAAGCTCAAAACATTTACGATGATGGTTCGGAAAATGGGACCGAGTCGGAATTCGAGCGGCTTGTTTTGGATGAGCTTCTTAAACGCGGCTATAAAGTTAAAACTCAATACTCGGTTGGTTACTACCGTATCGACATGGTGGTTGAGTATGAAGGGCGAAAACTCGCGATCGAATGTGATGGAGAGAGGTGGCATTCGGGCGCAGAAAAAATCGCTGAAGACCTCGCGCGGCAAGCGGTGCTGGAACGATTGGGGTGGCGTTTTCACAGAATTCGGGGTAGCCTCTTTTTCCGCGATCCAGATACCGCTTTAGAGTTGATGTGGCAGCGACTTGCGCAGTTGAATATTCAACCAATCGTAGAAAGTAATCTGGAACTGCCAACGAACACCATCCATGAAGAACTGTTGCGGATTGCTGCCCAAGTCAAATTGGAGATGGCTGAGCAAAGTGATTTGTTTTGATCAGGGGGCGGATCGCTTTCATACAACCAACCGCCGTCCGAATGATCCTCCTCTTCCCATCCCAATGACCAACCGATGCGTAGCCCTCGTCGCCGCCACATAAAACACCCGTGCCGCTTCCTTCTCATCCTCCCCCGGCGCAGGCATATGCCCCACGCCGGGTAGCGCCACCACGGGGAACTCTAGCCCTTTGCTGACCTTCATGGTCATCACCTGAATGGCGTTGGCGCCAGGGGCGAAGTCACCCGCTCTCAGGCGCACGTTGAAGGGCAAGCTGCGTTGCGCCAAGGCCTGCGCGCAGATGTCCATCGTGGAATAGTCGGCACACAGGATGGCCATGTCGCCCCAGGCGTGGCCTTCCTGGTGGGCGCTGCGCATTTCGTCGGCGATGGCAAAGGCTTCGTCGCGCAGGCTGGGCAGGCGGATGATGCGCGGGGCCTCGCCCTCGCGCCCGCAGCTGATGGGCTTGAGCAGGGGCACACCGTCACCATTTTCAGCGTTGTCGTCTTTCTCTTCTGCGGTCAAGAGGTCGGCAGCGACAAGGCTGGCGGTTTGAAGAATCTGCTTGGTGTTGCGGTAGTTGATCCTCAGGATGGTGGTGCGGCCCTGCACCTGAATGCCCACGCTCTTGAAGCTGAACGGCTTGCTGCCGTCACGTGAGGTTCGGCGTTCGTAAATGCTTTGCGCGTCGTCGTACAGCACCAGCAGGCAGTTGGTGGTCGGGTCCACCATCTGCGTCACCAGCTTGAGCCACTCGGGCGCGAAGTCGTGGCCTTCGTCGATCAGCACGGCTTGGTATTGGCCGCTGGGGATTTGTTGGCGGTCTACGGCGTTGATCACGCGTTGCACCATGTCCACCATCTTCAAGTCCACCGGCATGTTGTAGGCGGGCAGGGTTTGACCATAGGCCACCAGTTGGTCGCGGCACCACTTGTGAAAATGCCGCACATGCACCCGGTCGCTCAGCCCTTTGGCCTCGATCACGCTGTGCAGCTTCACGCCCAGTGGCTCGTTAAAGCAGAGGATGAGGATGGGCTTGCTGCTGGCGGTACTGGCCTGGGCCAGGTACTCCGCGCGGTAGCCCAGGATCATGGTCTTGCCTGAGCCCGCTACGCCGTGGATGACGCGGTGGCCGTCGCCCAGGCTACGGGCCAGCTGCTCTTGCTGGATGTCCATCACGCGCATGATGCTGGGCAGTTCGGCCTCTGTGTCGTTGTCGTCAAACAGTGAGTCTTGTGCTTGCACGCGCACTTGGGGGAACATGATCCAGCGCACGCGGTCCATTTGCGGCAGGCTCATCACGCCGCGCATCATGTAAGGGAACATGTCCCACAGTCGGCTTTGCAGGTCTTCAGCCCCCACGCTCTCCAGCATTTCGTCCTGGCACAGCACGCGGTGCGGCTCAATAGCATGGTGCAGTTCGGCTGCTTCAAACTGCTTGCGGGTGATGTTGGTAAGCACCACACCGTAGCTCCACGAAAAGGCCAGCTTGCCTGCGTGCGGGCCGTTGGGCTGCACCAGCTGCGCGTCGCGTTCCAGCGCCTTCACGACCTGGTGGGCATATTGGCGCGCTTGCTCCAATGGGTTGACGACGGTCTTGGGAATGCCGTCAGGGATGATTTCCCAGTTTTGCTTGTCGGCTTGCTGGACGGTGCTGGGCTTCCAGTCTTTCACCTCCAGCACCAGAATGCCACGGCGCGGGTGCATCACGCAAAAGTCGGGGTGGGTGTTGCGCGGCCCCATGGGCACGTCGTACCAAAGCCAGTAGTCGTCGTCGAGCTTTGTTTCCAGCCGTTCGGCCAGGCGGCGTTCGCCGCTGGTCATGCGTGAGGTGCAGGCACTCAGCGCTGGTATGAAGGTTGCCAATGGTTATCCCGTCCCTGAGATATGTTCTTGGGCGCATTATCACGGCGTCAACGGTGAGGGCGTTGACGGGGGATGCTCAAACCTTCTTCAAAAAGCAGGCTTTGAGCATGAAGCTGCCCGCGTCCATCTTGCAGTCCACCTCATGGTCGCCGCCGACCAAGCGGATGCTTTTGACTTTGGTGCCCATTTTCAGGACGGTGGACGAGCCTTTCACCTTCAGGTCTTTGATGAGGACGACGGCATCGCCATCGGCGAGCACTTGGCCGTTGGCGTCTTTGACCACGGTATCGGCTTCGTCATCGGTGTGGGCCACCGCTGCTTGGGGCCATTCATGGCCGCAGTCGGCGCAGACGAAGTTGTCGGCATCGGGGTAGGTGTTGTCCTGGGTGCATTGAGGGCAGGGTGGGGATGGGTTTGTCATGGGTACGATTCTCCCCTGTCATTTTCCCTGTCATGCTCCCAGTTCGATGACCTCCGCCAGCAGCACATCCACTGGGGCTTCGTAGCCTGCGACCACCCAGGCCCGCGTGGGGTGCTGCGATCCCTCTCTGAGCAGGGCCAGCACAAACCCAATGGAGGCTTTGTCCAGCGCTGCAAACGGGTCGTCCAGCAGGGTCACGGTGGCGCCCGACGCAAAGGCGGCCGCCAGCCAGACTTTGCGCTTGGAGCCGGTGGAGAGCATGTACATCGGTTTGTGCAGATGCGGCGTCAGTCCCAGACCGTTGGCCAGTTCTGTGGCACGCCGTGTGTCAAACGAGGGGTAACGGCGGGGCAGCGACAGGAAATAGTCTGCGGGTGAGGTTTGCTCCCACGCCTCTGAGCGCGGGTTGGCCCAAAAGACCTGCTGCTGGTAGGCGTCTGGCGAGGCCTTCAGGTGAAGGCCGTTGAGCTGCAACTCGCCTGACTGTGCCGGCAATTCGCCTGCCAGCACACGCAGCAGCGTGGTTTTGCCACAGCCTTCGTCGCCGCGCACCAGCGTGACGCCGGGTGGTATGCCGAGGGACAGCTGCGAGAACAATTCATGCTGGGGAAAGTGCAAGCACAGGCGATCGGCTTGCAAGAGGATGGTGGGGGGTTGGGGTTTGATGGTGGGGTCCTTGGTGGGTGCTTCAGGCTTCAGGGCCAATCAGTTCAAATTTTTTGAACTGATTGGACAAATAAAGTGAACTTCTTCAGCAGTCGATTCACTAAACTGCCACTTGAAACAACTGTTTGGCACGCACTGTCGCACAAGCCCACACCCTATGTCATCACCTTATGCTTCGTTCAACACGCCCGCCCGGTATTCCAGTGTGGCCATCGTGCTGCATTGGGTTTTGGGCTTGAGCCTGCTCGGTTTGTTGGTGGTGGGCACGTACATGGCCGGGCTGCCGTTTTCGCCAGCGAGGCTCAAACTGTACAACTGGCACAAATGGGCTGGTATCACGATTTTGACGCTGTCTGTGCTGCGTTTGCTGTGGCGCTTGACGCACAAGCCGCCAGCGTTGCCTGCGGCCATCACCAACGCCATGCCGGCGTGGCAGCATTGGGCGCACCACGGTACCCACATGGCTTTGTATGCTCTGTTTTTTATAGTGCCGTTGATCGGTTGGGCGTACAGCTCGGCCGCAGGGTTTCCGATTGTGGTGTTCGGTGTGCTGCCCTTGCCTGATTTGCTGGCGGTGGACAAGGATTTGGCGGTGCTCATCAAACCCTTCCACCGTTTTGCCGCCTGGGCGCTGGCCGGGCTGATCGTCTTGCACGTGGCGGCTGCGCTGAAGCACCAACTGATCGACCGCGATGGCCTGGTTGGCCGCATGTGGTTTGGCAAATCTTGATGTAACGACATTGAACGAAAGAAATTGATGAACCTGTTGATAAAACTGTCTGCCGTAACCTTGCTTTCTGTTGCCACGCTCAGTGCCTATGCGCAGCAAAAACTGGTGCCTGCCCAAAGCGAAATTGTGTTTGTCAGCAAGCAAATGGGCGTGCCTGTGGAGGGGCGCTTCAAGAAGTTTGACGCGCAAATCAGCTTTGACAGCGCCAAGCTGGACGCCAGCAAAGTCAACTTCACCGTAGACATCGCCAGCGCCACCTTGGGTGCGCCCGAGACCGATGCCGAGTTGCCCAAAGCAACGTGGTTCAACACCGCCAAATTCCCGCAAGCGACTTTCGTGTCCAGCAGCTTCAAGGCGCTGGGTGGCGGCAAGTACGACGTGGCAGGCAAGCTCAGCATCAAAGGCCAAGTGCGTGATGTGGTGGTGCCTGTGGCCATGGTGCAGGCCGGTGCTGTCACCACCGCCACCGGCGTGCTGCTGATGAAGCGCCTCGCGTTCAAAATTGGCGAAGGCGAATGGGCCGATACGTCGATGGTGGCTGACGATGTGCAAGTCAAGTTCAAATTCGCCCTGAGTGGCGTGGGCAAGCTGTAAGTTTGCCGTCTTCCCTGTTTGCTTTTTTCCAATTTCCCCTGTCCCGCAACTACCGAAAACTACCGAAAGAAACCATGCGCAAAACCCTGCTCGCTCTCGCTGCTGTCGCCACCCTGTCCGCAGGCGTCGTCCAAGCCCAATCCGCTACCTACGCGATCGACCCTACCCACACTTTTGTGACGTTCGAGATTGACCACATGGGCGCGTCCACCAACCGGGGCCGTTTTGACAAGAAAGAAGGCACGGTTCAGCTGGACAAGGCTGGCAAGACTGGCAAGGTTGAGCTGACGATTGACGCGACATCACTGTCCACCGGTACGCCTCCGTTTGACAAGCACCTGCAAAACGCTGATTTCTTCAACGTGACCCAATTCCCCACGCTGAAGTTTGTGGGCGACAAGTTCAGTTTTAACGGTGACAAGGTGTCTGAAGTGGCCGGTACGCTGACGCTTCTGGGCAAAACCATGCCCGTCACGCTCAAGGCCAACAAGTTCAACTGCTACGAAAACGCCCGCATCAAGCGCGAAGTTTGCGGTGGCGACTTCGAAACCACCATCCAGCGCAGCCAATGGGGCATGACCTGGGGCTCCAACTTCGGCTTCTCTGATTCCGTGAAGCTGGTGGTTCAGGTCGAAGCCATCAAGCAGTAAGTTTTTTCTTCAGCCCTGAGGCCGCCCAGGCACTCAGGGCTTGACCGGGATCACCGTGCCCGCTGGCATGGCCACTGCGGTGACGCTGTTTTGCGGTGAGCCTTCAATCACCCGGTCAGAGTAGGTCAGGTAGACCAGCGTATTGCGCTTGCTGTCCACCATGCGCACCACGCGCAGTTTTTTGAAGACAAAAGAGATGCGCTCACTGAACATCTCTTCTTGTTTGTCCAGCGGTTTCTCCCCAAAGTGGATGGGCCCGGTCTGGCGGCAGGCAATCGACGCTTCCGCTTTGTCTTCAGCCAAGCCAAACGCACCCTTCAGCCCGCCTGTCTTGGCGCGTGACACATAGCACGTCACCCCGCCTACCTTGGGGTCGTCATACGCTTCCACCACGATTTTGTGGTCGGGCCCGATGAGCTTGAATACCGTATCGACAGCGCCAATCTCTTCACTGCTGGCCAGGCCGCAGGCGCACACCAGCAGGGTGGGGATAAACGCGAGGAGCAGGGTTGATTTTTTCATGGGGGTTCCTGAGGGGCCAGTTGAGGGGGTGGGTAACTTGGGTCACATTGATGGCAACATTTTGATGGCAATGTTTGCTATAAAAAAAGTAGCTGATGATGACCATCCCTATTGCGTTGTAAGGTGATCAGGTTCATTTTTTCTAAAAACGGGTACCTACCGAGAGGCGCCACATGTTTTGCGGCGTGAAGTTGACTTTGGGGTCGTAAGCCAGCCGGGCAAAGTAGCGAGGCCAATCGTAGGTGACGGCAAGACCGGTTCGGGCGATGGGCGCACCGGCCACCAGCCCTTTTTTGTACAGCCCGTCCAGCGTCAGCCGTTGGCCCTCGGGCAACGGTGTGCGGTAGACCAGATGCACATGCTGCTCGTCCGGGTTTTGTCGGTTGTCGCGCACCACCTGCAAGGCCAAAGAGCGGGCACTGCTCCAGCGGTAGCCGCCAGAGAGCATCCAGGCGTCGTTGGGGTCGAAATTCAGGTTCACATAATTGCGCAAATTGGTGCGCCCCAGGCCCACACCGGCAAACCAGGTGTCGCCGGTTTCCAGGCCCAGGCTGCCGCCCCAAAAGCCGCCTGATGCCGCTTGCAGTGAGGGACTGAAGCGCACCGTACCGCCTCCAACGTTCCAGGTGTAGGTGTTGTCCCAGCCGCCACGGGTTTGTGAGAGCGCCAAGTCCGGTGAGCGGAACACGCCCAGCCACAGATCGCCCAGGGTGTTGGTGTAGCGCAAGTTCACGTCCAAACCTTTGGCCACGGGTGCGCCGCCGCCTGACAGCTGGTACAGCCCGGTGGTGAGTTTGAAGGGCGTTGGCTTGGGGGCGTCTGCAGCTGTGGCCTCATTCGCCTGCGCACAGGCGGTGCCTGCCAGGCAGATGATGGCACTGGCGATGACCCAGGCACGGTGACGTTGGAAGGGTGTGTTCATGCAAATAACTATAAGCGAACGAGGTCACACCCCGCCCTCATCCCGGTAGGTGTGTTGCCCAAGCGAGAAACGGCGGCGACAGACGGGATAATGCGCGTTAGTTCGTGAACGCCAGTCTCTCTACATGTTGATGCGCCTTATCTTCACTGCCCCCACTCTGCTTGCGCCAGCCGCAGCCCTGCCATGCTGATCCTCGGCTGTATCGCTGACGACTATGCCGGTGGTCTTGAGCTGGCCAACAACCTGGTGGCGGCGGGTATGCGGGTGGTGCAAACCTTGGGTGTGCCACGCATGCCGCTGGATGACACGGTTGATGCCGTGGTGATCTCGCTCAAGTCGCGTTATGCGTCGCCGGGGGACGCTGTGGTGCGCGCTCTGGACGCGATGATGTGGCTCAAAACCCAGGGTGCCTGCCAAATCTACTTTTGCTTCAGTCCCACGTTTGACAGTGTGTTTACAGGCGATGCGCCGCACGCACGTGGCAACATCGGCCCCGTGATAGATGCGCTGATGGACGCGCTGGGGGTGGATTTCACCGCCGTGGTGCCAGCCTTCCCTGACAAAGCCTGCACGCTGATCAAAGGCCATTTGTTCGTTGGCCAGACCCTGCTCAGCGAGAGCGCCATGCACGACCATCCGCAAACGCCGATGACGGACTCCAACATGCTGCGTGTGCTGAAGGCGCAGACCCGGTACAGCGTAGGGCTGATTGATCTAGAACAGGTCAATGACAGCAGCATTGCCATTCAGGAGCGCATGGTTGAGCTGCGTTTGAAGCATGTCGAGGTGGCTCTGGTGGATGCCAACAGCACCGAGGATTTGCTGCGTATCGGTATGGCCGTCAACACCATGCCCCTGCTGGCGGGCAGCCCGGGTCTGGGCTTGTGTTTGCCGCAAAACTTCGATTTCGAGCCCACCCCTCTGGCCAGTTTGTTGCCCCCTGCCACGGGCCAAAGGGCCGTGCTATGCGGCAGCTGCTCCGATGCCAGCAAGCGCCAAATCCAGTATTTCCATGCGGCTGGCCACCCGGCGATGGCGCTGGACCCGCTGAAGATCGGCAAATTTGGCCCCGCCAAAGTGGCCGCCGCCGCCATGGCCTGGGCCAAACCGCTGTTGCCCACCAGCTCCGTGCTGTTTTACTCGACGGCCGATGAGGCCTCCATTGCCGCAGTGCAAAGCCTGTTGGGGGTGGCCGATGCGGGCGTTCTGGTGGAGCAGTGCATGGCGGAAATTGCGCGTGGCCTGGTTGCTCTGGGCGTGCGCCAACTGCTGGTGGCGGGCAGTGAAACCGGCATCGCCTGCCTGCGTGGTCTGGACATTCGGCACCTGCGCATAGGCCCGTTGATTGAGCCAGGCATCCCGTGGTGCTACAGCACGTTCGCCAGTCTGGTCGGGTCTGCCGACACGGGCCGCAAACCCGATGGCTCTGCCCATACCCTTGCCGACACCGCCACAGAAGGCTTACATTTTGTGGTCAAGCCCGGCATGCTGGGCGCTGACGATTTTTTCACCCGCGCTTTCGACTGGATGCGCTGATTTTTGGAGATGACGATGAACGCACGTGTTGCCGCCTCAGTTCTGAATGCCCCCCAAGCGCTGGCGCAAATCACCCAGGCCTGGGACGACGACATCGTGCCCCGCCTGATGGACTACATCGCCATCCCCGCCAAATCCCCGGGTTTTGACAAGGATTGGGCGGCCAACGGCTACCTGGACACCGTGGTGCGCCAGGCCGCCGCCTGGGTTGAAGCGCAAAAGGTCGAAGGGTTGACGCTGGAAGTGCTGCGCCTGCCCGGTCGCACGCCGGTGATCTTTTTTGAGATCGCCGCTTCCTCGGGCGCAGTCCCCGACAGCAGCGCCCCAGCCCCCCTGAGCCGCCAAACCGTGCTGATGTACGGCCACCTGGACAAACAACCCGAGTTCACAGGCTGGCGTAACGACCTCGGCCCCTGGACGCCCAAATACCTCGACGGCAAGCTCTATGGCCGGGGTGGTGCGGACGATGGCTACGCCGTCTACGCCAGCATTGCCGCCGTGCAAGCCCTGAAAAGCCAAAACTTGCCACACCCCCGCATCGTCGGCCTGATCGAAACCTGCGAAGAATCGGGTTCTTACGATTTGCTGCCCTACGTGGATGCCTTGCGTACCCCTGGCAACAACCGTCTAGGCGATGTGGCGCTGGTGATCTGCCTTGACAGTGGCGCGGGCAACTACGACCAGCTCTGGCTCACCACCAGCCTGCGCGGCATGGCTGCAGGGGTGCTGAAGGTGGAGATCCTGACCGAAGGCATCCATTCTGGTGACGCTTCGGGGCTGGTGCCGTCGAGCTTTCGCATCATGCGCCAGGTGCTCGATCGCCTGGAAGACAGCGCCACAGGCCGTTTGCTGCCCGCCAGCTTCCATTGCGAGGTGCCGCCTGAGCGTCTGCTGCAAGCCAAAGCCACCGCCGCCATCCTGGGCGACGAGCTGTACAAGCGCTTTCCCTGGGCGCACTACGACTGCGGTGGCTCGACGATGTTTGCGTTACCAACCACCACCGACCCTGTGAAGGCCTTGCTCAAACGCACCTGGGAACCCACCCTCAGCGTTACCGGCGCAGATGGCTTCCCCGAGATGAAAAACGCCGGCAACGTGCTGCGCCCCTATACCGCCTTCAAACTCAGTCTGCGCTTGCCGCCCTTGGTGGATGCGGGGCAGGCCGTGCAGGAACTTAAAACCCTGCTCGAAGACAACGCCCCCTACCAGGCGCGCGTGACCTTCAGCGGGGAGGGGGGCGCGACCGGCTGGAATGCGCCCGACACCGCACCCTGGTTTGAGCAGGCCTTGAACGCGGCCAGCCAGGCCCACTTCGGCGCGCCTTGTGGCTACATCGGCCAGGGCGGCACCATTCCGCTGATGAACATGCTGAGCCAGGGCTTCCCCCAAGCCCAAATGATGGTCTGTGGCGTGCTGGGCCCCAAGAGCAATGCCCACGGCCCGAACGAGTTTTTGCATGTGCCTTACGCCAAAAAGCTCACCGCAGCGGTGGCCCAAGTCATTGCGCAAATGCCATGAGCGTCGGCGCCCCCTTGCCTGACGCTATCGTGTCTGCCGCTGTTCCTGCCGCGCCTGTGCGCACCCCACTGGGTGGCCTCGCCCTGTGCGACTGGCCATTGCCTGAGGGCGCTGTCTCACGCGGTACGGTGCTGGTCGTTCACGGTTTGGGCGAACACATGGGGCGCTACGACGCTGTGGCCCGCGAACTCAACGCCTGGGGCTTTGCCGTGCGTGCCTATGACCAGTATGGCCACGGTCACTCCGAAGGCCCACGCGGTGGCCTGCCCAGTGCGACCCGCTTGTTGGACGATTTGACGGCGGTGGTCCACCACAGCCGTGCCACTGTCGCCGCCAACACCCGCCTGGTTCTTTTGGGCCACAGCCTGGGTGGCTTGGTTGCCAGCCGCTGGGTATCGCTGCAACCCCGCCCCACCGACAGCATTCAGGGTCTGGTGTTGTCGTCCCCCGCGCTGGATGCAGGGCTGAACCTGGTTCAAAAAATAATGGTCGCGGTACTGCCCCACCTGATGCCGAATTTGCGCGTGGGTAATGGGCTGAATGCGGCCTACCTCTCGCATGACCTGGCCCAAGTCGCTGCTTACAAGGCTGACCCGCTGGTGCATGACCGCATTGCAGCCCGTCTGGCCCGTTTCATCAGTGACGCAGGCCCCACTGTGCTGCTGACCAAAGCCAAAGGCTGGACGGTGAAAACGCTGCTGCTGTACGCAGGGCAAGACAAACTGGTCAGCCCTGAAGGCAGCCGTGTCTTTGAGGCTTTGGCGCCAGCTGATCTGGTAGACAGCCACTGTTTCGAGTCGCTTTACCATGAGCTGTTCAACGAAGCTGAGCCGGGCCGCACGCACGTGCTGGCTGCCCTCAAGCGCTGGTTAGACCAGCATTACCGTTGAACCTGTTCGGGCTTTATAAATTGCTATCAAAAAAATAGCTGCTTAAGCCCATCAGTAGCGCTTAAGCAGCTTATTTCTCTCAAAAATGCAGGCGAATGTGACGCCTGCACAGGCCTTGACGGTTAGCGCTGTTGCAGCAAGCCACCCAGCATCCCCATCAAATCGCCACTGTTGCCCAAACCACCCGCAGGCGCTTGGCCCTGCGGTGTGAGGTGGCTGATCAGGCCCGGCAAAATTTGCGCCAAGGCCCCTGCCGTATCGCCATGGCCCAGGCCCAGTTTGCTGGCCATGTCGCTGATGGTGTCTTGGCCCAGCGCCTGGGTCATCTGGTCGCCCGTCACGGCTTGGTTTTCGCCATTGCCCACCCACGAGCTCATTGCGCCGCCCAAACCCGCTTGGTTGAACTTGTCCGTCAAACCACCCAAGCCCCCATGGGAGCCGTTGTTGGACAGCATGTTGATGAGCATCGGTGCCAGCACCGGAATCAGCGCGGTGAGGTTCATGCCGCCAGCGCCATTGCCTGCGTTGCCTCCGCCAAACATGCCGGCCAGCGCGCCCAAACCGCCTAAGCCACCCAGGCCGCTTTGACCCTGTTGGTTGTTCTGCTGTTGACTGTTCATCACAGCACCGAGTACGGAATCGAGTAAACCCATGAGAAGCTCCTTGGTAAAAGTGCTGCAATATAGCCCGCGCTTGTGACTTCTGGCGTGTTCGTCGCTTACGGCGCGCTGGGCGCAACGCCAATTAGTCCACGCTTCGCCTGCAATTTACGGTGCTCAGGCCAGTCAGATTGGGCGGGCGGACAAACGCTGGCGTTGCATCAGCCACAGCAGCGCGGCAGCTGTCAGTGCCAAAGGGACGAGGGAGCCGTAGTTCAGCAGAGTCCACCCCTGTGTCGTCACCAACAGGCCTGATGCAAACGAGCTGAGCGCGAGGGTGGCGAACACACAAAAATTCAAGGCGCCCTGTGCCCGGTCTTTTTCTTCGGGGGCATAGGCTTGCAGTGACAGTGTGGTTGCCCCAGTGAACAAGAAATTCCAGCCGATACCCAGCAAAAACAGACCCGTCAAAAACTGGTGCAGTTCCACGCCTGACAACGCCACCACGATGCACAGCAGGTTCAGCACCACGCCCACGGCCATCACGGGCAGTGGCCCAAAGCGTTTGATGAGGTGTCCGGTGAAAAAGCTGGGTGCAAACATGCCAATCACGTGCCATTCAAGCACCAGTGCAGTGGCCGAGAACGGCAAACCGCACTGCTGCATCGCAATCGGGGTGGCCGCCATCAGCAGGTTCATCACGCCATAGCCCAGCGCGCTGCACGCTGCGGCGACGATAAAAATCGGCTGGCGCATGATGACGGACAAAGGGCGGCCCCCTGCCAGGGCTTTCTTGGTCGGTGGCGGCGGGAAGTGGATGGCGCTCAAAATCACCATGGAGAGCAGTGCCACCCCTGCCAGCGCGAGGTAGGCACCGGCAAAAGGGGTTGCGATCAGGTCCCGCGTGGATGCGGCCAAATTCGGCCCCGCGACCGCGCCCAGCAGACCACCAGCCATCACCAGGGATACCGCTTTTTCTTGGCCTGTCGTTCCCGCCAGTTCGGCGGCTGCGAAGCGGTAAAGTTGGGCATTGGCGTTGTAATAGCCTGCCACCACGGTGGCCAGGCACAGCAGGTCAAAGTTGCGGTCAAAAGCGGCCCAAGCGCACAACAGCGCTGAAAGCACGGCCACCCCCAGCCCCATTTGAAACGATACTTTGCGCCCAAACCGCATCTGCGTGTAAGCCACTGGTTGTGTGGACAGTGCCCCACCGAGCACATAGCCCATCACGGGTAGCGTCGCCATCCAGCCCACCGGGGCCAGTGCCAGCCCCACCAGGCCATTGATGGCGATGAAGGTGACGTTGTTGGTCAGGAACAGACCTTGCGCAGCGGCGAGGAGCCAGAGGTTTTTGTTCATGGCTGTAGCCCGGTTGCTGTGGTTTCTCCTGCGGCAATGACCACCAACGCCGCCAGTGCCGCTGTTTCCGCCCGCAGCGTACGCGCGCCCAGGGTCACAGGCAGGAAGCCCGCAGCCAGTGCTGCCGCTTCCTCCGCCGGGCCCAAGCCGCCTTCTGGCCCTGACAAGACCGTCGCGCCATGTTGCCCTGCCCATGCCGCTTTCAGCATCCCTTGCAGCGGCTGCGTACCGGGTTGCAGTGACAAGATAAGCCGCTGGGTGGGATGGGTTGCGTTCTCTGCACTGGCATTCGCCTTCAGCCAGGCCCCCAGGCCCATGATGGGGTGCACCACCGGCACCTGGTTGCGTCCGCATTGCTCGCAGGCTGCAATGGCTATGCTTTGCCAGTGGGTTTGCTTTTTCTCGGCTCGGTCGCCTGTGAGGCGCAGCACGCTGCGCTCTGTCATCAGGGGCTGGATGCTGGCGACACCCAGCTCCGTGGCTTTTTCGACCAACCAGTCCATGCGCTCGTTGGCGGGCATGCCCAGCACCACATGAACTGGGATGGCCGCTTCACGGTCCACCGGATCGTGCACACCCACGATGACTTCCACGTCGCTGCGACCCATGCGGGTGATGGTGGCGCTGAATTCGCCGCCGAGGGTGTCACCATTGAACAGTGTCAGCGTGTCGCCCGGTTGCAGGCGCAGCACCTGCACGTGGCGCGCTGCCGCTGGAGGCAAGGCCAAGGGGGTACCGGTCAGCAGGGAGGTCGGGCAGTAGATTCTGGGCATTGCTATGAATAATGTAGCTTTCCATGCCCGCGTGGATTGCACATCCACCCTATTGGGTTCAAAAGGTCAGGGCTGGTCGGTCAAGGGTTGCCTGCCAGTTTCGCACACCCGCGCCCAAGCCTTGTACCTGGATGCGCAAGGCGGCTACCCCTGTCAGGTTCATCGCGGCAATGGCGGCCACAGCTGCAGCGTTGTCGCGTGCGTGCTCGGCTGCCATCGGGCTGTCCATGCGGGCAATCAGCGCACTTTGCGAGGGGGCAGCGGCCCGCAGCAAGGTTTTCACCGCTGCCATGTCCTTGTTGTCTACGCTGGACAGGGCCATCCCGCTTACCGCAGAAACAAAGTTAGCGGCGCTTGCTCCTGTGAGTGACCCTTGCGCTGCTTTCAGCATGGCGACCGCCAAACCGGCTACTTCTGGTGCTTGTCGGCTGCAGCCGAGCCCAGCCAGTGCCGCACTGGCAGCCACAGACCAAGCCATGCTGGCCAAAGGGGAACCTCCGGTCGCGGCAATCACGGCTTTCACGGCGGCACCTGCAATGGCAGCTTTGTCGTCCAACGTCCCGTCGACGGATGCCTTGACGGCATAAAACACCAGGTCGCCCAACAGCGATTCGCCTTTGCTTCGGGTGACATTGGCGCTGTCGGTCAGTCCTGTGATCTGCGGTATGGCGCAGGCCACCAAGGCTGAGCGTGCGCTGGCAGGGGTGGCTTGGAGAACCTGCTGGATGAATTCGCTTGCCGTGTGGCCCTTGTTGTGCTGTGCGAGCGCTTGCATGAGGTACTGGGCCACGGCATCGCCTGAGACCGCAGGCGGTGTTGCCAAGACGATACGGGCTACATCCTTGGTGATGTTGTCTGTGGCGGACACTAAGGCAGCCTCTGTGCTGTGCATAGTGGGTTCCTTGGGCGTTGAAGAGGTCATAAGACGCAAGACTGATCTCTATCCTATAGACCACTCGCCGGTTCCGCATCCCCTGAATGGGGGATGTCACAAAGCGCAAAACTGTGCTTAAATTTTTCTGCTGCTCAGCGTCGTTGCAGGAACGCTGGCCCGCCGCAACGCCAGCCGTTGCGCCAGTGCAAAGGCACCACATCCCACGGAACTTGTGGCCAACAGCAGGGCAACCCCCCAGCCGTAGCCTTGCGACACCCCCCACAGGCTACCTACCGCCGCTGGCGCCAGGGCGCGGGCAATGGCAGAGGGCAGGCCTAAAGCGCCATTGAGCGCAGCCACATGCTGGCGGTTGACGTATTCGGCAATGGCCGTGCCTTTGACGATGGTCAGCATCCCGTTCGCGAGGCCATACAACCCGGCATAGGCCAGTCCCAGAGCAACGGCTGCGGCGGGCCCGGCGACCATCAGCAAAGCCAACAGCAGCAACGAAGCAGGCATCAGCAGCACGATGAGCAGGTTGACGCGGTGGACGTTGAAGCGATTTTCCAGGCGGAACAACATCAAGCGGCCCAGCACTTGCAGCACGCCGATGCTGGCGGGCACCAGCACCACCCAGTGCTCTGGCAGGCCTTGTTCACGCAGCAGGGGCACGAGGTGCGGTGGGATGGCTGCAGTAACCGCCATGCCCAGGGCTGTGAACACGCCAATCAGCACAAAGACGGGGCTGCGCAGGCAGGTTTGGAGGCTGGGGGCGGATGGTGATGGTGTGGCCTGCGATGGTGTTGTTTCGTCCGACATGGCACGTGTTGCTGCTGTGGGCTGTGCCTGTGGAGGCTCGCCCCGCAGCAGCAGCCCATGCACGGGCAGGCAAACCAACAGATGAAAGCCTGCCAATACCGTCACTGCCTCGCGCCACCCCAATGTGTCGATCAGCCAGAGCGTGAGAGGGATGAACACGGTGCTGGCCAGCCCGCCCAGAAAGGTGATGGTGATGATGGCGCGCCTGAAATCGACGGGATAGCGCCGTGTGACAACCGCAAACACCGGGGAATACAAGATGCAGGCGAGTGCCAGCCCAAGCGCTGTCCAGGCCGCGTAAAACCCCAGCAAGTTGCTGATCTGGGTTTGTGCCAACAGACACAGTGCGGCGAGGACTGAGCCTGCTGACATCACCAGCCGGGCGTGGCCTCGGTCAATCCAGCGGCCCACCGGGTAGGCCAGTACGCCTTCGGCCAGCAGCATCAGACTGAAGCCGAGCGAACTTTGGGCGCGGTTGATGTGCAGTTCGGCCTCGATGGGCAGCACTACCAGGCCAAAGAGATAAAACGTGGAGCCCCAAGAAATCAGCTGGGCCAGGGACAACCAGAAAAGAAAGCGACCCATGCCCTGTTATCCCTGACCTATACCCGGCCGAAGGAATAACCGCTGTCCGCCTTGATGCCCTCTACCTCGTCGATCAGGTAGAGCAGGGGCTTGAGTTCCCGGTAGCGGCCTGCGGTGGCGCGGATGTAGCCAATGAAACGGGGCGCATCGGCCAAATACTGCGGTTTGCCGTCGCGCAGGGTCAGGCGGGCGAAGATGCCGGCTACTTTGAGGTGGCGCTGCAGGCCCATCCATTCCACGGCGCGGTAGAACTCGCCAAAGTTCTCGCTCCAGCCTTCAAAGTCCAGCAGACCCGCTTTGCGGGCTTTTTCCCAGTAGCGGATGGTGATGTCCAGCACAAAGCTTTCGTCCCAGCTCAGAAAGGCGTCGCGCAGCAGGCAGGCGATATCGTAGGTGACGGGGCCGTACACGGCGTCCTGGAAGTCCAGCACACCCAGCGTGGGGGCCACATCAACCATTAAATTCCTTGGCATGAAATCACGGTGGACATAGACCTGGGGCGCTGCCAGATTATTGTTGACGAGGATACCGAAGGTGTCGTTGAGCGTTTGCTTGAGCTTGCTGTGCTGGGGCGCGTCCACGTCAATGCCCCGGTACTGGCCCAGATACCAATCGGGGAACAGTTTCAGCTCGCGGTGCAGCAAAGCGCTGTCGTAAGCGGGTAGCACGCCGGGGCGCGAGGCAAGTTGCCAGGCGATGAGGATGTCCAGCGCTTGCAGGTACATGGCTTGCACGTCTTCGCTCGGTGCAGGGCGGTGCCAAAACCGGTCTTCGGGATGAACGAGGTATTCAGGCGGGGTTTTGTCCTGGATCACGGCCATCATGGTCTGGGCCCCCAAATCACTCAGCAGAATGAAGCCGTTGGGCTCGTCCCACGCCAGGATGTCGGGCACATGCAGCCCGGCTGTCGCCATCAAGGCCGCGACTTTGACGAAGGGTTTGCAGTCCTCCTTGTCAGGTGGCGCGTCCATCACAATAAGGCTACGGGGTGTGTCTTGCCCTGAGGTCTGAACATCCAGCCGCAGGTAGCGCCGGAAGCTGGCATCCGCTGAAGCTGGGCGCAATGTGTCCAGCTTCAGCTGGTGTTGCGCTGCCAAGGGTGCAATCCACGTGTTGAACGCGGCCTCACGGGCGGGGCTGGACCAGCTCAGTTCCTCAGAACTGAGCGTGTGGGAAGGATGGGGGGTGGGATGGGGGGATGACAGGCTCATGGATAATCCATTCTACAAACCCAGGTTACCAAGACCTGTCACCACGCCATGCCGACTCCGTTACCGTTCGTCTTTTTCTGAAGTCCTTTTTGAAGCCCCAAACCCGTAGCTTTCGTTTTTCGTTGACACCGCTCACGCTGGTGCTGTGCACGCTGGGCCTGTGTCGCCTGGGCCATGCCCAAGTGGCGGTTGAGGCCGTGGGGGTGCCTGCGTATGGTGAAGAGGCGCTCCGACTCAAAAGTAGCCGTTCTTTGCTTGAAACTTTGCCCCTGGATGTGCGCCACGAGTTGCCCACCTTTTTGAGTGGTGACCATATGTCGGGCCGCCCAGACCTGGACGCCACGGTTGAGGGGAATGCCGTGCTGCGCCGAAATGACATGACGTTGCGCGCTGACCGCATCGAGTACTACCAGCCGGACGATTTGGCGAAAGCGCGGGGCAATGTGCACATCAACCGCCGGGGCAACGTCTACGAAGGCCCGTACATGGAGCTGAAGGTGGAGTCGTTTGAGGGTTTTTTTAACCAGCCCCGATACCGGTTCTTGAAAAACGACGCCTACGGCGAGGCTGATCGGGCGGACTTTGCCGACAGCAAGCATGCCATCATCACCAATGCCAGCTACAGCACCTGCCAGCGTACACCCGGCCCCAGCTGGATGCCCGCCTGGATCATGCGCGCTGCCTCGCTGGACATTGACGAAGAAGAAGACGTCGGCATTGCCAAGGATGCGGTGATGACGTTCAAGGGCGTTTCGATGCCTGCCATTCCCGTGCTCAGTTTCCCTCTAAGCGACAAACGCAAATCAGGCTGGTTACCACCGCTCGTGGGCCTGGACAGCGTCGCCGGTGTGCAGTACGCCCAGTCCTATTACTGGGACATCGCACCCAATCGCGATGCCACGTTTTCCCCCATCGTGATGAGCAAGCGCGGCGTGAAGCTGGATTCAGAATTCCGCTACCTGGAACCCACCTACCGGGGTGTCGCCAAGCTGGACTACATGCCCGGCGACAGCTTGCGCCAACGCGATCGTTGGGGGGCAGCGTTGACGCATAACGCGACGGTGAATACTGGCATTGCTGCTGTCGGTGGGTTGGGTCTGAACGTGAACCTGAACCGTGTGAGCGATGACAACTACTGGCGCGACTTCCCACGCAGCTCCACGTCGCTGACGCAGCGCTTGCTGCCCAACGATGCCTCGTTGAGCTGGGGCAGAGGGGATTTTTCAGCCAGTCTGCGCACGCTGAAGTGGCAGACGCTGCAAGACCCGTTGTCGCCGATCATTCCGCCGTATGATCGTTTGCCACAACTCACTGCGCGCTATGGGCGCACCAACGTGGGGGGGTACGATTTCTCGGCGGAGGGTGATTCGACCAAGTTTTCTGCGAACCGCCTGCTGACCTTGCAGCCTGATGCGCACCGCATGTTCTCCAAGCTGCAAATCAGCCGTCCTTGGCAAACGCCAGGTTGGTTTGTCACGCCCAAGGCACAGTTGCACGCCACCAGCTACCAGTTTGATGCGCCTTTGTCGGACGGCACCACCACAGCCAGTCGCCTGGTTCCCACTTTCAGCCTGGACGGTGGTTTGGTCTTGGAGCGTGACGCCACCTACCTGGGGCGCAGTTTTACGCAAACGCTGGAGCCGCGTGCGTTTTACGTCTACACCCCATACCGCAACCAAAAACTGCTGCCGCGCTACGACACCGCAGCGACCGATTTCAACTTTGCCACCATCTATACCGAGAACGCGTTCACGGGTAACGACCGCATTTCCGACAACAACCTGCTGACCGTGGGCCTGACCAGCCGCCTGATTGACCCCGCAACCGGTGCAGAAGCCCTGCGTTTGGGCATCGCCCAGCGCCTGCGTTTCAAAGACCAACTGGTGACCTTGCTGCCTACCGATAATCCGGTGGTAGACCGGGTCAGCGATTTGCTGCTGGGGGCTGCCGTCAACTGGACACCTAAGTGGACATTCGATTCCACGGTGCAGTTCAACCAGAAAACCGATCTTTCCACCCGTGCCACGGTGGGCGCACGCTACAGTCCCGGCAGTTACCGCACCATCAGCGCGGCGTACCGTTTTCAACGCGATGTCAGTGAGCAGCTGGACATGGGTTGGCAGTGGCCGCTCAATGACCTGTGGGGTGATAAGGGCCAGGACCTGGGTTCTGGACGAGGCCAGGGCGAGGGCCGCTGGTACAGTGTGGGCCGGTTGAACTACAGCATGCGGGACAAAAAACTGGTGGATGCGTTGGTCGGTTTTGAGTACGATGCCGGTTGCTGGCTGGGCCGCGTGGTGCTTGACCGTTTGCAAACCAGCGCCAGCACCTTGGGCCTGACGCCCGGTGTCATTCCTGGTAACGCTGCCACCAGTATTTCATTCCAGCTGGAGTTTGTCGGCTTTTCCCGCGTTGGCGTGGGCACCAGCCCGATGCGAATCTTCAAGCAAAATGTGCCCCGCTACCAGTACCTGCGCGAAACGCAGCCCACCCCCAGCCATTTCAGCAATTACGACTGACCGAGAAACAAGTGACATGATGATTCAACGCGCAGAAATTTCACGACCTGCGGGGCAGTCGAGTACGGTGCTGCCGAGAACGCTGCAGGCCAGTCTGGTGCGGGCTGGTTGGGTGTGCCTGCTCGGCAGCAGCCTGGCGCTGGCCGCTCAGGCGCAGGGCTTGAAACCCTCCTCCCAGCTGAATCCCAGCCGCATTGGCCAGCGTATTCCCGCCTCCGCTACATCCTCCGCCCCACAGCAAGCCGACTTCATCGTCGCCGTGGTGAATTCGGAACCCATTACCAACTACGAGGTGGTGCAACGTCTGGCTATCGTCGAGCAGCAGCTGAGCCAGCAAGGCGGCGCTTTGCCCCCTCGTTCGGTGGTAACCCGTGAGGTGCTGGAGCGCCTCATCAATGAAAAAGCCCAGTTGCAGCAAGCCAAAGAAACCGGCATCAAAGTGGACGAAGCCGCTGTGGATCTGGCCGAGCAGAACGTGGCCCGCCGCAACCAGGTCGATGTGCCAGAGTTTCGCCGCCGTTTGCGCGCCGAAGGCATGAGCAATGAGCGTTTTCGCGAAGACCTGCGCCAGCAAGTCACGCTGTCACGCTTGCGTGAGCGTGAAGTCGAAGGCCGGGTGAAGATCACGGACCAGGATATTGACCAGTACATCGCTGATGAACGCAGCAACGTTGATCCCTCGCGCCTCAGCCTTAATTTAGCGCAGGTGCTGGTTGCTGTGCCTGAGACGGCCACAGCCCCGCAAATTGCGGCGCTAGAGGCCCGTGCCCGCCGCGTGCTTGACCGCGCCCGTTCGGGGGATGACTTTGCGGCCCTGGTGCAAGAGTATTCGGACGCGCCAGAAAAGGTGGCGGGTGGCGTCATGGGCTTGCGCCCAGCAGACCGTTACCCTGGCCTGTTTGTGGACGCGACCAAAGATGTGAACGTGGGCGGTGTGTCGGCTGTGGTGCGTTCAGGCGCTGGTTTTCATGTTTTGAAGGTGATGGAAAAGACCCAGGCTGGCGTGCCCAGTGCGGTCATTACCCAGAGCCGTGCCCGCCATATTTTGTTGCGCGTTACGCCGCAGCTGAGCGAAGCCGCTGCACTGGAAAAACTGTTTGAATTCCGCCGCAGCATCCAATCGGGCAAAGCGGACTTTGCCACCCTGGCCCGTGAAAACTCGCAAGATGGCAGCGCGACTCAAGGTGGCGACCTCGGTTGGGTCAACCCGGGCACCTTTGTCCCTGAGTTTGAGGACGTGATGAACGGCCTTGCACCTGGCGAAATCGCCCCTCCGTTGGTGTCGCGCTTCGGCGTTCACCTGATTCAGCTGATGGAGCGGCGTGAGGCCAAGCTGACCGCTGCCGAGCAGCGCGAGGTGGCACGCAATTTTGTCCGTGAGAAAAAACTGGACGAAGCGTATGCCAATTGGGCGCAAGAAGTGCGCGGCCGCGCCTATGTTGAACTGCGCGAGCCACCAGAATGAGCGCCTCATCTTCCTCTTCCCACCGTTTTCCCCATGTCGCGCGCAAGCGCTTTGGGCAGCATTTCTTGGCCGATCGCCACATCATCAACGCCATTGTGGACGCCATTGCGCCCGTGGCAGGCGATCCGATGGTGGAGATTGGCCCCGGTCTCGCTGCACTGACTCAGCCGCTGGTAGAGCGCCTGGGCGCACTGACGGTGATCGAGCTTGACCGCGATTTGGCGGCACGCCTGCGTGAGCATCCGCAATTGCAGGTCATCGAATCTGATGTGCTGAAAGTGGATTTTGCGCAAGTTCAATCAGCGCTAATCGCTATTAAAAATGTAGCGTCTGATGCCGTTCCAGCACCTGCACTGCCCAAGTTGCGTGTGGTGGGTAACCTGCCCTACAACATTTCCACGCCCATCCTTTTTCACCTGCTTGACTTTGCCGACATCATTCAGGATCAGCATTTCATGCTGCAAAAAGAAGTGATTGACCGCATGGTGGCCAAGCCTGCGTGCAGTGACTATGGCCGTCTGAGCGTGATGCTGCAATGGCGTTATGCAATGGACAACGTGTTGTTTGTACCGCCCGAGTCCTTTGACCCGCCACCCCGTGTAGACAGCGCTGTGGTGCGCATGGTGC
This sequence comes from Betaproteobacteria bacterium, assembly GCA_025356445.1. GTDB lineage: Bacteria > Pseudomonadota > Gammaproteobacteria > Burkholderiales > Burkholderiaceae_C > Defluviibacillus. The sequence goes on along the minus strand of JANXSZ010000043.1, from coordinate 19,789 downwards.
CGCGTGCAACGCCTGCCGTCGTGGACTTCAAAACGCTGGAAGCCACCGTCAAAGTGGCCTTCAGTCAGCGGCGTAAATTGCTGCGCCACAGCTTGGGTAAATGGTTGGAAGAAAAAGCGTTCACTGGTACGTTCAACTTGCAACGCCGTGCCGAAGAGGTGCCACCTGAAGAGTACGTGCTGTTAGCGCAGGCATTGTCAGCATCGTTGGCTGCTAATTTAGACGCGAAATAGCGCTACTGCTGCAAAGCAGTCCAGTTGACGTCATGTCCACCATGCAAAACGCCAAGCCAGTGTGATCTGGCTTGGCGTTTTGCATGGGGCTTGCTGGTGGTGGGGCGCTAAATGTTTAAGCCGCAGAGAGCCAGTAGCCTGAGTTGAAAGGGCTGCTCATGCGCAGCGCCAAAGGGGATACATCCACGAGTTTGTCGGTCGGCATTTTTTCGCCACCGTCATTCGCGTTGCTGAGATCGATACCGGAAACGGCGCCGGTCTGTGCCTGGGTCGCCCGTTCTGCTTGGCTGGTGGTTGCAGAACGGGCTACGGAAAAGAATAGAAGCATCGGAACGGAATCTTTCGATCGCCCCAATAGTCCGCAGTCTCCCGGAACACGTCGAGCAACTGCTCACGCGCTTCTTTGTCAAACTTGGCGTGTGCAGGCACTTGCTCCAACACCACGATAAAGCCAGGCTGTGGGCCTGATTTATGCAGAGGGTCGGTCATGCAGTCATACAGCGCATCAAAATTCTTACCGAAGTGTGTCGGGAAGGTGAATTGCTGGGCGATCATGTCCAGTACATCCTGCTTGCTCTGCGCTTGGCTCAGGTTGGCGTACAGGAAATGCTGACCCAAGGCCAAAGCGGCCTCTTGCAGCTCAGGCACGCGAAAAGCGCGAATCGACTGCACGATATTAGGGCGCACACCACGCAGTGGTGTGTCTTGTTCTTTACGAAGCGGCGTATCCATCCCCGTTCACTTTCTTTAGGTCAAAAACTGTTAAAACTATAAAACGCATGTGACTGCGGCGCGATCGCATCGCAATCGAAAACTTTTTGCTTAGCGCTTCAGGCTAAGGCACCACTTTGCGAAACGACGCGTAGTGGTCTTCGGTGTAATAGCAAGCATCCGGCACGCGAGGCTCGCCACCGCAAATCAGTCGGCGAGCACCCCGGTTGCGGGCACCCGGGGTACGTACGGTGTACTCACGGTAGTAGCCGCGTTTGTGCGCTGGCAACTGACGCTCGCGGTTACCGAAGACAGAACCGTCTTTTTCATTCGGGAAGGTCGCCCCTTGCAAAATCAAGGCATAAACTTCCCGGCCTTGTGGTGGCAACTCTGCCAGCGCTATGCTGGGCAGGCTGTCAACCGCTACGCTGTCGGGAGCCGTTTTTCTGGCGAACGCACTGCCCATTGTGGTCAACGAGGCCGCAAGGACAATGCCGGAAATTACGTACTTGAACTTGTGAAAACCGAGCATGACAGCGTTGACCGAGAGAGACCCTGGCAACCACTCTGTGAGAGGCCCTGGATGACAAATAACCTGAAAATATCCGGGTTTACCCGAGATAACGAAGGCCGTAGTGTGCCGGAACTGTCGCAATAAAGCAATACCTTGCTTAAAACTTAAGCAGGTAAAAAAGTGTAATGGGGCCATTCAGTCGGCAGAGGTTGCCTTTGGATGGCCCCATTGCGGGGTTGTGAGTGTGCGCAAACTCTTGCGCATAAGCTTATCTGCTGGCGTTTGCGTCAGCCACAGTCAAGGCTGTCATGTTCACAATACGGCGCACGGTGGCGCTGGCTGTCAGTACATGCACGGGTTTGTCGGCACCCAATAAGACAGGGCCAATCGCGATACCGCCGCCTGCTGCGGTTTTCAGCAGGTTGTAGGCAATGTTGGCGGCGTCGATGTTGGGGAACACCAGCAAGTTGGCGTTGCCGATCAAGGTGCTGTGGGGCATGATATTGGCGCGTTCTTTGGCGTCCAGTGCCACGTCGCCATGCATTTCACCATCCACTTCCAGCCAAGGCGCTTCAGTGCGCAGCAGAGCCAGGGTGTCGCGCATTTTGATGGCGCTGGGCTGGTCGCTACTGCCAAAGTTGGAGTGGCTGAGCAAGGCTGCTTTGGGTTTGATACCAAAACGCATCATCTCTTCCGCCGCCATCACGGTGATTTCGGTCAGTTCCTGGGCTGTGGGGTCGTAGTTGACGTGGGTATCGACCAGGAAGACTTGGCGATCAGGCAGCAGCAGACCGTTCATGCAGGCGTAGATTTGAACGTCTTGCGGCGTGCTGGGACTGCCACCCACGCGCTTGCCAATGACCTGGTCAATGTAATGCAAGTGCATGTGGGTGTTGCCCCAGGTGCCGCAAATCATGCCATCCACTTCGCCTTTGTGCAGCAGCATGCAACCAATCAGGGTCAGGCGGCGGCGCATTTCGATCTTGGCCATCTGTACCGTGATGCCCTTGCGTTCCGTCATGCGGTGGTAGGTTTGCCAGAAATCGCGGTAGCGGTGGTCTTGCTCGACATTCACGACGTCGTAATCCAGCTCTTCGCGCAAACGCAGTCCAAACTTTTCGATGCGTTGGGCGATGATGGCCGGGCGACCAATCAGCGTGGGGCGGGCCAAGCCTTCGTCCACCACGATTTGTACAGCGCGCAAGATGCGTTCTTCTTCGCCTTCCACGTACACCACGCGCTTTTTGACGGCTTTTTTGGCAGCGTCAAAAATAGGCTTCATCGTCGTGCCCGAGGCGTAAACGAAGGATTGCAGCTTGGCACGGTAGGCTTCCATGTCGGTGATGGGGCGAAGCGCTACGCCACTGTCCGCTGCGGCTTGGGCCACTGCGGGGGCGATCTTCATCATCAAACGGGGATCGAACGGTTTGGGGATCAGGTACTGCGGGCCAAAGGCCAGTTTTTCACCCGCATAGGCTGCGGCAACGACTTCGCTTTGCTCGGCCTGGGCCAGCTCGGCAATCGCATAGACGGCGGCAATCTCCATCTCATCCGTGATGGTGGTGGCCCCGCAGTCCAGCGCCCCTCGGAAGATGTACGGGAAGCACAGCACGTTGTTGACCTGGTTCGGGTAGTCCGAGCGACCGGTTGCCATCACCACGTCTTCGCGCACCGCATGGGCGTCCTCTGGAGCGATCTCGGGGTTGGGATTGGCCAGCGCAAAAATCACAGGCCGGGCGGCCATTTTGGCGACCATTGCGGGCTTCAGCACATTGCTTGCAGACAACCCCAGGAACACGTCTGCACCTTCGATGATGTCGGTCAGCGTACGGGCGTCGGTTTCTTGCGCGTACTGGATCTTGTCTTCGTCCATCAACTCGGTACGGCCCACATAAACCACGCCGGCGATGTCGGTTGCAAACACGTTTTCACGCTTCAGGCCGACTTTCAGCAGCAAGTTCAGACACGCTAGTGCAGCAGCACCCGCGCCCGAGGTCACAAGTTTGACCTGACCAATGTCTTTGTTCACCACTTTCAACGCATTCACCATCGCCGCTGCCACCGTGATCGCGGTGCCGTGCTGGTCGTCATGGAACACAGGGATTTTCATGCGCTTGCGCAACTCGCGCTCTACGTAGAAGCAATCAGGTGCTTTGATGTCTTCCAGGTTGATCGCGCCAAAGGTGGGTTCCAGTGCGGCAATCACTTCCACCAGCTTGGCGGGGTCTTTTTCGTCGATTTCAATGTCAAACACATCGACGCCAGCGAACTTCTTGAACAGCACGCCCTTGCCCTCCATCACCGGCTTGGATGCCAGCGGCCCAATGTCGCCCAGGCCCAGCACGGCTGTACCGTTGGTGATGACGCCGACCAAATTACCTCGGCTGGTGTACTTGAACGCGTTGTTCGGGTCTTTGACGATTTCTTCGCAGGGGGCTGCTACACCGGGCGAGTAGGCCAACGCCAAATCATGCTGATTCACCAGCTGTTTGGTGGCCATGATGGCGACCTTGCCAGGCGTCGGGAACTCGTGGTATTCCAGCGCGGCACGGCGCAACTCGGCACGTTTTTCTTCGGTGTTTTGGGTGGATGTAGGCATGGGGTCTCCGGTATCTGGCGTTGTTCCCCTACTGGCCGCGAACCTCGCTCGCCGACAGAAAGGGATTTGGATTGTAGGCTTGGCAGCGTCAGCGTTGCGTCAGTGAATCTGCGTAGATGTTGACAGATTGGCGCTGTCATCCGTAGCGCCACTGGCCTTACGTGACGGCGCGTGCCTGTACCAAAAGACGGGCCTCATCCACCTCGTCCAATTGGGTGGCATTGAGGAATTTTTCACCGTACTGGCGGTAGACCCCACTGCGCACAAACACCTCGTACAACTCAGGATCAATGTGCCCATTGCGCGCAAAATTAGCCAAAATACCCAACGATTTCGACAGCGTCATGCCTTGTTTGTAAGGTCGGTCGGATGCCGTGAGAGCCTCGAAAATATCCGCCACCGCCATCATCCGCGCTTGTAGCGACATGTCTGCACCTTTCAGCCCCCGGGGGTAGCCTTGGCCGTCCATGCGCTCGTGGTGACCGCCCGCGTATTCTGGCACCCGGCTCAGGTGGCGTGGCCAGGGCAGGGCCTCGAGCATGTTGATGGTGGCGACGATATGGTGGTTGATCTCTTGGCGCTCCATGCCTGTCAGCGTACCCGCCTTGATGGTCAGGTTCTCCATCTCGTTTTCGCTCAGTGCGGGCATCACAGCCTGGTGGCGGTTGCGCCACGTGCGGGTGCTGCCAATCTGGCGTACGCGCTCCTGGTCTTGCAGCGACATGGATTCGCCACCCGTGTTGCAGTGCCGGAGCAAGTCGAATTCTTGCGCCAAGGTTGCCAGTGCCTGGGTACAGCCGACCATGATCTGGGCTTCTGCCGCTGCGTCTTTGGTTTCTCGCAATGCCAGCGTTTCCCGCAGTGCCTGTATTTCGGCATCACGCTTGAGCAGTTCAAAACGGGTTTCCACCAACTCAATGCGGTCAAAGATCGTTTGCAGCTTGGTGGCTTTGTCCACCACGTGGATAGGCGTGGTGATCTTGCCGCAATCGTGCAGCAGACCGGCAATTTTCAGCTCGTAGCGGTCTCGATCGGTCATTTCAAAGCTGGCCAACGGCCCTTCTTGGTGCGCGGTGGTGGCCTCGGCCAGCATCATGGTCAGCTCGGGCACCCGCTGGCAGTGGCCACCGGTGTAAGGCGATTTTTCATCAATGGCACCGTTGATGACGTTGATGAACGACTCGAACAGCGCCTCTTGCTGCAAGATCAATCGCCGCTTGGTCAGTGCAATGGCCGCTTGTGAGGCCAGCGATTCGGCCAGACTTTGGTCCGCCTTTGAGAAGGTCACCGTTTCATGCGTCAGGTGATCGGTGGCGTTGATCAGTTGCAGCACGCCAATGATCTGGTCTTCGTGGTCCTTCATCGGTATGGTCAGGAACGATTTGGAGTGGTAACCGGTACGCTGGTCGAAGTTTTTCGGGCCTGAAAAATCAAATCCCGCTTCGGTGTACGCGTTACCAATGTTGACGGTTTCATTGTGCAGCACCGCCCAGACCGCCACCATGCTGTCGTTAGGTTCACCGGTGGGTTGGCGCAAAGGCAGCGGGGGCAGCTCAACGGGCTTGCCCGTGGTGCCTCCCAAAGCCAGCTCTAATGAATTGTTGCGCAGGATGGCAAAGCCCAGGTTGTCTGCTGCCTCGTCCATCAGGTAGAGCGAGCCACCGTCTGCCCGTGTGAGTTCCATGGCCGCGATGAGGATGCGCTCCAGCAGCGTGTCGGTGTCTTGTTCTTTGGACAAAGACGCACCAATGCTGTTGAGTTGTTCCAGGCGGGCGAAAACGTCTTGCGCGGGGGTCATCAATGTTTCTCAGAAGATGGAGTGAGAAAAGGTGTAGCAATGCATTTTGCCGTAACACAGTGCCGTGTTGTCCACCAGGGTAAAAGTACCGCTCAAGACGGTCAATCGTTGCAACGCAGTCTGTGCTGACATGCCCTTTCGCGCTACCGGTCTCATGCACTAACCCTTGCTGAAATCAGGGGGAATGATGGCCTTCATGAACCCGTTCTGCGTATTTGGAAGATAGTCGCCAAAGTTCACTCCAGTGAATGAACGCCAATGCCATGTACAAGGTGCTTTGTTCACCTTGCCAATAACCCAGTCACTTGCATAAAGTACGGAGAAAGCCATGAAAAAAGCCATCGTTCCTGTCATCTTGGGTTGGGCGTTGTTTGCGGGGTTTGCCTACGCCGACGATCCGAAAGCGACCATCGCGGCACTGGACACCCGGCTGACCAAGCTGGGTGAGGCTAAATTGGAGGGCACCGAAAAAGCTGGTGAACTCACGGTGCCTGCCATTTATTTCGGCACCCGAAAAATCAACAACAACTATGACGTGGTGGATGAAATCAAGAAAACCACCGGCGCCACGGCCACGGTATTCGTCAAGCACGGAGACGAATACATCCGTGTGAGCACCAACGTGCTGACGGCGGAAGGCAAACGCGGCGTTGGCACGCCCCTGGCACGCGCCAAGGCTTATGAGAGTGTGAACAAAGGCGAGCAATATTGTGGCGGTGTTGATGTGCTGGGTACCCCTTATGACGCCTGTTACAACCCGATCAAGGACAAAGGCGGCAAAGTCATTGGTGTGACATACATCGGGTTCAAGAAGTAAATCAGCGTCGCTGTCCTTGCCCAGTCACCATCGCTAAGACTGCCTCATAACAATCACCTCTAAAGAGCGCACTATGGCTGTTTTCTCAAGTCTTGCTGGCGACTTTGCAAATCTCAAGCTGCGCACCAAATTATTGGCGGCATTTTTCCTGGTGCTGATACTGACGGCGCTGATGGGAGGGTTTGCCATGCTTCAGTTGGCGCAAGTTAACCAAGTCTCTAGCGATCTCGCGCTGAAGTGGATGCCCAGCATTGGGCACACCACTTCCATGCGCAGTGCCATCCTGGAAATTCGTGACCTGGAAGTTCGACACAGCCGTGCTGCCGATATCGGCTACATGGACGAGTACGAAGAAAAAATGAAGGCGATATTGCAAACAGTGACAGCGCACAGTGAGGCCTATGCGGCCATGGCGACCGAGCCCGAGGGCGGAAAGCTCCTGCCGGCTTTCACCAAAGCATGGCGGGAGTATTTGGCCTTCAATCAAAAAGTGATTGCCTTGGGCCGTGCCAACAAGCAAGACGATGCTAAAGATATTTCAGAAGGGGCTGCAAAATCAACGGCAGATGACACCATTACCGCACTGGATAAATTGACCAAACTCAATTTTGATGGGGGGCAGCTTGCTGCAGAGCATGCCAATGCGGTGTACGCCAAAGCCCGTCTTTGGACGGCAGGCCTGTTGAGCGCGACGGTACTGATCGGTTTGATCTTGGCGCTGGGTATCACGCGCAGTTTGCTGGGGCAACTCGGCGGTGAGCCCAGTTACGCCACGGAGCAGGCAGCGGCCATTGCCGACGGCAAGCTGTACATCGACATGGCGCTGCGCGATGGGGACGGCACCAGTCTGTTGGCCACTATCCGCAACATGCGCAACAGCATCGCCAGCATCGTTAAAGAGGTGCGTTCCCGCGCCGACGGGATAGCGGTGGCCAGCAGCGAGATTGACCACGGTAACAACAACCTGTCTACGCGCACGGAACAGCAGGCGAGCGCCTTGCAGCAAACAGCGGCTTCCATGGACCAGCTCAAGGAAACGGTGAAGCAGAATGCCGCAGCTGCGCGCCAAGCCAGCCAATTGGCGCTGGGAGCGTCCACCGTTGCAGCACGGGGAGGGTCTGTGGTGGCGCAGGTGGTCAACACCATGAAGGGCATCAATGACAGCTCTAAAAAGATATCCGACATCATCGGTGTCATTGACGGCATTGCCTTCCAGACCAACATACTGGCCCTGAATGCAGCGGTGGAAGCGGCACGCGCCGGTGAGCAGGGCCGGGGTTTCGCGGTGGTGGCGTCCGAAGTGCGCAGCTTGGCAGGCCGGTCTGCTGAAGCAGCCAAAGAAATCAAGAATCTGGTGGGCGCCAGTGTGCAGCGTGTCGAGCAGGGCACGGCACTGGTTGACCAAGCCGGTTCCACCATGGCCGAAGTGGTCGCTTCCATTGGCCGCGTGACGGATCTGATGGGTGAGATCAGTGCCGCCAGCGATGAACAGAGCCAGGATGTTGCGCGCGTCGGTATTTCCATCAGCCAGATGGACGATGCCACGCAGCAAAACGCCGCCTTGGTGGAGCAGATGGCGGCGGCGGCGTCCAGCCTGTCAACCCAAGCGCAAGAGCTGGTTCAGGCCGCTTCGGTTTTCATCCTTAACCAGGCAGACACCCCTGCGCACGCCGGTGCTTCAGGCCATCCGGTTGCGCTACTATCGCGGTAAAAGGTGCTGTAGGCAGAGTTTGTTCGTGGTTTAACGCTCTTTGAGCTGCCACGTGAAGCTTGGCAGGCGCCTTCTTTAACCCGTTTAGCACGCACAAGGGAACACACCATGGGACTGATGAGCTTTATCAAGAAACAGTTTATTGACATTATTCAATGGACTGAAAACGACGATGGCACCCTGGCATGGCGTTTTCCTATGGCTGACATGGAAATCCAGATGGGTGCCTCGCTCACTGTGCGCGAATCGCAACTGGCGATTTTCGTGAACGAGGGCAAGGTCGCTGACGTGTTTGGCCCAGGCATGTACAAGCTCAGCACCCAAACCGTTCCCGTGCTGACCTACCTGAAGAACTGGGACAAGCTGTTCGAGTCGCCCTTCAAAAGCGATGTCTACTTCTTCAGCACCCGCCAGCAGATTGACCAAAAATGGGGTACGCCTCAGCCCATCACCATCCGCGACAAAGATTTTGGCGCCATCCGCTTGCGTGCCTTTGGCAACTACGTCTACCGCATTGCTGACCCCAAGCTGTTCCACACGGAAATCGCGGGCACCCGTGAGGCCTACACCACCGGCGACTTGGATGGCCAATTGCGCGGGCTGGTGCTGCAAAACATCAGTAACGCCATCGCCTCCAGCGGCGTACCCTTCCTGGATTTGGCTGCCAACCAGATGAGTTTTGCCCAAGCGCTGACCAGAGAGCTGGAACCCGCCTTCGCCAAGATCGGCTTGAAGCTCGAAGGCATGACGGTTCAAAACCTCTCGCTGCCTGAGGAGTTGCAAAAAATCCTTGATCAAAAAATTGGCATGGGCATGGTTGGCGGGGACATGGGTAAATTCATGCAGTACCAAACGGCACAGGCCATACCTGGCATGGTGCAAGCCGGTGGTGGCGGCGGTATTGCTGGGGATGCCATGGGTTTGGGCGCTGGCGTGGCTTTGGGCCAAGTCCTTGCACACAACCTGCAAGCAGGGTTAAATCCGGCTTCTGCGCAATCTGCATCGGCTACAGCAGCTATGCAAAACGTAGCAAATGCACTGAAACCCGAAGACATCATGGCCACGCTGGAAAAGCTGGGCGACCTGAAGGCCAAGGGCATTCTGACTGCCGAAGAGTTCGATGCGAAGAAGACCGAGTTGCTGAAAAAACTGGTTTAAATCAACGTTACATCAGCGTCCCGTTTTTAATTCTGTTGGTTTTGCTCGTTCTGCGCCGTGGCTGAACCTGTCCCCTTGCGCGCCTACACCGCGCCCTGCCCCGGTTGTGGCGCACCTGTTGCGTTTCGCAGCGCGCAGTCCACCCACGCTGTATGCGCCTACTGCCAAAGCACCGTGGTGCGCGATGGCGACACGCTGTCGCGCATCGGCAAGATGGCCGAGGTGTTTGACGACTACAGCCCACTGCAACTGCTGGCCTCGGGGCGGTTGGAGGTGGGTTTCACCGTCATAGGCCGTCTCCAGTACAAAACCGCCAGCGGCACCTGGAGCGACTGGCAGCTGGCACTTGATGATGGCCGTACCGCATCGCTCTCTGAAGACAACGGTGCTTTCGTTTTCAGCAGCACCGTATCCGCGCCGTTCGCCATTCCGCCCGCTGCGCAGTTCAGCGTTGGCGTCAATATTCCCTTCAACGGTGTTCCCTTTACCGTCACCAGCGGTGACGCCGCCGTGCTGCTGGCTGCTCTTGGCGAACTGCCCAAACTCCCGCCGTTGGGCCAAGCCTTTCCCCTCGTCGAGTTGCGCAGTGCACAAGGCGAGGTGCTCAGCATCGACTACAGCACCCAGCCGCCCACCCTGTCGCTGGGCCACGAGGTGTTGCTGGACGACCTGAAACTCGTCGGCTTGCGCGACACCATCACCAAAGAGACGAAAGGCCAGCAGTTCAATTGCCCCAACTGTGGCGCACCCGTCACCGTCACGCTGGCCACCAGCAAAAGCATCACTTGTGGCAGTTGCAAATGCCTGATTGACCTGAGTGCTGGTATCGGCAACCAGCTCCAGCACGCGTTGCAAGACGAGCCTGTGCAAATGCTGATTCCGTTGGGCAGTCAAGGCACGTTGCAAGGCTTGCCTTGGCAGGTGGTGGGTTTCCAGCACCGTATGGGCGTGGAGGCCGGTGACGATGAACACTTTGGCTGGAGCGAATACCTGCTCTACAACCCCAAGCGTGGCTTTACCTTTTTGGTCGATTCAGAGGAAGGCTGGAGCGTCGTCAAGCCCACCACTGGCGCGCCCAATATGTCCAGCAACGGCCAGAGCGCCAGCTACCTGAACACCCGCTACATCCTTAAAAGCACATATACAGCAGAGACCACCTACGTTGCCGGTGAGTTCTACTGGCCAGTGCAGCGTGGTCAAAAAACGTCCAACCGTGATTTCGCCAGCGGCAAAAACCTGCTGTCGCTGGAGCAAACGCCCAAAGAGTTAACCTGGTCAAGCGGCAGCAACATCGACAGCGCTTGGGTCGCCAAAGCCTTCAAGCTCGAAGCCAAAGCCGATTTGCTCAAGCGAACCGACGTGGCTCCCGCCTCTGATTTAACGGGTCGAGGCTGTTTAACGCTGATCGTGATTTTTGGGGTGATTGTGCTGTTGCTGCTCTTGCTCAACCAGTGCAGCAGCTGCGACCCGAACACCCAAGATTGCCGCTCCAGCAGCAGTGGCAGCGGCATGCGCAGCTCGGGCGGGTCATTTGGGGGCTTTTCGGGTGGGGGTGGGCATAAATGATGCCCCGGTGCTGCGGCATTTTCATATTTTTCTAGGAGATCCCCATGGGACTTGAAGGCTTGCGACTCAGTGCCGTATTCGGCTCCATCATCTTTGCCTTGATTGGCGTGGTGATTTTTTGGCTCAGCTTTGTGGTGATCGACAAACTCACACCCTACAACCTGTGGGAAGAAATTGTCGAAAAGCAAAATGTTGCCCTTGGGCTGGTGGTTGCAGCGATGTCCTTGGGCATCTGCATCATCGTGGCGGCGGCTATCCACGGGTGAGCTGGCTGATCATTCGCTCTCTTTTGGCGGTATTGCTGTGGCTGTTGACCGTCGTGGGCAACCCTGGCCACGCCCAGCAGACCCCGGGTGACGGCCCACTGTCCGAGGAGGCCCTTGCAACAACGGCTCCAGCGGCCAAGTTCGCCCTGGTTGTCAATGCACCGGCACCGCTTCAGGCCTTTTTGTTAACCCACCTGGACTTGCAACGTTTTCGCAGCCTGCCCGATCTGGATCGCACCGAATTGGCTCGCCTTGTGGCTCAAGTGCCTGCTGATGCTACCAAGCTGTTGGCCACTTTGGGCTATATGACGCCAGCCGTCACGGCCGACATGGCCGTCAGCAGCGCGACCAACGGCCTTCCTGACACCGCCATTCCCCAAGTCAGCGTCACCGTCCAGCCTGGCCCGCTGACCCATGTCAGCAGCGTTGCACTCAGCTTCACAGGCGACATTGCCCAGCGCCTGGACGCGGCCGACCAGCGTGAAGCGATTCAAGACGCCTTCGCCCTTCAAACGGGTCAACCCTTCACCCAAACCGACTGGGATGCCGCCAAAAATCGTGCCATGCGTGCCCTCACGGCACAGCGCTATCCCGCAGGGCGCATTAGCCACAGCTTGGCCGATATTGACCCGGTGACGCACAGCGCCGCCCTCACCCTCGTGCTCGAGTCCGGCCCTGCGCTGCGCATTGGCGACATCGTGGTCAGTGGCACGGAGCGTTATGACCCCTTGATGGTGCAGCGCTTGGTGCGCTTGGCGGGGCTGACACCGGGCAGCGATTACGACTTGGCCCATGTGCTTGATGCCCAACGGCGCGTGGCCGACAGCGGCTACTTTGCCTCGGTCTTCATCCTCGTTGAGCCCGGCAATGAACTGCCGTCAGGATCAGCATTTGGCGCAGGTGTGGCTCCGGTGCAGGTCAAAGTGCGCGAAATCGAGCTGCAAAAACTCGTTCTCGGTATCGGTGGCAGTACCGACAGCGGTGCCCGTCTGAGCATCGAGCACACGCACCACCGCATTCCTGGCTTGCGCTGGCGGGCGGTGTCGGGGCTGACAGTCTCACGCAACAACCAATCTGCCCAAACCGCCCTTACCTCGCCAGTGGACGATGCCGGTTGGCGCTGGGCGGTATCCGGTTTGGTCAACAAGCAAATTGACGAGAGTGGCACCACCCTCAGTCAGCGTTTGCGGGCCGGTCAAACGCAAGACAACCCCACCTTCAGCCGCAGCCTGTTCGTGCAGTACGACCGCGCCCGCACCACGCTGGACGGCGTGCCGACCGAGGGCCAGGCTGCGCTCAGCGCCAATTTCGCCTGGACGCTGCGCCGCCTTGACCATGTGCTGTTCCCTGAGCGCGGCTACAGCCTGGGGTTTGAGCTGGGTTCGGGCCTGACACTGGAGCAGTCCAAGCGTCCCTACCTGCGCAGCCGCGTGCGCGGCCTCTATTACCTGCCCCTTGCCGCCGACAAAACCCAGGAAGACCCAGGCCGCTTGGCCTTGCGCGCTGAGCTGGGGGCGGTCTGGGCACGCGGTGAAGTGGCTGTGCCCTCTACCGAGTTGTTCTTGACTGGCGGGGACAACACCGTGCGTGGCTACGCCCTGCGCAGTATTGGCGTGCCATTGGTCGGCGGTGGCGTAGACCCTGGCCGTGTCATTGCCACCGGCAGTGTGGAGTGGCAGCGCCCGCTGGTGCTCAACAACCAGCGCTCTGCTTGGGAAAACACCTTTTTCGTTGATGCCGGTGCCGTGAGTGACAAAGCTGCCACCCTGCGCGCCAAGGTCGGTCTGGGCACTGGTGTGCGCTACCGCAGTCCCGTAGGGCCACTGCAACTGGATTTGGCCTATGGTGTAGCCACACGGCGCTTGCGGTTGCACATGACGCTGGGGTTCAAGTTTTGATGCTGTCCATGCTGCGTTTTCGTCTTGGGGCCAAAGTGGTTGGCGTTGGCGTCATGGGGTTGGTCTTGACCCTGGCCTGTGCCCTGGCCACCGCGTGGTGGTGGTCGGGCACAGAAGGTTCGCTGGCGCAAACGTTGCAGTCGCTGGCGCCGAACGGCTTGCTCAACCGCTTGGCCACCCAGGCAGGTGTGCCGCCGGGTCAGCTCAGCACCCAGGACGTGACTGGCAGTTTGCGCTTTGGCGGGCAGGTTGGTGCGTTGCAATGGCAGCAGCACCCGCAAGCGCCAGCGGGACAAAGCGCATTGCCAGGGGTGTCGCTTGACGCCCGTGGCCTGTGGGTGCAATGGGACACCCGGGCATTGCTGCAAGGCCGTGTGCAGATTGACCAGTTGGTTGCCCAGCGCCTGACCCTCACCGTGCCCCCCAGCACCGAGCCGACGGCACCGCCGCAGGCCGTTTTGTTGCCGTTGCCTGTCAGTGTGAATTTCAATGTGCAACAACTGGACGTGCAGGGCGCTGCGGCCGTGCAACTTAGCCGTGTGCAGGGTAGCTATGCTTACAGTAGCAAGCAAACGCCATCCAGCTTGCAAATCAACGGGTTTCAGCATGAATTGGTATTGAAATCACTGGTTTTGGCCCAGGGTCTGTACCAGTTACAGGCCCAGGTGCAAGCAGCCGCCCCCATGGCTGTACAGGCGAGGCTGGAAGGCCGTGTGAACAGCGTGGTGCCGGGCGGCGTGGCGCTCACCGTGCTGGCGAATGTGCAGGTCAACGGCACACTGGCTGGCGTTCCTGCGGTCTTGGACGTGCAAGCCCAAGTCCGCCAGGAAAATCCCCGCGAGGGCCGCTCCCCAACGGGCACTTCACCTCTCCCCACGCTTGACGCGTCTGCCCGCATCCTTCCTTGGGCCGTGCAGCCTGTCCACAGTGCGCGGCTGGCGTTGGCGCAGCTGAACCTGGCCGATTTTTGGCCACAAGCACCGTCCACCCGCCTCTCGGGCACGGTGCAGGCCGACCCCGTTGGTAACAACAACTGGGCTGCCAGCCTTGCGCTGACCAATGCGCTGCCTGGCCCTTGGGATCGCCAACGCTTGCCGGTGCAAAGCCTGAAAGCCCACGTCACTGCCGAGGTGGGTACGGACAAGCAGGCGCAGGGTACGCGTTGGGCCGTGTCTGCCTTGCAAGCCCGTGTCGGTGACGGTGATCTGCAAGGTCACGGCCGTTGGCAAGAGGGCAGCGTGGCCGAGCCGTGGCAGGGCGACATCACCTTCAACCGCGTCAACCCCGCCGCCCTGTATGCCGCCATGGCGCAGGCCCGGCTGGACGGCGCTGTCACCGCTGTGCAGCAAGGCGTGGGCACGGCGTTTGAGGTCAAGCTCAAATCGTCTGCGGGACGTGACGCGGTACCCGCTGCCCTGCAAGGCTTCAGCTTGGGCGATGCCCATGCCGCAGGTCTTTGGGTGGGCGACAGCCTGCGCCTGAGCGATCTCACCGTGCAGGCGGCGCAAGCCAAGGTGCAGGCCAAGGGCGAACTGCGCATTGCAGCCCGTTCGTTTGCCGGGGAGCTGGAGGCGCATTTTCCGGGTGGCAGCGCAGGCTTCAAAGGCTTGTTGAAGGCTGATGCTTTGACCGCCTCCCCCGCAGACACCAAGTTGAACATCACCCTGGCTCAAACGGACGTGACCTGGACCTGGCTCCAATCCCTGCCCAAGATGGCGCAGATGCTCGCCAGTATCCGCCCCGATTTGCCCCAGTGGACCGTGAAAGGCCGTGCCGACATGGTGCTGGACTGGGAGGGCAAAACGCGCAGTGTGAACGCCCGTGTCAGCGTGCCCACTCTGGTGCTGCAAGCGCCTGCTGGCGGTAACGTGGGTGTGAGCGGTCAGCTCCCTGCACCGCTCAAGTTCAGCGCTCTGCAATTCAGCGCCCAAGGCCCGCTGTCCGCACTGACCATGGACATTGCTGGTGCAGCCGAACAAGTGCCTTACCAAGCCCAACTGGGCAGCCGTGCCGTGCTGAATCTGGCCACTTTCGGCAGCGTTTTGGACATCAGCCGCCTGAGCCTGCTGCTGCAAGACAGTGCCCACAGCTTGGCTTGGGCTGTGCAAAATGACCCCAACGATGCGCTTGCTGCGCTGCAACTCCGCTGGAAAGACGGCAGTTTTGAAGCCCTGCCTGGCCAGTTGCGCCTTGTCCCGCAAGACCTGGGCGGCAATACTGCACCACGCCTGCTGCGCAGCGACAAGCCCGTCACCCTGGCCTGGGATCAGCTGCTGTGGGACACCCAAGGCTTGCGCACCAAGGGCCGCTTGTCACAACTTCCCCTCACTTGGGTCGACTGGCTGGCTGGCCCCAAAGCCCAGCCACTGGCCGATATGGGCCTCTCGGGGCAACTGTGGTTCGATGGCGATTGGGATGTGTTTTGGCCCCGCGATGCCCGCACGCCAGTACGTGTGAGCGCCGGTGTACAGCGTCAGCGTGGCAACTTGAGCGTGCTGCTGGACGATGGCAGCGTTACCGCAACCGGCCAAGCGGGTGCCAAGCCTGTCGATGTAGGCCTGCGTGAAGCTTCACTGAGGGTGATGACGGTGCCCGAGGCATCGTCAGCCACGACCACCACCTTGCAAGCCCGACTGCTTTGGAACACCGACCGCGCTGGCGTGGTGGACGCCGAGGCCAGCACCGTGTTGCAAGCAGGGGGGCCATCGGGCCGTGGCGGGAGCGGTTGGAGCAGTTGGGTATGGGCCACCAACGCCCCGCTGCGTGGCAAAGTCAGCGCCCAGTTGCCGCAAATTGGCGTTTGGTCGCTCTTGGCCCCGCCCGGTTGGCGCATGAAGGGCACGCTGGCTGCACAGGCTACGCTCAGTGGCACCCAGGCTGCGCCGCAGTGGGCGGGTCAAGTGCAGGCTGACCAACTGGCACTGCGCTCGGTGGTGGACGGCATTGAATTCGTCAACGGCCAGCTGCGTGCCAATTTAGAAGGCGATAAGGTCGTGATCGAACGTTTTGCGCTGGAGGGTTCAGGCGGCGCCAAAACGGGAGGGCGGCTGGACGCCAGCGGCACTGCGCAATGGGTGATGGAGGATGTACCCGTGGCACAGCCTAAGCCTTCGAAACCCAAGCGCGTCCCTCACATCGACCTGCAAGTCACCCTCGACAAGCTGCGTGTTTCTAACCGTGCTGACCGTCGCCTCGTCGTCTCAGGCCAAGCGCAGGCGCAATTGGCAGGGGCGCAACTCAAGCTGCGTGGCAAATTGAGAGCTGACCAAGCCGCCTTTACCTTGACCGACGAACTCACCCCACGCTTGGGCGACGACGTGGTGGTGCGGGGCCGTCAACTTGCCTCGACCAGCAAGGAACCCGGTACCCAAGTGATCCCCGATGTGCTGCTCGACCTCGATTTGGGGGACAACTTTGCCGTCGAAGGCAGCGGCCTCAAAGCCCGTTTGCAAGGCACGCTGCAAGTGCGCAGCACGCCCGCGCAGCCGATACCTCGCCTGCTGGGCGAAGTGCGCACCACCAGTGGCAGCTACCGCGCTTATGGCGTCAACCTCAATCTGGAGACCGGCTTGCTGCGATTTGCAGGGCCGTATGACAACCCCACCCTGGACATTTTGGCCATTCGCCCCAACACCACCCAGCGCGTGGGCGTGCAAGTCACCGGTACCGCCCTGGCGCCGGTGCTGCGCCTGTACGCAGAGCCGGAATTGCCTGACACTGAAAAACTCTCGTGGTTGGTGCTGGGTCGCTCCGCTGCCGGGCCTGGGGGCGAAGCCGCCATCTTGCAGCAAGCCGCCATGTCCCTGCTGGGCCGCCCTGGCAGCCGCATGGACGGTGGTATCGCTGGCGCATTGGGGCTGGACGACGTGTCCTACCGCAGTGGCGGTGTGAATGCGGACGGCAGCGTGACCAGTGCCGCGGTCAGTGTGGGCAAGCGCTTGTCGAGCAAGCTTTACGTGGTGTATGGCCAAAGCCTGACCAGCTCAGTAGGCACGGTGTCCATCCTGTATGAACTCTCACGCCGCTTCACGTTGCGGGCCAAGGCGGGAGAAGACAACGTGCTGGAGTTGGTGTTCACGCAGCGGTATGACTGAGAAGGCTAAGTTATGGTTAAAATAGTATCAACAGATGATATGTTTTTTCAATGACTGATACCCCGGGACTTCAAGCGCTGCTTGATCTTGCAGGCTCCATCATTGACCAAGGCGATGGCTATTGGGTCAAATTAGAAGCGCTATCTGTTCTTCCGACCAAGGCCATTCCACATGGCATTCGCTATGCTTTAACGTTGCATGAACCGTATGGAAAACGAATACTGGGGTATGACAACGCTCACGCAGTCAAGCCACCCAAGAAGTACAAGTTTGCTGGTCAGCGGCTGAGTGACTTTTTCGCTGAGGTCGATCTGGTGCTGGCTCAGATTAAATCCAAATGAAAGCATCTTTGCTATGAAAACTATCACCGTCGGTATCTTGCCTCAAGAACAAATACGTGCTCGTGTGCTGTCCATTGCTAAAGGCGAGCTCAGACCCAAGCCTAATGATCCCAAAGTCTGGTTTACCTCGATGCGCTCTTTGGCCGAAGTGCTGAGCGATGAGAACCGTGCCTTGCTTAAGGTCATCGCAGACAGCAAACCCGATTCGATTGCTGCACTGGCCTTAACCACTGGGCGCAAACCTGGAAATCTTTCCCGAACGTTGAAAACCATGTCCAACTACGGACTTGTGGAGATGCAGGCGGTGAACCAGCGGCAAGTGCGGCCCGTAGCAAAAGCGACTGAATTTCGGATTTTGACGGTAGCATAACGGATTACCTATGGCGACATGGCGTAAAGAATTTGATTCCAAACAACTCGTGCAACAGATTGATTCCTTTGCCTAGTGTGCGAGCCAACGGCACGCCGGGTAGAGAGGTTACGGTTTTTGTTGGCATGTTGAAAGTATACATACAAAAAAGACAAATAACTATGGCATTCATAGTTATTAATAATTGGACGGGTAGCCTTTTCTGTGACTAGGGGCCGGCTGTCCTCTCCCAGGGCCTTTCGCCAGCGCGACAAAGTTTAAAAACTTTTGTATACTACGAATACACAATTACTCAGAGTACACCATGGAAAGCTTCTTAGAGCAGTTCAATAGGGTCAAATCTGGAGAAATTTCCCGAAACCAGGCCGCTGAAGCGTTGGGAATCTCAGTCTCCACCTTCAACGCCAGGGTCTACCACCGGGGTTGGGCTGAAGCGCTTAAGCCTGTACGTAGGTACGCCAACAACGGCTTCCCAAGCAGGGAAGCCGATTACGCCCCAGCCCTCGACAACGCCCTCGACAACCCCAATAAAACACTCAAGGAGATCCACGCAGGGTACCCCGACCTTAACTACGTGGTTTTCTGCAGGAAGGCGGCGAAACTTGGCGCTGCGCGTTCGAGAAGCAGACCCGACAACGCACTCGACAACACCCAGTTCCTGGAGGTCGTCGAGTCCCTACGCACTGGAATGGACACCCGGGCAACCGCAGCAGAAAAATTAGGGGTACACACAGGCACACTCAACAAAAGACTTGAGGCTTCCGGCCTCGCCCCGATCATTGCCGCCGCCGGGGACGCCCGCAGAAAAGAGGCAGAAGCCGTGTACGACGCGCCTATGAAATACCTCATAGACCACCCCACAACGCCCATAAAAACGATCCTGGAAATGTTTCCAGACACCAGCATGGCGGGGGTATACAGAAGGCTTGCTGGGAGGTCTAAGCAGACCGAGATGCAAGGGTAAATATGCGCACCAACCAAGGGGCAAGCTCGTAACATGTAGCGCATGAAGAAACGCTGCGAAGAGCCAGATGAGGGGGGGCCTGAAGGGATCGAGCGAAGGCACAACCTCGCCTTTAACCGGGCGTTGCAGGCGTTCACGCCGCAGGCACCGCTGGATGGGGCGAGCGTTACAAGGAAGTCTCCCGAGCCACGGGAGGCCGTGACCGCCGTCGCGGACACGACAACCACGATAACCGGGTCAAGCGTCCCCGCTTTGCGGGCGGTCTGCCCAATATGCCTAACAATTTGGCACCCGGCGAAGCTCATAGAACACCTCTGTATGGCGCATTACAGAGACGTCTACAGAGAGTTGGTGTGGGCAAAAGCGCAGATGGGGTTGGGCTCTGGGGCCAAAAGCCCACCGGCCTCGGCGGGCCCGAAGATGCCCAGTCGGAAAGCCAAGGCAGCTAAGAAGGCAGGAGGCCTAAAAAGGTCGAGTTCATCGCAAACCGCAGACAGACCACTAAGGTCTCCCGGGGGCTCAAGCGGCACCGCCTGGCAGCGAATGACAGGGTTGAACCCAATCGCCTACAGGGGCGGTCTACCAAGCCTAGGAAAGAGAAGGTGACTTCCAGACGTGCCCGAACCCCGAGAAAGCGCCCCAGACCACTTGACAAACCGGAAAACCCGGCCCAGAGTATGTAAGTAGACTGCTACGCCTGTGATTGTTTTTGTTTTGCCCCTGTAGCGAAAGCTCCAGGGGCATTTTTA
>JANXSZ010000003.1 GCA_025356445.1 Betaproteobacteria bacterium | reverse complement strand
CTCATGGCGTTGATGCTGCGCAGCACCTGTGTCCAGCGGGTGCTGGCTTGGGGGCTGGTGGTGTCGCGTAAGTTGGCGCGCACTCTCCATGCGAGCATTTCGTCGCTCAAATCTGCATCACGGGTGACGTGGTTGAACTTGTCTAAAGCGTCTGGCGACAACTTGCCTGCCGCTTGCCGCCCGAGTACGCCCCAGACCCAGTTGCGCTCCTCGGTGCTGATGAGGCTGGCCCATTTGTTCAGGCTAACTTCGGCCATCTCTGCATCGCTGGTGGCCATCTTGACCAAGGCCAGCGTGATCAGCTCTTGCTGTACGGCACGGGAAGCGGCAGCCCGTATGGCGAGGAATTTGGCGGGGCTGTTCAACAGATCTGCGACCAGGCTGGAAGCTTCGGGCGCGATCATCTCCACGGCACGGCGGGCGGCACGGGGGCGGTTGGCCTCGACGGAGAGACGGGCTTTGCGCCACGCGTCAGCCGCCGTGAGTTTTTTGGCATAGATCAGCCGGTCAGCGGCCAAGGCGCAACCGTCGTCGGCATCGCGCTGCGACATCCAACTTTTGCGCACCTCGTCAGCCAGGGCTACCGTGTCGGGCGCGGTGTTTTTCAGGAAATCGACCAGCAGCGCGTAGCAGCGCACTTCGCGGTCGTCGCCCATGCGGTAGCGGGGATGTTCGGCGGCAAAGTTGGTCCAGTCGCGCCGCTGGCCCAGCAGCAGCAGCCAGTCATTGCGCAGGCGGTCTTCTTGGTAGGTGCCTGCGAAACGGGTCAAAAAGTCTTGCACTTCTGCGGTGCTGGCATCGTCCAGCCGGGCCTTGAGTTCCCAGTAAGCAGCCCAAGGTTCCAGAGCATTGCCGCGTGTTTGGGGCAACAAAGCGGTCAAACGCTTGCGGTCGCCGCGCTTGAAAGCCTGGTTCATCTCCACGACGACGTCATCGCCCCGCGAGGTGCTTTGGGCGTTGACCGGTAAAACAACACAAACACTTGCACCCACAATAGTGATGGCAAGCCAGATCGGTGACAAAATAAGTCTAAACAGCATGTGGGGATTATGGACAAGATCGAAGCCAAGAAAGCGCTGCGCCGCGCGCTCATCGAAGAACGTTTGAACCTGCCAGACCGGCTACAGCGCGCCGATTTGTTGCAGCGCGTGATGCGCATCTGGCTCGTTGGCCGCCCGGACACGGTGATCGGGGCCTACTGGCCCATCAAAGGCGAGTTTGACCCCCTGCCCGCGCTGCACCGCTGGAAGGAAGACGGCGAGCTGCTGGACGACCCGCAACTGCGCCGCATCGGTTTGCCCGTGGTCGATAAAGTCCACAAAACCTTGACCTTCCATGCGTGGTATCCCGGTTGCCCGATGGAAGAAGACGCCTACGGCATCCCCAAGCCCAAAGACACCGAGGTCATCGTGCCTACCCTGCTGTTTGTGCCTTGCGTGGGCTACGGCATTGGTGGCTACAGGCTAGGCTATGGCGGCGGGTTTTACGACCGTACCCTGGCGGTGCTGGAACCCCACCCGACGACAGTGGGGCTGGGCTACACGCAAGGCTTTGTGTCCGATTTCGAACCCGAGCCGCACGATGTGCCGCTGGACGCGATCTTGAATGACAACGGCGTGGTGTGGCCTGCGGGGTTTTAGCCTAAAACCAACGCTGAAATCTGCGATTGAAGTGATGGCAAATCATTCTTGACGGTTTGCCAAACGATAGCGAGGTCGATGTTGAAATAGCCGTGAGACAGCGGATTACGCATTTCATAGGCAAAGCCCCAGGGTACGGCAGCATGTTCAGCTGCAAAGCTGGGGTGATTCTTGATAATGTTGTTACACGCCTCGCCTATCACTTCCAGGTTGCGAATCACTGCATCACGGGTTTTTTTGTCTGCAGTGAATGCCCCCAAATCCATGCCAACGGTGTAGTCCTGGATATTGGCAATAGCTTCCAGAATGTGCCGCAAATAATCATCCACACGCAGTGAATTTGCCCGGCTCATACTGTGACCGCTTCGCGCAGCACTTGTTCCCGAAAGCTAGCGGGCAGGCCATTGGGCGTGAGCACGTCCACTTCCATTCCCAACAGTTGTTTAAGCTCAAAGCGAATCGCACCAATGTCCATCAACGTGGTTTGCGCGGTAGGCTCTACCAACAGATCCAGATCGCTCTCGGCAGTGTCATCTCCATGCAGAGCCGAGCCAAACACCCGAACGCCACTGACGCGGTGGCGAAGTGCAATCTCACGAATTTGAGTGCGGTGCAGGAAAAGAGCTTCTGAAGGGCGCATGAGTTGGAGTTTAACGGAGCAGGCAACATAAACATTGAATTTGCTGGCAGCGCTTATATGATGAGTATGTAGTGCTACTAAAATTGCAGTAAAACTTAACCTGCAACAGCTACTGTTTGCCGTTTTACTTCGTCCAGTGTCTTTCCATTGGCTAATTTCCATTCAGTCCAACCGTTAGCGGAGCGGCCTTGTAGCGCTATCGCAGCCATACTGGGACTGGAGAAGAGGTGGTCACGGGTAAAGATAACGATGCCATCTTGTATAGCCAATATGCCTTCTGCCAATAGGCTTGCCCGAAAGCGTTCCCCGGATGTGCCTT
>JANXSZ010000068.1 GCA_025356445.1 Betaproteobacteria bacterium | reverse complement strand
CAACGAGAACAGCCAGCGCACGCGCGCGGCGTGGCGCTTTTCGCGCTCGGTTGTGAGGGGCATCGCCTGGATGGTGTCTTTAACAGCTTCCCAGTGCGCTGTGGGTAAAAAACGGCTGATGCGGGGCGCGAGCATCCGTTTTTTACGCCGCCCCAGCGCCATGGGGTTGCCTGCCAAATAACCAGCAGCGACCAGCCACGCGAACATCGCGTTCAGGATGGACTGCGCTTGCCGCTGACTGGCGGCGCTCAATGGCCCGGCAAAGGGCCGCCACAGAGGTGAGTTTCGGCTTGGCTTTTGAGCTAACTGGCCGTCCTGCCCAAGCGGCAACACCCAGCGTTCGGCAGGTTGTGGATCAGCCAGAAACCGCTGATAGACGAGCAAATCTTCATGCGTCAGATCAGACAGTGCCACGCCGTGCTGCACCCCACACCACAGCATCAGCCGTTCTGCTTCTTTGCGGTAACTGGCCAGTGTGGCGGGGGAATCGGCATAGCGGGCCAGCCATGCCAGCACGGCGGATCGGTCGTCCACAGCGGCCAATTGGCCGGGAGTAGCGGCACGATTGCGACCCGCATGTTGGCCTTTTTCAGCTTCTTGGCCATCGCGCAGGGCAGGAATGGCCAGTTTGTCCAGGGTCAACAAGGCGAAAGGCTCGGAAACTGCCGAAACAGATGGGTTTGACTCGTTCATGGGCTAATTATGGACATTATAAAGATTATGTCCATAGATTTAATTGCAAACTTTATTTAAATACGTAATATGTTGTATTATTTATAAATCATGACAAATCCAACGCCATTCGCAGCTGTAAGCCCCTCCGATGCCGATTTGCAGGCTGAAATTGATGTTTTGCGGGCGCAGTACCCCGAAACGCAGGCGCTTTACCGCGAGGTTTGTGTGCTGCTGTTCTTCCGGCATGGCATCACGCCCACGGCGAACCGGCTGTACCAGTTGGTGCGCAAAGGCAGCATGAGCGCGCCCGCTGAGGCGTTAACGCGGTTTTGGGCTACCTTGCGTGACAAAAGCAGGGTTCGCATTGAGCATCCTGATTTGCCAGCCTCGCTGCAAGACACAGCTGGCGAGATGGTGGCAGCCCTCTGGCAACGGGCGCAGGCCGCAGCGCTAGAGGCGGTGGAGTCCTTGCAAAACGACGCGCAGACGAGGGTGTTGGCGGCCGATGCATTGGTGCAGGCTGCACAGCAGCGCGGCACGGTGCTGGAGCTGAAGCTGGGCACTGTGCAACAAACGCTGCAAGCCACGCAGCTGCAGTTACAGGTGACCCAGGCCGAGTTGGCGCGCACGCAAGGGGAGGGCGTGGTTTTGCAGCGTCAAGTGGATGCGCAGGCCGGGGAGCGTCAAACGTTGGTGGACGGTTTCAATGCCGCGCAGCAGCGCAGTGCCATTGAGTTGCAGCAGCAACGCAACGCAGCCATGACCGAGGGTTTGGCGCTGGAAGAACGCCATGCCGCAGAGTTGAAGCGCCTGATGCTGGAGCTTGATCGCGAACGGGGCAACGCCAGCAAGAGCCAGAAAGAACTTGAGCTAGCACGGCAAGCTCAAGCGGCTGGCGCTGAAATGCAACGCCAGCAGATGCTGCAACAGCAGGCACAGTACGAAAAAACCCAAGCCTTGGCTGATGGGCTGAGGCTGCGCACCGGTGCATTGGAGGGCAGCGTGGCGGAGTTGAGAGGGCAGCGTGATCAGCTGCTGGGGACGGTTGAGACGCTGCGCGAGCGGCTGGATCAGGGTGCGGTGGTGGCCACTACCGGCTTATCTGCTGTGGTAGCGCGGCGTGGGCGGATGCAGGGCACGCCGAAGATGGCACCCAAGAAAGTTTCCTTACGGCGAAAACCGTAAGGGGTGACATCCGACCGCAATCAACGGCTTCAATAGCTGCCAACGTAATCCTTCTTGCCCACTTCCACGCCGTTGTGGCGCAGGATAGCGTAGGCCGTGGTGGTGTGGAAAAAGAAGTGAGGCAGGCCGTAATTCACCAAATAACTTTGACCGGTAAAACGCTTTTCTTTGGGTGTACCGGCTTGGGTGACGATTTCACGGGTTGCGGCGGTGTCGAACAGCTTGGCATCCAGGCTTTCGATGAAGGCCAGCACGGTGGTGATGCGCGTTTGCAGGTCGGCAAACGTTTGTTCTTCGTCTTTCAGCACGGGCACATTGACACCGGCCAAACGGGCTGACACGCCTTTGGCGAAGTCTGTAGCGACTTGCACCTGGCGCAGCAGCGGGAACATGTCGGGGTACAGGCGAGCTTGCAAGTAGGCGTTGGGGTCGATTTTCTTGTCAACTGCATGGGCTTGCGCTTTGGCCAGCACGGCACTCAAACCACCCAGCATTTGTTTGAAAAGGGGAATGGAGGAGGTGTACATCGCGTGGGTCATGGTGGTTTTCTGGTGGGGGTGAAGAAATTGAAGCGTCCGAAGAGACGGGTGTAGTTGAAGACAAAGCAGCTAAATGCAACCCTCAAACGCCATCACATCCACGGTGTCACCCGCATTCACGTTACCTTGGTCGTGGTGCAGCACGATAAGGCCATTCGCCTGAACCATCGAGCTGAGCACACCAGAGCCTTGGTTGCCCGTGATTTTGACCGTTAATGAGCCGTCCAGCGCGGTGCTGACGGTGCCGCGCTGGTACTCGGTACGGCCTGCTTTCTTGCGCAGCGCATCTGTGCTTCGTGCCTTCAACAAAGGTAGTGGTTTGGCCGTGCTGCCCATCATTTGCAGCAGGGCAGGGCGCACAAAAGCGAGGAATGTAACCATCACCGCCACGGGGTTGCCAGGCAGGCCAAAAAGAACAGCGCTATTTTTTTGATAGCTGCTCGTGCCCATGGAGATTGCATCATCTGCATGTTCAGTTGATATTCCTTGATTTTTTGGTTGCTTTTGTGCAATGCGTCCCACAGCCATCGGGCGACCGGGCCGCATGGCGATGCGCCAAAAGGCCACATCCCCTAGTTTTTTCATCATCGCCTTGGTGTGGTCAGCCTCACCCACACTGACGCCTCCGCTGCTGATGATTGCGTCTGCGCCCTGGGCCACAGCGTTCTGGAAGGCTGCTTCGAGCAAGGTGGGGTCATCGCGCACGACACCCAAGTCAATCACCTTGCAGCCCAAGCGCGTCAGCAGGCCATAGACGGTATAGCGGTTGCTGTCGTACACAGCCCCTTCGCGGGGGGGCTCGCCCAAGCTGAGCACCTCGTCGCCGGTAGAGAAATAGGCGACCTTGAGTTGGCGGAAAACGGTGACGCTGGCTATACCCAAACTGGCCATCAGACCAAGTGCAGCTGGCGTAAGATGCTCTCCTTTTTGAAGTGCTGATTGGCCTTGTATCAGGTCTTCACCTTTGAGGCGGCGGTTATCGCCGGGTCGCAGCAGGTTGGCGGGGAAGCTGATGTGGGTGTCGTCAGTGTGCTGAACGAACTCCAGGGGGATTACCGTATCGAGTCCGGTGGGCATGATGGCCCCTGTCATGATCTTCACGCAGTCGCTGAGTCCTGACGTGCCCGTCCAGGCTTTACCTGCAAGCGCAGTGCCTGCAACGCGCAGGGTCAGTGGCGCATCAGGGGTATTGGCCGTGGTCAGCATGGCCCCATTGAAGGCATAGCCATCCATCGCTGAGTTGTCGTGGGGGGGCACGCTCAAGGGGGACACCACGTCTACTGCGAGGATCCGGCCCAGCGCGTCAAACAGATGAACGGTTTCAGTTTGCGTGACAGGCTCTACCAAGCGGGACAAAAAAGCGTTGACATCCGATGCGCTTAAAGCTTGGGGGTCGTAGCCTTGCAGTTCCGCAGCGATCTGATCCAAGGTCTTCATGGCGTGCTCTTCTCCAGCGTTTGCAATTCGGCCAGCGTGTTGGCGTTGAAGAAGGCGTTGGTGCTGTCGTGTGGCAAATCAAACGGCACGACCACCGTGGTGTGCTGCGCCGTCCAGGCGTCAATTTTGCGGCCACCCGCATGGGTGAAGGCGACCAAACTTTCCATCAGCTCGGTACGCAACAGGCAAAAAACAGGTTGCGTACGCAGCTGGCCGTCTTCTTCTCGGGCAGCTGCCATAGCGATATCTGCATCTTCACGGACCAAGGCTTTAGCCAAGCGCGCTACCAAATCAAGAGCAAACAAAGGCGTATCACAGGGCACTGTCACCATATAAGGCGTTTCGCAGCGTTCCAAACCTGTTAAAAAACCAGCCAATGGCCCTGCGTAGTCGGCAAGGCTGTCAGGCCACACATCGGCGCCAAAAGATTCGTACGCGGACAGGTTGCGGTTGGCGTTGACCATCACATGGCCGACCTGGGGTTGAAGGCGCATCAGTGTGTGCAGTGCGAGGGGCAGGCCATTGAAGTTTTGCAAGCCTTTGTCCACGCCTCCCATGCGCGAGCCGCGCCCACCCGCCAAGATGAGGCCGGTGATTTCTGAAGGATGGATCGCAGGTTCTTCTGAGGAATGGGTCATACAGTCATCCACCGATGTAGCTCATTTCAACCCGGCGCGTGGGCGTGCCGGTGCTCGCATCCGCAGGCAGGGACGCACGAAGCTGCGAATACTGATCAGTGCGGCCTTGCCAGATGTGGCCGATGGCGCTGGAGATGCTTGCGTCATCGGCGCCCTCGCGCAGCAAGCCACGCAAATCGTGACCGGTATGCGCAAACAGGCAGAGGTAAATTTTGCCCTCAGTAGAGAGCCGTGCGCGGTTGCAGTCGTGACAGAAAGCCTGGGTGACGCTGCTGATGACGCCAACTTCACCGCCGCCATCCTGGTAAGCCCAGCGTTGCGCTGTTTCGCCGGGCGATACGGCTTCCAGCGCGCGCAGTGGCCACGCAGTTTGCAGGCGCTGGATAACTTCGGCAGACGGCATTACCTCGTCCATACGCCAGCCATTTGTTGCGCCCACGTCCATGTATTCGATGAAACGCAGACTCACGCCCGTGCCTTTGAAGTGGCGGGCCATGGGGATGATTTCGTGCTCATTGGTGCCACGTTTGACCACCATGTTGACCTTGATGTCCGTCAGGCCTGCGGCTTTGGCGGCGTCAATGCCGGCCAGCACTTCGGCAACGGGGAAATCCACATCGTTCATGCTGCGAAAGACCACATCATCCAGACCGTCCAGACTGACGGTGACGCGGTTCAGGCCTGCATCCTTCAGTGCTTGGGCTTTGCGGGCGAGCAGCGAGCCATTGGTGGTGAGCGTCAAATCCAGCGGCTGGCCATCTGCTGTGCGCAGTTTGGCGAGTTGGGCGATCAGCACTTCAATATTTTTGCGCAGCAGCGGTTCCCCGCCAGTCAGCCGTATCTTGCGGACACCGTGCGCGACAAAAAGTCTGGCAAGACGGGTGATTTCTTCAAAACTTAGCAGGCTGTTGTGGGGCAGATACTGATGGTCTTTGTCAAACACCTCTTTGGGCATGCAGTAGCTGCAGCGAAAGTTGCACCGGTCAGTGACACTGATACGCAGATCGCGCAAGGGGCGGGCGAGTTGGTCGGTCAGCAGGCCTGTGGGGGTGATGCTGTGGCGGGCCAAGCGTGTGGTGCTGCGATGGTCAATGAGAGGGATGACAACGGGGCGTTTTGAGGCGTTCATGGGGGCATAAGCTTAGCTGTTGTACGCGCAATCTCAAACGCACCTGGCCCCGTCTACCTCAATACACACACCGCTGATGAACGCAGCCTCATCACTCGCCAGGTACAGCGCCGCGTTCGCCACGTCCAGCGCCGTTGAAAAGCGCCCCAGTGGGATGCTGGCGCGGAACTTGGCTTTGCGGTCTTCGTCCAGTGGGCCACCGGCGAACGCGGTGGACAGGCCTGTTTCGGGGTTGAACACGGGGTTGATGCAGTTCACGCGGATGTTGTCGGGCCCCAGCTCGGCAGCCAGGGATTTGCTGGTGGTGATGACGGCGCCTTTGCTGCCGTTGTACCAGGTCAAACCCGGGCGAGGGCGCACACCGGCTGTGGATGCGATGTTAATGAAGCTACCGCCACCACCCGCACGGAACACGGGTACGGCATGGACCGTTGCGAGGTAGATGCTTTTCATGTTGACGGCGTAGCACTTGTCGAACTCGTCTTCGCTGACCTCCAGGGCAGGGCGATTGCGGTGCGTCCAACCCGCGTTGTTGACCATCACATCCAGCTTGCCGTAACGCGCCACAGCGGCGGCTACCAGGGCTTGTACGTCAGCGGTTTGGGTTACATCCGCTGCAAAAAAAGAAGCACTTCCCCCAGCAGCCACAATCTCTGCAACCACTTTCTCGCCTAAGTCAGCATTGATGTCGTTCACGATGACCTGTGCACCTTCTGAGGCAAGCCGTTTGGCAATGCCTTCGCCAATACCGCCGCCAGAGCCGGTCACGATGATGGATTTAGAGAGAACACGCATGGGGAAATCCTTTGTCTTTGTAGATGAGGCTGCAACAGCTGAACCCAGCGATGGTAATGGGAAGCAGGGAGAAGTAGGTAGAAGTGGTGACTGGCGCTGCTCGGTCGTGCGCGTCAAAGTACAATCTTGTTTTTGGAGCTATACCATGCGTCTTTTAGGCAAAGCGCTCACCTTCGACGATGTTTTGTTGGTGCCAGCGTTCTCCCATGTCCTTCCCAAGGACACTTCCCTTAAAACCCAGTTCTCGCGCAATATCAGTCTGAACCTGCCTTTGGTCTCAGCCGCGATGGACACCGTCACTGAAGCACGCTTGGCGATTGCCATTGCGCAAGAGGGCGGCATCGGGATCGTGCATAAAAACCTGACCATCAAGCAGCAGGCCGCCGAGGTGGCACGCGTGAAGCGCTATGAGTCCGGCGTACTGCGGGACCCGGTGGTGATTACCCCGTCGCACACTGTGCGGCAGGTGATCGATATGTCCGAGCAATTGGGCATTTCAGGCTTTCCTGTGATTGATGCGGGCAAAGTTGTCGGCATCGTGACCGGGCGTGATTTGCGCTTCGAGACACGTTACGACGTGCCTGTCAGCGAAATCATGACGCCGCGTGACAAGCTCATCACCGTACCCGATGGCACCACGCTGCTCGAAGCCAAAGCGCTGTTGAACAAATTCAAGTTAGAACGCTTGTTGGTGATTGACGACAGTTTCACGCTCAAAGGCCTCATTACCGTCAAAGACATCACCAAGCAAACCAGCTTCCCCAATGCTGCACGCGACGCGTCAGGCCGCCTGCGCGTGGGCGCTGCGGTAGGCGTGGGCGAGGGCACTGAAGAACGGGTGGAAGCGCTGGCCAGGGCTGGTGTGGATGCTATCGTTGTTGATACAGCGCACGGCCACAGCCATGGCGTGATTGAGCGTGTGCGCTGGGTCAAGCAAAACTACCCACATATTGATGTGGTGGGCGGCAATATTGCCACCGGTGCGGCAGCTTTGGCGCTGGCCGAAGCCGGAGCAGATGCCGTCAAGGTGGGTATCGGCCCAGGTTCCATCTGCACCACCCGTATCGTGGCCGGTGTAGGCGTGCCGCAAATCATGGCGATTGACAGCGTGGCTACTGCTTTGCTGGGTTCAGGGGTTCCGTTGATCGCGGACGGCGGTATCCGCTTCAGTGGTGACATTGCCAAAGCCATTGCCGCCGGTGCCAGCACGGTGATGATGGGTGGCATGTTCGCAGGTACCGAAGAGGCACCCGGCGAAGTGGTGCTGTTCCAGGGCCGCAGCTACAAGAGCTACCGGGGCATGGGCAGCATTGGCGCGATGCAGCAGGGCAGTGCGGACAGGTACTTCCAGGAAGTCACCACCGGCAACCCGAATGCGGACAAACTGGTCCCTGAAGGCATCGAAGGCCGCGTGCCGTACAAAGGCTCCATGGTTTCCATCGTGTTTCAAATGGCTGGTGGTGTGCGTGCCAGCATGGGCTACTGCGGTTGCGCCACGATCAAAGACATGCAAGATAAAGCCGAGTTTGTGGAAATCACCACTGCAGGCATCCGCGAAAGCCATGTGCATGACGTGCAAATCACCAAGGAAGCGCCGAACTACCGGGCAGAGTAAGCCGTCAGTGCTTTTGCTGCATGACCACCACCAAGCCCAAACCTTGGTGATGGTCATGGTGCTTAAGGGTTTGACTGATTTATGCTGATGCATACGTCACATATTGCAGTTTGATTTTCGGATTGGGAGGGGTGATGTCATGCAAGCGGTGTACAACATGGTCTTCCTCAACTGCAACTGGAGTCCTCAATGGGCATGATTTCCTTTATTAAAGAAGCTGGTGAAAAATTGTTCGGTCACGCACCGGCCATCGCCGCTGCTGTAGCTGAGCCCAGCAACGAAGAAAAAGCTGCTGCAGCCAATGCTGCGGCGTCTGATGCGATCAAAACCTATATCCGTGCGCAAAGCTTGCCCGCTGACGATCTCACTATCGCCTTCAACGGTGCCGACCAAATCGTGACCGTCTCAGGCACTGTTCCCACCCAGGAAATTCGCGAGAAAATCGTGGTGTGCTGCGGTAATGTCCACAGCGTGGCGGGTGTGGCGGATGAGATGCAAACGACAGAACCTGCGGACGAATCCACTTACCACACCGTGGTCAGCGGCGATAACCTCTCCAAAATTGCCAAAGCCGTCTATGGCGATGCCAACAAATACCCGCTGATTTTTGAAGCCAACAAACCCATGCTGAGCAGCCCCGATAAGATTTACCCTGGTCAAGTGCTGCGTTGCCCCGCTGCTTGATAAAACACCACTCAGTCTCTGAGAAAATACGGGCCAGTTAACCCTTGGCCCGCATTGCTTTTGCCCCTTTCCTTTATATGCACCAAAAGATCCTCATCCTCGATTTCGGCTCCCAAGTCACCCAGCTGATAGCCCGTCGCGTGCGCGAAGCCCATGTGTTTTGCGAAGTCCACCCCTGCGATGTCACGGATGAATGGATCAAAGCCTATGCTGCTGATGGTGCTCTCAAAGGCATCATTTTGTCAGGCAGCCATGCCAGCGTCACAGAAGACAGTACCGACCGCGCACCTCAAGCCGTGTTTGAGCTGGGTGTACCGGTGCTAGGGATTTGCTACGGCATGCAAACCATGGCGCTGCAGTTGGGCGGTAAAGTTGAAACAGGTCTGAAACGTGAATTCGGCTCCGCCGACGTGCGCGCACGCGGCCATACCGCGCTGTTGAAAGACATTGCCGACTTCACCACTCCTGATGGTCACGGCATGTTGAATGTGTGGATGAGCCATGGCGATAAAGTCACCGAGCTGCCCCCTGGCTTCAAACTGATGGCATCTACCGAATCCTGTCCGATAGCAGGCATGGCTGACGAGGCCCGTCGTTTTTACGCTCTGCAGTTTCATCCTGAAGTCACGCACACCGTGCAGGGCAGGGCGCTGCTGGATCGCTTTGTCCTGGGTATTTGCGGTGCCACGCCCGACTGGGTAATGCGTGACCACATTGCCGATGCCGTCGCGTTGATTCGCCAGCAGGTGGGCGATGAAGAAGTCATTTTGGGATTGTCCGGTGGCGTGGATTCTTCCGTTGCAGCGGCACTGATCCACCGCGCGATTGGCGATCAGCTCACCTGCGTTTTCGTCGATCACGGGCTGCTGCGCCTGAATGAAGGCGACATGGTGATGGACATGTTTGTTGGCAAGTTGGGGGCCAAAGTCATCCGCGTTGATGCCAGCGACCAGTTTCTCGGCCACCTCAAAGGTGTCAGTGATCCTGAAGCCAAACGCAAAATCATTGGGCGCGAGTTTGTCGAGGTGTTTAAGGCTCAAGCCAAAGTCATTACGGCTGGAGATGCTACGAAAAAAGGAGCAAAATGGCTTGCCCAAGGCACCATTTACCCTGATGTCATTGAATCCGGCGGTGGCAAAGGTAAAAAAGCCGTCACGATCAAAAGCCACCATAACGTAGGTGGCTTGCCAGAGCAATTGGGCTTGAAACTGCTGGAACCGCTGCGGGATTTGTTCAAAGACGAGGTGCGCGAATTGGGTGTCGCTTTGGGCCTGCCCGCCGACATGGTCTACCGTCACCCGTTCCCAGGCCCTGGTTTGGGTGTGCGCATTTTGGGTGAAGTGAAGAAGGAATACGCCGATCTGCTGCGCCGTGCTGATGCGATCTTTATTGAAGAACTGCGCAACTTCGTTGACCCCGTCAGCGGTAAAAACTGGTATGACCTGACCAGTCAGGCTTTCACCGTCTTCTTGCCTGTGAAAAGTGTGGGCGTGATGGGTGATGGGCGTACCTACGATTACGTGGTCGCATTGCGCGCCGTGCAAACCAGCGACTTCATGACGGCGGACTGGGCAGAGTTGCCCTATGCCCTGCTGAAAAAGGTGTCGGGTCGCATCATCAATGAAGTACGCGGTATTAACCGCGTGACTTACGATGTGTCCAGTAAACCACCGGCAACGATTGAGTGGGAGTGACTTTTAGAATGTAAGTTATTGATTTATATAGAATTTCAACTTGCACAAAAGTTTCACAAAATCGCTAAGCTGTTGATTTTTAAGGGCTGCGAAGTTAAAGTTACACGTAAAGCTACACAAAACTGTAGCTACTCAAAATCGTAGTAACTAGCAGCCCCATATGCCTCTCAAAAAACACTCATTTAACGACGACGAACCCATATTTGACGAAGCTGTAATCTACAAGCGAGGCGAATATTGGCAGATGCGTATGTGGCTTGCTAAGGAAGGCAAGTACGCTCCAGACCGCAATACCGGTCTGACTTAACCCAACGGGCCTCCACGAAACCCGGGGCGATTCACATAATGACGGGGGTTATGCAGAGCTTCCTTAGGTTGGTGATGAT
>JANXSZ010000059.1 GCA_025356445.1 Betaproteobacteria bacterium | reverse complement strand
GTGCGCTACATGAAGCAGGTTGGAATCCTGGGAGAAAACATGGGGCCGCATGCCTTGCGCGCTGGAGCACAACGCCGACATCGCCAAGGTCCAGGAGTGGCTGGGCCACGCCAACATCAGCACCACACGCGTCTATGACCGACGTGGATCAAAGCCGGAAGACAGTCCGACTTTTAAGGTGACCTACTGACTTCTTCCCGTTGCTAGGGTAGTCACTCGACGTAGCGAATTGCGCTCACCCGCGCAAGGTGGAGAATACCGGCCACTTACGTTCCTATAATTGAGGCAACGTGAAAGAAGATGGTGACGTATTCATCTTGGAGCTGGGTCAGCCGGTCAAGATCATCAACTTAGCCCGCCGCATGCTCGTCTTGAGCGGGCCACGCGTTAATGAGCCTGGCAAGACCGAAGGTGATATTGAAATTGCCATCTGCGGGCACACGACCAGGTGAACATCTTTCCTAAGGAAATCCTGCAAAAGTCACGCGCCAGTGTGCTTGCAGTAAGCCCGGCCTGAGAAAATACAGCTCATGAAACAAGCCTGCCTGAAGCTCAATCTGAACGTCAAGAAGACGCGCAAGCAAGTGTTCTTAGAACAGATGGAACAGGTACGAGTTATTCAGACCATCCCTAAGGAAGTCTTGTGCTGAACCGCAGACAGTACCTACACATTGCATTGAATATTAGCTCCATGGTTTTGCCCATGGTTGCTGGTGTGCTAGTCGTGCCAGATCTGATTCACCGCTTAGGTACAGACCGTTTTGGTGTGCTTTCGATCAGCTGGGTGCTGGTGGGTTACTTTGGGCTTTTGGATCTAGGCTTGGCGCGTGGATTAACGCAGTATTTGGCAAGTGAAAAAGAAAAGGGCTGCAGCGATGGCGAATGCGCGTATGCAGCTCAAAGGGCCCGCCGCTGGATGCTAACCCTGGGTCTGACCTGGTCCGTGATCTTACTTATTTTGACACCCTGGGTCACCCAAACCGGTTTGAAGATGCCGGCGGCATTGCGGGACGAGGCCAGCACTGGCTGGATATATTTGTCACTCTCAGTCCTACCGCTGCTTTGGACAGCTAGTAGCGTAGGCGTCATGGAAGCTAGCAGCCGTTTCAAGGCAGTGAACGCTGTCCGTCTGCCTTTAGGTATGGCCACCTTTATTGTTCCATGGTTGGTGGCGCTGTATACCCCCCATCTCGGGTGGGTATTGGCAGGCTTACTGGCTGTGCGGATGATAGCAGCGCTGACATTGGCGCGGCTTGCGCAAGTTCACTTTTTTCAACCGACTGTCAGTGCACTCAGCTTGCGTAAGATCCTCAATTTTGGTGGCTGGCTGTCAGTAAGCAACATTGTTGGCCCTTTTCTGAGTTATTTTGACCGCTTTGCCATTGGTGCGGTTATGTCGATATCAGCCGTTACCTACTACACTGTCCCCTTTGATATTCTGATCCGTTTGCCAACTGTGCCCATGGCGGTGATGGCAGCCCTCTTCCCGTTGCTCTCACAGTCGCACGGCACCAGCCCGTTGCACGAAGCTCGGTTGCTCAGTACCTTTGAGGCGGTCGGCCAGTTGCTAGTCAGCTTCTGGTTGCCTGGCATGCTGGTTTGCGGCTTGGTCGGTACCTTGGTCCTGCAATGGTGGATTGGGTCTGACATGGCCGCAGCAGGTGGACCCGTCTGGGCCTGTCTCTCGCTGGGCGTTTTGCTCAACGGCTTTGCCCATCTGCCCTACACTTTACTGCACAGCGCGGGCCGGAGCGACATAACCGCTAAATTTCACCTGGCAGAATTGTTGCCCTATTTGTTCCTGGTGTGGTGGGCGCTGGTGCATTTCGGTCTTGTTGGTGTTGCAGTAGTCTGGACCCTTCGCTGCGCCATCGATACCTCACTGCTTTATTTTGCCGCCGCACGCTTGCAGCCCGGCTTGCGGCATGCCTGCTTGGGGGTTGGCCGATGGGCATTTGGTGCATGTCTGATACTGGGCGCAATACAGGTGATTCTCTCAAACCGGCAAGCAGACTGGCCAGCTCCTTTGGACGCTTTATGGCTGGGGATTACCGCACTGTTTTGGGCAGCGTGGCAAGCGAAAAAACTGCACCCCCCAATGAAGTTGCCTCAAGTAAAGGAAGGACAGTGATGCATCTGAAATCATCTGTCAAAGCCGCTTTGGTGTGGCCACTCAAGTTGCTGGGGCTGCCGTCCAGCGGCATTCGGTCTAATTTGCAGCGCATGCAACTGGCCAAAAGGCATCTTAGAGGCGTAGGCCTTGAAATCGGCGCCATGCATAATCCGCTGCGCGTGCCAAAAGTTGCCCGGGTTGAGTATCTGGATGTCACTACTCGGGAAGAAAACATACGAAAATTCCCAGAGTTGAAAGCTCAGGATCTGGTGCAGGTTGACCACTTGGCCAATGGGTTCCTGATGGACGGGATTGCGTCGACAAGTTTTGATTTTGTGATTGCAAACCATGTCCTTGAACATGCATCCAACCCGGTGGGCGCGCTGGTACAGTGGTGCAGGGTATTGAAACCTGGCGGCATTTTGTACTGCGCTTTGCCTAGAATTGACATTACGTTTGACAAAGGTCGTGAGCTAACCACTACCCAGCATCTCCTTGACGACTACCATTTTTGCACGAAAGGCAACTTCACCGAGATGCGCAAGCGCAATTTAGATCATTACAAAGAGTGGTTGTCCATCGCCATCCCGGCGCACACTGGAAAGCCGCCGCCGCCGCCGGATCAGCTAGCGAAGCAAGTGAACGACTATGCTGACCGGGAGGAGGAGATTCACTTCCATACTTTTACAATAGCGTCTGCGCTTGGTTTTCTGTGCGAGCTGGGTAAAAACATCCTGCCTGAGATGAAACTGATTGAATCGGTAGAGGCCAGGGCTGAGATTCTTTTGATCTTGCGTAAA
The DNA here is from genome assembly GCA_025356445.1 of Betaproteobacteria bacterium. Classification (GTDB taxonomy): domain Bacteria; phylum Pseudomonadota; class Gammaproteobacteria; order Burkholderiales; family Burkholderiaceae_C; genus Defluviibacillus. The sequence goes on along the minus strand of JANXSZ010000059.1, from coordinate 4,075 downwards.
GATCTAAGGTGACGCCAGTTAATATTATGATATCCCAAAGAGGCACATCTATCGCAGACGCCTCTTGGCCTGCTGCCGATTTGCAAACCCTGGGCCAATGCCCTGTTTGCCGGAACCCTGCGCGCACGCTGCGTTATGCGGATGTGACGGACCGCTTGTTCGGCTGCGCACCAGGCCACTGGCAGCTGTTCACGTGCACAGTTTGCAAAACCACCTATTTGGACCCTAGACCAGACCCTGCCAGCATCGGGCGTGCCTATGGCACCTATTTCACGCACAACGACGGCGCAGGTGGCCCGCCTGTCACAGGTCTGCGCGGCTGGATCAAAGCAGGCTTGAATGGTTTTAGAAAGAACCGCTGGCAAATGCCACTGAGTCCAGCCAGCGCACGCACTGGATATTTGGTTGGCAAACTTGGTCCAATACGCGAACTCACCATCGCTCACATGCGCAACCTGCCAGGTCAATTGCCTCGCGCAGGTGCCAGTCTTCTGGATGTGGGCTGTGGTAACGGCCTATATTTGGACATGGCACGTCAGGCAGGATGGCAGGTAAAAGGCGTTGATTTCGATGCCGAGGCAGTAAGCAGCGCTCAAGCCCGGGGATTGGATGTGCGTGCTGGCGGACTAGAGCAGGTGCAAGACCTGGTAGGCAGCTTCGACCGCCTCACCTGCAGCCACGTCATCGAGCATGTGCACGATCCGCGTCAATGGCTGCAAAGCATGCACGCCATGCTACGCCCTGGCGGTATCTTGTGGCTTCAGACGCCCAATGTCGATGCGCTCGGCCACGAGCGTTTTGGTGCAGATTGGCTTGGCCTGGACCCGCCCCGCCATTTAAGTCTGTTCAACCCTCAGACCTTGTGTCAACTTTTACAGGAATGCGGCTTTACTGTCCGTGAATTGCCACTGCCAGGGCTGATGGCTCTTTCCGTCTACCAAGACAGCGACGCTATGGCCAGAGGGTTGCCACAAATTGGCGCCCGCCTGTCTTGGCGAAGCTTTACCCAGTGGCGCTGGCTACGCGATGCATGGCAGCAGTCGCACGACCTATCCCACGCAGAGTTCATCACGGTGGAAGCGGTCAAGGTTTGAAAATCATCTCTGTCACCGTCTGCTACAAGCCTGACCTGCAGGCGCTTGAGCGACAGCTGAAAAGCCTTCGCCCTCAGGTTGATCAGATGCTGGTCTACGACAACGCACCATGGGATCCAGCCTTGCTCGCCCTTTGTCACGAGTTCGGTGCCCAGCTTTTCAGCCTCGGTCACAACACTGGCGTAGGTTTTGCACAGAACCGGGGCCTAGAGTTGGCTATTAAATCAGGAGCTGAAGCCATCTTGCTGATGGATCAGGACAGTGAGCCACAAGCCAACATGGTGGTTTTGCTTGCACAGGTTTTGCAGCAAAACTCCCACGCTGCGGCTGCGGGCGCGAGTTCAGTCGATTTGCGCACTCAAAGACGAAGCTATTTTGAAGTGGATACCGGTGGCTGGCCCGGTCGTTGGACGCCCAAAGGCGACACACCCGGGCAGACGGTTAATGCGGCCTATCTGATTGCTTCTGGCAGCTTGCTGCGTGTAGCGGCGCTACATGCAATTGGTTTGATGCGGGAAGACTGGTTCATCGACCATGTAGACACTGAATGGTCTCTGCGTGCCCGCGCACGTGGCTGGTGGATGGTCGGCGTTGCAGACGCTCAACTGGGGCACCGCCTGGGCGATAAAGTCACCACGATTTGGTTTGGGCGAGTGCGGCAGGTGTCACACCACAGCCCCCAGCGCAATTACTATATGTTTCGTAACACCCTTCTGCTTTTGCAAGAGCCTTTTGTCGCGCGGCATTGGCGTTTCTACCATCTGACGCGCATGGTCCAGTTGTTTTGCTTTTTTCTGGCTTTTGCACCTCAGCGCTGGCTACGTTTTCGACTGATGCGGCGTGGACTGATGGACGGCTTGCGTGGTCGCACAGGGCCTATCCTTTGACCGCTGGATCAGGTATTTCTTTGCATCAGACACCACGCTCACCCGTGTCAGTTTGCCTTGCCAGTTATAACGGTGAGCGCTACATAGCCGAGCAGCTCCAGTCCGTGCTAATGCAGCTGCAAGCACACGACGAAGTCATCGTTTCTGACGATGCGTCTTTAGATAAAACCGTTGACATCGTCAGGGCGCTGGCAGACCCCCGCATTCGCTTGCACCAGAACAAAACTAGCCTAGGTATCGTCCGTAATTTTGAGAAGGCGCTGAACCTCGCCCAGCATGAGTACCTCTTTCTTTGCGATCAGGATGATGTCTGGTTGCCGGGTAAAGTCAATCACATGTTGGTTGCTTTAAACGACGCTGTCATGGTGGTCAGTGATTGCCGGGTGGTCGACAGCGACCTGCAAGCCTTGTACCCGTCATTTTTCAAGTTGCGCGGCTCTCGCCCGGGCATTCCGCAGAATCTGTGGCGCAACTCTTACATAGGATGCTGTATTGCTTTCCACCGAAGTGTGTTAAGACGCGCTTTACCATTTCCGGACAACGTTCCCATGCACGACATGTGGCTGGGCTTGGTGGCACAGACTTTGGGACATGTGACTTTTCTGTCTGAGGTGCTTTCGCTCTACAGGCGACACGACGCTGCAGCCAGTGAGAGCGCGGGCGTGAGCAGCGCCAGTCGCCTTCAGCAGCTGACATGGCGCTGGAAGTTGCTGTCTGATCTAGTACTTCGCTGGTGCTTGGGGCGATGAAGATCAGCATCATCACGGTTTGCTACAACAGCGCGGTCACTCTTCCGCGTTGTCTTGAGTCCGTGGTACGCCAAAGCCATACGGATATTGAGCATATCTTGATTGATGGCGCCTCAACCGATGGAACCACGGACATCGTCCGCACGCTAGGTCAGCGCATTGCGCGCTTTGTGTCTGAGCCCGACCACGGCATTTACGACGCCATGAACAAGGGCCTGGCTTTGGCTACAGGCGAGGTCGTTGGTATCCTGAACGCCGACGACCACTATGCCGATGACGGTGCTTTGGCCCGCGTGGACGCGCATATGAAGGCGCAAGGCCTAGACATGCTCTATGGTGATGTGGCCTTCTTCCGCCCCGATGCACACACCCGTTTGGTACGGCGCTTTAGCTCTGGCCGCTTCAAGCCCAAGCGCATCGGCTGGGGCTGGATGCCGGCCCACCCGGCGTTGTTCGTTAAGCGTGCCGTATTTGACCACGTTGGCCCCTACAAGACAGACTACAAAATTGCAGGTGACTTCGAGTGGGTCGCCCGCGCGTTCACGAAGACTAACTGGCGGTATGTGTACTTGCCAGAGGTACTGGTTCACATGCAAACAGGAGGAGTCAGCACCAGCAACTGGCGAAGCACCCTGTTACTGAACCAAGAGGTGCTGCGTGCTTGTCGCGCCAATGGAATCCCCACTAACTGGTTCAAAATCCTCTCCAAATACCCGCTTAAAGCGCTGGAGTTGATCCGCTAATGAAGTCTCTTTGACACCGTTGGCTCCCAGAAGTACTTGTATGAGGCTCATCCCAACTGATGGCAAAGTCGCCTGATGGCGGCCCGGGCTCTAAGTGCTGAAGCGCTCCAGGCCTGTAGTCCTGGCCGTTGGTAACGATCCCTTTTGCAGGAGATTTCGTTCCCCGTTTTTCGGGCTTTCTGATGGTTTTAAATTTTCAAAAGGCTGTTTGGCAAGCGGCGTGTGGGTAACCCGCAGGGTTATGCCACCAGGAGCCGGGGTTTTGAGCCGTAGGGCAAGCCAACGTTGGACGGTGCCAGCATGGACATCGAGAACGCTCCGTTCTTGCGGTGGAACTCGTTGCCCTCCTGTTTGGAGTGGGGCATGGTGGCCAGGGTCAGCGCGGGCGGGCCATGTAGCACCAGCCTCCCAGCTTCTGCTGCCTCCTGCGCTTCAATGGCCAGGTGAGCCTCAACCAAGGTGCGCAGGCGGTCATTGCACCACGAGGCTACCAATCATCCTCGTCGAAGAAGTCGTTGGAGACTTCCTTCAGTTCGTACTACTTAGTGGCGAGCTTCGGCCCGCCAATCAGCACGACCTTCTTCCCTTCGATCCGCTCCACG
>JANXSZ010000019.1 GCA_025356445.1 Betaproteobacteria bacterium | reverse complement strand
GGCCGACCGGGACGTGACTGCACCGGGCCTGAATGCCGCTACCGCAGCAGCTACCACGCTGGAGATGGTTTGCACAGGCTGCTTGGCTTTGTCACCTGACGATGCAGACGTTTACCTGCCTTGGCTGCGTGCCAGCCGCTTAGCAGGCAAAACGGTGGTGGTGGATGCCAATCTGCGCCCCTCTGTCATGCCCGATATGGCGGCCTACCGGGCCAATGTGCTGGCTGCTCTGCAATGTGCCGACGTCATCAAAGCCAGCGACGAAGACCTGGAGCACCTTGCCACTCCCGGCGCTACGCCACTGGACAAAGCCCGTACGCTGTTGGCTTCCAGCAGCGCAACCTTGATGGCACTGACTTTGGGCGCACAGGGCGCATACCTGCTGACCCGATCAGGTACTGCATGGCATATCCGAGAAGCGGCGCCCCTTGCCGTGGTTGATACCGTGGGTGCTGGAGATTGCTTTTTGGCTGGTCTGGTCACGGCATTGTTGAGCGATATCTTGGCCAAAGGTCGGGCTTTAGCCGACATGGACGCTGCTGCTGCCCACGCTGTACTGTCTCACGCCCTGGCCAGCGCCAGCCTGTGCGTGATGCGCCGAGGTTGCCAGCCGCCTACGCTGGACGAGGTGCTGGCGCGCGTGCGGGATTTTCCGGGGGTGTTTGCGGTTTGAGGTTGTTAATTGCTATTGCTATTGAGTAGATAGCTGTTAGTGCCCATCCAGCTTGTTTCAGCGTTGGTTTTGGTTTGAAACAGCTTATTTTGTGCCAAAAATCCGGTCGCCCGCATCGCCCAAGCCTGGCAGGATATAGCCATGCTCGTTCAGCTGCCGGTCAATGGCTGCCGTATAGATGTCCACATCCGGGTGCGCGGCTTGCATGGCGGCTATGCCTTCGGGGCAGGTCAGCAGGCAGACGAATTTGATGGATTTGGGTGCCAGTTTTTTGAGCCGCTCTACCGCTGCAATGGCTGAGTTGCCCGTCGCTAGCATGGGGTCAACCACCACAATATCGCGCTCTGCCATGTCTTGTGGCATCTTGAAGTAGTACTCCACAGGCTTGAGTGTTTCCGGGTCACGGTAGAGGCCGATATGGCCTACCCGCGCGCCAGGCACCACGTTCAGCATGCCTTCCAGAATGCCGTTACCAGCGCGCAAGATCGACACAAACACCAGCTTTTTGCCATCAATCACCTTGCTGGTCATGGTTTCCAGCGGGGTTTCGATGGTGACTTCCTGCATCGGCATGTCGCGCGTGACTTCATAGGCCATCAGCGACGCCAGTTCGTTCAGCAGGCGGCGAAAGCTGTTGGTGCTGGCCTCCTTGTTGCGCATCAGCGTGAGTTTGTGCTGGACGAGAGGGTGGGCGATATGGTGGACGGTGCTCATGGTGTTTCAGCGGGTCAGGGTTGAGATGGCCTATTAAAACACCGTGCTGCGGGTTGTGTTGTGGCACTGCGCGGCTAGCTGCCTACCCACCACAGCAGCCCATGCAGCGTTCCCATGCCGACAACCAGTGACACCAGCATCCCGCCGCGCCACCCTGCATAAATGCCTGTGACCACCGCGGCCACCGCATGCGGCCAGCGCAGTGCCATGTTGAATTGCCCATCCGACAGCACAATCAGGGGTACCACCAGCGCTGCAAAAATGGCAGGCACAGCCAGTTGCAGGGCCCGTTCGAGCGGCGGCGGCAGTTTTGTGCCCGCCAGCAAGCCAATGAAGGAGTAGCGGATGGCAAAGGTGCCCAGGGCTAAGCCCAAAATGGCCAGCCAGCCTTGCCATGTGCCAAAGCTTGCGCTGTTCATGCTGCCACCGCTTTCGTCGGCAGCAAGGTGTCCACCACCATGCCTACACACGCGCCCAGCACACACGCAGCGATCAAACCCAGTTTCAGCGGCAAGGCAAACAGCAGCACCCCGGCTGCCCCGCCGACCAAGGCTGCAAAGATCTGGCTGCGGGATTTGAGCATCGGCAGCACCATGGCCACAAAAGACAGCGGAATCGTGAACTCCAGCTGCCAACTCGCAGGCAGTTTGGCACCGGCAAAAGCTCCCACCGCATTGGTCATGATCCACCAGGGCCACATCACCAGCGAGCATCCCATGTAGTACGACAGAGGATGATCCTTGTGCGCACCTCGCTGGTGCCGCACTTCGTTGTTGATAAAGGTTTGATCGACGAGAAACGCTGCCCACAGCAGCCGCTGTTTCGGTGTTGCACCCTCGATGCGTGGCGAAATGGCCGCGCTGTACACCGCCATGCGCAGGTTCACCACCAACCCTGAAACGATAGCAATGGCCAGCGGTGCGCCGCTGCCCAAAAACTGCGTCAACACCGCCTGCGCCGAGCCTGCGAATGCAAACGCTGCCAGCGCCACGGCACCCCACTCCCCCAAGCCTGCCTGCACGGCGGCAACGCCGCAGACCAAACCGAACGGGACGTAAGACGGTAGAAACTGTAGGCAGCTTAAAGCGCCTGCCTTGAAGGCGGCACGCTGCGCCGTGTTGTCGTCGGGGGATGTCATGAAACGATTGTAGAGAGCCTATGACACGCTGCGCTTGGGCGTGACGCCTAACGACTACCGGGTGTGCTTTGCGGCAAAGCGTGTGTTACTTCCCCTTACCGAAGATGCCACCCAACACCCCGCGCAGAATCTCCTTGCCCACACTGGTTCCGATGGTTCGCACCGCTGAGCGGGCCATGGATTGCGCCAGACCGTCGTGTTTACCGCCACGCGGGCCGGTCGTGCCGAAGAGCAGGTCGTTCAAGCCGCTCAAAATCGCACCGCCCGTGGACGGGCCCGCAGGCGCTGGTGCTGCGGCTTGCCCGCCATAGCTGATGCCGGTGCCCATGGTGGTGCTGGTACGGGTGGGCGCGTCAGTGCTGAAGTTGCCGCTCATATCGATGCCAGTATCCACAGGCCGTCGCGTGTTGGCGTCGGTGTTTTGCGGTGCATCGCCCATGCGTTCGCCAGTGCGGCCTTTGATTTTTTCGTAAGCAGATTCGCGGTCCACCATCTTTTCATACACCCCGGCGACGATCGATTCGTCGAGCAAGGTTTTGCGTTGCTCAGGCGTGATCGGGCCGATTTGCGATGTGGGAGGGCGTACAAAAACGCGTTCGGTCACACTGGGGCGGCCTTTGTCGTCCAAAAAGCTGATGAGTGCTTCGCCTACGGCCAAATCAGTAATGGCGGCTCCAATGTCCAGTTTGGGGTTGGGTCGCATGGTGTCGGCGGCGGATTTGACGGCTTTTTGGTCGCGCGGTGTGAAGGCGCGCAGCGCGTGTTGTACGCGGTTGCCCAGCTGAGCGAGCACGGAATCCGGCACGTCCAGCGGGTTCTGCGTCACAAAGTAGACGCCTACGCCTTTGGAGCGCACCAAGCGCACCACCAGTTCGATGCGCTCTTGCAGGGCTTTAGGAGCGTCTTTGAAGAGCAAGTGTGCTTCGTCGAAAAAGAACACCAGTTTGGGTTTGTCCAGGTCGCCCACTTCGGGCAAGGTTTCGTACAACTCGCTTAGCAGCCACAGCAAGAAGGTGGCGTACAAGCGGGGCGCGTTCATCAGCTTGTCGGCGGCCAGGATGTTGATGACACCCCGGCCACTGACGGTTTGCATGAAGTCTTCGATGTTGAGCATCGGCTCGCCAAAGAACTGGTCACCGCCTTGTGTTTCGATTTGCAGCAGGCCGCGCTGGATGGCCCCGATGCTCGCGGCGCTGATGTTGCCGTATTCGGTGGTGAAGCTGCTGCCGTTGTCACCGACAAACTGGCACATGGCGCGCAGGTCCTTCATGTCCAGCAGCAGCAAGCCTTGATCGTCCGCGATTTTGAAGACCAGCTGCATCACGCCAGACTGGATGTCGTTCAAATCCAGCATCCGGGCCAGCAGCAGCGGACCCAAATCGCTCACCGTGGCGCGCACGGGGTGGCCTTGCTCGCCAAAGACATCCCACAGCGTGGTGGGGAAAGCATCCGATTCAGGTGCACTGATCCCACGCTCTGCCAGCACAGAAGCCAGTTTGGGGCTGATATGGCCTGGCTGTGAGATCCCCGTCAGGTCGCCCTTGATGTCGGCCATGAAAACAGGCACACCGATGCGCGAAAAACCCTCTGCCAAGGTTTGCAGGCTGATGGTTTTGCCTGTGCCAGTAGCCCCGGTGATGAGGCCGTGGCGGTTGGCCTTGTCGGGCAGCATCAGGCATTCAATGAGATCAGGGCCAGCACCGTGCTGGGCAACGAGGATGGGGTCGGACATGATGGAGCCTCTGAGCTAGGGAGTCAACAAGGTTGAAAAAGTGGTTGAAAAAGCGCAATACCCGCTTGCTGGGCTGCAGCGCGTAGCGCTTCGTCACAGGTGGCCAGAGGCAGCTTGCGGCGCAGGGCCAGTTGCAAATACTGTGCGTCGTAGCTGGTCAAGCGGTGGGTGAGGGCGGTGGTGGCGACAGCGCGAATAGCGCCCTGTGTCGGCCATGCTGCTTTAGGCTGCGCCCATTCGTCGGTCACCAGCGCCAAGGATTCCAGTTGCGTAAAAATTCGCTCGCTGTCTAGGTTGGAAATGCCCATCTTCTTGATGTGTTTGCAGACGATATTCGCCATCTCCAGGTACCAAAGTGCCGGAACAATGGCCGTTTGGCTTTCGAGTGCATCGAAGACTGCAATTTTGTAAGGGGTCGCTTGGGCCGACAAAACCCAGCTGGCAGAAACGGAGGTGTCGAGCACAAAGCTGGGTTTGCGTGGTGCGGTGTGGATTCCACTAGGGCGTGGCGAGGTGACAGCTTTCACTTGCGGCCTTCGTCACGGGCCTCACGCCAATCTACCTCGACACCGGGGTATTTTTCAGCCAACTCCCGGCTTAACGCCAATAAGCCGTTGGCTTGGCGTTGACGCAGTGCAGTAGCGGAGTTGGGCAATGTGGCTGCGGACGATGGGGCTGGACTGTCCCTGCGGCGCAAGAGATAGTCTTGGAGCGCCTCTTGCACCACGAAGGATTTTGATATGCCGTAGGTGGCGGCATACTGGTTGAGCTGGGTTTCCAATGCCATGGGCAAACGTGCGGTCAGCATGGTGGTTCCTGTGCATTTGAATTGACCCGTTGGGTGCAATTGAGGTGAAGTTCATCAGCTTGTAATACATAAATTGTATTACAAGCTGACTTCTTGCACCATCACAGTCACAATCGATTCAGCAAATCCGCCTTTTTAGCGGCGAACTCTTGCGCCGTCAGGATACCGCGTGTTTGTAGGCCGGCCAGTTTTTCGATACTGGCGAAGATATCGCTCTCATTGCCCGATGATGACGGGTTGTAGTACGGTTGCACATTCTCACCGCTGTTGTAGGTTTGCGGTGCTTGAGGTGCTTGGTATGGGGCCGGTGCTGGGGACATGGCTGCTTGCATGGGGGCCACGCCATTGACACTGACCACGGGCAGGCGGCTCAAATCCACATAGCCGTATTGGCTGGTGAACGTGACCGAATAGCCACCGCTTTGCTGTTGCGAGACACCACCAATCTGGTGATCCAGCGTGTCGTAAATGGTGATTTGGCCGCTGGCATCAATCGCCAAACGGTGCGCCTGGGCAAACCAGGCGTAGCGCAGGTCGTTTTGACCACCGGTGCTGTTGGGCCAGCGCAGATCAGGGCCCCACCAGTCGGGCTGGGCCGGGGCGGTGACGTACAGCTCAATTGGCCCACGGATCAGCCGTGACAACTCGGCGCACAGGCTGTCCACACGGCCTTTGAGGTAGTTGTTGAACATGTCACCAATCATGGTCATGCCGCCCGACATCCATTGGCCGGAGCCGCCGAACTCGTAGTGGCTGAACTGGGCCATGCTGCCATTACCGTTCATCACTGATTCGAGCATGGACTGCACCGCGTCTGTACTGAAGCCGTGGCGTTGGGCGACATCGTTGATGGCCTGTTGGCCGGAGGGGGTAAGTTGACGCATAAAGAGGGGCCGCTGCATTCAGCGGGGTATGAAGATGCAAGATAAGGGTAAGCCCTGACTTTAGACCAGATTGGGTGTGAATCTGTACTGAATTTCTTACAGCACCGGCGCGCACTCGTTCGAAACGTAAAATCGACCCTTTGATTCCTAAAAACGCAGAGGTTGTGGCATGGCAGGGCACAGTAAGTGGGCAAATATTCAGCACCGCAAGGGCAGGCAAGATGAAAAGCGGGGCAAGGTCTGGACGCGGGTGATCCGCGAAATCATGGTGGCGGCACGCCAAGGTGGTGGTGATACCAAAGAAAACCCGCGTTTACGCCTGGCTGTAGAGCGAGCCAAGGCGGCGAACATGCCCGCTGACACGGTGAAACGCAACATCGACAAAGCCACTGGCGCTTTGGCGGGGGTGAGCTACGAAGAAATTCGCTACGAAGGCTACGGTATCGGCGGTGTGGCCATCATTGTGGACACCATGACGGACAACAAAGTGCGTACCGTGGCCGAGGTGCGTCACGCGTTCAGCAAGTACGGCGGCAATATGGGCACGGAAGGTGCTGTAGCGTTCCAGTTCAAGCACTGCGGCCAACTGATTTTTGCGCCTGGTACCGACGAAGACAAGGTGATGGACATCGCCCTGGAAGCCGGTGCTGAAGACGTTATCAAAGATGACGACGGTGCCATCGAGGTGCTGACGGCCTATGCCGACTTTGAAGCGGTGAAAAACACACTGGAAGCGGCTGGCTTCAAGGCCGAGGTGGCGGAAGTCACCATGCGACCTGACAATACGGTTGAGCTGTCCGAAGATGATGTGGCGCGTATGCAACGCATCTTGGACGTGCTGGAAGATTTAGACGACGTGCAAGAGGTGTATCACAATGCCCAGATCTAATGTAAAAGCCAGCGTTCGCATGAACGTACTGGTGGTTGGTGGCGGCGGCCGTGAGCATGCGTTGGCCTGGAAGCTGGCACAGTCTGAAAAGGTGGACAAAGTCTTCGTTGCCCCTGGTAACGGTGGTACCGCCTTGGATGCCCGATTTACCCCTGTTAATCTGTCTACACCGCAAGACCTGTGTGCTTGGGCAGCTGCAGAAACGATAGCGTTAACTGTGGTAGGGCCTGAAGCCCCCCTTGCTGCCGGTATCGTGGACGAGTTCCGTGCCCATGGCCTGCGGATCTTCGGCCCAACCCAAGCCGCTGCGCAACTGGAAAGCTCCAAAGCCTTTTCCAAAGCCTTCATGAAGCGCCACGGCATCCCCACAGCCGCGTATGAAGCCTTCACCGATGCCACCGCCGCCCACGCTTATGTAGACGCCCAAGGTGCGCCCATCGTCGTGAAAGCCGATGGTTTGGCCGCAGGCAAGGGTGTGGTCGTGGCGATGACGCTGGCCGAAGCGCACGAGGCCATCGACTTCATGTTGCTGGACAACACCCTGGGTGTGGTTCACGCGGCGGGTGACGACGGCGTGGCTGTGCCACGCGTGGTGATTGAAGAGTTTTTAACGGGCGAAGAAGCCAGTTTCATCGTGCTGTGCGATGGCAAAAACGTCACCGCGCTGGCCACCTCGCAGGACCATAAACGCCTGGGCGATGGCGACACCGGCCCCAACACCGGTGGCATGGGGGCTTACTCTCCCGCACCGGTTGTCACACCTGATGTGCATGGCCGGGCGATGCGTGAAATCATTTTGCCCACCATCAAAGGCATGAAGGCCGATGGCATCGTCTACACCGGCTTTCTCTACGCCGGGCTGATGATTGACGCGCAAGGCCACGTCAAAACACTGGAATTCAACTGCCGTTTGGGTGATCCAGAGACCCAGCCGATTTTGATGCGTCTGAAAAGCGATTTGTTCGATGTGCTTTGGGCTGCTACGGGCGAAAAGCTCGATCAGCTGGAGTTGCAATGGGATCGCCGGGCCGCTTTAGGCGTGGTGATGGCGGCTCACGGCTACCCGATGAATCCGCGCAAGGGCGATGTGGTGACGGGCCTGCCCAAGGACTGCGATGATTTGGTGGTTTTCCATGCCGGAACCATCAAAAATGATAGCGGTATTTGCACGTCTGGCGGGCGTGTACTGTGTGTTACGGCCTTAGGGGACTCTGTGAAAGCTGCGCAGCAGCGGGTGTACGACGCTATTCCTGATATCCAGTTTGCGGGCGCGCAGTACCGCCGGGATATTGGCTACAGGGCTGGTAAATCTTGAGCTTTTCAGCCAGTCAACCTGTTCGGGATTATTTGCTGGGCTTGCAAGACAGTATTACCACTGCCATCGCTGCGGTGGACGGGGGCCGCTTCTTGTCCGACGCTTGGGAAAAGCCCGCTGACGAACCGCTGCAAGGCAATGGCATCACCCGAATTCTCGAAGGCGGTGCGGTGTTCGAGCGTGCAGGTTGCGGTTTTTCGCATGTGCGCGGCGCTAAATTACCGCCTTCGGCCACCCAGCACCGGCCGGAATTGGCCGGTGCACCGTTTGAGGCCATGGGTGTGTCGCTGGTGTTCCATCCGCGCAACCCTTACGTGCCCACGGTACATATGAATGTGCGGATGATCTCGGCCACGGCTGCAGGTCAAGCTCCGGTGTGTTGGTTCGGTGGCGGTCTGGATTTGACGCCGTACTACGGCTTTGCCGAAGACGCTGTGCATTTTCATTCCGTTTGTCGCGATACGCTCGCGCCTTTTGGCGACGATAAATACCCGCGCTTCAAGACTTGGTGCGACGAGTATTTCTTTCTCAAGCACCGCCAGGAGCAGCGCGGCGTGGGGGGCGTGTTTTTTGATGATTTTTCTGAGCTGGGCTTTGAGCGCAGTTTGGCGATGATGCAGGCGGTGGGGTCGTCCTTGCTGACGGCGTACTTGCCCATTGTGGCGCGCCGCAAAGACATGCCCTATGGTGAACGCGAGCGGCAGTTTCAGCTGTACCGGCGTGGCCGCTACGTGGAATTCAACTTGGTGTGGGACCGTGGCACGCACTTTGGCTTGCAGTCGGGCGGGCGCACCGAGTCGATTTTGATGAGCATGCCGCCGCTGGTGAGCTGGTCTTACCAGCGTCAGCATGAGGCCGCCTCACTGGAAGCGCTGCTGACGCAGGATTTTTTGGTTCGCCGGGATTGGGTTTGACGCTGACTGTGCATTCTGGTCAAAGTAAGGACAAACGTACCAGTCAACGCATTGGCGTGTTCGGTGGTGCGTTCGATCCCCCGCATGCTGCCCACCTCGCGCTGGCCCGTTTGGCTGTGGCGCAGTTGCAACTCGATGTTTTAAAAATATTCCCTACGGGCCATGCGTGGCACAAAAGCCGTACCTTGACCGCACCCGAGCACCGTTTGGCTATGGCGCAATTGGCTTTTGCCGATCTTGCGCAAGCGCAAATCGATGCCAGTGAACTGTTGCGTGCTGGCCCGACCTACACCATTGACACGCTGACGCAGTTGCAAGCCGAAAATCCAGGCTGTCAACTCTTCCTCATCATTGGCGCAGACCAGGCGATGGCCTTGTCAAACTGGCACCGTTTTGAGGATATTTTGCGAATCGCTATAATTTGTGTAGCTGGTCGCGCCACTACGGCACGCACAGCAGGCTCAATTGATGCTGATTCACAGGTTCCACCAGGGCTCGCCCGGAGTCGCTTTGAATCGCTGCACTTACCCCCTATGGCGGTCAGTGCCACCGACATCCGCCACCGCGTTGCCACAGACCAGGATATTCATGGTCTGGTCAGCGAGCCCATTGCGCGCTATATTGCGCACCACCACCTTTATCACTCAACTTGATGGCTACTACTTCTACCGCACGTTCTTCTTCCGCTAAATTTTTAGCCGCCTCTGCGACCACCTCTGAGAGCGTCGGCAAAAAAGACGTTCAAAAACTGCAACGCATCATCGTTGACGGCTTGGAGGATGTGAAAGCGCAAGACATCGTGGTGTTCGACACCGAAGCTTTGTCTGCCCTGTTTGAGCGCGTCATCATTGCGAGCGGTACATCGAACCGCCAAACCAAAGCCCTTGCGTCCAGCGTGCGCGATGCGGTGCGCGAAGCCGGTTTCCCCAAGCCCCGCGTGGAAGGTGAAGAAAACGGTGAATGGATCATTGTGGACTGCGGTGCGGCTGTTGTTCACATCATGCAACCGGCGATTCGCCAGTACTACCACCTTGAAGAGCTGTGGGGCGAAACTCCCGTCCGCATGAAATTCGGTGCGGCCAAGCCTGTTGTGGCTGAAGTGGAAAAAGCACCTGCCAAGAAGGCCAAACCTGAAAGCACCTCGCTGCGCCGCAGCAGTGCCGTCAAAACGGCTGAGCGTGATGCTAAAAATGCAGCAGAAGAAGCTGAACGCGCTGAAAAGCTTGCCCGTGCCGCCAAAACCGCTGGCCGTAAACGCGCCAGCCCCGTGAAGCGTGCAGCAGTACCCGGCAAGCGGGCCTTGACCGCTACGGGCGCGCCCGTGGTAGCCAAGAAATCCCCTGCCAAGAAATCCCCCACCACCAAGCCCACCACGGTGGTCGTGAAGGCTCAAGCCACCACAGTGACCAAGGCCGCTGCGAAAACAGCAGCCGTGAAGTCACCCGCCAAAAAAGCCCCTGTCAAACGGGCTGCTGCCAAAAAAGCCGATTAAGCGGATAAGCGGACGGACTGCGTAGCGATGAAGTTGTTGATCGTCGCCGTCGGGCTGCGGGTGCCCGATTGGGCACAAACTGCTTGGGACGATTACGCCAAACGCTTTCCACCTGAGCTTCGCGTTGAGCTCAAAGCTGTCAAAACCGAACCCCGCGCCAGCAAAAGCCTGGAGACGCTCTACGCTGCTGAGCGCGAGCGCATTGAGGCCGCCATTCCCAAAGGCAGCCGCATTGTCGTGCTGGATGAGCGCGGCACCACCCTCACGAGCGTTGCACTGGCCGCACGTCTCAAGTCATGGCAGCTGGAGGGCGATAACGTCGCCCTCGTTATCGGTGGCCCTGATGGCCTCGACCCCGCCTTCAAACAGGCTGCCCACGAACGTATTCGCCTGTCTGATTTGACGCTACCCCACGCGATGGCCCGGGTGCTGTTGGTGGAGCAGCTGTACCGGGCGTGGTCAGTGAACGCAGGGCATCCGTACCATCGGGAGTAAGCCAACGATAGCGGGAGGCGCCATCAGGTTGTCGTTAAGTCCTGCAATGTGTGCGGACTAGGCTTTGGATTCGGCAAGCGCGGCTTGCACCAGGCTGTCAATTTTTCCGGTGATGCTGGTCAGTACATTGGCTACCACTGAAAATTCACGTCCAGCGGTGCCTGCGCGTGCCGCAATGATCTGTGCATTGAAAGCCACCATATGTGCTTGCTTAGAAATATCCTTTATCTCGCTCATCACATCGCGTAATTGGTTTTTGGCCTTGCTGGCGTAGCCACTCGCTTCTTTTTCATAAATAGCGGTGATGCTGTTCAAAATAGCCAGCAAAGGGGTGGTGCTCTCTATCAACTCGTTGAGCAACGTCGGCACCTGGCGCCAGCCCGATTGGATGGCGTGCAATGCCCGCTCAGCCAATTCCATGAAATCACAGATTTTTTTATTCCCCTGAGGGGGCCCAAAGTAGGCTTCTTGTAACGCGGGGCAGAAGATGCCTGGCATGGTGTCGCTGCCTTTCACGAGTGCCGTGTGTGCATCTCTGAACAGCCCTAGCGCATCATGGGCGATGCTGGCCATGGAGATATCCTTGTCTGCTGCCAGCACGGCATAAAGCACGACGCGCTGTGAGGTGAAGCGCCGACGTCCTGACAGGTTGATGAGTGTGGCAAACATTTCCCCTGTCAGCTGTGGCGTGGCTGAGCGCTCTGGGGTATTTGTGCTGCGGGACAAAGTGTAGCCAGCGGTGGTAGATGATGACATGGGGTCTGCCTTTCAAAAGTTGGAGATCACATCCCACCGTCCCGTGGGGTTGTGCGTCAGCAGATCAGCAAGGCTGAGTGGCTTGCTGAGCAAAAAGCCCTGCACCAAGGTGCACCCGGACTGCTTCAGAATCTCTAGTTGCGATTCGGTTTCAATGCCTTCGGCAATGGTTTTTAAATTCAAATGCAAACCCAGATCGACAATGGTTTTAACGATGGCGCTGTCGTGTGACTGTTGCCCTAGGCCAGTCACAAAAGAGCGGTCAATTTTCAGAGAGGAAATGGGCAGGTTTTTCAGCAATGACAGCGATGAATGGCCCATGCCAAAGTCGTCCAGGCTGATTTCAAAACCGAGTCGCCGCAAGGTGTGCATGACAGGAATTACCTGATCGGGGTGCTTCATCAACATACCTTCCGTCAGTTCCAGCGAGACACTTTGGGGCTCAATGCCCAATGCCGTGACCAGTCTGAGCAGTTCTTCAGGCAGCGCACTGCTGGTGAACTCCGATGCGGCCATGTTCACATGAATCTTCAGGTCTTTAAAGTGGATTTTGCGAAGCTGTGCCAGATCCCGGCACGCTTGCGCTATCACCCATTTCCCGATTTGCACAATGAGGTGACTTTGTTCTGCAATGGGGATAAACACATCGGGAGGTATCCATTTGCCATCAGGGCGTTTCCACCGGATCAGCGCTTCTACCGCGTGGAGTTTTCCAGTGGTGATGTCAATGATCGGTTGGTAGACCAGAAACAGCTCGTTCCCCTGCAGCGCGTGGTGAAGCTCGGTTTCGATGGCAAGCCGTTGGGCCAGCGATGACTGCTGCTGTGCCAAGACACACGGGCTGGTATTTGAAAAGAAATCACATCCATTTTTGCCCTGCTGCTTGATGCGGTACATAGCGGAGTCTGCGCTGCGCAGCAGTTCCGGCACTGTTTTACCATTTTCTGGCCATGTGCTGATGCCGATACTGGCGGATATGGCGAGTTCAACACCTTCATAAATGAACGGTGTACGGGCTGTTTGCAGTATTTCTTCTGCCAGTGTTGCCAGGGCTTGCACGGCGCAGCCAGGCAACAGCAGTGCAAACTCATCGCCACCTAACCGACCCGCACTTGCGCCGTCGGGCACCAAGGCTTGCAGGCGGCGTGCAAATTCACATAAGACGACATTGCCTGCATCGTGCCCAAACGCATCATTGATGGCTTTGAATCGGTCAAGGTCAATGAACATCAGGCCAAAGGAGGCGCTCGCCTTGGTGGTCTGGGCGCAAGCCTTTGCCAGCTGCGCGTGGAAATGACTGCGGTTCGCAAGCCCTGTCAGTTCGTCCACCTGTGCCATGTGGAGGATCTGGGCTTGGTGTTCCAGCCGTTGCGCTGTTTGCGCGATGAGCGCCCCTATCGTGGCGGACAGGTTGGGCAGCTGTGCTTCCGGTTGGCGTGACAAGCTGCTGTAGAACTCAAGCACGCCAGGGGTATGTTGCTGTCCATCTTCAGAGAGATAAGTGACGGGGAAAACATAACCTGACCACAATTGACACGCTCTTGCACTGGTGCGCCGCAAAAAGCGTGAATCGCTTGCCATGTCCTCCACCCAACTGGGTTTGCCGCTTTGCCAAACGCGGCCCACCAAGCCTTCGCCGTGTACCATGCGCAGCGCAGCACTCGTCGCGCTGAACGCTGTCATATCGTGCTCAGGGTGGTGCCAGTGGTGTTTGCAAGCCAGTTGCGGCACGCCTTGCGGCGAATGCTCCAAAGCCCAGTAGGCGCCCCATTCCCAGCCCAGGTTCTTGCATATCAATTGAATGACATTGGTGACGGCATCACTGAGGGTATGGGAGCCCACCAGAAACGCAGTCAATTCGAAGCCCAGGCGTTCACGCATGGCCGTCAGCTTGATGGCGGTGATGTCCACCACAATGCCGCTGAGGATATTGGGCGCGGACGCCTCTTCAGGAAGCGAGTTCAGACGCAACCAGCGCAGCCCCTCCGTTGTGCTGATGACGCGAAATTCACAATGAAAGAGGTGCGCAGGTCTGCTGTTCATTTTGCGCATCAATCGCAGCATGTCATCTGCAACAAGGTGGATGAAGCAGTCGTCAACTCGGTGGTAATGCCTCTCCCCTACGTTGAGGTAGCGTGCAGCTGCCGCAGACAGGACGATTTGCGAGGTCTCAGGATCAAACCACCAGCGGCCAAATCCTGCGGTGTCTTCCAGTGCGTTGGGGCGCAAGCTTTGTTGCATGCTCAGGCGCAATGGCTGTGAAATGGCTGTGGTTGAAATATCTAATGAATATGCACCAGAGACTTCAGGCATGATGACTTTCCCAATTGGAGGTTTTGTCCTAGACGTGCAAAGTTCGTACCACAGGAATTTCGTTGAATTTCCTAGGGTAGTTACCCTTATTTTTGCTTGATGGGATGAATGGCACCAAGGCGGTGCAATTCTGAAGGCCGCTGAAGCCCTGTGGTTTGTACCTAAATACAGACTATATTCAGTCAATTAACCCCTGCTTCCACATCAAGCCCATTAACTAGCCTCTGCGATTTGCGCCTTGTGTTGGACTGTCATTTATTGCAAGCCTGATGGCTTGATCGTTATGTTGCCCACTTTCCTCTACCTCGCCTCCCAAAGCCCTCGTCGTCGTCAACTGCTGGAGCAACTTGGTATTCGCCATGAGTTGCTCTTGCCCGATGCCTCCGAAGATGCCGAAGCCTTGGAGCTTGCTCTTAAAAACGAAGCACCTACAGCTTATGTACAGCGCGTTACAGGCCTGAAGCTTGATGCGGCTGTGCAGCGGATGAAGGCCCGTGGTTTCCCTGACGCGCCCGTGCTGTGCTCGGACACCACGGTTGCCATGGGGCGGACGATTTTTGGCAAACCCGATGACGCTGCGCATGCCCAAGCGATGCTCACCGCGTTGTCAGGCCATACCCACCGGGTGCTGACGGCTGTGGCGGTGCAGCGTGGCGACGAGCGTTTTACCGCTTTGAGCGTGTCCAAAGTTCGCTTTGCACCTGTGAATGCCGCTCAAATCCAAGCCTATGCCGACAGCGGTGAGCCCTTGGGTAAGGCTGGAGCTTACGCGGTGCAGGGGCGGGCGGCGGCGTTCATTGCGCACATCAGTGGCTCTTATTCCGGCATCATGGGCTTGCCCATGTTCGAGACGACGGGGCTGCTGCGCAGCATCGGCTTCACCGTTTGACCCAACGCGCCTTCTTTCACAACACAACAACAAGAATCAACGTAACCCCTATGCAACAAGACATTCTCATCAACTGGTCACCCCAGGAAACCCGTGTTGCGGTGCTGGAGCATGGCGCAGTGCAAGAAATCCACGTCGAGCGTACGCTTGAGCGTGGCTTGGTGGGCAACGTCTATCTGGGCAAGGTGGCCCGTGTGTTGCCCGGTATGCAGTCCGCCTTCATCGACATTGGCTTGGAGCGCGCCGCGTTCTTGCATGTGGCTGATTTGCAAGGTGCACACCCGGCAGTGCGTGCCGCCCACGGCGAGGAGCGCGACAGTCCGCCCGTGCCGATTGAAAAACAGGTGTTTGAAGGCCAAGCCCTGATGGTGCAAGTCATCAAAGACCCCATTGGCACCAAAGGCGCACGGCTTTCCACGCAGATCAGCATTGCAGGCCGTTTGCTGGTGTTTTTGCCGCAAGACGACCACATCGGCATCTCGCAAAAAATCCCTGCCGACCAGCGCGAGGTGCTGCGCCAGCGCCTGCTGGCGATTGCGGGTGATCCGGCGGTGCATGGCGGTTTCATCTTGCGCACCAACGGCGAAGATGCCAGCGATGCCGAACTGGCCGATGACGTGGCCTACCTGCGCAAAGCCTGGACGCGCACCAAAGATGCGTCCATGCGCTTGCCACCGCAGTCGATATTGCACCAAGATTTGAACCTGCTGCAACGGGTGTTGCGCGATTTGGTGGGTGAGGGCACACAAAGCATTCGCCTGGATTCGCGGGAACAGTTTGAAAAATTGCAGGCATTTGCCCATGAATTCATGCCCGCAGCGGCTGAAAAATTGCAGCACTACAAGGGTGAACGCCCGATTTTCGATTTGTACGGTGTGGACGAAGAGATCGCCCGCGCTCTAGGCCGCCGTGTGGAGTTGAAATCTGGCGGCTATTTGATCGTGGACCAAACCGAGGCGCTGACCACGGTGGACGTGAACACCGGTGGTTTTGTGGGGGCGCGCAATTTTGACGACACCATCTTCAAAACCAACCTGGAAGCCGCCGGTGCCATCGCCCGCCAACTGCGGCTGCGTAACCTGGGTGGCATCATCATTGCCGATTTCATCGACATGAACCGCACTGACCACAAAGACGCGGTGCTGGCCGAATTCCGCAAGCATCTGGGCCGTGACCGTGTGAAAACCACAGCGGGCACGTTCTCGCAGCTCGGTTTGGTGGAGATGACGCGCAAACGCACCCGTGAATCCTTGGCCCACATGCTGTGCGAGCCTTGCGCCGTGTGCCAAGGCAAGGGCAGCGTGAAGACGGCCCGAAGCGTGGCCTATGACATCTTGCGCGAAATTTTGCGCGAAGCCCGCCAATTCAACCCGCGTGAATTCCGCGTGGTGGCCGCTCCCGGCGTGATCGAGATGCTGGTGGACGAAGAAAGTCAGCATTTGGCAGGCCTTAGCGATTTCATCGGCAAGCCGGTATCGCTGCAAAGCGAGGCCAGCTTTGGGCAAGAGCAGTACGACATTATTTTGCTGTGATGCCGGTTGTGCAAAGTACCCAAAATCCGCATCCCATCCCGATTCTGGTCTACCACCAGATTGACGCGGCTCCACCCAAGGGCGCACCGTTTCGCAGCCTGTATGTCAGCCCACAAGCGTTTGCGCGGCAAATGCGGCTGCTGCGGTGGCTGGGCTACAGGGGTGTCTCGATGACCGATTTGCAACCTTACCTTAGCGGAGAGTTGAGCAGCGAGCGCACGGGCAAAGTCGTTGGCATCACATTTGACGACGGTTATGTGAACAACCTGCGCCATGCGCTGCCAGTCTTGCAGCGTCACGGCTTCACGTCCACTTGCTACGCGGTGAGTGACATGGCGGGCCAGACCAACCGGTGGGATGCCGAGGTGGGCATTGCCCAGACACCGTTGATGGACGATGCCCAGCTTCGTGCTTGGGTGGCGGGAGGGCAGGAAATCGGGGCACATACCCGGCACCATGCCCACCTGCCCGCCTTGGATATGGCTACGGCACAGGACGAAATTGCAGGTTCAAAGGCGGTACTGGAGACGCTGCTGCAACGCCCGGTACAGCATTTTTGCTACCCTTATGGTGAATACCAGCCTGCGCATGTCGCCATGGTGCGTGAGGCCGGTTTCACCACCGCCACCACCACGCGGCGCGGGCGCTGCGAGGTGGGTAGCGATCCCTTGCAGCTTGACCGCGTGCCGGTGCTGCGTTCCACCAGCTTGCCCGTGCTGTGGCTGAAGCTGGCCACGGCGTATGAGGACAGCAAAGGTGGCGAGCGGTGATGCAGAAAGCCAAATCCTTGCGGATTGCTGTTTTCAACCGCAACTTTGCCCCCACAGGCGGCGGCGCTGAGCGCTATTCGATAGCCCTGGTTGAGCAACTTGCCGAACGCCATGAGGTGCATGTCTTCGCCCAGCAGATTGACCACGAGTGGCCCGGCGTGACCTACCACCGGGTGTCCGCACCGCTGAAAAAACCACGCTGGGTGAACCAACTCTGGTACGCCACGGCCACCTGGTGGGCCACCCGCCAAGGGTTTGATGTAGTGCATTCGCATGAAAACACCTGGCATGGCAACGTGCAGACCGTGCACGTGTTGCCGGTATGGCACAACCTGTTTCAGGGGCGCGCCGGGTTTCGCTGGGTTTTGCGTTGGCTGAAGGTGGTGACGAGCCCGCGTTTGTTGGCGTACCTTGGGTTTGAGTTGTCCCGCTTTCGGGCTGGTGTGGGCGGCGCTGAGCGCTGCGTGGTGGTCACGTCGGATAGCCTGCGCGATGTGATGGCGGCCACCTTTCCTGCCTGCGCATCCGCCTTGAGTGTGCTGGTGCCCGGTGTCGATGCCCCCGAAGGTGTGGCCAGCGCTGCTGAGCGCCAATCCGCCCGTACCGCCTTGGGATTGCCCCAGGGCGTGCCTTGCCTGCTTTTAGTGGGCAATGATTACCGTAAAAAGGGTCTTAACAGCACACTGGATGCGCTAGAGCTGCTATCAAAAAATAACCCTTCCGCAGTGCTGGCGGTGGTGGGCAACACGACACAAAAAGCACCGTTCGAGGTCAAAGTCAAGAGCTTGGGGCTGGCAGAGCGGGTGTTTTTTCTTGGAGCCTTGAGCGATGTCACTCCCGCGTACCAAGCTGCCGATGTGCTGGTTCACCCCACAATGGAAGACACCTTCGCGATGGTGGTGTTGGAAGCGATGGCGCAGGGCTTGCCGGTGGTGGTGAGTGGTGCGAGCTACTGCGGTATTTCTACGCTTCTCAGCAACAGGCATAACGCTCTGTTGCTATCAAATCCGCACGATGCAGCAGCTCTGGCGCAGGCGGTTGACCAAGCATTGAACGATGCGCCGCTGCGTCAAACACTTATTAACAACGCCCGTGAATTTGCCCTCAGCCATGTGTGGCCAGAGAAAGCGCGTCAGCAAGAGGCGATTTACTTCGCTGTAGCGAGCACGCCAGAGGTTTGAGGCGGCTTTAAGTGGCTTCAAACCACCAGCTTGAAATGCTTACGGCTGAAGTCACGGCCCGTCCAGTTTTCCAGCACGCGCATCAGGTTGTACTTGTTTTCTTTGGGCGTGGGTTTGTAGTTCGGGTCAATGTGCAGTTCAGGCTCTGCATCGGTGCGCAACCAGTCCATCACTTCTTGGGGGTGGCTGCCTTTGAAGGGGGCCAGCGCTCGCGCATCGAATTGGCTGTACACAATTTTGGTGGCGGCTGTGGCCCAGTACTTGGCCACGCGGTCGAGTTTGGCCTGCATGGCTTCGTTGCGGCGAATCCACCCGTAGTGGTAGATGTGGGCATTGGCCAGGGCGGCTTGCGGGTTACGGCCCTTTTTATGATCGGTTGTCACCAGCCAGTACTGGCCATCGGGGGCGTAACTGCGGATGGTGTTGCGGATCAGGCGGCACTCGCGCCGGTACCAGCCGGGGCTGATCGACACCCAGTCGGGGGAACCGTAGAAGTGGCGGTAGTCGAAGGCCAGGGCTTCCACGGCGGGATTGTTGTGGTGTTTGTCGACGCTGGCGCGGATGGCGATCAAGTCGTCTTCATGCACCACCTCATCGCCTTCCAGGTAAAACGCCCAGTCACCCGTGCAGGAAAACTGCGCGATCATTTTTTGCTGCGCATACACAAAGCCTCGGTCGGCCATGCGCTCGTTCCACAGGGTCTCGATGATGCGAATTTTCGGATCGCCTATGGCTTTGACGCGGGCCAGTGTGTCGTCGCTGCTTTCGCCCACCGCCACGACAAATTCATCGACCAACGGCAGCAAGGAGCGGATGGAGGCCTCGAAGGGGAAGCCCAAATCTACGCCGTTGCGGATAAATGTGAAGCCGCTGATGGAGGCTTTGGACGGCTGTGTTGGTGACGTTGAAGACGTTGAAGACGTTGAAGAGGGGGTCATGCTGCGGCCTCTGGGCTTGGTTCGGTTGTCTGTGAATCCATCGGTATATCCACGATTTCACCTGTACCCGAGGCTCGTGCCACGTTATGCAGCCGGGCATACGCGCCATCGGCGGCCAGCAAGGAGGTGTGCGTGCCTGATTCAACAATGCGACCGGTTTGCATCACCACAATCCGGTCGGCGTGCTCGATGGTGGACAGCCGGTGCGCAATGATGAGCGTGGTGCGTCCCGCCATCAGGCGTTGTAACGCGTCTTGCACGGCGCGTTCGGACTCGGTGTCGAGGGCGGACGTGGCCTCGTCCAGAATCAGCACTGGCGCATCTTTGTAGATCGCGCGGGCGATGGCGAGGCGCTGGCGCTGGCCGCCGGAGAGTTGTGTGGCGTTGTGGCCGACCAGCGTGTCCATGCCTTGTGGGAGAGACGCCACGTAGCTGCCGAGGTTTGCGGCCTCCAGCGCCTGATTGACACGCGGGCGGTCAGGTGAGCTACCTAGGGCGACGTTGTGAGCGATGCTGTCGTTGAACATCGTCACGTCCTGGCTGACGAAGGCCAACTGCTGGCGCAGGTTGTGGACGTCCCATTGGGGCAGGGGTACGCCATCCAAACGAATTTCTCCTGAAGCAGGGTCTACAAAGCGTGGCAGCAGGTTGACCAGGGTGGTTTTGCCAGCGCCCGATGTACCAACCAGTGCAACAGTTTGGCCAGGGGATACGTCCAAATCGACATGGCTCAGGGTGTCGGTGGTGTTACCAGCGTAGCGTGCCGTCACGTCTTGGAAGGCGATATGGCCGATGGCACGGGCCGTGGTGTGGCTGCCCGTGGCTTCTTGTGCCGTGTGTTCAATCAAATCAAGGCCACGCTCGACAGCCGCCAAGCCTCGGGTGATGGGCGAGGCAGATTCGGACAAATGCTTGATGGGGGCGACCAGCATCAGCATGGCGGTGATGAAGGAGGCAAACGTACCCACGGTGATGCCACTGCTGGCGCTCTGCCAGAGCGCGGTGCAAATCACGCCAGACAGCGCTGCGGCGGCCACCATTTGCGTCAGGGGTGTCATGGCGGAGGCGGCGACAGTAGCCTTCATGGCGAGTCGCCGCAGCTCGTTGTTGTGGACATCAAAGCGTCCCGCCTGCTGAGCCTGGGCGGCATGCAGCCGCACCGAGCGGTGGGTCAGCACGTTTTCTTCCACCACGTAGGCCAATTGGTCGGTGGCGGTTTGGCTGGAGCGGGTGATGCTGTGCAGGCGGCGCGACAGCACTTTCATGACCCAGGCGACGGCGGGGAAAATCACCAGCACAAACAGTGTTAATTTCCAGTTGATATAGAGCAAATAGCCCATCAGCGCGACCAGCGTCAACGAGTCTTTGATGAGCGAGAGGAGGGCATTGACCAGCAGGTTGACCCCGGTTTGCACCTCGTACACCACGGTATTCGACAGACCACTGGAGCCAGCATGGGTACGGGTGAACAGGGACAGGTCGGCGTAAAGCACTTTGTCAAAAAGTGCTTTACGCAAACCCAGCATGGCTTGGTTTGCCATGTAGGCCAGCCCGTACTGAGCGACGAAACCAGCCATACCACGCAAGGCGAACAGACCCATGATGGCAGCGGGTACCAGCCACAGGTTCAGTGCACCAGCTTGAAAACCTTGGTCAAGGAGCGGCCGCATGAGCGCAGGAATGGCCGGTTCGGTGGCTGCACCGATGCACACTGCCACGATGCACGCCGCGAGTGCGGGGCCACAGCCTGCAAAGTACGGTGCCATGCGGCGACAGCGTGCGCTGAAAGACCTGAGAAAAGAGACGTTCATTCAGCAGAGGACTCAAGGTTTAAAAGTGTTACCACTTTGCGGGCAATCAATTCAGGCGCAATACCACTGACTTCAGCAGTAGACGATTGAAGAGCGGTGCAATTATTCGACTCGGGCAAGCGCCAATCGGGATCAACGAGAGAATTAAAAAGACAGACTGCGGGTGTGGTGGTGGTCAGAGCCAAATGCATCAAACCCCCATCACAGCACAGCACCAAATCCAGTTGCGCCATGATGTCACGGCAGTCCGCCAGAGTGCGGCGATTGACTTGGTTGTCTATTTTGACGCAAGGGCACAGTGCTTCGATACTTTGCGCACAGCTTGTTCCATTTTCAGAGCCCAGCAGCACGAATGACAGAGGGTATTTTTCCAGCTGCTGAAGGACAGAAACCCAGTGTTGGTAAATTCGTTTACCGTCCACGCCCCCTACCGTTATGCCTATTGTTAAGGGTCGGTTTGGTATGGTTTTTAAATTATCTGGAAAAGGTTTGAGTTTTTGCTGTGCGTGGTAATTGAAGTCTTGATGAGAGATTTCAATGTTGAACAAATCAACTATCCGCTGTGTGGCAAATTCAGCTCTTTGAAATTCAGGCCCCGTGAAATGCTCGTGGATTGACAGCCAGGGTAGGGCAGGGCACAGTTTTTTCTTGTATTTTAAAGACCGGTGTTTGTGGCTCATCGCTATGACAAAATCGTAGTGATTTTTTTTGAAATCAGAAGTTTGTGTTAGTGAGTAAACGTTACAAAACCAGGGGTCATTTTGAAAGAGGCTTGAAATATGGGGGGGGGCAACCAAGTCTAGGGTGATGTCACACAATGCAAACAGACTGCGTGGTGCTAAATCCATCAAAGCGTCTCCGATTTGAGGAATACCTTCGTACACCCACAGCCCTTTTTTCCATGTGGGAGATGCTGTCTGGTAACAGTGGCTGTTTTGGCCTGTCAGCGCTACAGCGAGCTGCCGTCTGAAGCTACGCCAGCCGAGCTTCTGAATGCCCGTGCTTTCTAAGTAAGCGTCACTGTTGTTGGCAATAAGCCGTGTAATCGGTGGTGTCACCGACTGGCGAGCCAGCTGCTCAAGCCATTTCATGCGCATACCTTACTGGCCCGTGGCAATGTTGGAAAGCAACGCTCTGAGGCGATCACCGCTGCCAACATCACAAAGGTCCAACCTTCTAGTTCATTAAACAAAGAAGAATCAGTGAGCGCGTTAAAACAAAAGACAAATAAAAATAAAAATCCAAATAGACCTAATTCCTTGCTGTGGGATTTTAAAGTCATTTTTACCAAATAAGCTAAAAAAAGTAAAAAAAGTAAAAATCCTAAAATTCCATTTTGAGATGATAGGGTGATGAATTCATTGTGTGCGTGAAAATGATTGCTACTGACCAGCGGGTCTTTTTGTATTACCAATGTGTTTCTGAATGAACCTAAGCCCTCTCCTAGAATAGGGTGTTGTATGAACATTTTTTTACTGAGTGTCCAGTAATGAATTCGTGTGCCTGCTGATGTAACAAGTTGTGATGTACTCGTGTATGATTCTGTTTCCGTGGCGATGGAATTTATTCTTTGGTGAATATGCGGGATAAATGTTAATGCGTAAAGAATTAAAGATAAAACTATGATAGTCATTGCTTTAGCTTTTGTAGATTTCAAGGTTTTTAAAACAAGTAGCGGAAAAATAAAAAAGCCACACAACAATGCCGCTCTGCCGCGGATAAGAAAAAACAAATCAAATGTACAAATTAATGCAAATAATATATAAATAAATTTATATTTATTCTTGTGAATTGAAAATGCAATACAGGCTGCCAGCAGTATGCAAACAAAGTAGCCGTGCACAATATGATTACGCCAGTAGACGAGATTCTTGGCCTTGTCACTGTCAAGTGCTTGGTAGTGTTCATTGGCAATACTTGCCAGTATAAAACCGAACAATTGGTGAATGCCCAGCGCATCAAGTACTGTCGGTGCCAACAGTACGCTTGCACCGGCAAGCAAGGCATAAATCACGCCTATCCTTCGCTCATGGGTGCGGCACAGCATGATGAAAGGAATCAATGCCAGCAGCTTTCGATAATGCCGTATATCGTGTGCTATCAATTCATAAGGCGCTATGGAATATGCAGCCCCCACCATAATCCACGCCAAAAGTGCCATAGCAATAGCTACAGGGGCGGAATACACCGTTTCACGCCAGTATTTAATCCAGGAAAGCGATAGAAATAAACACGCTACCATGCCTACTAGGCCTATGCGGAACAGTGCACCTGACCACGGCAAGCCAAACGCCAGCACCAAGGCAAAGGCGTAAGCCATGTTGTCCAGTGCTTTAAGAGGAAATGGCGGTGTAGATTGAAAAATCGATCGTGCTAAGGTCATTCTGGGCTTGTGTGGCGGGGGATTGACCATGGTGAGCAGTGCTTCGCACAGCATTGTGAGGTGTTTTGGGGGTGATACCATCCCGCTGAAAACGATCCCATGAAATCAAAACTTACCGTTATCGTCATCGCAAAAAATGAAGCGCACAACATAGCGGAATGCCTTCAATCTGTGCAATTTGCGCAGCAGATTGTAGTTGTCGATGGTGGAAGCACCGACAGTACGGTGTCGCTGGCCCAAGCACAGGGGGCAACCGTGACGGTTTGTAGCGACTGGCAGGGTTTTGGTGCCCAAAAAAACCGAGCACTGGCCTTGGCTCAGCATGAGTGGGTTCTGTCACTGGATGCAGATGAGCGGGTGCCTGAGCGTCTAGCATTAGAGATTCAGGCCGCATTGGCCAAGGCTGAAGTGCTAGATGGTCATTTTAAAGTACCGGCAGATGCCTTTGATATTCCGCGATTAACGCAGTTTTGCGGTGCTTGGATTCACCACTGTGGTTGGACGCCTGACAGGGTTTGTCGTTTGTTTCGGAGATCTCAGTTCAGATTTTCCGATGACTGGGTACATGAGCGCTTGGTGCCACATGGGAGGGGTCAGTCAAACAAGGCAACTGTAGGGCGCTTCACCACGGCGCTGCTGCATTACAGCTACCGTACGCCCGCAGATTATTGGAAAAAATTGCAGCATTACAGCCACGATTGGGCCATTCAGCGCCATGCACAGGGTCAAGTCACTACGTTATGGCGTGCTGTGGCTTCGGGGGGGATTGCTTTTGTGCGTTCTTATATTGTGCGTCTCGGGTTTTTAGATGGGGCGATGGGCTTTGCTGTATGCGCGATGCAAGCGCAAGCGGCCTACGGAAAATACTTTGAGCTTTATTGTCTGTGCCGTACCGCAGCGCAGCGGTCAGATTCTTGAAGTCTGCTCAGCTGAACAGATTGCTGTCCTCCTTACGTTTGTTTTAGCAACATTGCTATAGTCTTGAAATGCATTCTCCCACTACTTTTCTGTCTTCTTTGTCTCGTCGTTCTCTGCTTGGTGCAGTCAGCTTGATCGGTTTGCCCGCATGGGCACAGTTCCGTGTTGAAGTCTCCGGTGTGGGGCAAGTGCAGCTACCGGTTGCTTTGGCGGCATTTCGGGGTGAAGACCAGTCGCCTCAAAAAATTGCGTCGATTGCACAGGCTGATCTGGAGCGCAGTGGCCAGTTTCGAGCTGCTGACGCCGCTGGTGTGACTCTGGATGAGACCAGTCGCCCGGATTTCTCAATGTGGCGACAAAAAGCGGTGGATTCTTTGGTGACGGGCAGCGTGAGCCGCTTGGCCGATGGCCGCTTTGATGTGCGCTACCGTTTGTGGGATGTGGTTCGTGGGCAGGACTTGGGGGGGCAGAGCTACGCGGTTAACGCGTCTGAGTTGCGGCTCGCTGCACACCGCATTGCAGATGCCTTGTACGAGAAATTAACGGGAGAGAAGGGGGTTTTCTCTACCCGCTTGGCCTACGTCACCAAAGCCAATTTGCGCTACAACCTGTGGGTGTCTGATGCGGATGGTGAAGGGGCACAAAGTGCTTTGGCGAGCTCTGAGCCGATTATTTCACCGGCATGGTCACCCAACGGGACGCAGTTGGCATATGTGTCGTTTGAATCGCGCAAACCCGTGATTTACGTGCATGACGTGGTGAATGGCCGCCGTCGCTTGCTTGCAAATTTTCGAGGGTCTAACAGTGCGCCCTGTTGGTCACCTGATGGCAGTACCGTGGTAGCAACCTTGAGTCGTGATGGTGGATCGCAGTTGTACGCCATTGATGCGCGCGGTGGGGAACCAAAACGGCTGACGCAGTCCAACAGCATTGACACTGAGCCGGTTTACGCACCAGATGGCAAAAACATCTACTTTGTCAGCGACCGTGGGGGATCGCCGCAGATTTACCGCATGCCAGCCAGTGGTGGGGGTATTGAGCGGGTGAGTTTTGTGGGGAGCTACAACATATCGCCGGCGATAAGCCCTGATGGTCGGACTTTGGCCTATGTATCTCGTATCAATGGGGCATTCAGGCTGCATGTACTGGATCTGACTACAGGTGCTGCCAATGTAATCACGGATACGTCCGCCGATGAGAGCCCCAGTTTTGCACCTAATGGCCGGTTGATTGTGTATGCCACCCAATCGCAAGGTCGAGATACTCTGATGACGACGACGCTGGATGGGAAAATTAAGGCGCGCCTAGGAAGTCAAGGTGGTGATATTCGTGAGCCGGACTGGGGTCCAGCATTGAAGTAATAAGGGATGGTGCAGGTTGCTCAAGGGCTACAAGCACCACATTAATAACTGAACAGGAGTGATGACGTATGAAAAAAATCGTATTGACCAGTGTTTTAGCGGTGTTGTTGGCAGGTTGCGCTTCAGGTGTTAAGTTGGATACGCCACCAGTTGAAGACAAATCGGGTACGCCTGTTTCACCTCTAGGCAGCAGCACAACCGATACCAGCAAAAATGGTGCCAGTGCTTCTCGCGATGTAGTCGCAGTTGACCTTGGCAAAAACGGGCAAGACAAGATAGGGCCTGCGGGAGACCGCATTGTCTTTTTTGATTACGACAGTTTTGTTGTCAAGTCCGAGTACCAAACATTGCTGGACACGCAAGCGCGCTACTTGAAAGCGGATCGGGCTCGCAAGTCTGTGGTCGAAGGGCACACTGATGAGCGTGGTGGTCGTGAATACAATTTGGCGTTGGGGCAAAAGCGTGCTGAGGCCGTGCGCCGCGCGTTAGGTCTGTTGGGTGTTGCCGATGCCCAGGTTGAAGCGGTGAGCTTTGGCAAGGAAAAGCCTTTGGCGACGGGAACTGATGAGGTTTCTCTGGCCAAGAATCGCCGGGCTGAAGTGACTTACCGCCCATGATGCCGACGGTCTTCAAGGTGGGTATTCAGGCGCGCAGCCGTCACGTTATGCTTAACCGTTGGCTGGTTGCTGTAGCACTGGGTTTGGGTTGTGCCGCATCGCATGCAGGTTTGTTTGACGACGAAGAGGCACGTAAAGCTATTTTGGATTTACGCCAGCGCGTCGACAGCCTGCGTCAAACCCATGATGATGCCGCTAAACGTTTGTCTGATGACATGAAGCACATCAACGAAGACAATGCGCAACTCAGGCGATCTCTGTTGGATTTTCAAAACCAAATTGAAATACTGAAGCAAGATCAGGCGAAGTTACGGGGACAGAACGAGCAGATGGCGCAAGAAGTGTCGGAAGTGCAGCGACGCCAAAAGGATTTGGCTGGAGGTTTGGATGAGCGTTTACGCAAAGTCGAACCTGTGAAGGTCACCGTAGATGGACGCGACTTCACGGTTGAGCCGGCAGAAAAAAAGGATTACGAAGCGGCTTTGGCGGTATTTCGCAAGGGTGAGTTTGCGGCCTCGCAAACGGCATTCTTTGACGTTATCAAGCGCTACCCCCAAAGTGGATATATTCCTTCTGCTCTGTTTTGGCTAGCCAATGCACAGTATGCAACACGGGAATACAAGGAAGCTGTGACCAATTTCAGGTCATTGGTAGCGCAGTTTCCTGATCACTTGCGGTCGCCTGAGGCAACGTTGTCCATTGCCAACTGTCAGGCTGAGCTGAAAGACACACGCGCTGCGCGCAAGACTCTGGATGAATTATTAAAGAACTATCCACAATCAGAAGCCGCCGTTGCTGGCAAAGAGCGGCTTGCACGCCTTAAGTAGCGGTTTGTTCCCGTTCGTTCGCCTCGTTATACATACAGACATATGCAAATTTCGGAGATCGTGACGCTGACTCAGCAAGTGCTGTGGGCTGGTTTCTTTATTTCTTTCGCCTTTGGGGCGATCGCACAACGAACTCACTTTTGCACCATGGGCGCAGTGAGTGATGTGGTCAATATGGGGGACTGGACACGTATGGGGCAATGGGCTTTGGCTATGGGGGTGGCTATGCTGGGCGTTGGCGTGTTGTCTTACACAGGGCAAATTGATCTTGCCAAAACTTTGTATATAAGCAATCGCTGGCTTTGGTTTTCGGCGCTTGTGGGTGGATTGCTGTTTGGTTTTGGCATGGTGCTGGCTTCGGGTTGTGGCAGCAAGACGCTGGTGCGCATCGGCGCTGGCAGCCTGAAGTCGATTGTGGTGTTTGTTGTGATGGGTATTGCTGCGTTCGCGACCCTTAAAGGCATTACTGCTGTCGTTCGTGTCGCCTATATTGATCGTTTTGCCATTGATATGGTCGGTGGTGCTTCATTTCCCGCGCTGTTGTCCAGCCTGACGGGGTTCACAGTACGTTCTGTTGGTTTGGGTGTCGCCTTGGTGCTGGGTAGTGGTTTGTCTCTTTGGGCCGTGACTCGCCAGGATTTTGTCAGTCTTACCAATCTTGTTGCTGGTGTTGGGATGGGAGGGCTGGTCATTGCAATGTGGTGGGTCAGTGCCCATGCCGGCTATGTAGCGGAGCACCCTGAAACGTTGCAAGAAGCTTTTGTGGGTACCAATTCAGGTAAAGCTGAAGCGCTTTCTTTTGTGGCTCCTGTAGCCTATACCTTGGATTGGCTCATGTTCTTCAGTGACAAAAGTAAGGTGCTTACTTTGGGTATTGTGTCTGTTGTGGGTGTAGTGCTGGGTTCTGCCATGAGTGCTTTGCAAGGACGTACTTTTCGCTGGGAGGGTTTTGGTGATCCTGAAGATGTGGCTAACCACTTGGTGGGGGCCATGTTCATGGGGGTGGGAGGTGTGACGGCCATGGGATGTTCGATTGGTCAAGGGCTTAGTGGCATCTCAACACTCAGCTTGACCAGTTTTGTCGCTGTCGCTGGCATTTTGGCTGGTGCTGTTTTCGCATTTCGCTATCAGGTTTGGCGATTGGAGCGCATAGATTGAATGCAGCTACCCTATCTATAGAGGGCACAGAGGATGAGCCTGACTTGCAAAGGCGTTTCAGCGGACTTGATCGTCTCTATGGCGTCGAAGGGGCAGGGCGAATTCGGGCCTCTCATGTCGCGGTCGTTGGGATTGGTGGTGTTGGATCTTGGGCTGCTGAGACTTTGGCGCGTAGCGGCGTTGGGCGTATCACACTGATCGATTTGGATCATGTTTCCGAATCCAATATCAATCGCCAAGTTCATGCGCTGAATGAAACTGTAGGGCAGGCCAAGGTATTGGCTATGCGTGACCGCATTGTTCAAATTAACCCGTTGTGCATGGTTCACTGTATTGAAGAGTTTGTGAGTGCAGATAACTGGCCGCATGTGTTGCCTGAATCTGTCGATGCTGTGATTGATGCATGTGATCAGCTCAAAGCTAAGTTGGCTATGGCTGTTTGGGCACGCGAGCGTGCGCAGCGCAGCAAGTTGTTTGTGTCTGTGGGGGCTGCAGGTGGGAAACGTCTGGCACACCATGTAGAGATTGCCGACTTGTCTTTGGTCACGCATGATCCTCTGCTTGCACAGCTGCGGTATCGCTTGCGTAAACACCATGCGGCTGCACGAGACGCCAAAAAGATAGGACTGACTTGCGTATTCAGTAAAGAAGCGGTTCGTCCCCCTGATATCTCTTGCGCAATGGCATCGGGTGATGGTTCACTGAATTGCCATGGCTATGGCTCCGTGGTCAGTGTGACGGCTACATTCGGCCAATGTGCTGCAGGCTGGGTGATGAACCAGTTCGCCGAGTGTTGATACAGTTTTTTTCAATCTGAGCTGAACAGGTCAAAAATAAAGCTATACTCTAAGGCTGCGCTGCACTAGATAGCACTCTCAAACTGAATAAGTTGTCGTGTGTTGTTATGGGTGGCAAAGTTACTGCATTGCAGAAATGTGGGACGTTAGCTCAGTTGGTAGAGCAGCGGACTTTTAATCCGTTTGTCGTGGGTTCGACCCCCGCACGTCCCACCAAGTTTTTGTATGAGGGCTTGGTGAAAAATGGTGAATTAAATTTCATCAGGAATCACGGAGTGGTGTTACAGCAGAGAGCTTCGCTGTTTTAGTGTCTGTGCTTAGATTGATCTGAATGCGGTGACAAAAAATAAAAGCAAATAAGTTGACGGCGCTGTAAAAAGTGTGTCATAATTCAAGGCTCAGCTGATCGCAGCTAAGCAGTAAAAACAGAGTAAATGCTGTGCAAACGCAGGTTTGTAGGTGTTGAAAGATGTTTTTAGATCATTAAAAAAATACAGCCGATAAGCGTGGGCGTTTGAAGGTAATTGCCAAGGTTCTAGTAACCGAAGGCTTGTGGATCTGGTTTTAATCAGAAAAGCAGACTTCAAACGCTCATGAGAATAGAAGTGAA
>JANXSZ010000012.1 GCA_025356445.1 Betaproteobacteria bacterium | reverse complement strand
GTACGCGGCGAACTTGGTGTTCCAGGCGGCTTCAGCGGCTTTGCCTTCGGCTTTGCAATCCCACGCAGCAACCACGTCTTTCGGGATTTTGAACGGCTCAGCCGTCCAGCCCAAGGATTCGCGCGTCAGCTTGATTTCTTCGGCACCGAGAGGTTCGCCATGGGCTTTGGAGGTGTTGACGCGGTTCGGGCTGCCTTTGCCGAGGTGGGTTTTGCAGATCACCAGGGTGGGCTTGTCGGCGCTGGTTTTGGCGCTGGCGATAGCTGCTGAAACAGCAGCGGCATCGTGGCCGTCGATGGGGCCGATCACGTTCCAGCCATAAGCCGCAAAGCGCTGAGCGGTGTTGTCGATGAACCAAGGGGTGACTTGGCCGTCAATCGAAATGCCGTTGTCGTCGTACAGGGCGATCAGCTTGTTCAGCTTCCACGCGCCAGCGAGGGCGGCTGCTTCGTGGCTGATGCCTTCCATCAGGCAACCATCACCCATGAAAACGTAGGTGTTGTGGTTCACGATGTCGAGCTTTTTGCCCTTGCTCTCGCGGTTGAATTCCTTGGCGAGCAGCTTTTCAGCGAGGGCAAAGCCCACCGCGTTGGTGATGCCCTGGCCGAGTGGGCCGGTGGTGGTTTCCACGCCTGGGGTCACGTCCACTTCAGGGTGGCCAGGGGTTTTGCTGTGCATTTGGCGGAAGTTCTTCAACTCGGCCATGGGCAGCTTGTAGCCGGTGAGGTGCAGCAAGGCGTACAGCAACATCGAACCGTGGCCGTTGCTCAGCACAAAGCGGTCGCGGTCAGCCCACTGGGGGTTGGTGGGAGAATGCTTTAGGTGGCCTTGTGCAGCAGCAGGGCCCCACAAAGCGACGGCCATATCGGCCATGCCCATGGGTGCACCGGGGTGACCCGAGTTGGCTTGTTGCACGGCGTCCATCGCCAAAGCGCGGATGGCGTTCGCCATGGTGGAGGTCGTTGTGGGAGTCGTGATCGAGGTCGCAGCCATGGGGAAAAACTTTCGAGGGAGTCGGGGAAAACCCGGGATTTTACGGGGGTCTGCCACGGCACGCCATTTCATGACGCAACGAACGCGAAACGAACTTGAAATGAGGCTCAAAAAGGCCTTAAAAAACCTTGAAAAAGCACGTTAAAACAAAGCTGAAAACAACGCCAAAAGCGATGTGGCAAAGGCCACGTCAAGCCAATCTCAGCGAATGCTCTACAGTCGCGCTCCATGCAAGGACTTCACCTCACCGCCGACCTCCACCACTGCCAATGCGAGGCCGCGTGGCTGACGCAAGCGCAGGCGCTGGGCGCGTTCTGCGTGGACGCGGTCAACGCGGCAGGGCTGCATGTGGTGAACCAGATTTTTCACACCTTCCCGGCCACAGCGCACGGCCCTGGTGGGGTGACAGCCACTGTTTTGCTGGCAGAGTCTCACTTGTGCGTGCACACTTGGCCGGAGCAGCAGGCGGTGACACTGGACGTGTACGTGTGCAACTTTGGCGGCGACCACAGCGCGAAAGCGCAGGCGCTGATGGACGCTTTGGTGCAACTGTTCGCGCCCACAGATGTGGTGCGAAACAGCTTGCAGCGGGGCTGATTGGCCCTGCATTTGCCCGGCGTTTTTACTCCGCGCGAATGTCGTTCGCCTTCACCACATCACCCCACAGTTTGTAGTAGTGCCGGGTCATTGCGCTCAGGTGCTCTGGGGTACCGCCACCGGCTTCGTCGCCACGGTCTGCCACGCCTTTTTGCACGTCAGGGTCTTTCATGGCCGTGTTCATGGCCGCGTTGATTTTCTTCACCACATCGGCGTTCATGCCGGGGGGGCCGTACAGGCCGATGAAGGAGATCACTTCAAAATCTTTCAGGCCACTTTCAGCCGCGGTAGGGATGTCCGGGAAGGCCGGTACGCGCTTCGCACCTGTCACCATCAGCGGGCGCAGTTGGCCAGATTTGATGAACGGTGCGATCACCGACATCGCGTCAAACATGCCGCTGACACGCCCGGCGATCAAGTCCGTCATGGCGGGGCTGCTGCCTTTGTAGGGGATGTGGTTCATCTTGGGCTTGCCAATGCGTTCGCGGAACAGCTCCATCGTGGTGTGCGTCAAGGTGCCAGGGCCGCCTGAGGCGTAGTCAATGCCGTCCTTGGTGCTGCTCATGGCTTTCACGTAGGTGATGAATTCGCTCAGATTTTTAGCAGGAATGCTGGTAGGCACCGCCAGCACCAACGCCGATTGCAGCAGCAAGCCGATCGAGGTCAGCTTGAGCGGGTCCACCATCGCGGTGTTGCGGTAGGTGTGCGGGTTCAGCGTCATGTTGCTGCCATTGCCCACCAGCAGCTTGTAGCCGTCCGCGGGGGATTTCAGCACGTAGTCGGTGCCAATGTTGCCGCTGACACCTGCCTTGTTGTCGATCACCACGCTCTGGCCCAGGGCGGTTTGCATGCCCTTGGTCAGCACACGGCCTGCGAAATCGGTTTGACCACCGGGCGGGTAGCCCACCACCAGGGTGATGCCCTTGTCGGGAAACCCGCTCTGCGCCCACGCGGCGTTGGGTAAGGCCCCCGCCATGCTGGCCATCAACGCGCCCAAGGCGGTACGGCGAGACAAGGGAAGTTCGGACAGGGTGGACAGGTTAGGGGCAGTCATGGGGCGTCTCCAGAGGGTTACAAAGGTGAGGGAAGGATGGGAAAAGTAAACAGAAAAATGAGGCCAAAGGCATCAAACGGTGACAGGTGCGTGCAACCAGGCAGACACCTGGGCTTGCAGCTGCGCCAGCGGCAGCGTGGCATCCAGCCGCAACACGCCAGACTCGCCCACCGGGGATTCGAGCGTGGCGAACTGGCTGTCCACCAAGCTGGCAGAGAAGAAATGCGCAGACCGGGCGCTGACACGGGCGACGGCCTCGTCGCGTGTCAGCTCTAAAAAGACAAAACGCAGTTGTGGCGCCGCCGAGCGCAGCAAGTCGCGGTAACTGCGGCGCAGCGCAGAGCAGGTCAACACCACACCGGTTGGCTGAGCGTGCAGGGTTTGCGCCAGATCGGCCAACCAGCCCGCGCGGTCAGCGTCGGTCAGCGGAATGCCTTGGCCCATTTTTTCGCGGCTGTGGGTGCTGTGGCGGTCATCGCCTTCGATCAGTGCCATGCCCTGCGCCGCCGCGATGGCCGCAGCCAGGCTTGACTTGCCGCAACCGGCTACGCCCATAATCACCATAGAATTATTCATCAAAGGACAGCGCAATCCATGTAAATTTTTAAGCCAAATTATAATGAAATTTATTTTTCATTTGATTGTTGGATAGCGCTATCCTAATAAATTCACAAGCCCACGTAATCCGTAGTTACCCTTATGTCATCCCGCCCCTCCTCCTCCATGGCGCGCTCCCGTGCCACAGGCCGTGTCACCCTGTCTGACGTGGCACAACTCGCGGGAGTCAGCCCCATCACCGTGTCGCGGGCGCTGCGGGGCGAGCGGGCGGTGGACCCGGACTTGATCGCCCGCGTGAAAGACGCCGCGCTGAAGCTGGGCTACGTGCCCGACCCTGCCGCCCGCGCCCTGGCGTCGCGCCACGGCTCGCATGTGGCGGTGCTGATCCCCATGCTCTCTAACGCGCTGTTTGTGGACTTGCTCGAAGCCGTACAGCGCACACTGCGCCCAGCGGGCTACCAAACGCTGATTGGCATCACCCACTACGACCAAGGCGAAGAGGAACAACTGCTGCGCGAACAACTCCAGCACCGCCCCGCCGGGCTGCTGGTGACGGGCTTTGACCGTAACGATGCCACACGGGCACTGATGGCAGGCAGTGGCGTGCCCTGCGTCCATCTGATGGAGCTGAGCGACGACGCCAGCATCTACACGGTAGGCCTGTCGCAAACCCGCGCCGCTGCCGCGTTGACCCAGCATTTGCTGGCACAAGGCTACCGCCGCATCGCCTTCGCCGCCGCCCAGCTCGACCCACGCACGCTGCAACGCCGTGACGGCTGGCGCACCGAGATGGCCGCGCACGGTTTGCACGACACCACCTTGGAATGGCTGAACCCTGCGCCCTCGTCGCTGGCCGTGGGCGGGCAGATGTTCGCGCAAATCATCGGCCAAAATCCCCCGGTGGACGCCATCTTCTTTTGCAACGACGACCTGGCCCAGGGTGCCCTGCTGGCTGCGTTGCGCCTGGGCGTAGCTGTGCCAGAGCGCGTGGCGATTGCAGGGTTCAACGACTTGACCGGTTCAGACCAGATGCTGCCCCCGCTGACCACCGTGCGCACCCCGCGTGCCGACGTGGGCACCGCAGCAGCAGGCATGCTGCTGGCGTTGATGCAGGGCAAAGAACCTGAGCGCACCAGCGTCGATGTGGGCTTTGAAGTCATCGTGCGCGGCAGCACCTGAACAGTCCCCCCTTACGCCTCATGACGCCCCATGATTCCCGATTACCCGCCCATCACCCCATCCCACTGAAACTTGACCGAACCCGATGGAACCTCACCCCCCCACTTTCCTCGCCATGATCCTGGCCGCCGGGCGCGGCGAACGCATGCGGCCCCTCACCGACCACACACCCAAGCCACTCCTCGCCGTGCGCGGCAAGCCCCTGATGCAAGGGGCCATGGAAGGCTTGGCGCGGGGTGGCTTTACCGATCTGGTGGTCAATACAGCATGGTTTGGCGAGCAAATTTCAGACTATTTCGGCCCTGTGTGCAACCTGGATGCGCTTGAGAAGCTATCAAATTCAGAGCAAATCTCGACACAAGGTACGGTCAACATCCGCTACTCACACGAAGGCCGTGACTTTGGTGCAGCGCTGGAAACCGCGGGTGGCATTGCCCGTGCCCTCCCCCTGTTAGGCGAGGCGTTCTGGGTGCTGGCAGGCGATGTGTACGCGCCGGACTTTGTGTTCTCCAGCACCTCCGTCGAGCGCTTCAGGGTCAGTGGCAAGCTCGCCCACCTGTGGCTGGTACGCAACCCCGCACACAACCTCAAAGGGGATTTTGGGCTGACGGCAGACGGTGCGGTGCTAAACCAGGCCGACGCGATGTTCACCTACAGCACCTACGGCCTGTACCGCAGCACCCTGTTCGCTCAACCTTGGTGCGACATCCCCAGCGGCAACCCCGAAGGGCGCAAAGCCGCCCTGGCCCCGCTGCTGCGTGCTGCCATTGCGCAAGGGGCCGTGAGCGGCGAGCTGTACGAGGGCGCATGGACAGACGTGGGCACGCCCGAGCGGCTGGCCGCGCTGAATCGCTGAGCGAGATGCCTGAGCACCCCTTGCGGCGCGATAATCCCCGTTTAGCACCAGCCTTCCACGCGAAAGAGAGCAACCATGGCCTCCGTCAATAAAGTCATCATCCTCGGCAACCTGGGCAAAGACCCTGAAATCCGCTACCTGCCCAGCGGCGAAGCGGTGGCCAACATCACCGTTGCCACCACCGACAAATACAAAGACAAAGCCACCGGCGAGCCACGCGAAATCACCGAATGGCACCGTATCAGCTTCTTTGGCCGTCTGGCCGAAGTGGTGGGCCAGTACCTGAAAAAGGGCAGCCAGGTCTACGTCGAAGGCAGCATCCGCACCCGCAAATGGACGGACAAAGAAGGCCAGGAACGTTACAGCACTGAAATCAAAGCCGACACCATGCAAATGCTGGGCAGCCGCCAGGGTATGGGAGGGCCCGAGGGCGGACAAGGTGGTCAACGGGCACAAGGCAGCCAAGGGAGCGGCCAGGGCTATAACAACAACGGTCAAAACGCAGGTCAAGGCGATGGCGGTTATGACGGTGGTTACGACGCCGGGGGTTACGACAACGCGCCCCCTGCCCCCCCCCGCCGTCCACCGCCTTCGCGTCCCGCGCCCGCACCGATGGCGGCAGCACGGCCGGCACCGGCTCCCAAAGCGGCATCCGGGTTTGACGATATGGATGACGATATTCCGTTTTGAATCCCAGCTTGAACGCAAGTTTCCAAGGCCGCGACATACTCGCGTTAATCGCCATCCTGGTAGGGGTGGCGCTGAGCACCCTGGACACGGCCATCGCCAACACGGCGCTGCCCGCCATCGCAGCCGATCTGCAGGCTCCTGCGGCCACGTCGATCTGGGTCATTAACGCCTACCAGCTGGCTGTGGTCGCTACCCTGTTGCCGTTTGCTGCACTGGGGGATCTGGTGGGGCCACGGCGCATTTTTATCGGCGGGCTGACCTTCTTCACCGCCGCATCCTTGCTTTGCACGCTGGCCAACACGCTACCTTTGCTGGCTGCCGCACGCGCCCTGCAAGGCATTGGTGCCGGGGCGCTGATGAGCGTCAACATTGCGCTCATCCGACAGATTTACCCTCCCGAGCGCCTGGGCCGTGGCGTAGGGCTGAACGCCCTGGTGGCTGGCGTGGGCTTCACCCTTGGCCCTGCAGTGGCCTCGCTGGTGCTGTCCGTCGCCTCGTGGCCCTGGTTGTTCGGCATCAATGTACCGTTGGGACTCCTTGCACTGGCTTTGGCCTGGCCATCTTTGCCCAAATCGGCCCGGCGCGGCCACGGCTTTGACCCGGTGGCAGCTGCGCTGACCGCCGTGACCTTCGCGGCGCTGATCCTTGCACTGGGCGCTGCGGCGCAACGCGAAGCCTTCATCCTGGTGCTGTCGCCCTTGGCCGTCACACTGGTGGCGGGGTTTGCACTGCTGCGACGCCAAGCCGGGCATCCGGCCCCGATGCTGCCGGTGGACTTGCTGCGCCGCCCCATGTTTGCACTCTCTACCGTCACGGCCATGGCCTCGTTTGCCGCGCAGGGTCTGGCCTTCGTCTCACTGCCGTTTTACTTTGAGGAGGTGCTGCACCGCGATCCGATCAGCACCGGCTTTCTGATGATGTCGTGGCCCATCATCGTGGCGCTGGCGGCACCGCTTGCAGGGCGGCTGTCAGACCGCCACCCCCCGGGACTGCTGGGCGGTGTGGGCTTGTCGATTTTGTGTCTGGGCATGGTGTCGCTGGCGCTGCTGCCCGCTGAGCCGCA
Organism: Betaproteobacteria bacterium; assembly: GCA_025356445.1. Classification (GTDB taxonomy): domain Bacteria; phylum Pseudomonadota; class Gammaproteobacteria; order Burkholderiales; family Burkholderiaceae_C; genus Defluviibacillus. The sequence goes on along the minus strand of JANXSZ010000012.1, from coordinate 14,912 downwards.
AACGCTGGACATTGTGCTGCGCATGGCGGTTTGCGGTGCTGGATTTGGCTTCTTCCAATCGCCAAACTTGCGGGCACTGATGTCCAGCGCCCCGCCCGAACGCAGCGGTGGTGCCAGCGGCGTGATCGGCATGGCCAGGCTGCTCGGCCAAACCACCGGCGCGGCCTTGGTGGCACTGTGCTTCGGTTTGGCAGGCGTGCATGGATCGACCTGGGCTCTGGCACTGGGGGCGGCGTTTGCAGGACTGGCATCCGTGGCGAGTTTTGCGCGGCTGTGGGCCGAGTAAAACCAAGTAGGCGCACACCCAACAGACCGACCAGCCAATCGGCAAGCACTGATTTCTCATGAATTGATTATGAAAGGAATCACCACACAGCGCGCCACATGCATGTAGGTCGCTTTGAGGGACAGCTGGCTTGAGGAGACGAAAGCCTCACCAAAGCGATTGTTGGATGAATTGGGCTGCCTGTGCTTACCCAGTGGGCATGAGAAGCTATTTTTTCAATAGCAAATTCGCAGCTAAATGAGGCTGCACCACCCGGATCACGAACGCCCGGTCTAGCCACAGCCACAGGGCCATCGGCACCAGCGTAGGCAACACCAACGCCCCCAACTGGTAGCCCAGGCCAATCGCTTCCATCTGCCACTGCGCGATGCCCAAGGTACGTGCACCCCCCGGCATAGCCAGCGCTATTTGCTTGAGCAGATCCAGGCTTAAACTGAACGCCTGGAACGGCAACAGCAGCACCCAACCGCCCAATGCTTTGGCCCAACAGCCCCATCCTCCCGCAGCCATCAACAGCGCCCACAGAATCGGTAAGCCATAGGCGTAATGCGCAGGGTCTGCGTCCACCAGTATGTCGCCATGCCCTCCTCGCACAGGCACCGCCAACTGCGTCTGCACCTCAATCAAGCGCGGTTGCGTACGCACAGACACCACCCAATCGGAGGTCTTCAAAGCCCACTGCGCCAGCACCGCCACCGGGGTTGAAGTCCAAAGCGAGACCTGCGTCCACAGCCCTGTCAGTAACACCAACAGCAACACGGTGCGACCCAAAAAAGCCTTTAAAGTTTGAGGCAGTGACAGCAGTTTCATACGCAGCCTACCGCTCAGACTGGCACGATGGCAGGGTCTTCTTGCGACGCTTTCGGCACCCCTGCCCGCACCCAAATCAACCACACCGCCAACACATCCAGCATGATGAGCGCCTGCCACAGGTAGCTGTGGGCAAACTGGAACATCGCCATATTCCATTGCCCCAGGTAAAACAGACTGATGATGCGCAGCACGTTCAGCAGCTGAATCGCCACAAAACCAGCCCCCAAGCCCAGCATCTTATGCCGCCAGCCCGCAGGGAACGCCAGCACGGCAGCACACAGAACCACAAAAGCCTCAACACCGTTGCAGCCTGGCTCGATCGACACGCCAAAACCGGTAGACGAATTCCAGAGTACCTTGCCCTGCGCCATGGCCGAGCCATCGAACAGCCCCACCAATGCCACGCAGGCACGAGCGAGCAAGGCAGTCCAGGGCAACACCAAATGGGTTTGCACAGGTTGCAGCAGCTCCAAGCCAAACAGCAAGAGCAACACCGCGAGAAAAATGAGTAAAAACCGAATCATCACCGCATTCTGGCAGAGCGCAAACCTTGCGGTGTACTGGGCGGCCAGTCGGCAAGCACTGCAATGTTGTGCAATGTTTCTCGTTTTTGCGTTGTTATAAACGCGCAAATTCTGAGCACATGCATCTATCTCACTTTAGAGGTCGACCGGTTGGAGCAAGGCACGCTGGCGGTGCAAAAGCAGCGCCACGACGTGGCCTCTTTGGTGACCGACTGGACCAGCATCGAACCCCAGCGCAGCCGCTTGAAGCTGCAACCACCAGCCTGATAGCTGAGGTAGACGCGCCACTGACTTGCCTGATGCTACGCAACCTGGTGCACAACGCGCTGAATTATTCACCGCCCGGCTCTGCGGTGGGCATGGCGCTGGCGGCAAAGGACAATGGCTTTGCCATCGAGGTGCGTAACCTGGTAGGCCGGGCTGGTACGCCCGATGCCGAGCAGCTGTTTGGCAAGTACTACCGGGCCGATACGGCCAAGCACCTCACCGGCACCAGCTTGGGGCTGCTGGCACCGTCGGGGAAGACGGTGGAATTGACGCAGACCGAAACCGAGGTGCTGACGCAACTCGCACTGGTACCCGAGCGCCAGCTGGACGCTGAGTTTTTGCTGCGCAAGCTGAGCCAGGAATACGCATTGAGCAAGCACCGCGACGCGCTGACCGTGCTCATCAGTCGCCTGCGCCACAAACTTGCGCTGCACCTGGGCGAGGAAGAGTTTGTCAAGGCGATTCGCGGTTTCGGCTACAAACTCAACGCGCCCATCAGCATCGAAAATTGACGGCGTGCAATGCCTGTGGGTGCTGACCAGTGGCCTGCTAGGCAACAGCAACGCACAGTGCCATGATCTCGTCCAGCGACGCCTGTGCCTCAAGATCTAGCACCCGCTCGATCAGTTGCTCTGCCGCCGCCAAGCTGATAGCACGGGTGGCGTTGGCGATGAACTTGGCCGTAATGGCGGACCTGTCCAGCGGAATATCGGGGCTGCCCAGACTGGCGGCTTTGCGGTGCTTGAAGACACGGCCATCTTTCAAGTGCACGATGACCTCACCGGGAAAACGGGTGGGGAAATCGCTTTCCAGATCATCGACACAGTAGGTGAGGTCTGCCACGCGCAGCACGTCTGGAGAATCCAAAGGCTCGTCGTAAAACGTCGCCAAGTCAACACGACCACGGGTCAACGCCAGAGCCACAACGTACTGCACACTGAACAGCGCTTGGTAAGGATTGGTCGGGCGAATGCGCACGGCACGGGGTTCAGCCACCATTTTGTGCAAGCCGGGCGTCAGCGGACAGTCGATGCGCGCAATGTCGTCCAATGCAAACTGACCACGTGACATCTCTGTGCGCAATGCCAAAGCGGCATCCACGAAAGCGTGAATGAAGTGGCAGCAGGGGTAAGGTTTGAGTGCAATACCCAACGTTTGCCAAGTCTGGCCCAGCGCCACCGTAGGCAGGGTGTCGCCAGTAGGTACGCGCTGAATGTGGGTGGCGTAGAAGCCTTTGCTGCCTTCAAATACCGTGTCGGGGCCAATGAAACCGGCCCGCCCGAGTGCCACAGCAGCCAGCCCACTGTGCGCGGCCCAACCAGGGTGCAAACGCTTGAGCCATGAGTTACCAATCTCCAAAACACCTGCCGCCTGGCTGCCACACAGCCCCAAGGACCACACCAAAGCTTGCTGATCGACCTGGTACAAACGCCCGGCTGCAGCCGCTGCGGCAAAGGTGCCGCACAGCGCTGTCGGGTGGAAGCCTCTGTGGTGAAAGTCTGGCGCACCCACAGTGCCCAGGCGACAGCCGATCTCCAGCGCGACAGTGAATGCGAGCAGCACATCTTGCCCACTGGAGTGATTGGCTTGTCCGGCAGCCAGCGCAGCTGCCATGGCCTGGGCGCTGGCGTGGTAGATGGCACCGATATGGGTGTCATCGAAATCCAGCCCATGCGCCAACACGCCATTCACCAGAGCGGCGGACGCTGCGGGCAAGCGCACGCCGCTGCCAATGGCAGTCGCCTGCTGGCCTTCGCCAAGCTCACGCACGCCTTGCAAAACAGCACGACCAAAATCAAAACGCGATGAGGCCAACGCAATGCCCAGTACATCCAGAAAATGCTCTTTGGCCAACGTCAGGACGGCGGGTGGCACGGCATCCATAGAAAGCGTCAAGGCAAAGTGAGCAAGTTTTTCAGACTCGGTGGGCGAAGTTGAATCAGAAATTACCGAGATGGGGACGGGTACAGGTGAAGTCATGGGAATATCCTAAAAAGGCTGGGTGGGAATGTTGATGTTCATCAGCGGCGCATGCTGCTGCGCGCCAAAGGTGTCACGCTCGCCGATACTGCCCTGTGCCCAACCGCGCCGTAGCGTGAATTTGAAGGCCAGAGCAGGCTCAAAAAACAGCAGTGCCACGATGTCGTCAGACGGCACGTTGTAGAGCGTGCAGACCAGCTCATGCGTTAAAACACCGCTGCGGACAACGCGCTGGTACGTCGCAGGGTCGTCAAACATCACGTCAAAGGTGATCTCGAAAGGGCCCGAGTTTTTACTGCGGATGATTTTGGCCAGATTTTTCAGGGTGTTCATGCGCTTGCCTTTTCGCCAACGTGTTCAATACGGACGGGGAACAAAGCCAGCGGGGAAGCCACATCCATCAAGTGATACAGCGAGAAGCGGCATACCGGGCCAATCGGGTTCTCAGGTGGATTCAACGGAATAGCGAAATTACCTGCCGTGGCCATTTGCCCGACGTAAGGCATGTGCAGCACCGCAATACGGGCGTTGCTGCAAATGGCGTTGGCCACATCTTGCGTCGGTGCCGTTACTTCGCCAAGAATACCGACCTCCAAAGGCACAAAGTCCTTCTCAGGTTCTAACGCGCCCATAACGCCATTTTTGCCATACACATGGAAATGGATCTGTGCGTCCCCCGCTGCGAACTCAGGGTGTGCCAAGCTCAGCCGCTTCTTCACACCGAACAGAAAACTATCGATCTGCCCCACCAAAATAGGGTCCCGAATGCCACCCACAAAAATGGTACGGTAGCCCACCACAGCGGCCCCCTCCAGCTTGATCTGGTAGACCGGCGCAAGACGGAACACACTGCCACTGACGCGCACGCTGCGGTCGGTGAGTTGCACGTAGCGGGCACCGTTAAGGTCAAGCACACCACCAGGGCCTGCGAGCAAATCAGGCCGCGTTTTCTCATACAACGTGTGCGATGCCACAGACAGGGTCGTGCAGCGCTCGTTCGGACTCATGGGTTCTAAATCAAAACTGTCTTGGCGAACCGTCGCCAAAATCACGCGGCCTTTGGGTTCGGCACAAACAGCGCCACATTCCATGATCTTGCCCATGTGCCAATAGATGCCAGGGTCTTCAATGCCATGGAACATGCAAAAGGCAGCAAACGGTGCCGGGTCATAAGCGCGACCTGCAACGATCACGTCCACGTCAGGATGCTCGCGCAGCACCTTCAAAAAGGGCTCTGCACCCATTTGGGCCACGATATGGGTCGATGCGGTGATGTCCGCAGCAGTCAGCGCTGGGGCAGATGCGCAAGGCGAAATATGGCCTGCTGCGAGCGCGTCATGGACGAGGGCATGGGGAATGTCAGCGTAAATCGCCGCCACCTTCAATCGGTAACCCTCTTCTTGTGCGATACGCCGGATGAGGGCGACTGTCTCATCCACATGCGAAGCAATACCGGGGCCACCCGCTGAGCCAATCAGCACAGGAATTTTAGCGCGGACACAGCCTGCCAGCATCAGGCGCAAGTCACGCTCCAATGCCCCCGCAGACACGATCATCTTGCCCAAACCGAGCAGGTAGGGACCTGGGTCGGTTGAGCCTGCATCCACCACGATAGCATCGGCGCCAGCGTCAATGCCACGCCAGAAATCAGCCTCAGGGATACCATAGCCCAGCAAACCGACAGGAGTGAGGATTTTGAGTTCCTTCATGCTGCGCCTGCCACAACAGCTCTGGCTTGCAGAGGTTGATGCTTCCAAGCCCCTGGCTGCGGACGTGCGAGACCCAAGGTGTCGCGCAGCGTCTCACCCGTGTAACGGGTACGAAACAGGCCCCGGCGTTGCAGCTCAGGCACAACCAGACGCACAAAGTCTTCGTACGTACCTGGTGTTTGCATCGCCTGAATGACAAAGCCGTCGCAGGCACCGTTGAACCACTCCTCCATTTGGTCAACCACTTGCGAGGCTGTGCCAACAAAGTTCGGCCCTTCGTTAACCGTGCCACGGCCCGATCCTTCAACAAAATCACGTACAGAAGGATTGCGCTTGCCCGTGACCTGGATCACACGGTCACGCAGACTGTGCCATGACACAGCAGCCAGCTCGGCGTCAGTGAAGGGCAACTCGTAAGGCCGGGTGGAGAAATCCACGTTGAGCACTTCGCACAGCAGCGCCAAGGCGTCAATCGGGCGTGCCGTGGAGGCCGTCAGCGCCAGCTTGTCTTGCGCCTGGGCCTCAGACTCACCAATGACGACCTTGACGGCAGGGGCAATTTTGATCTCGTCAGGATTACGGCCCGCATCAGTGAATGACTGCTTGAGTGCAGCGTACTGCTTGCGTCCGGCTGCCAGATTAGGGTAAGCGGCGAACACCAGTTCAGCCCACCGTGCGGCAAACGTCATGCCGCGACCGCTCATACCGGCTTGCAGAATCACCGGGTGGCCTTGGCGCGAGCGGGGTACCGGCAGCGGGCCACGGGATTTGAAGAATTTGCCCACGTGGTCAAGCCGATGTACTTTATCGGGGTCTGCAAAGCGGCCACTGGCTTTGTCGATGATGAGCGCATCATCTTCCCAAGTGTCCCAATGACCCATGACAACCTCCATGAACTCGTCAGCGCGGTCGTAACGCAAATCGTGCTCCATGTGCTCGTCACGACCAAAGTTGGCGGCTTCTGAATCATTGAGCGAGGTGACCACGTTCCAGGCCACACGGCCTTTGGTCATCAAATCCAGCGTGGCATACAGACGGGCAACGTGAAACGGCTCGTAGTAGGTGGTCGAGTAGGTGGCCCCCAGGCCCAGGTGCGTAGTGGCAGCAGCCATGGCCATCAGAATCGGGGTTGGGTCCATCTTGACAGCCCGCACACCGTTCGCCACAGTTTCACGGTGGTCGTGGCCGTAAATATCAGGCATGGCAAGGCGATCATCAAAGAAAGCCATGTCAAACAGGCCATCTTCCAGTGTGCGGGCAATCCGCTGGTAGTACTCGGGTGTCATGAAATCGTTCATGCTGCCGGGGTGACGCCAAGAGCCAACGTAGTTGGTGCAGTTTTGCGCCTGCAAGAAGGCAATAAGGCTCATTTGGCGAGGTTGATGGGTCTTCATGGTGAGTGTCCTTGGCTTGAAACCGATAAGAAAGAGGGGGTGTGCGGTGGTGCTGGCGAGGTATGGCGCTGGTTCAATCCACCTGTGCACCAGAGGCCTTCACGGCCTTGCCCCAGCGTGCGGTATCTGCCTGCATGAACTTGCGAAATTCGGCGGGTGTGCCGCCCAGGGCATAGCTGGCGGTTCTGGCGAACTCATCGGTCACAACCGGGTCTTTGAGGGCCTTGTTCACAGCTTCATTGAGCTGCTGAATGATCTCGGGCGGCGTTCCTTTGGGTGCAAGAATGCCTGACCAAGGCACGGCCTCAAAACCGGGTAGCCCTTGCTCAGCCAAGGTAGGCACATCAGGAGCGATGAGGTTGCGCTTGGCCGTGGCAAAGCCCAGTAGCTTGATACGCCCAGTTTTGGCAAAAGGCAATACAGCACCTGCAGGCTCAAAAGCAAAGTCAATTTGCCCACCAATCACGTCGGTAATCATGGCCGACGAGCCTTTGTAAGGGATATGCAGCATGAAGATACCCGCCTCTTTTTTCAGCATCTCCATGGCAATATGCTGCGTGGTGCCACTGCCTCCAGAACCATACGACACCTTGCCAGGACGGGCCTTGGCATAGGCGATCAGCTCTTGCAGATTGTTCACTGGTGAATTTGCGGCGGCGAACAGCACCAGGGGTGCAGCGGCGATCAACGACACTGGTTCAAAATCTTTAGCAGGGTCGTAGGGCAGCTTGCGGTAGAGAGAAGGGTTGATGGCCAGCGTGCCTGTGGAACCCATCAGCAGGGTATAGCCATCGGCAGGGGCATTTTTCACGGCCTCATGCGAAATGATGCCCGCCGCGCCTGGGCGGTTTTCGACAAACACGGTCTGCTTGAGCGTGATGGACATGCTCTGCGCCATGCGCCGCGCGCTGGTGTCGCTGGATTGCCCCGCAGGAAAACCAACGACTAATCTGATGGGGTGTTCAGGAAAGCCGGCTGTTGCAGCGCTGCCCAAGGTAGCGGCTAATGAAAAGGCCATGAGTGTCAGTGTTGTGCGCTTGGGCATTGACATGGTGTGTTGTCTCCGTGAGTTATCAGGCCGCTGTTCGGCATTGGGGCATGGCTTGATTATTCGGAGGCCCTCACGATTCAACAAATCATCAATAGCGATACATTTATAGGGCCAGTGAATGAATAAAACCGTCAAAACCATGCCCGCACCTGTCCCCGCCATCCCGTCCACCATGGGCATTGAGTTGATCGAACTGGAGACTTTCATCGCCGTTGCGCAAGCCGAGAGCTTCAGCGCTGCCGCTCTTCGCCTGCATGTGACCCAGCCCACGGTGACGGGCCGTATACAGCGGCTGGAAAGTGCACTGGGTACCAAGTTGCTGCACCGCACCACGCGCAAAGTAGAAGCCACGGCTGAAGGCGCACTGCTGCTGACCGAGTCTTTGAAAACTCTGGAGGGCTTGCGCAAACTGGTGCAGGGGTTCAAAGCCCAAGACCGTCTGGCCCGCCAGCGCGTGGTGGTTGCTGCTACACCAACACTGGCGGCTCTGACGTTGCCCGTCATCATCCAAGCCTATGCCGAGCGCTTTCCAGACGTGGAAGTGGTGCTGCTGGACGCACCCTACGCCGGGGTGCTGGCAGCACTTGACGAAGGGCGTGCTGATTTAGGCGTGATGGCGTTTGAAGGTAAAAATCCCCACTACCGCTTTCAACCCCTGTGGAGCGATGACATGGTGCTAGTCGCCCCGCAAGGTCACCCGTTGGCAGGTATGCACAGCGTGGGGCCAGAAGTCCTCGCTACGCATGTGCTGATGGTGCTTGACCAGTACCAGGGAATACGTGCACGTATCGCCGAGGCACTGCATCAGCGCGGCCTGTCACTGCCACCGTCCAAAGTAGTCGCCAACCTCAGCACCTTGCTCGGCATGCTGAATGCAGGCATGGGCTTGACACTGTTCCCGCGCTCCATGTCCACCCGCCGGGAAGTGGCTCGACATGCGCTGGTAGAGATTAAAGGGGTTGACCTGAGCCGCCAATTCGGCATCGTGCTGGCCAAACGCGCCACGCTGAACACGGCGGGGCAGAGCTTTTGCCGCTTCTTCCGGCAGGCGACACCGGCTTTGCTGGCCAAATCAATCCCTCAGTGATTTATCACGTTGGCCTATCAGTTCATCGCCAAAGATGAATTGTTAAACGCACGCGGGCTTCCTAAACTTTGCTCCGTTCACACCCCAGACCACTGGACTTCACGGAGACAAGCCATGACCACCCCCACCGCTATCGCAGCGCCCCCCACTGCAGTCACCACAACAACCCTCTCCACGTTCGAGCCACGGCAACTGCGCGATGTGCTCGGCACCTTCGTCACTGGCGTCACGGTAGTGACGACGCGTGACGCCAACGGCACCGCCCATGGCGTCACGGCCAATTCGTTCAGCTCAGTTTCGCTTGATCCGCCACTGATACTGTGGAGCCAGTCACTCACCTCCAAAAGCTACCCCGCCTTTCGCGACAGCGCTCATTTCGCGGTCAACATCCTGGCGGACGACCAGATCGCCATTTCCAACCATTTCGCCAAATCACGCGAGGACAAATTCAGCGGCATTGCATACAGCCAGGGCCTGGGTGGCTCACCGGTGTTGGCAGGAGCCTCGGCCCACCTCGAATGCATCAAAGTCGCGGCCTACCCCAGCGGCGACCATGTGGTCTACATTGGCCGGGTCGAACGCATCGGCCACTCACGCCGCCGAGCGCTGGCATTTGGCGGTGGCCAGTACATGGTGGCGTATTCACATGATCTGGGGCCTACGGCGCTACAAAGAGGCTCCACCCGCCCAGCACATCTGGCAGGTATTCGTTTGGCAACTGCCGCGCTGCCCGACATCGCAAAGCAGGTAGGCAACCACACCCTGTGCTTGGCCGTTTGGGGTAACCATGGCCCCACCGCTGTCCACTGGGAGCCTTCCAGCCAGCCCGTCAGCGACCAGCTGCGCACCGGGCTTGTGATGAGCACCACCCGTTCGGCCACCGGACGGGCGTTCGCTGCATTCCTGCCATCCGACATGACCCAACCGCTCATCGACGAAGATTTGCGTATATACCCCTTTGAAAACGAAGATTTAGCCGCTGGTCGCATCCGGTTTGAACGCGACATCACCGAAGTCAAGCAACACGGACTGGCACGCTCCATCGGCGCGGAACCCTCTCCCTTGCATCAGATTGCAGTGAATGCATTCAGCGCACCAATTTATGACGAACAAGGGCACATGGTGATGGCACTGTCGTTAACCGCCAAGGCCACCCGCCTTTCACCTGAATGGACGGGCAACGTGCCTTGCACCTTGGCAAAGGTAGCGCAAGCTCTTTCAAAACAGCTGGGTTACAGCGCTACTTAGCTTGAGCAAACGGTACCCCGCACCCCGCTTTGGTGCAGCCATCCTCACCTCACCGCAGAATGAATTGGCACAGATCTCGCTATAAACCCCAAGAAGCTGACCGTTTGGTTAGGTTTATAGTCAACGCCGATGTCAACACCCCCACCTTTCACCCCTGCGACCCCCAACGCGAGCTACGCCGTCGAAGCGCGCCAAGTCAACGTCATCTACCCCGCAGCTGACGCCCCCGTCCACGCGCTGCAAGACGTGGACTTGACGGTCAAGCAAGGCGAATTCATCTCGCTCATAGGCCCTTCAGGGTGCGGTAAGACCACGCTGCTGCGGGTGATTGCGGATTTGGAGCCCATCAGCGCAGGCACCGTGTTGGTGAATGGCGTAACGCCGCACGATGCGCGCATGGCGCGGGCTTACGGCTATGTGTTCCAAGCGCCTGCACTGTTCCCCTGGCGCACCGTGCTGGGCAATGTGATGCTGCCCCTGCACATCCAGGGGCGCGACAAGGCCACGGCGCAGCGCATTGCGTTAGAGCAACTGGAGCGTGTAGGCCTCAAAGGTTTTGAGAAAAAATACCCTTGGCAACTCTCGGGCGGGATGCAGCAGCGGGCCTCCATCGCCCGTGCCTTGGCCTTTGAGCCGCGCATTTTGATGATGGACGAACCGTTTGGGGCGCTGGACGAAATCACCCGCGACCGGCTCAACGAGCAGTTGCAGCAGCTCTGGCAACGCGAACGCCGCACGGTGGTGTTTGTGACGCACTCGATTGCCGAGGCGGTGTACCTCTCGACCCGCATCGTGGTGATGTCGCCCCGGCCTGGGCGCATCGTGCGCGTGATTGATTCGACGTTGCCCGATGAGCGGCATCTGGGCCTGCGCGACACGCCCGCGTTCATGGCCTTGGCGCACGAAGTGCGGGAGTCCCTTGCCGATGGCCACCACTGACCGCAGCCGGTTTTGGCGGAATGCGGCGCCCAGCATTCTTCCCATTGGCACGGTGCTGCTGGCCGTGCTCGTTCTTTGGTACGCAGGCACCGTCTGGCTGAACGCGCCCGGTGCTATCGAGCGCGTCATCACCCCTAGACTGGAACCCGGTGCGACCTGGACATGGCTGGATTTGGTACAGACCACGATGGCCATGCAGCGCCCGGTGCTGCCGTCGCCTCACCAAGTCGCGCTCGATTTCTACAGCAGCTTGGTCGATTGGCCGCTGGATTCACCACGCAACCTGCTGCACCACGTCGCCGTGACGGCCCATTCCACCCTCTTGGGCTTCGTCTTGGGCACGGTGCTCGGGCTGTTGTTGTCGGCGGGCATTGTCCATTCGCGTACGCTGGACAAAGCGCTGATGCCGTGGATCGTCGCCTCGCAAACCATCCCCGTGCTGGCGATTGCCCCCATCGTGCTGGTGATTTTGGGCAGCCTGGGCTTCTCGGGAGTCTGGCCCAAGGCGGTGATTGCGATGTATTTGTGCTTCTTCCCCGTCACCGTGGCGATGGTGCAAGGGCTGCGTTCACCGCAAAAAATTGACACTGAGCTGCTCTACACCTACGCCGCGTCCCCGTGGCAGGCGTTTTGGCTGCTGCGTTTGCCTGCTGCGCTGCCGTTTTTGTTTCCTGCGCTGCGCGTGGGCGTGGCGGCGGGCTTGGTGGGCGCGATGGTAGCCGAGCTGCCCACCGGCGCACAGGCCGGGCTGGGGGCCAAGCTGCTGTTGGGGTCGTACTACGGGAACACAGTGGCCATCTGGTCGGCGCTGGTGATGTCTGCGCTGCTGGGGCTGGCTTTGACGGGCTTGGTGGTGGGCGTGGAGCGGCTGGTGCTGCGCCACCACGGCGCAGTCCAAGGCGGGGGTGGCAAATGAGCCTGACCATGACACGCCAGCCCCGCACACCACCGAGCGTGGCCGTGCTGCTGCTCATTAGCACCATAATTGCTACTGTATTCATAGCTACTGACGCTGGTGCAACAAGCGGTAATGCCTTATTTTGGCCTGGACTGGCCTTGGTGGTGGCGCTGGCAGGCCTCTCGGTGCGTGCCTGCGCCGCACTGGAAGGTCGCCCTGTCTACGCCTACATCACCGCCGGTGTCTTTGGCCTGTGGCTGCTGTACTTCTGGCAGTTGCTGGTGGTGGCGTTCGACGTGCCCCGCGTGCTGCTGCCCGCCCCCACATTGATCGCTGAAGCCATTGGCGAACAGTGGCCGCTGCTGCTGAAAGACTTTGTACAAACGGTGCTGAAATCCGTCGTCACAGGCTGGGTGCTGGGCTGCGGTCTGGGCTTTGGCGTGGCGGTAGCGATCGACCGGATGCCATTTTTGCAGCGAGGTCTGCTGCCGATTGCCTCACTCACCAGCACCGTACCGCTGGTGGGCGTGGCCCCTATCGCGGTGATGTGGTTTGGTTTTGACTGGCCTTCCAAAACAGCCGTCGTCGTATTGATGACATTCTTCCCCATGCTGGTGTCCACGCTGGCCGGGTTGAAGGCGGCGGGTAAGCTGGAGCGTGAACTGATGTACAGCTACGCTGCCAGCTATGGGCAAACCCTGTTGTCGCTGCGGCTGCCCAGCGCGTTGCCCTTTGTATTCGGTGCGCTCAAGGTGAATGCCACGCTGGCCTTGATCGGGGCCATCGTGGCCGAGTTTTTTGGCTCGCCCACAGCGGGCCTGGGTTTTCGTATTTCCACGGAGTCATCCAAAATGCACATGCCTTTGGTTTGGGGCGCGATTGCGGTCGCCGCCCTCACGGGTTGCGCCGCCTACGCGCTCTTGGTATCGCTGGAGCGGCGCTATGCGTTTTGGCACCCCTCGGTTCGCATGAAATGATGCCCCCACGCTTGTCACTGCGTGTACTGCGCTGCCCCCCGAGGGGGCCGGCCTTGCTTGGGGTGGCCCGGCGCGGCGGCTTCATCCGTTTGTTTTCCCTGTCCGTCCCCTGTCCCCACCCTTGGAGTATTTGATGAAAAAACTGTCTAAGTTGAGTCAATGTCTGTTGGCCGCCGCTGTTGCAGCCGGTAGCTTCGCCGCCCAGGCGCAAGAAAAAGTCACCGTGCAACTCAAATGGGTGCCTCAGGCCCAATTTGCGGGCTACTACGTGGCCGCAGCCAAGGGCTACTACAAGGCCGAGGGCTTGGACGTGACCATCAAACCCGGAGGCCCCGACATCTCGCCCGTGCAAGTGATTGCCGGTAACAACGCCGATATCGTTGTGAACTGGATGCCCGACGCTCTGGCCGCACGCGAAGCCGGTGTGCCGCTGGTCAACGTGGCGCAAATCTTCAACCAATCCGGCCTGATGTTGACCTGCAAAAAAGCCAGCGGCGTTGCCAGCCCCAAAGACCTCAAGGGCAAAACCCTGGGCGTTTGGTACGGCGGTAACGAATACCCGTTCTTGAACTGGATGAGCAAGCTGGGCTACAAGCCTGACACGGACATCAAAATCCTCAAGCAAGGCTTCAACGTCGATCCGCTGCTGCAAAACCAAGCCGCTTGCGTCTCCACGATGGTTTACAACGAGTATTGGCAGATTGTGGACGCGGGCGTGAAGGAAAGCGATCTCGTCACCTTCTTCTATGAAAAAGAAGGCGTGGCCTCGCTGGAAGATGGCCTGTACGTGCTGGAACCCAAGCTGAAAGACCCGGTCTTCGTCGCCAAAATGGCCAAGTTCTTGCGCGCCACGTTCAAAGGCTGGAATGACGCGGTGAAAGACCCCGAAGCCGCCGCCAAAATCGTGGTTGCCGCCGACACCTCAGGCAGCGCCACCGTGCCCGTGCAAAAACGCCAGATGGAGAATGTGGCCAAACTCATCACCAACGCCAACACCGCCAAAATCGGCTACCTAGAGCCTGCGGCCTACGAGCGCACGGTGAAAGTGCTGATGAGCGGTGGCAGCTCGCCCGTCATCAAGAAAGACCCTGGCAAAGCCGCCATGAGCCACGCCATTTGGGAAGCTGCGACCAAGAAGTGATGCCACACAAGTGACTGACACACCATTGACCCGTGCGGACGCCCCAGACAGCCGAGACACCCGAGGCCAGATCCGCCAAGCCAATGAAGCGCTGATCCTCGCCGCTGCCGAACGCACGTTCGCGGTAGCGGGCTTCAGCGGGGCCACCATGGCCCGCATCGCTGAAGAGTCAGGCTTGCCCAAAGCGAATCTTCACTATTATTTTGGCAGCAAAGAAGCCTTGTACCGTGCGGTACTGGCCCGTATCTTGAAGGACTGGCTGGCCCCCACCGATGGCATCACCCCTGAGGCTGACCCGACCACCGCCCTGGGCGACTACATCCGCAGCAAAATGGCCCTGTCCGCCTCCAGACCCCACGCGTCCAAGGTCTGGGCGAATGAGATTCTGCATGGCGCGCCAGTGGTCAAACAGCTGATTGCGACCGAGCTGCGTGCCACCGTCGTAGCGAAGTCAACGGTCATTGACCAGTGGATCGCGCAAGGCAAGATGGCCCCGGTAGACAGCACCCATTTGTTCTTCACCCTGTGGGCGGCAACCCAGACCTATGCGGATTTTGATGTGCAGATGTGCGCCGTGCTGGGGCGCGAACAGCTGACA
>JANXSZ010000011.1 GCA_025356445.1 Betaproteobacteria bacterium | reverse complement strand
TTCAAGCTGTGGCAGGCCGGGCGCGGCAAGGGCAACGACGAACGCAGACAGATTGCCGACAAGGTGCGGGGCTTTATCGAGCGGCATGGGGATGCCCGATTTTCCAATGCGGATTACACCGGGGACAGTCAACCCGTGCGGGATCGTGCGGGCTGGTGGCGCAGCAACGGCGATGGCCGGGAATACCTTTTCACGGCGGACGGTATGCGCGAAGCCTTGATAGGGTTTGACTTCAAACGGGCGCTTGATGTGTTGCAGGAACTGGGCGCATTGCCTGCACCGGGGGCCGATGGTAAGCGGGCGCGGTTCTATCGGGTGGGGGGCACGGGCGCGAAGCTGTACCCCATAACCCCTGAGAAGCTGGAAGGCGGCGACTATGGCGCTTGATGCACTGTGGGCGGTGTTGATTCCTGAGGTATCAGGGGTATCTAAGGTGCAAGCCCCTATTCATGCGGGTTTGCGTGATACCCCGGCGGTTTTGCCTGAGGTATCAAGGGTATCAAACAATGACAGCGGCACCGATGATGCAGCCATGCCCGGCGGCGTTGATACCCCTGATACCCCACCGGCAAACCTGAGGTATCAGGCGCAACCCGCATGGGCATTGGGTTGCACCCTTGATACCCCTGATACCCCTGAAAAAATCAATTCCGACATTCCAACCACCGACGCGGCAGCTACTCCTACCCAAACCGAACCAAAGCGACTATTCAGGCAGCGCGGGCCGTGGCTGACTGGTGCGGAGCAATCAGCGGCGCAGGTGTATCACGCACACCACTTCAATTGCAACACCTGCATTGCGGCAGGGCGGGGCACACGGTACGGCAGGCGTTGCGCTGTGGGGCTGGCACTGTGGAATAGCTACACCGGGGCAGACGATTTACAAACCGAAAGGGGCCATCATGGGCAGGCGTAGGCAAACGGAATACATCAAAGGCACGGCACAACACCGGCGCACGGAAAGCGATTACATGGGCGTGCTGTTGGACACGGTGACATTGAACGACTGGCGAAGCGTTGTGAACGGCGCATTGCAGGCGGCAATGTCTGGCGATCCGCAGGCGCGTAACTGGCTGGCGCAATACCTGATCGGCAGGCCGGAAGGTAAGGCACCCACACCCATGAATATCGTGGTGCAGCAACTGAGCGGCGCTGATCCGGTTGTTGAAAAGCTGGCAAAACCCGCAATAGACCGCCTGACTTACCCCACCCTGCACCGGAATGACGATTTGGAAGCACACATCAAGGCGCTGGTGGCCATTGAATTGCAGGCGAAAGTCAAACCGTTGCAAATCATCGAAACCCCAACAACGGCGCGGCTTTGCGACGATTCAGGGTTGAAACGGGGTGGTGAACTTGATTGATGGTTTCGGTAAATCTTTGCGGGAGGGCTGAACTATGGGCGGTTTTGGCAGTGGCAGGCATGGCGGTAAAAGCACCACGGGCGATATGTGGGCATTGGACATTCGCAGAATTGCGCAGGCCGGGCGATTGAAGCCGGGGCAGTCATTCAATTGGCAATGGTCACGAAACGGTGAACCCGTGGCGAATATCAATTTGCGCACTGACACCGACCGGGTGACGTTGGACTATCGGGCGCGGGATCGCGGCGGGGAATGGCAACCCATGAGTTACCCGGTGGGCCTATCGTGGACACCCTGCACCTACGGCGGGCAGCGTGCATGGTGGCTTTGCCCGGCGGTAGGTTGCGGGCGGCGCGTTGCGGTGTTGTATGGCGGCAAGGTGTATGCGTGCAGGCATTGCCATCAGTTAGCCTACCGCACCCAGCGAGAGCAAGCCGACGACCGGGCACGCAGCAAGGCGAACAAGCTACGGGATCGGTTGCAATGGGAAGCGGGCATATTGAACGGCAACGGTTGCAAGCCAAAGGGGATGCACTGGGCTACCTTTGAACGGTTGGAAGCGCAGCATGATGCGCTGGTGAATCAGAGCATGGCTGGAATGATGGCGAAGTTTGGGCCGATGCGGGAATTGATCGGCAGGTAGGTGGGGGGGAGCTGGAAAGTCTGGCGGGTTGTTGCTGGAAACCGACTGGTTCCCTTTGATTTATTGTGTTCCCCCAATTCAAGGAACACTATGCAAACTGTGATCTAAAACTGGGGTATCAAAGGCAAAGCGGGGGAACAGACGGGGGAACGAAACGACATTTTCAGAATTGAAACCTAGAATCCATAAGGGTTGCAAGGCATCTTTAGAGCGGTTTCACACCATATGAACAAGGACTTAGCTTCGAAAGGGGCTAAGTCCTTTCTTGTTGGTGGCTCCAGTTTGTCAAATTGCCCCCACCATTGCCCCCACTGCTGCAAATGCTGGCGGTCATCCATCCAAATTGCCCACACCCGAATTGGTCATCGACTTACAGCATGTGGTCGGTCTGGGTTGTCGCTGGAGCGTCGTGATATATCCGACGTGCGAAAATTGACACCCATTCAGAGAAATCATGGTCACAAATAAAAGTTTGACGGTACAGGGCGTCGAAGTAGGTCTCACAGCCAAAGGAGACGAGGACTACATCAGCTTGACTGATATGGTGACAAAGTTCGAGGGCGGCAGTGTCCTGATCGAATCATGGTTGCGAAATAAAGACACCGTAGAGTTCTTGGGCGTCTGGGAGCGGTTGAACAACCCAAGTTTTAATTCCCCCGGATTCGAGGGAATTAGAAGTAAGGCCGGATTGAACCGTTTCACCTTGTCTGTCCGTGCCTGGAATCAGGAAACCAACGGTATTGGCCTAATCGCCAAGGCTGGCCGGTACGGCGGAACGTATGCCCACAAAGACATTGCCTTTGAATTCGGTTCCTGGTTGAGCCCTGAGTTCAAGCTGTACCTGATCAAGGAATTCCAGCGTTTCAAAGAGCAAGAGGCGCTTTCTGGCGGGATTGAGTGGAGCACCGCCGTTCTCTGGCAAAAGTGCAGTACAGGGTTCATACGGACGCAGTCAAAGAACATTTGATCCCGGCCCAACTCACTGGCGCGCAAATCGGATTTGTGTATGCCAACGAGGCAGATATTTTGAACAAAGCGCTGTTTGGGATGACCGCCAAGGAATGGCGCACTGCCAACCCTGAGGCTGAGGGCAACATTCGGGACAACGCGACCATGGAACAACTGGTTGTGATGTCCAGCTTGGAAAGCCAGAACGCTTTGCTTATACAGCAACAGATGAGCCAGAGCGATAGGCTTGTGATGTTGAACACTTTGGCTAGAAGTCAGCTCACATCTTTGCTGTCAAACCCAAGTATCAAGAGTTTGGAAAACAAGCCGCTGCTGAATTAGGTGGAACGAAAGTAAGCCAGCGGCTTCGCTGGCATACAGACCGTTAGGCCTGTAGCCCCCGTATTCCGTTCGTGACCAGCTACCAAACTTATAGCAAAACCCAAAGACAAAGGCGCGCGGGCTGAGGGAGCCCCCACGGGGGGCGGACGGGCAGACCAGCGCGCAGGGCTGATGCCGCGCAGCGGCGAGGCACAAGGGTGAACATCAGCGTCTTAGACCAGCACGAGGTGGTGTACATCGCTCGCAGCAACAGCCCGCGCGTGGTATCTATCGGCTTTCACGCTGGTGCGCGGGTGCCTGCGCACACAGTGACCCCTGGCGTGCTGCTGCTGGGGGATCTGAGCGACGCTGCGCTGGAGCGCTGGTTGGCAAACCATGAGTTTTCCGGTTTCACGCCTTACACGCTGGACGCCAACTCGTTCCGTGAGAGCGTCCGCGACGCGCGCGCCCAGGGTTCTGGATCACTGATCAGGTGCTTAACGTGGGTCTGGGTGGTGTCGGGGTCACGCTCAAAGACCGGCGCGGCAAAACCGTGGCGGCCGTGAGCATGACCTTTCAGGTAGCGAGCTGGCCGCGCAAGTCTATTGTGGGAGAGCTGGTTCCGGCGCTGGTGGATACGGCGCAGACGCTGCGGTCCATTCTGTGAGGGAATGACAGACGGTTCATTCCACCCCACTGCCAACCTGCGCCAACACCAACGCCACCATCTCCTGCGCTGCCACGGACAGCGCTTCGCCCTTGCGCTGCGCCAGCACCACAGGGCGGCGCAGGGCGTTGTCTTCTACGGGGCAGGTGTGCAGGCCCGCACGCTCAAAGTGGAACAGCGTCAGCTCTGGCACGATGCTGATGCCCAAGCCCTGGGCGATCAGGGCGGCCAGGGTGGCCAGATGCTCGACTTCCAGCGTGGAGGTGGGCAAATCGTCTACGGCGGCCACATGTGCCAAGTGCTGGCGCACGCTGCTGCTGCGGGCCATGTGGATCATGTTTTGGCCGGTCAGCTGCTTCAGGCAGATGCCCGTTTGTGTGCCTAGCGCGTGGTCTTTGCGGCATACCAGCCAGTAGCGTTCGTCGCGCAGCAAGCGCGTGTCAAATTCGCGCAAATCACCTCCGGCCGTGATCGCAAAATCCACCTTGCCTTCGCGCAGCAGCGCCAGCCCTGCGGCGGCCAGGGTGTCAAACAGCTGAATATCAATCTGTGGGTTTTGGCGGCGGTACTGCGCAATGGCGGGCGGCATCCACACGGCGGCGACCGAGGGCAGGGCGGCCACGGCGACGCGGCCTACGCGGCGTGCGGCCAAGTTCTGCAAATTGCCTAAAGCGGTGCGCAGGTCTTGCTCAATGCGCCCTACGTCGTCGGCAAACACCTGGCCCTCGGGGGTCAGTGTGACGTGGCGGGTGGAGCGTTCAAAGAGCTTCAGCCCGGCAGTGTCTTCAATGCGCTGAATGCGCTGGCTGAACGCGCTTTGCGACAGGTGGCAGCGCTCAGCCGCGCGCGTGAAATGCCGGGCCTGTGCCAGGGCCATGAAGGCTTCAATGTCGCGTACTGAAAGATTGATTGATTTCATGGATGAATCATGCTGTTTTTTCCATTTTACGGATGATGTCTTTCTCTGAACAATGCGTCCATTCGCTTTAAGGAGCCCCTTTGCCGAACCCTTCCATTCCCGAGTCCCCACGGACGGCATCTCCGCTGCGCATTGGCTGCGCGGCTGGTTTTTCTGGCGACCGTGTGGACGCTGCCAATGCCGTGGTGGACACCCTCATTGCACAAGGCGGCCCTGCTTTCCTGATTTTTGAAACGCTGGCCGAGCGCACGCTGGCGTTGGCACAGTTGCGCCGCCGTGCCGACCCGGAGGCGGGCTACGAGCCGCTGCTGGACGCGCTGCTGCGCCCGGTGCTGGCGCGTTGCTTGGCGCACCGTATCCGTATCGTTAGCAACTTCGGCGCGGCCAATCCGCTCGCGGCGGCGCGGCATATTGCGCGCATGGCGGTGGAGTTGGGTTTGTCCCCACCGCGCATTGCCGTGGTTTGGGGCGACGATGTTTCTGGCCCTGAATTCCGCCCCGCGTTGCGTGAGCAGCTCGGCCCCGTGTTCGATGACCTGCAAATCGTCAGCGCCAACGCCTACACCGGTGCCGAGCCGATTGCCGATGCGCTGGACGCCGGGGCGCAGATCGTGGTTTGTGGCCGTGTTGCTGACCCGTCGTTGACCGTTGGCCCCGCGTTGCACCACTTTGGCTGGGCACGCGATGACTGGGACAAACTCGGGCGTGCCACCATGGCCGGGCATTTGCTCGAATGCGGGGCCCAGGTCTGCGGTGGCTACTTTGCTGACCCTGGTTTCAAAGACGTGCCAGACTTGGCCGAGGTGGGCTATCCCATTGCCACGCTGGCCGCAGACGGGCAGTGCAGCATCACCAAGGCCGCAGGTACAGGCGGACTGGTCAGTCTTGCCACCGTCAAAGAGCAGCTGCTGTACGAGGTGCATGACCCCTG
The DNA here is from genome assembly GCA_025356445.1 of Betaproteobacteria bacterium. Taxonomy (GTDB): domain Bacteria; phylum Pseudomonadota; class Gammaproteobacteria; order Burkholderiales; family Burkholderiaceae_C; genus Defluviibacillus. The sequence continues at coordinate 186,964 of JANXSZ010000011.1, read as the reverse complement.
CGCCTACCTCACACCCGATGTGGTGGCTGATATTTCGCAGGCAACGGTCGTGCAAACCGGCCCTGACGAGGTGGCACTGAACGGTGTGCGGGGCCATGCGCAACCCACGTCGCTCAAAGTGAATGTTTGCTTTGAGGGGGGCTGGCTGGCCGAGGGCGAAATCTCTTACGCTGGGCCGCGTGCCGAGGGGCGGGCGTACATGGCTGCTGACGTGCTGCGCCAGCGCCTGCCTCACTTGGCGCTGCGGGTGGATTTGATTGGCGTGGTCAGTGTGCTGGCGGATGACGGTGGGCGGTTGCTTGCCAACATGCCCTCAAGCCATGCCAAAGGTATCCCCCAAAGTATGTCAAAAAGTACGTCCAAAGATGTGCGCCTGCGCGTTGCCGCTGCCCACGCCGACAAGGCGCAGGCCGAGCGTCTGTGCCGCGAAGTCACCGCGCTCTACACCTGCGGGCCTGCGGGCGGTGGTGGGGTGCGAACGGCGCTGACACCGCGTTTGAACACACTCTCATGCCTGTTGCCACGTGGGTTGGTGAAGACCGGGTTCACGATGCTGGAGGCGCTATGAACGTAACCACCCCTCACAATAGTCACCAAACCGTGCCTCTCTACCGTGCCGCCCACAGCCGCACCGGTGACAAAGGCAACCGCAGCAACATCAGCGTGATCGCCTACCGCCCCGAGTTGTTTGACCTGCTGGTTGCCCAAGTTACCGAGGCTGCGGTGGCCGCGCATTTTGCCCATCGGCAGCCCAGCAGCGTTGTAAGGCACATCCTGCCGGCACTGGGTGCTATGAATTTTGTACTCGACACGGTGCTGGACGGTGGCGTGAACGATGCACTGAACCTGGACAGCCACGGCAAAGCCTTGTCGTACTGGCTGTTGGATTTGCCCCTGACAATACCTCCTGCATTGCTGCCATTTTTGCAGCCAGACATTTAAACTTCCGAAAGAGACACCCCATGCACCGCCCCCTTTTGATTGCAGCCTTGTCTGCCGCCGCCTTGCTCAGCCTGCCCAGCCATGCCGAGACCTTCCCGGACAAGCCCATCACCTTCATTGTTCCCTTTGCCGCAGGCAGCGCCACCGACCAGCTGGCCCGCTCGCTGGCCCAGGCTATTACCCTGGACACCAAAATCAATGTGGTGGTGGACAACAAACCCGGCGCCAACGCCTTCATTGGTGCGCAAGCCGCAGCCAAGGCCAAGCCCGATGGCTATACCGTGCTGATTGCCACCAACACCACCCACGCTGCCAACGAGCACCTGTACAAAAAATTGCCTTATGACCCGGTGAAAGACTTTGAGCCGCTCACGCTGCTGGGCCGGGGTGGGCAGATCATGGTGGTCAACCCCAGCTTGGGCGTGAACAACGTGGCTGAATTCGTCAAACTTGCCAAATCCAAGCCCGGCAAGCTGACGTTTGGCTCGGGCAGTTCGTCCAGCCGCATCGCAGGGGAGCTGTTCAAGCAAATGGCCGGGGCCTACATCGTTGCCATCCCGTACCGCTCCAACCCCCCCGCCGTCACCGATTTGATAGGTGGGCAAATCGACACGATGATTACCGACATGGCGACCGGCATGCCGCAGGTCAAGGCAGGCAAGCTCAAAGCTTTGGGCGTCTCCACCTTGCAGCGCAGCCCGCTGGCACCCGACGTGCCCACCATCAGCGAAGCCGGGGTGAAGGGCTACGAGATGACCTACTGGTTTGCCGCCTATGCCCCCGCAGGCACGCCCGCACCCATCGTCACGCGCCTGAACGAGCTGCTGGTGAACGCGGCCAAGAGCAATGCGGCTGCCGGTTTTTACCAGAGCAGTGGCACGCAAATCACCACCACCTCACCCGAGGGGCTGCGCAAAGTGCAGGCCGATGAGTCGGTGAAGTGGGGCCGGATCATCCAATCGGCAGGGATTGTGGCGGAGTGAGCGATCCAGGGCTAACCGATGAAGCCGCAGGTGGAATGACAGCCCTGTTGCACAGCGCCACCCGCCTGGAAACACCCTGCGGCGAAGGCACGCTGGTCTGGCATGGGTGGGGCCGTGGCAACCCTTCTGGGCGCAGCCCCGTGGTGCTGCTCCATGGCGGCAGTGGCAGCTGGACGCACTGGGTGCGCAATATCCAGAGTCTGGTGGATGCCGGGCGTGAAGTCTGGGTGCCTGATTTACCGGGTTTTGGCGATTCTGCCTTGCCTACCGATGGCCACGACGCCGATGCCTTGGCGGAACCGCTGGAAATGGGCTTGCAACAGCTGCTGGGCGCGCGCGCGGTGGATTTGGTTGGCTTTTCGTTTGGGGGCATGGTCGGTGGCTATTGGGCCGCTGATTTTCCGGTGAGGGTGGCCCGCTTGGTTTTGGTGGGGGCCCCAGCGCTGGGGGTAGGGTCGCACCGCAGCCTCAACCTGAAAGGCTGGCGGCATTTCCCCGATGAGGCCCGGCGCGATGAGGTTCACCGCCACAACTTGAGCGTGCTGATGCTGCACGACCCGCAGCGGATTGATGCACAGGTGATGGCGCTGCACAAAACCAACGTGGTGCGCGACCGTATGCCTGGCCGCCGCTTGTCGGTGACTGATGTGCTGGCCCAGTCTCTGGCGCGTGTGCATTGCCCTGTGTTCGCCATCTATGGCCATGAAGACGCGCTGTATCTGGGGCGTCTGGCGGCGTTGGAGGCGGCCTTGAACGCCGCGCCCACATTCCAGCGTTTGCAGTGGGTTGAGGCGGCCGGGCACTGGGTACAGTACGAGCAGGCCGAGGTGTTCAATGCTGTTCTGCTGAAAATCCTGGAACCTGCCGAGACCGCTTGAAACCCTGGCCGGATTTCTCCTACACTCGTGCGCATGAACGAGTTAGTACATTCCGAGACAAACCCTGCAATGGGGCAGACCAAGGCAAAAGCCAGGGGTAAAGCCATCCCCAAGCCCGTGCCACGCACCAACGACCCTGAGCGCACGATGGCAAACATCATTGAGGTTGCCACCCATGAGTTTTCAGAAAAAGGCCTCGCCGGTGCCCGCATTGACGTGATTGCCGAGGCCATGAAAACCAGCAAGCGCATGATTTACTACTATTTTGGTAGCAAGGAAGGCTTGTACGTCAAGGTGCTGGAGGCCGCTTACAGCCGGGTTCGGCGGATTGAGGCCGATCTGAAACTGGAAAACCTGTCGCCTGAAGACGCGCTGTGCAAACTGGTCGCCTTCACCGTGGATTACCAGCGCAACAACCCTGATTTCATCCGACTGGTGATGAACGAAAACATCCACCGGGGCGAGTTTTTGGCGCAAAGCACGGTTATTCAGCAGCTCAATGTGCCCGCCATCACCGCCGTCGGTGCGGTGTACGCTCGGGGCGTGGCAGCAGGGGTTTTTCGCCCCGGTCTTGAGCCGGTGGATTTGCACATGTCCATCAGTGCATTGAGTTTCTTCAATGTGGCCAACGCCCACACCTTTGCGTTGGTGTTCAAGCTCGATGTGGACAGCCCGGAGGCGGTTGCGCAGCGGCGCGCCAACGTGGTGGATATGGTGTTGCGCTATGTGAAGGCTTAGGTGACGATTTAAGTGAAGACCTGGGCAGGCAGCGTGTTTTGCTGCCTGCAGTCACATGGCCTTGATTTTTACCGCATTAAGCTAGCAACGCATCACTGGCAGCTGAAGCTTGCTGCATCTTCAATGCTGCCGCTGCCTTTGTACTTCGCCACTTTGGGATAAGCACACAGGGGACGGGTGCGACCCGCCACCACACCGCCGAGATCGGTGTTTTGTGTGGCGGTGCGAGCGGTTGCGATCACGCTGTCAGGTGCCACGCCTTTTTCAACCCAGGCCACCAAAGGTGTCAGCATGTCGAACTGGTCGGTGGCGGGGCCGCCAGAGCAATGGTTCATGCCGGGCACAGGGAAGACGCGGGCAAACTTGCTGGCGTCGCCACTGTTGGCGCTGGTCAAACCGGCATACCAGTTCAGCGTGTCGTTGTACGAAAACACAGGGTCGGCACTGCCGTGGAACACGAGCAACTTGGCACCCCTGTCACGCAGGGTACCCAGATTGGTCGGATTAGGTGGTGTCATGAAGGTGTTAGCCGACTCTGTGAATACCGAGGTGGTGCCGTTGATCAGCGCCTCGGCTTTGTCGAAGTTGTAATTCTGGGTCCAATCAATCACGGTGCTGCCCAAGCCGGTGAAAACGGTGGGGTCAGCTGGTGGCGTGCTGAAAATGAGTGCACCAGAAGTCGCGAACACTTGGTTCAGGCCGTATTTGTTGGTGCCCGAGCCTGCGCCGTTGGTGACGCCCATTTTCCAAGCACGCCAACCGCCAGCGTTGATGCCGTGTGCGAACGGCCAGTCCGAGTACAGCGCCTTGCCATCGGAGCTTTTTGCACCCGTGAAAATCTTGTTCAATGCCGTTTTCTGCACCGTACTCAGGCAGCTTCCGTTAGGTGTAACACCTGTCGCACAGGTGGCTACGTCGTTGGCAAGTGAGAAGACTCCCTGGCAACTCTTGATGTCGCTTACCATGCCATCGGTGGCACCGTCCAGAGCATCACATTTAGCCAGAATCTGGGTGTTGACGTAGCCCATGTCGGCAGCGCTCAAGGCACTCCAGATGGCAGGCTTCCCCGTCACGGAATCTGTGCTTTGGGCAGCAGCCATCAGCGCCTGCGAGTCCCATTGCTCCGCCACATTGGCGCGTGGAAGGTTGAACCCAGGGTCACCTGCCAATATGCCATCGTAGTCGGCTGCGTAGCGAGAAGCGGCCACCATGCTGTGCCGACCGCCGTTGGAACAGCCCGCCATATACGAGCGATCCGGTCCGCGACCATAGGCGGCGCCGATCAGGCTCTTGGCCATCGGGGTCAAGCTGCCGACGGCGGCGTAGCCATAGTCTTTGCGTGCCTGTGGATCCAAGCCAAACACCTGACCCGAGATACCCATGCCGGTTGCCAGGTCGTTCGCATAGCTGGTATCAGGCGCGTGACCAGCGTCTGAGCTCAGCACTGCAAAACCGTCGATCAGGCCATTGCTGGCGGGGCTGCCGCCAAGTTTGCGGCCATAGGCGCGGGTGCCGTCGGTGTTGATAGCGCCATCGTTACCGCCATTCACCTGATGGAAAAAGCGGCCGTTCCAGGCATTGGGGAAGCGCATTTCAAAATTGATGGCGTAGCTCTTGCCGTCAATACCGGTGCGTGGGTTCATCTTTCCCACCACCACGCAATGTGCCGGCAGGGCCAGCGTGACGCCATCCGCCGTGGACGTGACCGCGCTCGCCGCCATCGGTGTGGCCGAGGTGATCGTGGCGTTGGCAAAGCTGAAACCTGTCAGCGAGGCGCAGTTCGCCAGCGTGCCAGGTTGCGCCGCTGACAACTGAGGCGGCGAGTTGTCAGAGCCACCGCAGGCGGACATCAGCAAGGGAAGCCCCATGGCCAGCATGAGGGTGCTGGGGCGAAACACTGAGCCGAATGTTAAGCGTGGTGCTGAGCGTATAGGTCGGGAAGGGCGCATCAAAGTCTCCTGTTTAGGGTGGATTTAGACAGCGCATTTCAGTTCGTTGAAACAGGTTCAATGACGAAATGTTCTGTCTAGTTAGTTATTTTATGTATTCAAATTGATTATGGAAAGTAATCATTTGTAAGGACTTACCCTGAGGGGATCAGCACGGTGATAGCGCTCAGTGCTTGAAACTTGGGCGACCCGTACCCAACTGATGGGCCTGTTGAAAAACTGAAAAATCTCCCCTCAAATCCTCCTCAATTTTTGATTGCCTACCCATGACCACCACCCTCAAAATTGATTTCGTCTCTGATGTTTCTTGCCCCTGGTGCGCCATTGGTCTGGGGGCTTTGGAGCAGGCGCTGACGCGTGTCGGCCCCGATGTGAAGGCTGAGTTGCACTTTCAGCCGTTCGAGCTGAACCCCCACATGCCTGCGGGCGGCCAGGACATCACCGAGCACTTGACGCAAAAGTACGGCTCCACACCCGAGCAGCAAACCGCCATCCGCGACACCATTCGCGAGCGCGGTGCCGAAGTCGGATTCATCTTTCGCAAAGAAGGCCGTGGCCGCATTTACAACACGTTTGATGCGCACAGGTTGTTGCATTGGGCGGATGTGGAGGGCGCAGCAGGCCAGCAGCACGCGCTTAAAAAAGCCTTGCTCGGTGCCTATTTCACCGACGGAGGTAGCCCTGAATCCCACGAGTTGCTGGTGCGCGTGGCAGGCGTTGTGGGTCTGGATATTGACCGTGCCAAAGCGGTCTTGGCCGGTGATGAGTTTGCTGCGGAGGTGCGCGAAAGCGCCCAGTTTTACCTGCGCGCGGGTATCAATTCGGTGCCTGCCGTCATCATCAACAACAAGCACTTGATCTCAGGCGGGCAACCAGTGGAGGTGTTCGAGCAGGCCTTGCGCCAGATCGCAGCCACCACGGCCGTACAGGCCTGACGGCTTTTACATCGGCGGCGTGAACCCGTTGCGGCCTGCCAGGATGCGCAGCGCCGTGGGTTTGCCATCCCGCTCTTGGGCGTTGACCAGCACCTTGGCACCTACCACCAGCAAATCCATGCCAGCAGGTTTGAAGGTGACGATGGGGGTGCTGGGCGATACGGTCAGTGTTTTTTCGCCGTCTTTGTACTTCAGCTTCAGCGTGTTGACACCATTGCCGCTGCCGGCGGTTGACGTGGTTCCCATCACATCGGCTACCGTGGCATTGGTCATCGTGCTTTGTGGCTGCAAATCCCAGGGGTAGTGCCCTTCACCCGTGCCGCGCGCCGCTTCTGGGAACACCAACACCTCCAGCGCTTCCAGCGAGCCATCGGCTTTGGGCATCGCCGCCGTACCGATAAAGCTCCCGGCCTTGATGTCGGACATGGCAATCGGCAGCACTTCAGACAGCGGTGTTTTGTCAGGCAACACCAGCGTGATGACTTCGCCGCTGCGCTCTTTCACCGTCAGCAAGCCAGGCTCAATTTTTTCTACCGTGCCACGCAGGCGAACCACAGGGGCAGCTACCGGGGTTGCAGCAGGTGCGACAGTGGGGGCTGGTGCCTGTGCCAAAAGCAGCGTAGTGCAGGTGAAAAGGGCAAGGGCTGCTATCAATTTGTTCAACATGAGATGTCTTTGTGGCGCCGAAACAGCGTGAAAGGGAGGACGTGTGACTGACGGGTAAGTTAATTACCTGTGCAGTCTATCTGGTATCGTGAATTGACGCTGGTGAGCACATTGTTCATTTTTTTGCCATTTTTTATAGAAAAATTCTAAAATGGCATATCTCAATAATTTTTTAAAAATGCCATGAATCATGCTACAAGCCTGTCCAATGGCAGAACGGTGATACCCGTCGCCTTGCGTGAACAACTCGATATTCAAAATGGCGATCAGCTGATTTGGAGTGTGCGTGACGGTGCGCTGACGGCAATCACCCGGCGCGCGCAGCTGAGCAGCGCTCAAGCGCTGTTTCAAAAGTATGCACCTCGTTCTGCACCCTCGGTGGTGGATGAGTTAATCGCCGAGCGTCGAGCGGCTTCGGAGTCCGAATGAGTGTCGTCTTGGACGCTTCGGCCATCTTGGCTTTTTTGAATGGTGAACCCGGTGGCGACACTGTAGGTCTTGCATTGCAAGCCGGTGGCTGCTGTGTGACGGCAGCAAACCATTGTGAAGTGATAACCAAAGCGTTAGACCGAGGGGTGGACGTGACCGCGTTGATGCAATTGCTGGCCCAGCTTGATTACGCCGTGATCGACGTGATGGCTGAAGATGGCATGGCTGCTGGATTGATGCGTCCTGCTACCCGGGCCTTGGGCTTGAGTTTGGGTGATCGGCTGTGCTTGGCGGTTGCCAAACGCCTGGATGCGCCTGTACTGACGGCTGACCGTCATTGGCTGAGCTTGGCACACCCACTGGGGTTGGATATCAGGCGCATCCGCCCTGACGCCCACTGACCCCACGGTACGCTGACACAACCCAAGGCCGCCAAAGCGACCTGGGTGTGCAGTATTCACATCAAAATGACCACTTGTGCAATACAGGTGGCCTTAACTAGCTCACTTTTCAATAGCAATCAGTTCCACTTCAAACGTCAGCGTTGCGTTCGGGGGCACCACGCCGCCAGCGCCTTGGCTGCCGTAGGCGGTGGCGGGTGGGCAGGTCAGCGTGGCTTTGCCGCCGACTTTGATTTTTTGCATCCCTTCCGTCCAGCAAGGCACCACACGGTTCAGCGGGAAGGTGGCAGGTGCACCGCGTTTGTACGAACTGTCGAATTCCTTGCCGTCTACCAGCGTGCCTTTGTAATGCACTTTCACGGTGTCGGTGGCCTTGGGGTTGGCGCCTGTGCCCACGGTGGTGTGAACGATCTTGACGCCGGAGGGCAGAGTTTCGGTGGCGCTGTCAGCAGCTGTGGCGCAAGCAGCGACAGAGGTGAGGGCGGCGATGGCGAAGAGGGTGTGCAGGGATTTCATGCGGATAAACAGGCGTTGACAAAGCGTTAAAAAATTAAAAAGGCCATTTGGGCTGAAGGCAAGTTTATAGCCTCAGCGCTTGGCGTTTCTAAGCGCAGGCGGTTGCATGGAACCCTGTGTTGCGGTGCCGAGGCTCCATATGATTTTTGCCATGTGCATTTTTCCATCGCGTTGAAATCAACTCACCTGCGCAATCCGCAGCAGATTGGTGCTGCCAGACGCGCCAAACGGCATACCAGCCGCCACCACGATGGTCTGGCCAAGCTGGGCAAACTGCTGCGTAACCGCAGTTTGGAGGGCTACTCCTGTCATTTCGTCCACGTTCACCACATCCTGGCACAGTACCGGATACACGCCCCAGGCCAGCGTCAAGCGGCGGGCCGTGGCGGGGCTGGGGGTCATGCCGAGGATGCGGGCGCGCGGGCGTTCGCGGGCCATGCGCAGGGCCGACGCACCCGAGCTGGTGTAGGCCACCATGGCGGCCACGTCCAGCAGCCCAGCCACCGGGCTGCAGAGCGGCAAAAATTTGCGGATGCGGCATGGGGGCGCGGCGGGCATCGCCGGGCGTGGCGGCATCCAGATCCAGGCGGAACGCCGCACCTTCCACCAGTTGTACCGGTCCGTTGGCAAAGGTACCTACGTGTCAAGTTCCATGTGATTGATGAGGTAAGGGGTGTACGGCCGGCCACAGTCAGGGCATGTTTGTCGCTTTTACCTCAGGCTTGCGCATCACCGCCCCAAACAAAGCACTGCCCAGCCACCCCGCCAACCACGCTTGCACCCCGGGCAAGGGCAGAGCGTCGAACCCCTGTTGATCGACCATCGCAAACTGGCGTACGAACGGGAAAAGCGCCACATCTGCCAGGGACACCTCCGCTCCCAGCAGGTAGCGCGTGGCTTGCAGTTGCGCATCCAGGGGGCGGATGAAGGCGTCCAGCGCACGGCTGTGGTGTTCGGTGACGCTCAGTTCGGGATGCCGGGCGGGGTATTTGTAGTGGTCGAGCAAGGGTTTGAAAACCTCGTCGTTCAGCGTGATCCAGCGGTGGGCTTGGGCCGATTGGGTGGGGTTCCCCGCCGTCAGCCAATTCGCCGGGTCGCACTGGTGCAAAGCCCAGGCCATGATGTCCAGGCTTTGGTCAATCACCTCGCCGCTGGGCAGTTGCAGCACGGGCACGGTGGCTTTGGGCGAAATTGCCAGCAGGGCGGCGGGTTTTTGCCGCAGCGCCACTTCGCAGATGTCCACAGCAGCGCCTGCGTAGCTCAGTGCCATGCGGGCGCGGATGGCGTAGGGGCAGCGGCGAAACGAGTACAGCGTGGGTTTTGCCGGTGCAGGGACAGATGCGGGGAACGGGGCTGGCATGGGGTGAGAAAAATCTGGCGACAATCGACGCACCATGATAACCAGCCCCTTGTTTCACATCGCTTTTTACAAATTCACCCCCCTCACAGACCCCGATGCCGTGGTGCTGCGTCTGCGCAGTTTGAGCGCCGATGTGCTCGGCAGTATTTTGGTGGCTCATGAGGGTATCAACGGCGTGCTGGCGGGCACCGCAGCGGCGTTGGATGCTATGGAATTTGCACTGCTGAACGACCCGCAGTGGGGTGACTCGTTTGCCGACATGGTGTTCAAGCGCAGCGCCTGCACAACGCCGCCGTTTGCACGCATCAAGGTGCACAAGAAGCCGCAGATCGTGGCTGTAGGCCTGCCCGCCGAGAGTGGCCCCAGCGTTAAGCGTGCAGACAACACATCCTCGCACGGCGGCACGCTGCTCAGTCCGCAAGCGTGGCGCGAACTGCTCACCCACGATGACGTGGTGGTGGTGGACAACCGCAACAGCTTTGAATACCGCCTGGGCCACTTCAAAACCGCGCTTGACCCACAGGTTGCGAATTTCCGCGATTTCCCCCGCTTCATTGAGGCCAACGCCCCTGCCTGGAAGGCTGCTGGCAAGCGCGTCGCTATGTACTGCACCGGCGGCATCCGCTGCGAGAAAACTGGGCCATGGATGCAAGACCTGGGGTTGGAGGTGTTGCAGCTCGAAGGCGGCATCCTGAATTACTTCCAGGCGCTGCCCGATGCGGTGCAGGAATGGGCGGGCGAATGCTTCGTCTTTGACAACCGCATCGCGCTCGACACCCGCCTGCAAGAAACCCCCACCACGCTCGAAGACGTGTACCAGGGCGAGCCTGATGGCGAATGGCGCTTGCAGCGGGCGCGGCGCTTGCAGGGTGACGCGGAGTGACCCGTGCCCCAGTGCCGAAGGCAGCGCTGTCCACGGCAAAATCCTTGCCCACCAAAAACGGTGTAGGCCCGAGCTGCGTTCCCTTGCCCGCAGGCACATGGCCCAGTCTGCTTGATTTTCTGGTGGAGCGGTTCAAAGCCATCCCGCGCAGCGAATGGCTCATCCGCCTGCACGCCGGTGATGTGCTGGACGCACAGGGCCGCGCGCTGCCCGTTGACCAGTCCTACCTGCCGCACAGCAAGGTCTACTACTACCGCAGCTTGGGCGCGGAGCTTCCCATCCCGTTTGAAGCCACCGTGCTTTACCAAGACGCGCACCTGGTGGTGGCCGATAAGCCGCATTTTTTGCCCGTCATCCCTGCCGGGCGCTACCTGCAAGAGACGCTCCTGGTACGTTTGAAGCGCCAACTCGGTTGTGACAGCCTGACACCGCTGCACCGGATTGACCGGGACACCGCTGGCCTGGTGCTGTTTTCTGCGGACGTGGCCACCCGGGGTGCGTATGCCGCGCTGTTTCGCGAGCGGCGCATCGTCAAGCACTATGAGGCGGTTGCCCCGTGGCGGGCTGACTTGGCGCTGCCTGTGGACTTTGAGAGCCGCATCGTTGAGGGTGACACTTTCATGACCATGCGCGAAGTCCCCGGCGAGCCGAATGCACAAACCCACATCGCCCTGATAGAACACAACGGTCTGCTTGCCCGCTACAGCCTTTCGCCCCACACCGGGCGGCACCACCAACTGCGGGTGCAAATGGCCGGGCTTGGGATGCCCATTCTGAATGACGGCATGTACCCGCACCTCACGCCAGAATGCCCGCCCGGTACCGCACCTGACTACAGCCGCCCGCTGCAACTGCTGGCCAAAGCGCTGGCCTTTACCGATCCGGTGACGGGTGAGGCGAGGGCGTTTGAGAGCCGCTTAAGTTTGCAGGCCTTGACCGCTGCCTGAGCTGGGTTGATGCGACAGTTGACGTATTAACGCCTGTTTTGCAACGCCGCTTGGTACAGCGGCCAGACTTGGGGCTGCATGGCCGTCAGGGTCGCTTTGCGGTCGCCAGGGGCGGGGTGGGTGGACAAAAATCCGGGGCCACCGCCGCCGCCCAGTTTGCCCATCTTGTCCCACAGGGTGATGGCCGCTTGCGGGTTGTAGCCAGCGCGGGCGGAAAGCTCCAGCCCAAACTCATCGGCCTCGGCTTCCATACCGCGTGAGAAAGGCAAATCCAGCGCGATGCTTTTTGCCAGACCGGCCACTTGCATGGTGCCTTCGCCCGCACCCGCCACTGCACCGCCCACCGCCAGCAGCAGACCCGCCGCCTGCTGCTGCGACATTTTTTCGCGGGTGTGTTCGCGCAAGGCATGCGAGATTTCATGGCCCATGACGGCAGCTATCTCGTCGTCTGTCAGGTTCAGTTTGCGGATCAGGCCGGTGTAAAACGTGATTTTGCCGTCCGCCATCACATGCGCGTTTACCGTGTCTTCGTTGATGAGCACCAGCTCCCATTTCCATTTCATCGCATCGTCGCGGAACACACCCACTTGCGGCACCATGCGCTGCATGATGGTGTAGACGCGGCTGTATTCCGGCCCGCTGGTGATGAGTTCCCCTTTCTTGCGCGCATCTGCGTTTTGCTGGGCGTAGTACTGCAATGAAGACTGGTTCACGCTTTGCGCCGACACCAGCAACAGCTGCGAGCGGTGGCTGCCCATCACGCTGGATTTGGTTGACGAGGCGCATGCAGCCAGCAAACAGACAGCGGCGCAGAGCGGGAGTGCCCCTCGGGAGATAAGTCGGTTCATAGAAGGGGCTCCGGTAGCGTTGTAAAGATGAATTTGATTTTAGGGCTGGCCCTGGCCCCTCACGGCAGGCACCGTGAACGAATAGACATAACCCGAATCGACCAGATACCGATAGAATCCGTAATGCAGGAGAGTGAACAGCCCAAGCCGTTCCACCGAAGGCGCAAACTCCCATGAACGCTCAGGTATCCCCCTCGTCACACAGGGCCACGTACTGCACCCATTGAAAAGCCGTCTGGAGAGCCACCACACCATGTGGTGCACCGAAGGAGCAAACCCCTCAGCGTGTGCTGGCGGGCGAATCTCTCAGGTACCAAGGACAGGGGGAGCGGCAACCACGCAGCACGCGTCAGGTTGCTACATTTTTAATAGCTGTCTACGCCCATCCATGCTGCGGGGAGCACACTTTCAGGTGTTCACCATGCGCGTACTCGTTCTCGGCAGCGGCTTGCTCGGCGCAAGCTCTGCTTACTACCTTTCTCAACTCGGTCACGAGGTCACAGTGATTGATCGGCAGGCCACCCCTGCTGCGGAAACCAGCTTTGCCAATGGCGGGCAAATCTCGGTCAGCCACGCCGAACCCTGGGCCAACCCCAGTGCACCGCTCAAGGTCTTGCAGTGGCTGGGCCGCGAAGACGCCCCGTTGCTGTTCCGCATCCGCGCTGATATGCGGCAGTGGCTGTGGGGCTTGCAGTTCTTGCGCGAATGCACGCCTGCACGCACCCGCCACAACATCGAGCAAATCGTGCGTTTGGGCACCTACAGCCGCGACACCTTGCAACAGCTGCGGCGCGACACCGGCATCAGTTACGACCAGCGCACCCAGGGTATTTTGCATTTCTACACCACGCAAAAAGAGTTTGACGGTGCCTTGAAGCCTGCCGAGCAAATGCGCGCCCTGGGCTGTGAGCGCCAGGTGATTTCCGCTGACGAGGCCGTGCGTATCGAGCCCACGCTGCGCCACATCCGCCCCCAGCTGGCCGGGGCCACCTTCACCGCCGAAGACGAATCCGGCGACGCCAACGCCTTCGCTCGCGAGCTGGTCAAGCTCTGCCAAGCCAGCGACGTCAGGTTCCTGATGAGCCACACCATCACCGCGCTGCGCGAGGCCGGTGGACGCATCGACCACGTGGAAGCCACCGACAGCGAAGGCCGCTTCCAACGCATCCAGGCTGACGCGTATGTGATGGCGATGGGCTCGCTCAGCCCGCTGTACACCGCGCCGCTGGGCATCCACCTGCCCATCTACCCCGCCAAAGGCTATTCGGTGACGATGCCGGTGAAAGACGCGTCCATGGCACACCAGGTCAGCTTGACCGATGACGAGTACAAACTGGTGTTTTCACGCCTTGGTGACCGCCTTCGCATTGCCGGCACCGCTGAATTCAACGGCTATGACCGCGACCTGAACCGCGTGCGCTGCGAAGCCATTGTGAAGCGCGTCGAGCAGCTGTTCCCCGGTGCGGGCGATGCGTCCCAGGCCAGCTACTGGACGGGTTTGCGTCCCGCCACACCCAGCAACGTGCCCTTGATTGGCAAAACCAAACTGCCTAACTTCTACCTGAACACCGGCCACGGCACGCTGGGCTGGACGCACGCTTGTGGTTCGGGCAAATCCATTGCGCGCATCGTCAGCGGGTTGGCAACGGAAGTGGATTTCGCTTTCACCCGCTGAGAGGAGGTTGGTAGGTTGAGCAGTCCACGATCTGGTCAACCACAAAGCGGCGCACGATGTTCAGCGCGGGCGGTTCAGTCCGTCCCAGCAGGCTGACCAGCGCGTAGCGGGCCGATGACAGCAAAGGCATCGCCATCGGCAAGTTCACCAGCAAGCCCGCGTCCAGCGCTGCACGCGCCGATGCCAGCGTGCCCAGGTAGACCGCATCGGTTTGCAGCGTCACCTCCAGCAGGCTGGCGAGGTGCTCACAGCGCAACGTTACGAGGCTGTCAGGGTGGCCCCCTGGCCCGTAGCGCTCCACCAGCGCACGGGCCACCTCATCGCTCAAGGGCGACGACGCCACCGGAAACTTGACCAACTGCGCCAGCGTGATGCGTTCCAGGCTGCACAGCGGGTGCCCGCTGCGGCATAGGAACCCGGCGTGCACATCCGGCAGTTGCTCGACCTGCAAATCCACTGCGGGTACCAACGCGCGCGAGTCCACCACCAGCGCGTCCAGCGCCTTGTCATGCAGCGCTGCGACCTGCATCGCGATGGGGCCTTGCACCAGACTGAGGTGAACCGCCGGGTAAGCATTGGCCATGAATTTCAGCAGCGGCACCATCAGCAACGCCGCCGGGCCCGAACTTAAGCCTATCCGCACCGACCCCATCGCGCCTTCACGCAGCAGCACCGCCGAGCGCTTCAGCTCATCCGCCTCATGCGCCACCCGGCGCGCACGGGCCACCACGGTTTTGCCAAACTGCGTGAATTCATTGCGCTTGCCCACACGGTCAATCAGCGCCACCCCCAACTCAGCTTCCAGCGCCTGCACACTGCGGCTGAGCGCCGGTTGCGTCAAATGCAACCGCTCCGCCGCCCGACTGAACGAACCCAGTTCGTAAAGGGCAATCAGGTGGTTGAGTTGGCTGAGGTTCATGGGGGGAGAGGCATGCGGTGAGTGCTTTGCTTGGCTGACCTGTTCGATCCCACTTAGCTTGGAGAGGATGCCGCAGGCATTGGTACTGGTGGGGATAATTTTGGAGGTGATATGACTAAACCGGCGCACTTCTTTTGTATGGCCGCTTGTTGAACGGCATCATATTCCCCCTTGAGCCGTGCATAGTCTGCTTCTTGCTGCTTTGTTCCTCCAAGAAAGAAGAGTGCAGGCCAAAACAGGATGACTCCTGCACCTATAGCTTTATCGTTTGAGGCTGCTTGATCTAGCCTACCTCACAATGACGGGGATTATGCAGAGCTTCCCTAGCATTACGGCCTAATTCAAGCCATTCCCCACCTACAACTGCGCCATCCCCAGCGCCGTTGCTTGCCGCTCCCCATCCTGCAACACCCCATACGCCGCCGCAGGCACTTCTTCAAACCCGCCGATCAGCAGCTCGGCGCGTGTTGGGGCGAGTGCGGGGTCGGTCATGGCTTGGTGCAGGGTTTGGCGCAGGAGGGCTAGGAGCGCTGGGGGTGTGCTTCGGGCGGTAATCAGTGGGGTGCCGGGGGCGCTGGCGGTGCGGCCCAGGATGCGGATGTTGTGCAGGCTTTCGGGCTGGTAGCGCTGGAATTGGGCGTAGCTGATGCAGTCGATGGCGGCGATGTCGGCGGTGCCGTTGCGGATCAAGGCGAGGGAGTCGATGTGGGCACCGGACGCTATGGCCCGTGCAAAGAACTGTCCGCCCACGGCCAGTGGGGCTACCAGGTTGCGCAGGCTGTGGTAGCCCGATTGCGAGTCGGTCGAGTTGTAGGCTGCAACCCGGTTGCGGAACGAGGCCAGCTGGGTGCTGGGGTCGTCTGCGCGGCAGACCAAATGGCTGCTGTAGTGGATGCCATCGCAACCCGGGGCCGTGTAGCGCAGTGCGCCTATGACCTGTACCTGGCTTTCCAGCGCGTCCACGATGGGGTAGCCGCAGGTTTGGCTGAACAGCAGATCGGGTCGCAGCCAGTGGGCGGTGAGGTCGGCGTTGGTGGGTATGTCCAGCGTGAGGGGCACGTTGGGCACGCCTGCTTGGCGCAGGCAGTGAGCCAAGTAATGCCAGAGGGCGGCGCTACCGGCTGGGTGGGCCAGGTACATGGGGAGGGAGGCGATCATCGGGTGCCAAGCGGGTGGTTGTGTGGGACGTGACTTGTTGGTTCACGGTTGGCCATTGCTGGTGTGGTCGGACTGAAGCTTCTGTGCTCTGGAGTCTAGGGTTTTATCCATGAGTTTTGGTAATTGTTTTTATAAAAAACATGCATTGGACAAATGGTGCAAGGGTTTTTAGCATCTGCTTTGTTTCTCATCTTTCATTTACCACCCTCTCACTGCCCGGAGTCTTCATGCACCTTGTTCAACGCCATGCTCGGTTTTTGATGCCACACCCCTTTATCCGCGCTGCTGTCGTTATGACGGCTGCGCTGGTTGCTGTGTTGTTGCCTGTATCCCCTGTCAGCGCCCAGAACATCCCCGGGGGCACGGTTGCGCTGATGGTGCCTTACCCCGCTGGTGGGCCGTCTGATGTGATCGCCCGTGTCTTTAATACGCCGCTGGGGCGGGAGTTGGGCGTGCCCGTCATGGTGGAAAACCTGGGCGGCGTGAGTGGTGCCTTGGGTGCCCAAAAGGTGCTTTCAGCACCTGCGGACGGGCATTTTATTTACCAGGGTTCACCTAACGAAGTGATCTTGTCGCCACTGGCGAATGCGGCGGTCAAGTTCGATGCCGAGGACTTCCAGCTGGTGCAGCTGATTGCCTATGCGCCTATGGTGGTGGTTGCCAAAAAAGAGCTGGCCGCGTCCAACATGGATGAACTCATCACGCTGGCCCGCAATGCACCCAAAGACAAGCCGCTGAACTACGGGAGTGTGGGCATCGGCTCGCTCTACCATGTGCTGTCGGAGCACCTGGGGCAGGTGATTAAAGCGCCGATGACGCATGTGCCCTACAAAGGCGTGGCACCCATGCTGCAAGATTTGGCGGGGGGTAATCTGGATTACGCCATATTGCCGCAATTTGGCGCAATTGATGGCATGGTCGCGGCGGGTCGGGTGAAGGTGCTGGGGCAATTGGGGGCCAGCCGTGCTGAGTCGCTTAAAAACCTGCCAACCGTGACGGAGGGCAAGCTGCTCAAAGACTTTAACTTCACTATCTGGTCGGGCTATATGGTCAAAAAGGGAACGCCTCCAGAGATGATGCAAAAACTGCAAAAGGCCATTCAGGCGGTGCTGACAGACCCCAAGGTGCGCGAGTCTTTGGGTGCGCAGTTCCAAATCGTGGCCAAGCCGATGTCGCTTGACGAGTCCGCCAAGTTTTATGCTGTTGAGGCGGCCAGTTACCGCAAGCTGGCCAAGGCTGTGGGCATTGAACGCCAGTGACAACGAACAACCCTACCGACGAGCCCCACATGACCACACCCCTTATGGATGCCTTGCAGCACTACCGCAGCGAAATGACCACGCTGCGCCGCGATGTCCACCGCCACCCTGAATTGGGTTTTGAAGAGCACCGCACCAGCGACATCGTGGCCCGCTGCCTGACCGACTGGGGCTACGAGGTCGAGCGTGGGCTGGGTGGCACCGGTGTGGTGGGGCGCATGCGCAACGGCAACGGCACGCGCGCCGTGGGGCTGCGGGCTGACATGGACGCCTTGCCTATCCACGAGAAGACCGGCCTCACTTGGGCCAGCACCTCGGAGGGCGTGATGCACGCCTGCGGCCATGACGGCCACACAGCCACGCTGCTGGGGGCTGCGCATTACCTGGCGGATACACGCAGGTTTTCGGGCACGCTGAACCTGATTTTTCAGCCTGCTGAAGAAGGCCTGGGCGGCGCAGTGCGAATGATGGCCGATGGCCTGTTCACCAAATACCCCTGCGATGCGGTGTTTGCGCAGCACAACATGCCGGGCCACCCTGCTGGGCACATGGTGTTTCGCAGTGGGCCGTTCATGGCGTCATCGGATTACGTGACGGTACTGGTGCGCGGTACCGGTGGGCATGGTGCGCTGCCGCAGCACACGGCCGACCCTGTTGTGGCTGCGGCATCCATCATCATGGCGTTGCAAACCGTGGTCTCCCGCAATGTAAATCCGCTGGACATGGCCGTGGTCACGGTGGGGGCCATCCATGGCGGTAACGCCAACAACGTGATTCCCGATGAAGTGAGGTTGGAGATCAGCGTGCGTTCGCTGAACCCCGCCGTGCGTGTGTTGCTGGAGCGCCGCATCCACGCGCTGGTGGCTGCACAGGCCGCCAGTTATGGCGTGCAGGCCGATGTGGACTACCGCCATGGCTATGCTGTGCTGGTCAATGCCGAGGCAGAAACCCACTTTGCGACGGCTGTCGCTACCGAGTTGTTCGGGGCTGAGCGTGTCACTGCGCAGGGGGCGGCGCTTTCAGGCAGCGAAGATTTCGCCTTTATGCTGGAAAAAGTGCCGGGCTGCTACCTGCTGATCGGCAATGGCGCAGGGGAGGGCAGCTGCATGGTGCACAACCCAGGCTACGATTTCAACGATGAAATTTTGGTCACCGGGGCGAGCTATTGGGCGCATTTGGTGGAGCGGTATTTGCCCCAAACGGTTGCTTGAGCGACCTTCTTTTCACCGAGCGCAAAGGGCGCAGTGCAATTTGTTTCAAGTTATAGCGCAGCAGCGGAGTGTCGTGCCAGCTCAGTTCGCGCCACCACGAGGCCTTCAGCAGCCACCGCAGCAAGCCTGCCCAGTCTTTGTCGTCGATGGCCCTGAAAACATCCGTGGGGAACAAGGGCACCGTGGTCTGGATGGTTTCCTTTTGGGTGATGGGCGGGTGGGGCTGGGTGCCCATGTCGATAGTCCCATCGCCATGGTCTTTGGCACCGCCTGTCAGCAAGGTGCGCAAGGCGGCTGCAAAGTCCACTCCCACGCGCTGGCCCAGGTTCATGGTCAGGGTGGGGCGGAAGTTTTGCTCCAGCAGCACGATGTCGCCAGTTTGCGCGTGCTGAATGAAGTCAACCCCGCACAGCCCGTGGTAGCCCGACAAATGCCCCAGTTTGGTCAGCATCGGTTGAAGCTCGGGCATGTATTGGAATTTGACAGCGGTGGACGGCCCCAAGGCGCCCCAGGTTCTTTCACGCAGGTAGGAAAACCAGCACACTAATTTGCCATGGTTAAAAATGGCTGCTGCGCTCCCGGTTTTGCCAGGGACGAACGCTTGTGCAATCAGTGGGTAGGCGGCAGGGCATGTTGCCAAGGCCTGGGCATCGGGCACGACAAACACAGCATTCCCTGCAAACCCCTGTTCAGATTTGAGCACCAGGGGGAACTTCAACTGTACGGCGGCCTGCGTCAGCGCAGCGGTGTCGTGGCAGACCCGAAAGTCAGGCATCGCCACGCCAGCGGCATGGCACTGGGTGATGAAGGCGATTTTGGACACCACAAAGGCCAAGCCGTTGGGCGTGAAGTGCGCGGGGAAAACGCGGCTGACCCAGGCTTCATACTGCCGCCGTCCCAGTGCGTACAGCAGGGGGTCGTCTCCCATGATGACCCAGTCGTAAGGTGTGGCTTGGGTTTCCAGATGGTGGTGCAAGACATCCAGCGCTGCATCTGGATCGCTGGGGGCTATGAAGTGCTGGTCAACGAAGCCCGAACGGGCCGCGTAACTTGACTCGGGTGCCATCAGGCTGACATGGCAGCCTGCTCGGTGAAGCAGGTAGGGCAGGCGCGAAAGACCTTCCCACACAGCCGTGTTCACAACCAATACGTTGTGCGCTTTCAACTTTTTAGCCATTCTTATGGGGCTTTGCATCACCCGTCTTGAAGTCTCACCCCGGCGAAATAGCCCATGGGGACGCCCCCCCATGGTTGTCAAGCTAGCGCCGTAATTGCAGCGGATTCTACGAATGAATCTGCTTACTCTGCGTAGTCCGCCACCGGCACGCAACTGCAAAACAGATTGCGGTCGCCATACACGTTGTCCACCCGGCCCACGGATGGCCAGTATTTGGATTGCTTCAAAGTTGATAGCGGGAAAGCGCCTGTCTCTCTGCTGTACGGGCGATCCCACGCCGCACCCATCAAGCTTGCGGCGGTATGGGGGGCATGCTTCAGCGGGTTGTTGTCCTGCGGCCAGACACCGGTTTCGACCTGGGTGATTTCCTGGCGGATGGCGATCATCGCGGCGATGAAGCGGTCCAGCTCGGCCAGGGTTTCGCTTTCTGTCGGTTCCACCATCAAGGTGCCGGGCACGGGGAAGCTGAGGGTGGGGGCATGGAAGCCATAGTCGGCCAGGCGCTTGGCCACGTCTTCAGCGGTCACACCGCAGCTGTCTTTGATGGGGCGCAAGTCCAGGATGCACTCGTGGGCGACATGGCCATTTTCGCTGGCGTACAGCGTGGGGTAATGGTCTTTGAGGCGGGCGCTGATGTAGTTGGCAGCAAGGATGGCGGCCTCGGTGGCGTGCTTCAGGCCCTCGGCCCCCATCATGCGGCAGTACATCCAACTGATCGGCAGTACCGCTGCGTTACCCAGTGGCGCCGCGCTGATGGCACCGACGCCGTTCACAGGCAATCCACCTGTGGCATGACCGGGCAGGTAGGGCACCAAGTCGGCCACCACGCAGACGGGGCCAACACCAGGGCCGCCGCCGCCGTGGGGGATGCAGAAGGTTTTGTGCAGGTTCAGGTGGCTCACGTCGCCGCCGAATTCACCAGGGGCGGCTACGCCCACCAAGGCGTTCATGTTTGCGCCGTCCACGTAAACGCGCCCGCCGTGGCTGTGTACCAGGGCGCAAAGTTCTTTCACCTGGGTCTCGAACACGCCGTGCGTGCTGGGGTAGGTGATCATGATCGCCGCGAGGTTGGCGCTGTGCTTTTTGCACTTGGCTTGCAAGTCGGTCATGTCCACATTGCCTTGCGTGTCGCAGGCGGTGACGACCACTGTCATGCCCGCCATTTGCGCGCTGGCCGGGTTGGTACCGTGGGCGCTGCTGGGGATCAGACAGATGTTGCGGTGGCTCTCGCCACGGGCATCGTGGTAGGCCTTGATGACCAGCAGCCCGGCGTATTCGCCTTGGCTGCCCGCGTTGGGTTGCAGGCTGATGCCTGCGTAGCCGGTGGCGGCGCACAGCCAGGCACGGAGTTGCTCGTCCAGTTCTTTGTAGCCCAGCAACTGGTCAGCCGGTGCCAAGGGGTGGATGTTGGCGAACTCGGGCCAGGTGATGGGGATCATCTCGCTGGTGGCGTTGAGTTTCATGGTGCAGCTGCCCAGCGGGATCATGCTGCGGTCGAGTGCCAGATCCTTGTCACTCAGGGCACGGATGTAGCGCAACATGCCGGTTTCGGAGTGGTGGGTGTTGAAGACGGGGTGCGTCAGGAACGGGGTGGTGCGGCGCAGGCTGGCGGGGATGAGGGGTTGGATACCGCTCTCGAATTCTGCCACCGTGGGCAGGGTTTGACCCGGCTTGGCGAAGACCGACCACAGCAGCGCAATATCTTCACGGCTGGTGGTTTCGTCCAGCGAGATGCAGGTGTAGATGTCCCATGCAGTTCTGACGTTAGCACCCATAGATAGGGCTTTAGCAGCTATGGTATGTGTAGCGTCATCGGTCTTCAGGCATAGTGTGTCAAACGCCTGCGCCAGTGTGCCTCGGTGCGCGGTTGAGTAGCCCAGTTGTGCCAGCCCTTTGGCCAAGATAGCGGTGTACGCGGCTATCCGCGAGGCGATGCGCTGGAGTCCTGCTGGCCCGTGGTAAACGGCGTACATGCTGGCCACTACCGCTGGCAACACCTGCGCGGTGCAGATGTTGGACGTGGCTTTTTCGCGGCGGATGTGCTGTTCGCGGGTTTGCAAGGCCAAGCGGTAAGCCGGGTTGCCGTGCGCATCGACGCTGACACCCACCAGCCGACCCGGCAGCGAGCGCTTGAATTCGTCGCGGCAGGCCATGTAAGCAGCATGGGGGCCACCGGCACCCATCGGCATGCCAAAGCGCTGGGTCGTGCCGATTACGATGTCCGCACCCCATTCACCGGGAGGCGTCAGCAGCGTCAGAGCCAGTAAATCGGCGGCGACGATGAAGGCGGCCTGCTTGGCGTGGGCTTTGGCGACTTCTGCGCGCATGTCTTCGATGTGGCCGCTGGTGGTGGGGTACTGGTCCATCAGCGCAAAGAAATCGCGGTTGGCTACCCAGTCGTGCCACTGGTCGCCAGACATCGCCACCAGTACCTCGATGCCCAGCGGCTTGGCGCGGGTTTGGATCACCTCAATCGTCTGGGGATGGCAGTCACCGTTGACGATGAAGGTGTTGCTTTTGCTCTTCACGCTGCGGCGGGCCAGCGTCATCGCCTCGGCGGCTGCGGTGGCTTCGTCCAGCATCGACGCATTGGCGATAGGCATGGCCGTGAGGTCGCACACCATGGTTTGGAAGTTGATCAGCGCCTCCATGCGGCCCTGGCTGATCTCAGCCTGGTAGGGCGTGTAAGCCGTGTACCAAGCCGGATTTTCCAGGATGTTGCGCAAGATCACGCCGGGCGTGTGCGTGCCGTAATAGCCCTGGCCGATGAAGTTTTTCAGTACCTTGTTTTTGCCCGCCATGGCCTTCAACTCGGCCAATGCCGCCGCCTCGGTAATCGGCGCGGGGATCGCCATGGCCGTGCTGCGAGCGATGCTGGCCGGCACGATGCCCGCGATCAGTTCGCTGCGCGAGCTGCTACCCACGGTTTTCAGCATCAGCGTTTCGTCTTCGGGGCTGATGCCGATGTGGCGGGCGATGAACTCGCTGGTGTTTTCGAGTTCAACCAGCGCGGGCAAAGTGGTGGTGGCGAAAGTGTGGGCAGGGGGCATCGACATGGTGAACTTTGAGGCTGGACTTTTAAGCGTTAGCGGAGAATTTTTCGTACTCAGGCGCTTCCATCAGCGCGTCAAACTGGGCGGCATCGTCAATGCTTATTTTGAAAAACCAGCCGGTGTTCAGCGGGTCGCTGTTGGCCAGAGACGGGTCTGCACGCAGGGCTTCGTTCACTTCGGTGACAACGCCTGAGAGCGGCATGTACACGTCGGCCGCTGCTTTGACGGACTCCACCACGCCAGCCACTTCGCCTTTGGCGTAGGCTTTGCCGACTTCAGGCAGGTCAACGAACACCACGTCGCCCAGCGCATCCTGGGCGTGGACGGTGATGCCGACCGTGGCGGGGGTTGCAGCGTCAGCGCGGGCAATCCATTCGTGTTCTTCGGTGTATTTGACGTTCATGGTGAGGCTCCTGAAAGGTTGAAAGTGGTTGAAAGAAGGTTGAGAAAGCTTAAACGGCTGGCCCACGGTAGTAGCGCGCAGGCACAAACGGCATGGTACTGACCTCCATCGGCACCGGCTTGCCGCGCACGATGGCGTTGATGCGGGTGCCGATGGCGGCGCAGTCGGCGTTCACATAGGCCATTGCGATTGGGCGGTCGAACGTGGGGCCGAGCAGGCCGCTGGTGACTTCACCGATGCCCTTGCCGGTCAGGTCTTGCAATGCGGTGTGTTCGCGCACCGGGACGCGCTCCAAGGCGATCAAACCGACGCGTTTTCGAGTTCCATTTGAGCCTGTAGCGCTTATTCCATCGGCTATAGCAGCTAGTATTTTGGTAGCGCCTGGGAATCCCCCCTCGCGCGCACCGCCTGCACGACGCACTTTTTGCATCGCCCAGTTCAGCCCTGCTTCAACGGGTGTGGTGGTGGTGTCCAGGTCTTGGCCGTACAGGCACAAACCGGCTTCCAGGCGCAACGAATTGCGCGCTCCCAGACCAATCGGCTTGACTTCGGGCTGGGCCAACAAGGCGCGGGCCAGGGCATCGGCTTGAGCGTCCAGCACCGAGATTTCAAAGCCGTCTTCGCCTGTGTAGCCGCTGCGCGTCAAAAAGCACGGGATACCGGCGACGACAAAATCCCCCCCCGTCATGAACACCAGCTTTTCCACGCCGGGCGCGAGGCGGGCGAGGGCATCGACGGCTTTGGGGCCTTGCAGTGCGAGCAGAGCGCGTTCAGGCATGGGGATGACCTGGCAGCGCTGGCCGATCTTGGTCTGGATGTGCGCGATATCCGCGACTTTGCATGCGCCGTTGACGATCACGAAGATGTCCGCCTCGCGCTTGAAAAACATCAAATCGTCCAGGATGCCGCCTTCGTCGTTCAGCAGCAAACCGTAGCGCTGTTTGCCCACGGGCAGGTCGATCACGTCCACGGGCATCAGTGTCTCGAATGCGGCGGCGGCGTCCGGGCCGACCAAGCGCAACTGACCCATGTGCGACACGTCAAACAAACCGGCGGCAGCGCGGGTGTGCAGGTGTTCGGCCATCAGGCCCATCGGGTACTGCACGGGCATGTGGTAGCCCGCGAACGGCACCATGCGGGCGTTCAGCTCAAGGTGCAGGGCGTGCAGCGGGGTTGTGAGGAGTTCAGCAGTAGCGGACGAGGTGGCAGGCGTGGCAGCGGTCATAACAGGGTTCCAAAAGTTAACCCACGGCCCGCAATATGTGGCCGTGTGGGAAACCCTGTTGTCCGGGATACCTGAGAGATTCACCGCTTCACAGAGAAGTTTCGGCTTGCCCCTTCGGTGGGCCATTGCGCCTTGTTAACTGGTAAGTGACAAGGGAATGACCGCTCTCCAACAGAATCAATTCGTACCAGTCCTTTTGCCTGAGCGTTCAGCCTTCGGCGGTTTTCTCGGGGAAAACTCTCTCCTGATACGGGCGAGAGTTTAACCGGCTTTGGGCGGTGGCATGGCTGGTGCCGGGTCTATGTGTGTCATCACACTCAATACCCGGTGCCCTTGCAGCACACGTTCGCGGGCTGCGTCAGCGATCGCATGGCCTGCGGTCACGGTCAGCGTGCCGTCCACTTCCAGGTGGGCATCGACGACGATCATGTCGCCCATTTTGCGGGTGCGCACGTCATGAACGCCACGCACACCGGGTGTGTCGCGCAAAGTTTGGCTGATGGCGGCCACTTCTTGCTGGTCGGCAGACTGATCGACGAGATCGCTCAGGGCGCTCCAGGCAAAGCTGAGCCCCATTTTGCCCACCATCAGGCCCACGATGAGGGCCGAAATCGGGTCAAGCAGTGGGTAACCCATCACATTGCCAACGATGCCTACACCCACCACCAGCGATGAGGCCGCATCGGAGCGGGCGTGCCAGGCGTTGGCGATGAGCAGGCTGGATTTAAGCCGCATGGCCACGCTCAGCATGTAGCGGAACAGACCTTCCTTGGCGACCAGGGCGACACCCGTTACCCACAGTGCTGAGAGATGGACGCTGGGAATTTCATGCGGCGTTTGAAGCTTTTGCAGCGCGGACACCAGCAACCCACCGCCAACTGCCACCAGCAACAAGCCCAGCACCAGCGACGCGGCGGTCTCGAAGCGCTGGTGGCCATAGGGGTGGTCGTCATCTGCGGCTTTTCGGCTGTGGTGATTGGCCAGCAGCACCACAAAATCGGCTACCAAATCCGACAGTGAATGCACACCATCGGCCACCAGCGCCTGCGAATGGGCCAGCACGCCGACGACCAGCTGGCAGGCGCTGAGGAGCACGTTCACCCCCACGCTGACCCAGGTACTGCGGTTGGCTGCTTGAGAGGAGACAGTGTCAGGAAAGGTCATGGGCTTACGTGCTAAAAACAAGCCAATAACATAACAGACAAGCGCTGCATACCCGTGAACTCTCCTCCATCCTCCTTTGCCCACACCCCGGTTCTCTGGCGCGATTTGGGCGTTATCGCTGCGGTTGTCATTGGCTATTTTCTGCTGGCGGCAACGCTGGATCTGTCCGAAGCCATGTCGGGTTTCGCCCAGGGCTACGAAGATTGGCAGTTCGATGAACTGCCGTTGACCCTGCTGTGGCTGAGTGTGGGGCTGTCGTGGTTTGCCTTTCGCCGTGCGCGTGAAGCCCACCTGGCTTTGACGCAGCGGATTGTGGCTCAAGCGCAAGTGACGGCGCTGCTCGCGCACAACCGTGATTTGTCCCAGCGCCTGATCGTGGTGCAAGAGCACGAACGCCGGGTTTTGGCGCGGGATTTGCACGATGACGTAGGACAAAACTGCACCGCCATCCGCGCCGAGGCCAGCTACATCCTGCACGCCAGTGCCCATGTGACTGCCAATACGAGTGCCGAGCGTGACCCCATCACCGCCAGCGCGCAGCGCATCGCCAATGCCGCCCAAACGCTGCACGCCATGGTGCGCGACATGCTCTTGCGCCTTCGTCCGCCCTCACTCGACAGCCTGGGGCTGGAGGCCGCGCTGCAAACCCTGTGCGAAAGTTGGGAGACGCAAACCGGTGTTGCCTGTGGTTTCTTTCCCCAAGGTGTGCCCACGCAGCTCAGCGATGCCACGGCGGTGGCGGTGTTTCGCTTGGTGCAAGAGTCATTGACCAACGTGGCACGCCATGCAGGGGCGACGCAAGTCACGGTCAAGCTGAGCCCCACAGCTGACGGTACCTGTTTGCACCTGCGCATCCAGGACGATGGCTGTGGCATGGCTCCGTCGCAGGTTGCCGCCTCAGGTTTCGGCCTGATGGGGATGCGCGAGCGGGTGGCTGCGTTACAGGGCACCATCGCATTCATCAGCCTGCCCGGCGCTGGTTTGTGTGTTGCCGCCGATGTGCCCTTGGTGATGGAGGCCACGCCGTCATGATCCGCGTCCTCTTGGTCGATGACCACCCCGTTGTGCGCTCGGGCTACCACCGCTTGCTGGAGCAGGCCGGCGATATCCGCGTGGTGGCCGAAGCGACCAACGCCGATGCGGGCTATGAAGCCTTTCTCACCCACATGCACGCCTGTGCCCTGGATGTCAGCATCACCGATCTTTCCATGCCCGGTGCCGGTGGGCTTGAGCTGATGCGCAAGATGTTGACCCGCCACCCGCAGGCCAAAGTGCTGGTATTCAGCATGTACGACTCGCCCCAGCTGGTGCGCAGGGCTTTGGACGGCGGTGCCTATGGCTTCGTCAGCAAAAATGCAGCGCCTGACAATTTAGTCGCTGCTGTGCACGCACTGCACAACGGGCAGCGCTATGTGAGTGAGGATTTATCACCCGATTTGCTCAAAAGCCGTCTGTGCCGTTTGGACGACGAAGTCCAGCGTCTGGCCAGCCTGAGCCAGCGCGAGTTCGAGATTTTTCGCCTGCTGGCCCAGGGCAGCTCCGCCGCCGACTGCGCCCGCGCGCTGAATTTGAGTCCGAAGACGGTGGCCAACAACCAGACGCTCATCAAAGAAAAACTGGACGTGACCACCTCGGCTGCGTTGGTGCATCTGGCGCTGCGCAACAGCATCATTGCACCGCACGCGCCTTAACTGTCAGCGACTCAAGTTACAAAAACGCATACCGCGCGCTCACCCACAGCGCACGCGGGGCACCAGGGGTATAGAAGCTGGTGCTGGTGGTGTCTGAATTCCGGTAGCCCCCCGTGGATGTGAACGCATACGGCCCCAGTTGTCCGACGGTGGCGTAACCCCGGTTGAACAGGTTGGCCACGTTGGCCGACAGCGTGATGTTCGCGGTGGGTTTGTAGCTGCTTGCCAAATTCACCACCGCATACCCCGGTACCCGGCCTGAACCGAAGGTGGTGACGTTGTCTGCTGCATGGCTGGCGTTGTCGTTGCCGCGCACCAGGCTGCTGCCAATGGCCACCAGATTCAGCCCTGCGTTCAGGTTGGGCAGGAACTGGTAGTCCGCCCGGATTTTCAGGATGTTCTGGGGCACCAGGGGAATGCGGTCGCCAGGGTTGATGGTGATGGCGCCGTTGGCGTCTGCCGTGCTGTTGTACTGGCTTCGGACTTGTTCCGTCGTCTGGTAAGTGGCACGCAGGTAGGTGTAGTTCACACTCAGGTTGAGCTTGTCCAGGGCGGTGGCCATGCCTATCTCCAAGCCTTGGCGGCGGGTTTTGCCGAAGTTTTTGAAGTAACCGGTAGAGGCCGAGTTGGCGACGAACAGAATCTCGTCCGAGTTATCACCTCGGAACACACCCACATTCCACTGTGTTTTCGGGTTCAAACTGCCGCGAAATCCAGCTTCCCAGGTTTTGGAGACCACTTGGTTCAGCGCTGGGTCGCCTGCCATGGAATTGGGCAAGCGGCAACCGAATTTGGGGTCAGCGCAGCCGAGTTCGATTGAGGTGGGCGTGCGGCTGTTTTCGCTGTAGCTGGCGTAGGCGTTGAGGGCGCTGCTGGGTGCATAGCTCACGCCGATAGCGGGGTTGAAGCGCTGAAAGCGGTGGTCGCCGTCCAGCGAGCCGCGCTGCTCGCCTGTCGTGGTGGCGTTGTTGTAAGGGTAGAGGTTGTCGGTGTTTTTCAGGCGGGTCTGGTTATAGCGACCTGCGACAGTCAGGTGCCATACGTCGCGCAGGGTCAGGGTATCGGTGCCAAACAAGCTCCAGGTACGGACTTTGCCGTCCAGGCTGACGCGCTGGTCAAAGGCGTTCTCAGAGTCTTGCGTGCCATCAGCAAACGCGCCCACTGGCGTGATGGAGCGGTCAGCATTCAGGTAGCCGAACTGGGAGGCCTGTCGGAACGTGGTGCGGCTGGTGTCAAACGCGGCGCCCACCACGGCTTGGTTGCGCTGGCCGGGGGCTTCGCTCAAAAGCGTCAACTGGCCGGAAAAACCGATGTTCTCTTGCCGCGTGTTCGAGGTGGTGATGAGGCCCGTGCATTTTTCATTGGGTTCGCTGTTGCGTCCCGCCTGTGCGATGCAGCGCCATTTGGGAAAGGCGTAGTTGCTGCTGGTTTTGGCGTTGGTGCTCTCCGTAGCGGGCGTGCCATAGCCATGCGCAGTCAGCCACGCTTTGTCAGCAGCTTGCCCGGTGTAGTAGACGGATTCGCCCAATGCACCTTCGTTCAAATCGCCGTTGGTGGTGTCGGTACGGGTGTTGCGGTAGTAGGCGTTGCCTGAGAGCAGCAGGCTGTCAGACAAGGCATTGCGGCCTTGCAGGTTCAAAAAGTCCGCCCGGTTGGCGGTGGTGTCGGGCTTGGTGTAGACGCTGGCACGGTTGGTGGCCAGCATTTGCGCCTCTTGCATCCCGTTACCGTTGAGCGCGTTGTCGCTGTGTGCGTAGCTCAGGTTCAATTGGGTGTTCGCATCGTGCCAGCCGAGTTTGCCAAAGAGCTGGCCTAGGCGCGAGGGCGAGTCGTCACGCCATCCGGTTTCTTTGTAAGCGTTCGCGGTGATGAACCAGTCCAGGCCTTTGGCATTGGCGCCGCCGTGTTCCAGTTGCAGATTTTTGCGGCCAAAGCTGCCTGCGCCAATCTCGATGGCGGTACCTGCGTTTTTGCGGCCATCTTTGGTTTGCAGCGACAGTGCGCCGCCCAGCGTGTTGAGGCCAAACAGCGGGTTAGACCCAGCCATCAAACTCACCGAAGAGATCGCCGATTTAGGGATCAAATCCCACATCACCACGTCGCCAAACGGCTGGTTCATCCGCACGCCGTCCAGGTAAACCGACAAGCCTTGCGGCGTGCCTAGCAGCGGGGAAGCGGTGTAGCCTCGGTAATTCACATCCGCCATGAACGGGTTGCCCTGCGCCTCGTTGATGTAGATGCTGCCCAGGCTGCGGTTGAGGAAATCGGAGATGTCCAGTGCGCCGCTGCGCTCAATGTCCTGCGATGTGGCCGTTTGCACGGCAGCTGGTATTTGCGCCTTGGTGAGGCCGATGCCAGGCAGTGGGGTGGTGGCGATGACGGTGATGGTGGACAGCTCAGCGCCGTCCGCAACAGCTGCACCGTTGGCTGCATGGGCGACCTGTGTCTGGAGCATCGCCAGCACTGCGACGGTGATGGCCGTCAGGGGCAGGGCTGTCGATTTGGGGGGGGCGGGGGTGTTGCGCAACGGTGTCTCCTCAGTAAGCTGTCAAACTGAGCGCGAGTGTGCGTTGCCAGGGCGGCCACCTCCAGGGAAAAACTCCCGCTTGCGATGGCGCTTTACACCACGCTTTACACCGCGTTTTTGATGGCCTGGGGGTTTTCTGCGATGTACTGGCGCAGGATGTCTTCGACGCTGCTGTCCGATTTCAGGCCCAGCCCATGGGCGCGGGCGGCGTCAAATTTGCCTGGCCAGCTGCGCACCAGACGTTCGATGGCAGGGTCGGGTGCCCAGTCCAGTAACGCTGATACGGCACTGCCTGCTACATTTTCGAGAGCGTCGGCCATGCCCCCTACGGTGGTGTGGAAAGCGGGCAGGTTCACGGCTGTGCGTGCACCCCAGGTTGCTGCATCGACTTCAGCCGCCCGCAAAATGCCCTCCACCGTGCGGGCAGGTGAGGCAATGGCGACGGGCAAGTCGCGTCCTACAGGCACACGGGCTCGTACCCCCGCCAGAGGTTCGCGGAACATGCCCGAGAAAAAGCCTGAAGCCGCGCCATTGGGAAGGCCCGGGCGCACGCTGACTGTCATCAGCCGCACGGTGCGACCCTGCACAAAGCCTTTGCGGGCGTAATCGGCCACCAGCTGCTCGCCAATGAATTTTTGAATGCCATAGCTGCCCTGCGGCGTGGGCAGGGTGGTGTCGGTAATCACCTCGGGCAGCGGCTGCTCGGGTGAATTGCCAAAGACAGCCAGTGAACTGGCAAAGACGAAATGCAGCGCTTTGCCTGATGCCGTATGCAGGCTGCGGCAGGCTTCCAGCAGCTGGTGCGTGGCCGCCAAGTTGCTGCGCATTCCCAGGTCGAAATCAGCTTCACACTCGGCGCTGACGGCGGCCGCCAAGTGGAACACCACATCCGCATCGGCGGGCACGGCTTGCTGGCTTTGCAGCAGTGCGTTCAGATCGCCCACCACGCAGACCACACGCGGGTCGCTTGCCAAATCAGCCGGTGGAGCAGCGCGGTCGAGCACCGTGATGCGGGTGATGGCGGCGGGCGAAGCCCCATTCAAAGCCAGTTTGCCTTGTTTCAGCAAGGTGCGGGCGAGCAAAGCACCCAAAAATCCGGCGCCGCCAGTGATAACGATATGCATGGGAAAAGTCCTGTCTCGGTTGTTATCAGTATGCGAAGTAAGTGAAGTCAGGGCACGGGGGATCAGTACCGGGGCGCGCCAATCAGGGTGTTGAACACAGCCGGGTTTTTGATGTTGTAGACCTGCTGCACTTTAGCGTCCACCTTGGTGGCCATGCCGGTGGATTGGTACAGCCAGCGGTCAACACTCGAGCCGGACACGATGTCCAGTGTGAACGACCAGTCCTGCACTTCGGCAGAGGTCTGTCCGGTGGCCTGTTTGCTGTTCCAGTATTTGTAAAACTCAGCCACCTCGGCGCCGGTGCGCAGTTCTTTCATGACCTTCAGTTGCGCATTGCGGATGGTGATGCCCTGGCCAGTATGGGGTGCGGCTTGTGCGTTGGCTGCGGTTGCAAGCAGGCCAAGGCACAGACTGCGGCGGGTAAGTTGGATGGGGTTCACGCGGGAGGCTTGGTTTGGTGGTGAGAGGGGGCGATGGATGCCGTCATGCCGTGCAGTGGGTACGTCATGCCTTGGCTGTCCCGGTTTTTTTGCCGGTATTTTCTGGGAATCTTGGCCATTATCTTCTGCTCACGGCCCAAAGCTGCAAGCAAACGGGGATCGACCTGGGCAGACATCACCTGAAAAAAGAGACTTTTTCACCGTTTTGTCACTGAAAAACGGTAAGGTTATTGTGATTTATATCGCAAAAGGTGGCTTATGTTCAGTGGGAAATTCTGCGTGACGGATGATTTGGAGCTGGATGTGCTGTCCGTCGTGGTGGCCAATCAAGGTGCTTTGGCACGTCTGATGCGCAACAAGGCACTGCATGCGGTATTCCAGCCTCTGGGGGATTTGCACAAAGCAACCGTTTTTGCGCATGAGGCATTGATCCGTGGCCCGGCAGGCTCCCCTTTTCAGTCACCAGACATCTTGCTTGCGATGGCTTCCAATGAAAATCTGCTGGTGGAATTCGAGCTTTTTTGCATCACCACAGCACTGTCGCAATGGGGTGCCTCCAATCAACCCGGCCGTTTGTTTGTCAATATCAGTGCAGACACCCTCGTTCAGGTCATTACGCACCGGCCAGCGGGGTTTCTGGCCAGTTTGGCACAGCGCTATGGCATCGCTTCGCGTTTATTGGTGTTTGAGATCACCGAGCATGAGCGTGTTGTCGACATGTCCGCTTTGTGCGAAGTCGTTAAAACGGTGCGCGCCAGCGGGGCGATGCTGGCTTTGGATGATTTTGGGGACGGCCGCTCCAGCTTGCGGCTCTGGTCGGAAATTCGCCCTGACTTTGTGAAAATCGACAAATACTTCATTCACAACATCAGCCGGAGCACTGAAAATTTGCAAATGGTGCATGCCATCAAGGGCATTGCCAGCGTATTTCGCACCCAGTTGATCGCAGAAGGTATCGAGACGGCTGAAGACCTGCGGGTTGTGCGTGATTTGGGTCTGCCTTGTGGCCAGGGCTATTTGCTGGGGCGACCTCACCGAGAGCCGCAAGCGGAGATCCACGCGTTGGCGCTCTCCGTCATGCAAAACAACAAGGTAGCCGTGATGCCGCAGCCACGTGCTACTGGGCGGCCTGCGGTGTTGCACAACATCATTGTGGTTTACGCCCCCAGCGTTGACCTGAACACCACCAACGACACGTTGCACGCCTTGTTCAATGGGTATGCTGATCTTCATGCTGTTGCGGTAGTCGATGATGGGCGCCCCGTCGCTCTGGTGAACCGACAGCATTTCATGAACCGCTACGCCACCCTGTATTTCAGGGAAGTTAACGGCCGTAAACCCTGTACGGTGCTTGCCAACCATGAGCCCCGGATTGTGGAACTGGACTACGACGTGGACGAGCTGGTGGGCATCCTGACTTCGCAAGATCAGCGTTACTTGACAGACGGGTTTATCGTGACCGACAACGGGCGGTATGTCGGTTTGGGCACGGCAGACCAGCTGGTGCGGTCTGTCACCGAGTCCCGCATTGAAGCGGCGCGCCATGCCAATCCGCTGACTTTTTTGCCCGGCAATATTCCGATCAGTTTGCACATTGACCGATTGTTAAAAAGTGGGACTGAGTTTGTGGCTTGCTACGCTGATTTGAACAACTTCAAGCCGTTCAACGACTACTATGGTTACTGGCGCGGCGATGAAATGATCCGCGTGGTGGCCAAATTGGCCGTAGCCCACTGCGATGCCTGCGTTGACTTTGTGGGGCACGTTGGCGGGGATGATTTCTTAATGCTGTTTCAAAGTGCGGACTGGCAACAGCGTTGCAATCAGATCGTTGCCGATTTTGCGGTACAGGCGTTGGCGCTGTTTGACGAGCCTGCCCGCCAGGCGGGAGGCATCCATGCCGAAGACCGGCATGGTGTGATGCGGTTTTTCCCGTGCACAACCTTGTCCATCGGTGCCGCACCGGTTCAACCCGGTGAGTTTTTCCACTCCGAAGAGGTTGCCAACGAGGCGGCGCTTGCCAAGCACGATGCCAAGTTGGCGGGCGCAGGGCTGTTTGTCAGGCCGCGCCTGCTTGCTAATGCTTAGTCGTTCCCTTTACCTCCCCGAGGGGCCGCGGTTTTTCGCCTGTGGTTCGCTTCCAATAATCTTACGTTTTGGCTTACACTGAGGCTGAATTGTTTGATTTTTCAAGAGGCACGCATCATGCAACACCACGCCATTTCACTCTCCAGTAAAGGCCAAATCGTCATCCCCGCTGCCATGCGTGCCAGCTTGGGATGGGCCGAAGGCATTGAATTAGCGGCGGTTCATGTGGGTGACAGCGTGGTGCTGAAGAAGATGTCGCGCTTCCCCGCCAGCACTGTGGCTCAGGTGCGGGGCATTTTGAAGGGTAAACCACAGCAACCGGTTGTAGACGCCGTATCACAAGCCAATCCGATGCGGGCAGCGATCATGGCTGAACTGGGTGCTGATGACGACCGCATCAAGCGCACACAGCGCAAAGCGGTAAGCCCACTGTGATTGGCCTGGACACCAACATGCTGGTTCGTCTGTGTCTGGACGATGACCCTACACAAGCCCAAGCTGTTGAGCGTTTGCTGGACTCTGGTGAACTGTGCAGTGCGCCAACCACCGTCATGTTGGAGTTGGTATGGGTGCTGCAAAACAAAGGTTTTCAGCGCACCGATGTAGCGCAAGCCTTGATGCGCTTGTGTGCTTTGCCGAATTTTGTCGCGCAAGACATGGAGGCATTGGAAAACGCTGTCGAATCCTATGCACAGGGCTTGGACTTTGCGGATGCGCTGCACTTGGCCTTGAGTCAGGCGTTTGATGCGCTGTACACGTTTGATCGGGCTTTTGCGAAAAAGGCCAAGCAATATCGACTCAAGCCACCGGTGGTGATGGCTTGAGTTCGTAAAAATCAAGTCCTTACATCCCCGAATAATTTGGCCCACCGCCGCCTTCAGGCGTAACCCAGACGATGTTTTGGGTTGGGTCTTTGATGTCGCAGGTCTTGCAATGAACGCAGTTTTGCGCGTTGATTTGCAGCTTGTCTTGCCCGGCATCCGTCTTGATGAACTCGTACACCCCAGCCGGGCAGTAGCGGGCTTCTGGGCCAGCGTAGGTGATGAGGTTGGTGTTGACGGGCACCAGGTCGTTCTTCAGCGTCAAGTGGGCAGGCTGTTGTTCGGCATGGTTGGTGTTGCTGATGAACACGCTGGACAGGCGGTCAAAGGTCAGCTTGCCATCGGGCTTGGGATAGTCGATCTTGGCGCACTCGATGGCGGGCTTAAGGTACGCGTGGTCGGGCTTGTCGCGGTGCAGCGTCCAGGGGATGCAGCCGCGCAGGGCGAATTGCTCGATGCCGTTCATCAGCGTGGCGACGACCAAGCCCTTTTTGAACCAGGCTTTGAAGTTGCGTGCCTTGTTCAGTTCGGTGTAGAGCCAGCTTTTCTCGAAAGCCTCGGGGTAGGCGCTCAGCTCATCGTGTTGACGGCCTGCTTGCAGCGCGTCAAAGGCGGCTTCTGCGGCCAACATGCCGGTTTTGATGGCGGCGTGGCTGCCTTTGATGCGGCTCACGTTCAAATAGCCCGCATCACAGCCCACCAGTGCGCCGCCAGGGAACACGGTTTTAGGCAGGCTCAGCAGACCACCAGCGGTGATGGCGCGTGCACCGTAGGCAATACGTTTGGCTGGCTTGATGCCTTTTTCTGCATCACCTTCCAGGTACCAGCGGATATTGGGGTGCAGTTTCCAGCGCTGCATTTCTTCAAACGGGCTGAGGTAGGGGTTGCTGTAATTCAGGCCAGTGATGAAGCCCAGCGAGACCTTGTTGCCTTCCATGTGGTACAGGAACGCACCGCCATAGGTGTCGTTGTCCATGGGCCAGCCAGCTGTGTGCAGCACAAAGCCGGGCTGGTGGCGCTTGGGGTCGATTTCCCACAGTTCTTTGATGCCCAGGGCATACGACTGGGGGTCTTTGCCCGCATCCAGTTTGAATTTGGCGATCAGCTGCCGGCCCAAGTGGCCGCGTGCGCCTTCGGCAAACACGGTGTATTTGCCTAGCAGCTCCATACCAAGCTGGAAATCGCCTGTGGGTACGCCATCTTTACCCACGCCCATGTTGCCGGTGGCCACGCCTTTGACCGAACCATCGGCGTTGTACAGCACCTCAGCCGCAGCGAAGCCGGGGAAAATTTCCACGCCCAGCGCTTCGGCTTGCTCGCCCAGCCAGCGGGTCACATTGCCCAGGCTGACGATGTAGTTGCCGTGGTTTTGAAAGCATTCTGGCAACACAAAATTCGGGGTACGTAAAGAAGATTTTTCACCCAGGAACACCATCGCATCGTCAGTCACGGGCTGGCTCAGCGGGGCACCCATTTTCTTCCAGTCGGGAAAAAGTTCGGTGAGGGCGCGGGGATCCATGATGGCCCCCGAGAGGATGTGCGCACCAGGCTCAGAGCCTTTTTCCAATACCACCACCGACACTTCTTTGCCCGATTTGGCCGCCATTTGCTTCAGACGGATGGCCGTAGCGAGGCCACCAGGGCCACCGCCGATGACGACCACGTCGTATTCCATGGCTTCGCGCGGGCCGTGCTGGGCGAGTATTTCTTCGTTGGTCATCGTGTGTCTCTTGGGGAATGGTTTGTGGATATCGTGAAAGGATTTTGCGTGGCTTGCCACCGGAGTTACAGCGCAGGTACACATAAGATTTTATGCGCAGTGGCCAGGTGGTGACCGAGAGGAGCAGAGGGGAGCTGTCTCTAAAATCTCGGTATGAACCCCGACCCAGGCGCCACCGCCGACCCTCTTGCTGAATCACCCCATCCGGCACGCCGTGCGCGGCGTGGCAGCGGTGCTGTCACCCTCCATGCCATTGCCAAACTTGCCGGGGTGGCGCCCATCACGGCCTCCCGCGCGCTGAACACGCCCGATCAGGTGTCTGCGAAGGTGCTTCAAAAAGTCACTGAAGCGGTGGCCAGCACCGGCTACGTGCGCAACCATATTGCCGGTGGTTTGGCTTCCACGCGCAGCCGCTTGGTGGCAGCGGTGGTTCCCACCGTTGCCGGGCCTGTGTTCCTACAGACCGTGCAAGCGCTCACGGCGGCGTTGGCAGAGCACGGCTACCAGCTGATGCTGGGGCAAAGTGGCTATGTGGATTCGCGGGAAGACGCCTTGCTGGACGCCATCATTGGCCGCCGCCCTGACGGCATTGTGCTGACCGGCATCTTGCATTCCCCCGAAGGCCGCAAGCGCTTGCTGGCCTCGGGCATTCCTGTTGTCGAGACCTGGGATTTCACGCCTACGCCGCTTGACATGCTGGTGGGGTTTTCCCACGAAGATGTGGGCTGTGCGGTCGCGAACTACCTGATCGCCAAAGGCCACCGCCGCCTCGCCTTGGTGGCCGGTGATGATGAGCGCTCCACGCGTAGGTTGCACGCGTTCCAAGCCGCAGCCCATGCCGCACACGCACCACCTGTGCAGGTGGTGCGTGTGCCCGCACCCACCACCCTGAAAAGCGGTCGCAGTGCGTTGGTGGCGTTGTTGGCTGCCGCCCCTGATGCTCCGCCCGGCGCTGTATTTTGCAGCTCTGATTTACTGGCCTTGGGTGTGATGACCGAAGCGCAGGCCCGTGGCCTCTCTATCCCCACCCAGCTTGCGGTGGTGGGTTTTGGCGACATCGAATTTGCCGCTGACCTGCATCCCGCGCTGACCACGGTGCGCATTGACGGCAATGCCATAGGCCGCCAAGCGGCGCAGTTTATCGTCGACCGCGCAGAGGGCAGGGGCGTGGCGCTCAGGGCGGTGGATGTGGGCTTTTCCATCGTCGAGCGCGACAGCGCATAGGTTTTCAGCAGGTTCAATGCACACGTGGAGGGTGCAATTTTTTGACTTTTTTGCTTTGACTTTCTGAAAAGGTAGCGCTACCATTTGCATCATTACTGATTTTTACCTGCCCTTTTGAAAGCGCCTTCATGTCGAACACCCCCCTCAACACCACCCCCGTCATCACCGATTTGCGTGTGATTCCTGTTGCAGGCCGCGACAGCATGCTGCTCAACCTCAGTGGTGCCCACGGCCCGTTCTTCACCCGCAACCTGCTGATCCTGACCGACAACGCGGGTAACACCGGCGTCGGCGAAGTCCCTGGTGGCGAAAAAATCCGCCAAACGTTGGAAGATGCCCGTGCTCTGATCGTGGGCCAGAGCATAGGAGGTATGCACAAGCTGCTACAAAAAATGCAGCAGCAGTTCGCCGACCGCGATACCGGTGGGCGCGGCTTGCAGACCTTCGATCTGCGCACCACCATCCATGCGGTGACGGCGGTGGAATCGGCCCT
Source organism: Betaproteobacteria bacterium (assembly GCA_025356445.1). GTDB lineage: Bacteria > Pseudomonadota > Gammaproteobacteria > Burkholderiales > Burkholderiaceae_C > Defluviibacillus. The sequence continues at coordinate 149,117 of JANXSZ010000011.1, read as the reverse complement.
GCTCGATTTGATGGGCCAGCACCTGGGCGTGCCCGTGGCCGCAATGCTTGGCGAAGGCCAACAGCGTGATGCCGTGGAAATGCTCGGCTACCTGTTCTTCATCGGCGACCGCACCCAAACCGATTTGGACTACGCCAGCGACCCCGGTGCCGCTGACGCATGGTCACGCCTGCGCCACGAGAAAGCCATGACGCCTGAGTCCATCGTCCGTCTGGCTGAAGCCGCCCGTGAGCGCTACGGCTTCAACGATTTCAAGCTCAAAGGCGGCGTGCTGCACGGCGACGAAGAGATCACAGCCCTCCATGCCTTGCACGAACGCTTCCCCGATGCCCGCGTTACCCTTGACCCCAATGGTGGCTGGATGCTCAAAGACGCCATCCGCCTCATGCGCGACATGCGCAGCGTCGTCGCTTACGCCGAAGATCCTTGCGGCGCAGAAGACGGCTTCTCCGGTCGCGAAGTGATGGCTGAATTCCGCCGTGCCACCGGCTTGCCTACCGCCACCAACATGGTGGCCACCGATTGGCGTCAGCTCACGCATGCCCTCTCGCTGCAATCGGTCGATATTCCATTGGCTGATCCACATTTCTGGACAATGGCCGGCTCGGTACGTGTGGCCCAAACCTGCCGCGATTGGGGTTTGACCTGGGGTTCGCATTCCAACAACCATTTCGACGTGTCGCTGGCCATGTTCACCCACGTCGGTGCCGCTGCCCCCGGCCGCGTGACCGCCATTGACACCCACTGGATTTGGCAAGATGGCCAGCGCCTGACCAAAGACCCGCTTCAAATCGTCGGTGGTCATGTGCAAGTCCCGAAAAAACCCGGTTTAGGCGTGGAGCTCGACATGGTGGAAGTCGAAAAGGCCCATCAGCTCTACAAACAGCATGGTCTGGGCTCACGCGACGATGCCAGCGCCATGCAGTACCTTGTGCCAGGTTGGCAGTTCAATCCCAAGCGGCCTGCGTTGGACCGGTGAGCCTTCGTCTTGCTGCGCTTCCTACGGCTTGAAATGTCCATTCAATCGGTACCTGTCCCCCGGATGCACCTGCCGCGCCAGGGTGATGGGGACATCGGCATTCGCTGTTTTACGCAGCACGATCAAGCAAGGCGTGGCCGCGCTTACGCCCAACAGCGCAGCTTCTTGTGCTGTTGGTAGCGCGGCTTCCACCGAGTACTGCGCCTCCCACAGCGGGGCGACAGTGCGCAGGTAAACGGTGGGGGTGATCTGGTTGAAATCGGTCGCCAGGTAATCCGGGGCGCAGGCCGGGTTCACAAAGCGGTCTTCGCACTGCATGGCGATACCGTTGTCAAAGTGAACCACCAGCGTGTGAAACACCAGCGTGCCCTCAGCCAAATGAAACTCCGCTGCCAGCGCCGCGCTGCACCGTTCTTCTTGCGCCATATGCACCTGTACGCTGTGGCGGTGGCCGCTGGAGACGATTTCATGCTGCAAATCGGGCAGCGTCAGGGTTGATGACACCAGCCCCAGGTGCGCGGCGAAGGTACCTACGCCTTGCACGCGGGTGACAAAGCCTTCCGTTTGCAACTCGCGCAGCGCCCGCGATACCGTCATGCGGCTGACCTGGAATTGCGCGACCAATTCAGGCTCTGATGGCATCACGCTGCCCGGCGGCCAGCGCCCCGTGGACAGTTCCTTCATCAGGTACGCCTTCACTTTAGCGAACGGGGCTTGGGCGGCGGTATCGCGTCGGGGGGAGGGTGTCGATTGTTTCGGGAAGACCATTTTTAAATTGTAGGTGTCTGTGCTTGTTTGTTCTTCTTTATAATTGACTAGACAAGTGTAGACAACTAAGATTGATACAGAGAATCTCATCCTCCAAGTCATCCTGACACCCTCAAGGACACCGTTATGTTGCTTACCCCCGGCCACCTTTCCCTCGACCAACTCCAGCACATCCACACCCGCGTGACTCCGCTAGCGCTGGACCCCGCCTGTCGCCCCGGCATCCGTGCCAGCCAAGCGCTGGTGCAGCGTGCCGCCGATGGCGACGCGCCGGTGTATGGCGTGAACACCGGCTTTGGCAAGCTGGCCAACCAGCGCATCAGCAAAGACCAGCTGGCAGTGCTGCAGCTCAATTTGATCCGCTCGCACAGTGTGGGCGTGGGCGAGCCACTGTCGGCACCCGTCGTGCGCTTGATGTTGGCAACGAAAGCCGCCAGCTTGGCACGCGGCTATTCCGGCGTGCGCGAGGTGGTGATCGACACCCTGCTGACTGTCCACAACGCAGGCTTGGTGCCGCATGTGCCTTCGCAAGGTTCTGTCGGTGCATCCGGCGATTTGGCTCCGCTGGCCCACATGACGCTGGCCTTGCTGGGCGAGGGCGAAATGTGGGTGGACGGTGTGCGCCAGCCCGCCGCCCTGGCCTTGCAAGCTGCCGGTATCGCACCGCTGGTGCTCGGTGCGAAAGAAGGCTTGGCCCTCATCAATGGCACGCAAACCTCAACCGCGCTGGCGCTGCACGGCTTTTTGAGCTTTGAGCCGGTGCTGGAAGCCGCCCTGCTGATCGGTGCCTACACCGTCGAAGCTGCCCGTGGCAGCGACGGCCCGTTCGACCCCCGCATCCACGCCCTGCGCGGCCAGCCCGGCCAGATCGACGTGTCCCAGTACTACCGGGCGCTGATGGCGGGCAGCGAAATCCGACATTCCCACGAAAGCGGCGATGACCGCGTGCAAGACCCGTATTCGCTGCGCTGCCAGCCGCAAGTCGTCGGTGCCTGTCTCGATCAGCTGCGCCACGCCAGCCGGGTTTTGCTCATTGAAGCCAATGCTGTTACAGACAATCCGCTCGTTTTTCCTGATGATGGAGCCATGATTTCAGGAGGGAATTTCCATGCTGAACCCGTTGCATTGGCCGCCGATGGCATTGCACTGGCGATTGCCGAAGTCGGTGCCATCGCCGAGCGCCGCATCGCCATGCTGATCGACAGCAGCGTCTCGCGCCTACCGCCTTTCTTGACTGCCGATGCTGGCCTGCACAGCGGTTTCATGATCTTGCACGTTACCGCTGCCTCGCTCGCCTCTGAAAACAAATCCCTGGCCCACCCTGCCAGCGTAGACAGCCTGCCTACCAGCGCGAACCAGGAAGACCATGTCTCGATGGCCACCTTCGCCGCCCGCCGCTTGCAGCCCATGGTGAGCAACACCGCGCACATTCTTGCCATTGAAATGCTGGCCGCAGCGCAGGGCATTGATTTTTTGCGCCCCCTGAAAAGCTCGGAACCCTTGGAGTTGCTGCACACCGCCGTGCGCGACGCGATTCCCAACATGAACCAAGACCGCTACTTCGGAAATGACATCGCGCATGCGCTGGAGATGGTGAAGGGGGGGGCGTTGTCGCGGATTTTCAGAACGCTACCCGGGCTGCCTGCGCTGTGGACGTTGGGGTGAGGGAAAATATCTGATCAGCCCCACAACGCCTTCATGGCCTGAACATACTTCTGCGTCAACTTGGCCCACAGTCCCTGTTCATTGAACATCGGCTGCCCCTTCGACACCACCTGCCTTCCCGCCACATACACCGCGTCAAACGTGGCCCCCAGTCCGCCGCCGTGGCTGGAGAACACCAGCGCGTCCAGCAGGTAGTCGTTGGGCACGCCCAGCAGTGCGGATGATTGCCTGTCCAGCGTCACAAAATCGGCACGGTTGCCTGCTGCCAATCCACCTATTTGCTGCCCGGTTGCTGCTGCTCCACCCGCCAAAGCACCTTCAAACAGGGCCGCCGCGCTGCTGGGGTGTTCGCCCAAGCAGCCTGCGATGTTGCGTTGCTTCAAGGTCAGGCGCTGCGAATATTCCAGCAGCCGCAATTCTTCGGGCCAGCTGCGGGTGACGTGGCTGTCTGAGCCGATAGACCATATCCCCTTGGTTCCCTCGTTAGCGTGGCAATAGCTCGGGAAGTCGAACACGCCATCGCCTAGATTCGCCTCAGTGGCCGGGCAAATCACCACCGAGGCGCCTGCGGCTTGCACGGCCTGCAACTCTGCTGGCGTGGCTTGGGTGGCGTGAACCAGGTTCCAGCGGCTGTCCAGGGCGACGTGGCTTTGCAGCCAGTCCATCGGGCTTTGGCCGGTGTGGGCCATGCAATCGGTGACTTCCAGCACCTGCTCTGAGATGTGGATGTGGACGGGCAAGCCCTGCACTTTTGTCCATTCGGCCAGGGTTTGCACGGCATCGGGGGTGACGGCACGCAGGGAGTGCAGCGCCACACCGACGTTGACCACATTAACGACGTTGCTGCACGGGTCGCCAGCAGTGTCATGTTGAATGCTGCGCTGCATATCTTTCACCATGCGCATGATGCTGTCGGGCGTGCTGGCAAAGCGCTGCTGGTCGGGGCGCAGGCCGGTGGCGGTGAAGCCTGAGCGCATGTAGAGTGTGGGCAGCAAGGTCAAGCCGATGCCCACGCGCTGGGCCGCGCGCACCAATGCCAAAGACATCTCGGTGGGCGTAGTGTAGGGTTGACCGTCCAGCCCGTTGTGCAGGTAGTGGAATTCGCAGACGTGGGTGTAGCCGCCCGCCAGCATTTCGGCGTAGAGCAGGCTGGCAATCGCTTCCAGCTGGTCGGGGCTGATGCGGTTGGCGGCGCTGTACATGCGGTCGCGCCATGTCCAAAAATCGTCGCCTGCCGTCGCTGTGCCTACGCTGCGGCGCTCGGTCAAGCCGACGATGGCGCGTTGAAAGGCGTGGCTGTGGGCGTTGACGAGGCTGGGCAGCACCGGGCCGTTCAGGTGGGTGGCGCCGCTGCGATCCGCCTCGCTGGCGTTGGGCTGGATGCGGTGCCAGTGGCCGCTGGCATCTGCCGTCAGCAGCACGTCTTGGGCCCAAGCGCAGTTGACCCAGGCCTGTTTGGCAAAGAATACGGTTACTTCATTGGCTTTATTTGCGTTATTTACTTTACTTTTCATAGCAAACTTTGGCCGCCTGTATTGCGCTAAAGATCATTTTTTTCAATAAAGGTTGTATCTGTGCAGCCAGCGCCTCGTTGTAGGCGTAAGGCGAGGTTTCGGCCATGTAGGTGCTTTGGCACATCTCCAGCTGGATGGCATGGACGTGGCTGGCGGGTTGGCCGTAGTGGCGGGTGATGTAGCCGCCCTTGAAGCGGCCATTCAGCGCGGTGGTGTAGGCGGTTTGAGCAGGGCTTTGATCGGTGCAGGCCCCCAGCACCGCATCAGCGATGCGTGCGTCTGCCGCTGCACCGCTGGCTGTACCCAGGTTCAAATCTGGCAATTTGCCTTCAAACAACCACGGGATGTGCGAGCGGATGCTGTGTGCGTCCCACAAAAGTGCGTAGCCGTGGATGGCTTTCAGGCGTGCCAGTTCTGCCGCCAGTGCCGCGTGGTAGGGCTGCCAGTAGGCTGTGCGCCGCCGCTCGCGCTCGGACGGTGAAGGCTCCCAGCCCTCGTGGTACAGCGGCTCGCCGGAGAAAAAGCGGGTGGGGCACAGCTCGGTGTTCGCGGCACCGGGGTACATGGGCGCGTCATCAGGCGGGCGGTTCAGGTCGATCACGTAGCGCGAACAGACAGGCTGCAGCACGCTGGCCCCCAGTTCGCCCAGGAAGTCGTACAGCAGGTTCAGATGCCAATCGGTGTCTTCCACGTCCAGGGCGCGGGGCACATAGGCGCCACGAAGCTCGATGGGAATGTGCGTACCGATGTGCGGCATGCTGACCAAGAGCGGGATGCTGCCTGCTTGCAGGGTGTAAACCACGGGAATGTTCACAGGGTTTTGCATGGTGTCATTCATGGGCTTATTGATGGCTTGTCGGCGAAGTTCATTGCAAAAAGCCCCCTGCACTCAGGCGCTTTTCGATACGCCGCAGGGCCAACGCGGTCAAGCCGGTCAGTACGAAATACATCACGGCAATCACCAGATACACCTCCAGCGAGCGGTAACTGACGCTGATGATTTTTTGACCTTCGTGCATCAGGTCGTGGATGGTCAACAGCGATACCAGCGCCGAGTTTTTGATCAACGCGATGAATTCATTGCCCAGTGGTGGGATCATGCGTACCAGGGCTTGCGGCACGATGATGGTGCGCATGGCGGTGCTGTAGCCCATCCCCAAGGATTGGGCTGCTGCCATTTGTCCCCGGTCAATCGACTGGATAGCACCGCGCACAATTTCTGAGACATAAGCCCCCGAGTAAATGCCCAGCCCCAGCACACCGCAGACCATGGCGGGCAACAAAATATCGAACTGCGGCAAGCCAAAAAACAGCAAAAACAGCTGTACCAGCAACGGCGTGCCACGGATCACGGCCACATAGCCAGTGCACAGGGCGTAAACCACGCGGTTGGCCGGGTGAAGCCGGCCAATGCCCACCAACAGGCCCAGCACGCAGCCCAAAACCAGCGAGAGCGACGTGATTTGTACCGTCACTAGCGCGCCGCCCAGCAAGGCTGGCCAACCCGCCAAGGCGGGGGAAAAATCGAGTCCCATGGGGCCTCTGGCTTATTTGGCTGCCGCGTTGCTGAACCATTTCTTCACGATCAACGCATAGGTGCCATCAGCCTTGAGTTTGGCTAGCGCCGCGTTGACGGCACGGGTCAGCTCTGGCGTGTCTTTGCGCAGCGCCATGCCGTACTCTTCGGTGGTGAGTTGCTGCTCAAGCACATGCATGCCGCCCCGGGTACGCACATATTGAAAGGCGGCGGGTTTGCCGGTGACGGCCGCATCCGCGCGGGCAATCTCCACCAAGTTGAACATCTCCTGGTTTTTTTCAACTTCTACCAACTGCACTTGGGGGTGGTTGGTGCCCAGGTAGCTGACGGATTTGGTACCCACTTGCACGGCCACTTTCTTGCCATTCAGATCCGCCAGGGTTTTGATGGTGGTGTTGCCATCTTTCACCATCGCCACCAAGCCACCGGCGTAGTAGGCATCGGTGAAATCCACCACCTTTTTGCGCTCGTCGGTGATGTAAATGGCCGAAACAGACATGTCAAACCGCTTGGAGACCAGGCCCGGGATCAGGCCTTTGAAGTCAATGTCCACCCATTCGATACGCTTGTTCATGGCCTTGCCCAGGGCCTCTACCAGCTCAATGTCAAAGCCAGTGCGCTTGCCGTTATCCACGTATTCCATGGGTGGGAAGGTGGCATCTGTACCCACTTTCAGCGTCTCTTGGGCTTGGGCGCTGACGGTGAGCCAGCTCAGGGCGACGAAGCAGATCAAGGTACGGCGAAGGGTCATGGGGAAATCTCCAGAGGGTTGAAACGATGGGAACGGGGGCAAGAGTTGAAAAGATAGAAGAATGGAAAAAGGGGCTAGTGCGTGCACAAACTACGCGAAATTCGTGCTGCTGCGACCACGGTCATCTGTATCAACGGGGATTGCTTGCTCAGCACGCGCACGCTCGGGGCCATCAGCGTCAGTGCGCCTACAGCCCGCTTGTCGGCGCCAAACAAGGGGGCGCTGATACCCCAGACGCCTTCGTCCACCTCGCCGGTGCTCACGGCATACCCGCACTTGCGGATCGCGGCCAATTCGGCCAGATCAACGGAAGAGGGGGGGGCCAACGTAGCGGCCAGTGTGGCGTTCAAGGCACTGGGGGGCAGGTGTGCCAGCAGGCACTTGGCCGACGCGCCTTTTTGCAGGGGTACGCTGCGGCCTTTTTCAAACGAGCAGCGCAGGGCTTGGCGGCTTTCCACCATGTCGATGCACACGGCTTGGCTGTTTACCGCGACGATCAGGCCCACGCTTTCTTGGGATTGTTGGGCCAGCGCCAGCATGTCGGGGCGGGCCTGTTGCGCCAAGTGGGAGGCCAGGTCGAACCCCAGGGCGAGTTGCAGACTCAGCGGGCCGGGGGCGTAGCGGCCTTCGACCTCCAGCACAAAGCCCCAGCGCTTGAGGGTGGCCAGTTGACGGTACAGCGTACTCTGGCTCAGATGGGTTTTGGCCATCAACTCGATCGCCGTTAACGCCCCGCCGTGTTTGGCCAGCGTCGCTAAAACGACCAGTGCACGGTCAACAGCAGAAACAGGGTGGGTGCCGGTCAACATGGTCAAAGTATCAGGGGCGTACAAGGCTGCATCAACCCGAAATTATCAGCCTGTGGGAATGCACTGCTATTTTGTGCTTCAGCTAGGGGATGCCTCTATGCTGGGCGCTAATCTTGCGTGCTTTACTGCGTAGATTCATTGTTCATCCAACCCTTGAAAGCGTACTGCCATGAAGAAAAACTTGCTCACCCTAGTCAAGACTGCTACCGCCACCGCCTTGCTGGCAGGCACTGCCAGCATCAGTTTTGCGCAAGAAACCAAGGTGGTGATCGCCATCTCCGGCTGGACGGGTTTTGCACCGCTCACGCTGGCCAAAGAGGCTGGTATTTACAAGAAGCTGGGGCTGGACGTGACGATCAAGAAAGTGCCACAAAAAGACCGGCATCTGGTGCTCGCCTCCGGGGACGCACAGTGCGCTGCCACCACGGTAGAAACCTGGATTGGCTGGAACGCCGCCGGTGTGGCCACCACCCAAATTTTTCAGCTTGACAAAAGCTATGGCGCTGACGGTTTGGTCGTCAAACCCAATGTTGCCAAAATCAGCGACCTCAAAGGCAAAACCATCGCCGCCGATGCACCCGGTACGGCACCGTTTTTCGGCCTGGCCTGGATGCTGAAGAAAAATGGTCTGTCGATCAAAGACGTGAAAGTGGTCAATCTCTCGCCCCAGGCTGCCGCCAACGCCATGATCGCTGGCACCGACGGTGTGGATGCGGGTATGACGTATGAGCCGTATTTGTCCGCCGTGCGGGCCAAGCCCGAGGCTGGAAAAATCATCGCCACTACCCTGGACTACCCGATGGTGATGGATACTTTCGGCTGCACGCCCAAGTTCCTGAGCGAACACCCCCAGGCCGCCAAAGCACTGGCCGATGGCTACTTTGATGCGCTCGACATGATCAAGGCCGAGCCCACCAAAAGCTACGAGATCATGGGCGCCGACGTGAAGCAGCCTGGTGAAGCCTTCGCTAAAAGCGCCGCCTACCTGCGCTGGCAAGACCGCGCTGCGAACCAGAAATTCTTTGCCGGTGAACACGCGCAGTTCAGCAAAGAGGCTGGGGATTTGTTGCTGGAGATGGGCATCGTCAAGCAATTGCCGGACATGTCGAAACTGGCCGATACCCGGTTTTTGAAGTAATAAACGTAGTTAACGTTATTAACGCCGCTACTTTGGCTACCGCTTCCACCGAGCCCGCACCATGACCCCTCTCAAACCCGTTGACCGTACCACCCGCGTGGCGCTGGGCATTCTATTTTTCATGCTGTTCACGGCTGTCTGGGCTGCGGTCACGCTGGGCGGGGTGGTACCCAAGAACTTCTTGGCCGATCCGTTCACCATGGTCAAGTCGGGCTGGACGCTGCTGACCGAGATGGGCTTTGGCTGGGACATCGGCTGGACGGTCTGGCGCGTGCTGGGCGGCTTCTTGATTGCCACCGTGTTTGCACTGCCGCTGGGCGTGATGATGGGCGCGTACAAACCGGTGGAGGCATTTTTCGAGCCGTTCATCTCCTTCGCCCGCTACCTGCCTGCCAGCGCCTTCATTCCGCTGCTGATTTTGTGGGCTGGCATTGGCGAAGCACAAAAGCTGTCTGTCATTTTCCTGGGCAGTTTCTTTCAGCTGGTGCTGATGATTGCGGTGGCGGTCGGTAACACCCGGCGCGATTTGGTGGAAGCCGCCTACACCTTGGGTTGCACCGATGCCGGCATTGTCAGGCGGGTGCTGATCCGTGGTGCGGCCCCCGAGATTTGTGAAGTTTTGCGCATGGTGCTGGGCTGGGCCTGGACGTATGTGATCGTGGCTGAGTTGATCGGTGCGTCTGCCGGCATTGGCCACATGATCACCGACAGCCAGGCGCTGCTGGCCACCGACCAAATCATCTTTGGGATCATCGTGATCGGCTTGATCGGGCTGGTCAGTGACCTGGGTTTCATGGCGCTGAACCGCAAGCTGTTCCCTTGGGCGCAGTTAGGCCGCTGATCAAGGTCATCATCAAAGCCAGCAAGGAAATTAAATGACGCCCCCCTTTTTAGCCATCAATGGCGTATCCCGCAGCTTCCCGTCCACCACGGGAGGTGCACCCACCCTGGCGCTGCAAGCCACCAGCCTGAACGTGGCCGAGAACGACTTCATCACCATCCTTGGCCCATCGGGCTGCGGTAAAAGCTCGCTGTTGCGTATTGTGGCGGGCCTTGACCAGCAAACCTCCGGCGAGGTGCTGCTGGAAGGCCAACGCATCACCGGCCCCGGAGCAGACCGTGGCATGGTGTTCCAAAGCTACACGCTGTTCCCTTGGTTGACCGTGCGCGACAACGTGTGCTTTGGCCTGAACGAGCGCGGCATGGCACGCGCTGAGCAGCTGGAGATTGCCCAAAGCTTCATCCACAAAGTAGGCTTGAAAGGCTTTGAGAACCACTACCCCAAGCAACTTTCAGGTGGCATGCAGCAGCGCACCGCCATCGCCAGAGCCCTCGCCAATGGCCCCCGTATGCTGTTGATGGACGAGCCCTTTGGCGCGCTGGATCACCAAACCCGCGAGCTGATGCAAGAGCTGCTGCTGGGTATTTGGGAAGCCGAGCGCAAAACCGTGCTGTTCGTGACCCACGACATCGATGAAGCCGTTTTCATGGGCAGCCGCGTGGTGGTCATGAGCGCCCGCCCTGGCCGCATTAAACTGGACAGGGCGGTGCCCATCGCGCATCCCCGCAACTATGCCATCAAGACCACGCCGGAGTTCATGGCGCTGAAGGCTGAATTGACAGAGCAGGTACGGGCTGAAGTGCTGGCGGCGCAAGCAGCGATGGCCTAGTTGTGCAGGCAAATGAATGGCCTAACCCCTTGACGCCAGCACATTGATGGGCTGGTTCATCAGGTCATTGCACGTGATGCGCCCCTGCCGCACGATGGTGCGTTTGGGGCGTTGACCTAGCCAGTACACCAGCTCGGCGCTGTCTTGCAAATCCCACAGCACGAAATTGGCAACCTGGCCCACGGCCAATGTGCCGTGGGTGGCTTGAAGTCCTAGCGCTCGGGCGGCGTGGCGGGTGATGCCTGCCAGGGCTTCGGGGACCGTCAGGTGGAACAGGTTGCAGGCCATGTTGGCCATCAGCAGCAGGCTCAAAGCGGGTGAGGTGCCAGGGTTGTGGTCGGTCGATACCGCCATGGGCACGCCTGCTGCTCGCAGGGCTGCGATGGGCGGGACGTGGGTGTCGCGCAACGAGTAGTAGGCACCGGGCAGCAGCACGGCGACGGTGCCGGATTTTTTCATCGCGCTAATGCCCTCATCGCTCAGGTGTTCGATGTGGTCGCATGACAGCGCACCGTAGCGGGCTGCCAGCGCACTGCCACCCATGTCGCTAAGCTGCTCGGCGTGGAGTTTGACGGGCAGGCCCAAAGCCTGTGCAGCTTGAAACACCTGCTCGGTTTCGGCCAGCGAGAAGGCGATGCGTTCGCAAAATACGTCCACAGCGTCGATCAGGCCAGCAGCTGCGAGCGAGGGCATCATGTCGTTGCAGACCAGATCAATGTAGGCGCCACTGCGCCCTGCATATTCAGGAGGCAGGGCATGGGCACCGAGGAAGGTGGTTCGTACCGTCACGCCGTAGTCCACACCCAGGCGGCGGGCGACGCGCAACATGCGGGCTTCAGGCTCCAGCGCCAAGCCGTAGCCGGATTTGATCTCAATGGCGCAGACGCCATCGGCCAACAGTTGTTCCAAACGGGGTGCGGCCAGAGCGTAGAGCTGGTCTTCGGTGGCTTCGCGGGTGGCTTTGACAGTGGAAACGATGCCTCCACCGGCGCGGGCAATGGCCTCGTAGTCGGCACCGGCCAGGCGCATGGCGTATTCGTTGGCCCGGGTGCCGCCGTAGACGAGGTGGGTGTGGCAATCGACCAAGCCTGGCGTGACCAGTACGCCTTGGCCGTCGAAATGTGGGAGGGGGGGCAGGCCGGACAATGAAGATGCAAAGGCGGCGGGCAGGCTGCTGTGCGCACCCATCCAGACGATGCGGCCTTGCTGTACGACGAGGCTGCTCAGCCCATCAGCTGAAGCGATGTCATCTGATGCACCGGGCATCAGCTTGAGATGGTGCCAAACGCCATTCGCACTGGCCGCATGGGTGTGGGAGGTGATGGTTTTCATCGGTTTACTCTGATTTTGATAGCTGTATGTGCCGATCTGGTATGCACCAAGGCCTTATTTGGCGCTTGACTGCGGTACAGGCGTGATCTGCACCAGCAGCAGCTTGGATCGGCTGGACTGCGGCGTCAGATGCCAGAGGGCATCATCGCTGTTGTCTTTGCTTTCTCCCATGCCATTCCAGTACAAGCCCGTGCCAGCCGGACAGATCCAGCGGTCGCCACCCTGGTTCAGGGTCCACAGGCCACCCCAGGCCAGCAGCAAACCTTGGGGGGCTGAGGTCATGCTGTGGTCGCGTTCCACAAGCTGAACCTGAGCGGTGACTTTGCCGCGCCGGGTCATCACGTTGAAATCGGTGCTGGGGCCGTCCAGCATGGTGCAGTGCAGCGGGGTTTCGCCCGCAAAGGCGTAAGGCGGGCTGGTGGCGGTGATGCACGCGTCTACGGTGTCCGGCGCTCCGGCCATGCTTTGCAAGCGAAGCCCGGTGCCGCTGAGCAGCGTCAGCACACGGTCGACACCAGGAAAGACAGAGAACGGCCCGTCGCTGGCGACGTTGGCGAGACTGACGCGCCAATCAAACGAGTCCAGGCTGCTGTGGGCGGGGAGGCACGCGATTTCACGGGTGCTGCCACCGCCATTTTTCCATGGAGCGGGCGCAATGGCGTTGATGTCGAAGCGGTGAAACATCATTTTTTATAGCACGTTAAGACCATTGAGTATGCTCATAACGTGCTTTACAGGGTTGAAGATCACAGAATCATCGGCAGGTTCAGCTTCTGCTTCTTGGCGGTTTCAATCGCCAGTTCGTAGCCTGCATCCGCATGGCGCATCACGCCAGAACCCGCATCGTTCACCAACACCCGTGCCAAGCGTGCCGCCGCTGCGTCGGTGCCATCGGCCACGATCACCATGCCGGAGTGCTGCGAATAGCCCATGCCGACGCCGCCGCCGTGGTGCAGGCTGACCCAGGTCGCGCCACCGCTGGTGTTCAGCAGGGCGTTAAGCAATGGCCAGTCGCTGACGGCATCGGTGCCGTCTTTCATGCTCTCGGTTTCGCGGTTCGGGCTGGCAACGGAGCCGGTGTCCAGATGGTCGCGGCCAATCACGATGGGGGCTTTGAGTTCGCCGTTTTTCACCATGTCATTGAACGCCAAGCCCGCGATGTGGCGCTCGCCTAAGCCCAGCCAGCAGATGCGTGCGGGCAAACCCTGGAAGGCGATGCGCTCGCGGGCCATGTCCAGCCAGCGGTGGGTGTGGTGGTTGTTGGGGAACAGTTCTTTGATTTTGGCGTCGGTCTTGTAAATGTCTTCCGGGTCGCCCGAGAGGGCCACCCAGCGGAACGGACCTTTGCCTTCGCAAAACAGGGGACGGATGTAGGCGGGCACAAAGCCAGGGAAATCGAAGGCGTTTTGAACGCCCATGTCTTTGGCTACTTGGCGGATGTTGTTGCCGTAATCCACGGTGGGGATGCCCATGGCCTGGAAATCCAACATGGCTTGCACATGGACGGCGCAGGATTGGGCCGCTTGTGCGGTCAGTTGCGCGTGCTGAGCAGGGTCTTTTTGGGCCGCTTTCCATTGCGCCACGCTCCAGCCGGTGGGCAGGTAGCCGTTAATCAGGTCGTGGGCAGAGGTTTGATCCGTCACCAAATCAGGTTTGATGGCACCCGCTTTGGCCCGTTTGACCAACTCGGGCAAGATGTCTGCGGCGTTACCCAGGAGGGCGATCGAGATGGCCTCTTGGCGCTCACAGTGGTGGGCGATGAGGGCCAGTGCGTCGTCAATGTCTTTGGCCTGCTTGTCCACATAACGGGTGCGCAGGCGAAAGTCGATGCTGCTTTGCTGGCATTCGATGTTCAGCGACACGGCACCGGCCAGCGTGGCGGCCAGCGGTTGTGCGCCGCCCATGCCACCCAAACCGGCAGTCAAAATCCATTTGCCTTTCCAACTGCCGTTGTAGTGCTGGCGGCCGGCTTCAACGAAGGTCTCGAAGGTGCCTTGCACGATGCCCTGGCTGCCGATGTAAATCCAGCTGCCTGCGGTCATCTGGCCGTACATGAACAGGCCTTTGCGGTCGAGTTCGTTGAAGTGGTCCCAGTTGGCCCATTTGGGCACGAGGTTGGAGTTCGCAATCAGCACGCGGGGGGCATTGGCATGGGTTTTGAACACCCCGACCGGCTTGCCCGACTGCACCAGCAGGGTTTCATCGTCGTTCAGTTCTTTGAGCGATGCCAGGATTTGGTCAAAACACGCCCAGTTCCGTGCCGCCCGACCCATGCCGCCGTAGACGACCAAGTTCTTCGGGTCTTCCGCCACTTCAGGATCGAGGTTGTTTTGCAGCATGCGGTAGGCGGCTTCGGTGAGCCAGCTTTTGCAGTTAAGCGCGGTGCCGCGAGGAGCTCGGATAACGCGGGAGGCATCGTAACGGGGGTCTGCAAGCGCGTCAGCAACGGGGGCGGTTGAAGTGTGGGATGAGGGGGTCATGGTGTGTCAGCTGTTAAGTTGTATAGACAAATATAGCCATGGCGGTTTTATATGTCAATACAATTGCCGCACATTCCCTGTGCTTTGTTCCCTGACAGTAAAACCCCTGTGCCCACATCCCGAAAATCCGCGCTAAGCCTCGTCCCCCTGCCTGCTTTTGAGCGCATCAAACGCCACGTGCTGGCGCAGATTCAATCGGGTACGTGGCGTGAGGGCGATGCGATTCCGGGGGAGGAAAGCCTGGCCAAGAGCTTTGGCGTGTCACGCATGACGGTGAACCGTGCGTTGCGTGAGCTGAGCGATGAGCGCACGCTGGTGCGGGTGCAAGGCTCAGGCACGTTTGTGGCACAGCAAAAATACCAGGCGACGCTGGTGGAGATTCGCAATATTGCCGAAGAGGTGAAGGCACGCGGCCACCAGCACAGCAGCGAACTGCATGTGGCCGAACGCTGCAAGGCCGATGATCTGCTGGCCCCGCAGTTTGAGTTGCCGCTGCTGCACCTGCTGTTCCATACCATCGTGGTTCATTTTGAAAATGGCGTGGCGATCCAGGCGGAAGACCGCTATGTCAATCCGTTGGTTGCCCCGGATTATTTAGACCAGGATTTCCGCACCCACACGCCCAATGAATACCTGATGCGGGTGGCCCCGCTGCAAGGCGTGCGCTTTGAGATCGAGGCTTGCGTCGCACCAGCTCCCATCAGCGAGATGTTGCACATGAGTTTGTCTGAGCCGTGCCTGGTACTGCGCCGCCGTACCTATTCGCAGGGCCAAGTGGCATCGGTGGCGACGATGTGGCACCCGGCTTCGCGTTATCGGTTTACGGGTAGTTTTTAGCAAAAAATACCCCAATACTGAGCCGGTCAGCAGGTGAAGCTGATTTTTATTGAAAGCTGTGAACGCATTCTTCAAGCGGCCAATGCATCCAATGGGCTTCGTGTTCCGCCAGCAGTTGCTTACGCAAAGCTGCTGCCAGCGACTGTGTGTCATCACGCTGGGAATGCGCCGCTTTTGCGTGGGGCGGTTGATGCCATCCATCCATGGCAGGTCCATGTCCAGCACTTCACGGTACAAAAAGAACAGGGCGCTCAAGGCTTGGTTATGGGTAGATGTGGATACGCAGCGCTCGGTTGCCAGCATAGTGAGAAAGGCTTCAATCTCCCGCGCACCCATCACCCGTGGGTGCTGCATCTGACCACCCCGGCCATGCCAGCGGATGAAAAATCGAATCCAGTACAGGTAAACCTTTTCGGTACTAAGGCTATAGTGCAAGTAGCGAATCCGCTCCCGCACTGGGTCAAGTATCCGGATTGATTGGAACGGAGGAGTGCCGGGTTTGATAGAAAATTTATAACTGGTGTGTGAGGGCGCCCTCTAACATGTCGGCCAACACGGACCCGCCACTACAGGAGGCAGCTTCGCCGCAAGTGTGGCGGGCCGGTTGCCTTCAACTTTAAACCTCTCGGGTATTTCGCATGTTCAAGTTTGAATGAGATGATCAGAAGGCCGCCAGCAATTTATCGAAACACGGTGTATTGTTTGACGAGGCGGTGAGCGTTTTTGGCGACGGGCGGGCACTGACGTTTTCTGACTCAGATCACAGCGAATTTGAAGATCGAAGTCGAACATACGGAATCTCCAGCAAGTCACGGCTTTTGGTGGTAATCCACACCGATCGTCGCAACGGCATGCGAATCATCAGCGCCAGAAAGGCAACACGATATGAAAAAAGCATCTATGAAAATGGCTGACCAAGACATTCCCGAATTGAAGCGCGATGAGCTTGGTAAGGGTGTAAGGGGCAAGTACCTGAAGCACTTTATGCAAGACAGCAATGTCGTGGTGCTTCAACCCGAAATTCAGAAGGCATTTCCCACTTCTGAGGCGGTCAACAAGGCGTTGGCGAGCATGTTGGCCTTTGCGCAGGAAACGCAAGGTTTAACGAGTCGCTCAGGTCGGACAACGCGTAAGCGCGTCGCTGCGTAGCTTCTGCGTTAGGTGTCATATTCCACTTCTCTTGCCTGAAAATATTGGCCATGAGTCCACTGGACATTAAAAAAGGTGCTTTCCGCATACACAGAAAGCACCTTTAGCTACATTAAAGATAGCGCTGGGAAGCGCTCAACTTCTCACATCATCACACCATCAATAGCCCGCAGCCAAGCCGGTGTTACGGCGTGGGTCGTTCGCGCCGTAGAACTTGAAGTTACCGCGTGGCTTGCCGCCCAGCGTGGGCGCACCCACCAAAATTGCTGCCAAATGGTTGGCAGGCTGGGGCGCACCCAGGTTGTGGCCCATGCCGACCAGGATTTTTTGCGTGTCGGGGCTGATGCCGAAGGTGTCCATGTTGGTCAAATCAGGCAGCCATTGCTGGTGAAAGCGAGGGGCGTCCACGGCTTCTTGCACGTTCATGCCGTAGTCGATCACGTTCATGATGGTGTGTGTCACGGCGGTGATGATGCGGCTGCCGCCCGGTGTGCCAACCACCATCACGGGCTTGCCGTCTTTGGTGATGATGGTGGGGCTCATTGAACTGAGGGGCCGCTTGCCGGGAGCGATGCTGTTCGCTTGGCCTTGCACCAGACCGTAGATGTTGGGCACGCCGATTTTGGAGGTGAAGTCGTCCATCTCGTTGTTCATCAGCACGCCGGTTTTCGCAGCGGTGACTTTGGCTCCGAACCAGTCGTTCAGCGTGTAGGTGACGGAAACGGCGTTGCCCATGCTGTCCACGATGGAGTAGTGCGTGGTGTTCGAGCCTTCATGCGGGGCCACGCCGGGCTTCATGTCTTTGGATACGCCGGCTTTGGCGGGGTCAATCACGGCGCGGATGCTGGCGGCGTAGTCTTTAGAGAGCAGGCGATCCAGCGGGTTTTTCACGAAATCGGGGTCGCCCAGGTAGCTGTTGCGGTCCAGGTAGGCGTGGCGCATGGCCTCGATCTGGTAATGCACGCTTTGTGCGGAGCGAAAGCCCAGGTCTTTGAGCGGGTAGCCTTCCACGATGTTCAAAATCTCGCAGATCACCACGCCACCTGAGCTGGGAGGCGGTGCTGACACGATGTGGTAACCCCGGTAATCGCACTCGATGGGGGCCAGCTCACGTACTTTGTACTGGTTCAAATCTTCTTGCGTGATGATGCCTTTGCCCGCCGTGCTGGCAGCCACGATGTTGGCACCAACCTCGCCTTTGTAAAAACCGTCAGTGCCTTTGAGGCTGACCTGTTTCAGGGTTTTGGCGAGGTCTTTTTGCACCAAGGTTTGGCCGATCTGGAAGGGTTCACCCTTGTTCAAAAAGATGGCCGCTGTGGGGGCGTCTTTTTTGAAATCAGCGGTGGCTGTTTTCAGCATGTCCACATCACCTTCTTGCAGCACAAAGCCGCGCTCAGCCATTGTGATGGCCGGGGCGAGCAGCTTGGCACGTGACATGGTGCCGTACTTGGTGCGGGCATCTTCAAAACCGGCCACCGAGCCGGGAATGCCGACGGCCAGATAGCCGTTGGTGCTGGCTCCTTTGATGACGTTGCCATCAGCGTCCAGGTACATGTTGGCCGTCGCTGCCAAAGGGGCTTTTTCGCGGAAATCCAAAAAGGTCTTACGGCCATCGGCGAGTTGCACCGTCATGAAACCGCCACCGCCCAAATTGCCCGCAGCCGGGTAGACCACGGCCAGCGCATAACCCACGGCGACGGCGGCATCAATGGCATTGCCACCACGTTTGAGCACATCCACACCCACTTGGGTGGCCAAATGCTGCGCGGTGACGACCATGCCATGCTCGGCCGCGACAGGGGCTACCGAGGCGGCTTGGGCGTTGCAGCACAGCACGGCAGCGCTGGCGATCAAACTCAGACATTTTAAAGGGAATGACATAACAGAGGTCTCCGAAAACAGAGGTGTTGAGAGGGCTAGAAATCATACGTTTGAAACTGACGGGTGTTATGCCAATTGCGTATACCGTCTTGCCGGTAGCCGATATCAGCCTGCTTTCATTCGAGGCGGATTCCCCCGTAATCCCGCCATCACCATGTCCACCATGGCTGGTGCGGCCTTGTCCAGTGCATAGCGCCCCGGGTCGAGCAGCCACTCGTGCATGGTGCCCACCATGAAGCTGTGCAGCGCTTGCAGGCTGACAAACACATCGGTGTCCGCAGGCAGCTGACCTTGGTCAACCGCTTTGCGCAAGATCACCTCAAATCCGGCCAGGCATTCGTCGCGGTTGGCCAGTTCTTGTTGCATCACATCGGCAACATCGCCTGTGCTCTCACATTTATGGAACAAGATGCCCATGGCGCGTTGCTGGCGGGGGGACTGCGCGAGCATGGTGAGCGCGTGGATACACAGGTGGCGCATCGCGCCCATGGGGTCGCCGTCGCTGCACTGCATCAGCTCGTCAAGCATGGCTTCCATGGGCAGCATGGCGCGCTCGAACAGCGCGTGGAGCAGGGCGGCTTTGTCTTTGAAGTGCCAGTAAATGGCCCCACGGGTCAGCCCCGCCGCAGCGGCAATGTCGCTGAGCGTGGTGCGGGAGACACCTTTGTCAAAAAACACCTGCTCTGCGGCGTCCAGCAGGGCGGTATAGGTTTGCTCGGTGTCTTCTTTGGTTTTTCTGGCCATGGTCTCGGTGATGCAGCTGTTTTTAGGGTTACTACTTAATCAAAGTAAACATTCATGAATGTATGTGATACTACACCATCTACTTCAAAAGCCCTAAAAAGCCTTAAATCCATGTCAATCGCACCACCTAGCGCCCAAGTTAACGCGTTTCAGAACGATTTGCAGACTTCATCCCCCGTAACCACTACCTCGGTCTCTTTATGGCGCCAGCGCTGGGTGGCCCCCTTTGTTGTGGCTGCCCTGCCTTTTGCGCTGGTGGCCTGTGGCAAAAGTGGCGCAACGGCTGGCCCCGGTGGCCCTGGTGGCGCGATGCCACCACCCCAAGTTGCTGTGATTACCGTGCAATCCGAAACCCAGCCGGTTGAGCTGGAATACACCGGCCAAACCGCTGGTTCGCGTGAAACCGAGGTGCGCGCCCGCGTGGCCGGTATCTTGCAACGTCGCCTGTACGAAGAGGGCGCCACAGTCAAAGCCGGTACGCCCCTGTTCCAAATTGACCCCGCCAACTTCCAAACCCAGGCTGCATCTGCCGATGCAGCGGTAGCCGTGGCCCAAGCCAAGGTCAACCAGGCCCGGCGCGACCAAGCCCGTCTGGCCCCGCTGATCGCTGAAAAAGCGATCAGTCAAAAAGAATACGACGACAGCAAATCAGCGCTGGAATCGGGAGAAGCTTCTTTGAAGCAAGCGCAGGCGCAAGCCAATGAGGCGCGTTTGAACCTGGGTTACACCAAGGTCGTCGCCCCCATCACGGGTACCACCGGCATCGTCTCCAAATCGGACGGTAGCCTGGTGACGGCCGCCGACAGCTTGTTGACCACCATCGTGCAAACCAACCCGATGTATGTGAACTTCAGCATTTCGGAAAGCGATTTCCTGCGCCTGAACAAGCAGCTCAATGCCGGCCAGTTGAATGTGCCCGGCAAGCGCGCTGCCAATGGCAGTCTGGGCTTCACGGTGAGTGTGAAGCAAGCGGATGGCAGCATCTTTGCGCGCACTGGCAAGCTCAATTTCGCCAGCGAAAAAGTCAACCCGCAAACGGGCAGCATTGACGCCCGGGCTGAAATCCCTAACCCGGACGGCAGCCTGCGACCTGGCCAGTTTGTGCGCGTGATGCTCAGCGGTGCGAGCCGTCCGAATACCCTGGCTGTACCCCAGCGTGCGGTGATCGACAGTCCGTTTGGCAAGATGGTGTTCACCGTGTCACCAGACAACAAATTGGTTCCTAACCCGGTTGAGCTGGGCGAGTGGAACCAAGGCAAATGGGCCGTGACCAAGGGGCTGAAAAGCGGTGACCGTGTGCTGGTGGACGGCTTCATCAAGGCGCATGACCCTGGGATGACCGTCACACCTGTGCCTTACGTGGCCGAAGCCAAAGGTAACGGTGAAATGGGCAACAAGTCCGCAGCCGCACCTGCCGCTGCCCCAGCCTCCGCAGCGCCCGTAGCTGCTGAAAACAAGCCAAAAGCGCTCGATGTGCAAGCTGTATCGGCTTCTCCAGCTACTAAATAAGGAGTAAGCCTCACTATGTTCTCCAAATTTTTCATTGACCGTCCGATCTTCGCGACGGTGCTGTCCCTGTTCCTGGTGCTTGCCGGGTTGGCCGCCATGCGCGTGCTGCCTATCTCGCGCTACCCCGACATTTCGCCACCGGTGGTCAACGTGCGCGCCATCTACCCGGGGGCCTCTGCTGAAGTGCTGGAAACCGCTGTCGCTGCACCCATTGAGCAGTCCATCAACGGCGTCGAGAAGATGCTCTACATGAGCAGCACCTCATCGGGTGATGGCTCTGTCAGCATTGACGTGACGTTTGAAGTGGGTACCGATCTGGACATTGCCGCGGTGAACGTGAACAACCGTGTGAACCAGGTGCTGTCCAAACTGCCCCAAGAAGTGCAGCGCCAGGGCTTGACGGTGGCCAAAAGTTCGGCCAACTTCATGGTCGTGGCGGCGGTGTTCTCGCCTGATGACCGCTACGACTCGCTGTTCATCTCGAACTACGTGTTGCAAAACATGCTGGACGCCATCAAGCGCGTGCCCGGCACCACCAATGTGCAAATTTTCGGTGCCAAAGACTACGCGATGCGCCTGTGGTTGCGGCCTGACCGCATGGCGCAGCTGGGCATCACTGTGAGCGACGTGACCGCTGCTGTCACCGAGCAAAACGCCCAGTACCCTGCCGGCAAAATTGGCGCACCGCCCAACAACTCCGAAGAGTTGACCCTGACCGTCACCGCCAAAGGCCGGTTGCTGACCGCTGAGCAGTTTGCCGAGATCGTTATCCGCAGCGGGGACAAAGGCGCCATCGTGCGCCTGAAAGATGTGGCCCGTGTCGAGTTGGGTTCCAAAGATTACAACTTCTATGGCCGCGTGAACGGTCACCCCGCAGTGCCGGTTGGCGTGTTCTTGCAGACCGGCGCCAACGCGCTGGACACCCGTAAAGCGGTTGAAAAAACCTTGCAAGAACTCAAAGCCAAGTTTCCTGAGGGCTTGACTTACACCACGCCTTACGACACCACGCCTTTCGTATCCGAGTCGATTTATGAGGTGGTTAAAACCTTGGTGGAAGCGATGGTGCTGGTGTTTATCGTGGTGTATCTGTTCTTGCAGAGCTGGCGCGCCACCATCATTCCCACGCTGGCCGTACCGGTGTCGCTCATCGGCACCATGGCGGGCTTGCAGCTGCTGGGCTACAGCATCAACACGCTGACGCTGTTCGGCATGGTGCTGGCCATTGGTATCGTGGTGGACGATGCGATCGTGGTGCTGGAAAACGTCGAGCGCCTGATGCACGAAGAAGGCATGACACCGCGTGACGCCGCCATCGAGGCCATGAACGAAGTGACCGGCCCCGTCATCGCCATCGTGCTGGTGCTGTGTGCCGCCTTCATCCCGGTCGCCTTCCTCGGCGGCTTGGCGGGTGAGTTGTACCGCCAGTTCTCGGTGACGATCTCCATCGCCGTGGTGCTGTCAGGCTTGGTCGCACTGACGCTGACGCCTGCGCTGTGCGCGGTGCTGCTCAAGCCTGGTGCCGAGCGCAAGAACGCGTTTTTCAATGCCTTCAACAGCGGTTTTGAGCGCTTGACGCACCGCTACACCCGGGGTGTGGGCTTCTTTTTAAAGCGTGGCTTTGTCGGTATTTTGTTGTTCATCGGCATGGGCGTCTTAACTGGTGTGCTGTTCAAAACAGTACCCGGCGGCCTGGTGCCTGACGAAGACCAAGGCTACTTCATTGGCGCGGCGATTTTGCCGGAAGGTGCGTCGCTGGACCGCACCGACAAGATGGTGAAAAAGATCGAGGATGCCATGTCTTCCAACAAAAACATCGACACGATGTTCAGCTTGGTTGGCCTGAATTTCCTGGGTGGCGGTGGCCTGAAGTCCTCTGCTGCCACCATGTTCTTCCCGTTGATTCCGTGGGACGAGCGCCATCAGTCGGCCAAAGACATCGTGGGTGAGTTTTATGGCAAAACCGGTGGCATCAAAGAAGGCCTGCCTTTGGCCTTCAGCCCACCCGCCATCCAAGGCCTGGGCCAGACCGGTGGTTTTGAGTTTTACCTGCAAAACAAGGGCGATGGCGGTGTGCGCCGCCTGGCGGCCATCTTGCCCCAGTTGCTCGAAGAAGCCAACAAACAGCCCGAGCTGCAAGGTGTCAAAACCCTGTGGCAAGCCAATTCACCGCAGCTTTATGTCAGTGTGGACACCGAAAAAGCACGTGCTATGGGCATTGCTGTGGCAGACATCTACAACACCTTGTCTGCCACGCTGGGCAGCTACTACGTGAACGACTTCAACAAAAGTGGCCGTATCTACCAGGTGCTGATGCAGGCGGAAGGCCAATTCCGCTCCAAACCGGACGATATTGGTGCGCTGTATGTGCGCTCCAAGACGGGCCAGATGATCCCCATCCGTTCCGTCTCTGATGTGAAGTTTGTCGCCGGGCCGGATTCTGTGCAGCATTTCAACGCGCTGCCGTCGATCCAAATCCTGGGCGACCCGAAACCTGGCTACAGCTCAGGCCAAGCCATCGCCGCGATGGAGCGCGCCGCAAAAGCCGTCTTGCCTAACGACATGGGCTACGACTGGGGTGGCTCCGCTTTCCAGGAAAAACGCAGCAGCGGTGCCGCAGGGTTGGCCTTGGGTGCAGGCTTTGTGATGATCTTTTTGATCTTGGCGGCGCAGTATGAAAAGTGGTCGCTGCCGTTGTCGGTGTTGCTGGCGCTGCCGTTTGGCATCTTCGGTGCGCTGACTGCCGTGTATTTGCGCAACTTTGCCAACGACGTGTACTTCCAGATTGGTCTGGTCACGCTCTTGGGCCTGTCCGCCAAAAACGCGATTTTGATTGTGGAATTCGCCACGATGAAAGTGCACGAAGGCATGACCCCGGTGGCTGCCGCACTGGAAGCAGCGCGGTTGCGGTTCCGTCCGATTTTGATGACCTCACTCGCCTTCATCTTGGGTGTGGTGCCGCTGGCCTTCTCCAGTGGTGCGGGTGCAGCCGCTCGCCAGTCCATCGGTACAGGCGTCTTGGGGGGCATGTTGGCCGCCACCTTCCTGGCCATTTTTCTGGTGCCCTTGTTCTTCAAACTGGTGAACGACTGGCACCTGCGCAGCAAGCCTGAAGACTTTGCGATGTTGGACGCCCCTGCGAAAGGATCAACCCATGTTTAAATTTGCTATGACTTTAGTAGCTGTCAGTGCCCTGGCAGCTTGCGGGGTAGCCCCTTTAGGTCCAAATTACCAGCGGCCTACCCTGGACGTGCCCGCCAGCTTGGCCACACCCGCCACGGTGGGGGCTGCCAGCAATGCCGATTGGCTTGTCTGGTGGAAGTCGTTCCAGGACCCGGTACTCGATGCCTTGCTGCAAGAAGCTTCTGCGAACAGCCAGGACCTGGCCCTGGCCAGCGCCCGCATTGCCGAAGCCCGTGCCACGCTGAACCAAAATGCGGCTAACTTCTACCCCACTGTCGATTTGAACGCCAGCGCCACCCGGCGTGAGGTCAGTCAAAACTCGGCCACTTACAGTCCCACCGCTGGTGCGTATTCCAACGACCGGCAGTTGGGCCTCAGTGCCAGCTACGAGATCGACTTCTGGGGCAAATACGCCCGCGCTGACGAAGCTGCGCGTGCCCGTATGGTGGCCCAGTCCGCCAGCCGGGGGACGGTGCTGACCACGCTCTACGCCAACGTCGCCCAGGGCTACTTCGCCCTGCGCGCACTGGACGCACAGCTCACGCTGAACGAGCAAACCTTCGCAACCCGTCAAGAGAATCTGCGCCTGCAAAAGCGCCGTTTTGAAGGTGGTGTGATCGGTGAAATGGACTTGCGTCAGGCCGAATCCGAGGCCGCCAGCGTCGAGGCCACGTTGCAAGCCGTGCGCCAAAACCGCAGCAATGCCGAGTCCTCGCTGGCCTTGCTGTTGGGCCGCACGCCCACAGCCATTGCCAACCCGGTGATCGCCCGTGGTGCGGACATGGCGACGCTCTATGCCCGTCCCTCTGTGCCCGGCAATTTGCCCTCGGATTTGCTGAACAACCGTCCCGATGTGGTCAGTGCCGAGCAAAGTCTGATCGCCGCCAACGCCGACATTGGCCAAGCCCGTACCGCCTACTTTCCCAAGTTCAGCCTGACCGCTGGCGTGGGTCAGCAGTCCAAAGATTTGAGCAGCCTGTTTGACCCCGCCTCGCTGTTCTGGAACCTGATTGGCAATCTGACGCAACCTATCTTCCGCGCCGGTGCCATCGATGCGGTGGTGGCTGCCACCAACGCACGCCAGCAACAAGCCGTGGCGCAGTACACGCAGGCCGTGCAAAGCGCCTTTCGCGACGCACACGATGCGCTGAACAACGTGTCCGCAGGGCGTGACATCACCGCCACCACGACCAAGCGCATCGACGCCCTGCGCAGCACGCTGCGGCTGGCTGATTTGCGCTATAAAAATGGCTATTCAAGCTATTTGGAAGTGTTGAACGCACAACGTGACCTGTCACAGGCCGAGTCCGGGCTGATTGACACGCAGCGCGGGCAGTTGAATGCGGTAGTAAGCTTGTACAAAGCGCTGGGGGGCGGGTGGTCGAACGATGCCATGGCCGTTGCGCAAAGCAGCAAGTAACGGGGTCGCTCCTTAAGCTGACTGCTGATAGGAGGAAAGGTGCGCAAAGGTGGCTACAGGGCGCTCTTGCCCTGATTTAGACGCGAAAATGCGGTGTTGCATTGTGCAAGCCCCTTTTTCAAGCGCCGCAAGCGTCTCGAGCGTTATTGCAAGCGTTTAACCCACCTTTCCCCATGACCGCCCACACCTTCCTCTGGCACGACTACGAAACCTTTGGGGCCAATACCCGGCGCGATCGCCCCGCGCAGTTCGCCGCGATCCGCACCGATGCCGCGCTGAACGAAATTGGTGAGCCGCTGATGGTCTATTGCCAGCCCGCACCCGATTACCTGCCCAACCCCGAAGCCTGTCTGATTACCGGCATCACGCCCCAAATCTGCCTGGAGCGTGGCATCCCCGAGTACCAGTTTGCGGCCCAGATCGAACAGGCTTTCGCGGAGCCGGGCACCATTGGCGTGGGCTACAACACCATCCGTTTTGACGATGAAATCACGCGCTTCATGTTTTGGCGCAACCTCATTGACCCCTATGCCCGTGAATGGCAAAACGGCTGCGGCCGCTGGGACATGTTGGACGTGGTGCGTACCGCCTATGCCTTGCGTCCCGAGGGCATCACTTGGCCGACCAAGCCCGAAGGCGGTGCCAGCTTCAAACTGACCGACCTGACTGCCGCCAACGGCCTGACGCACGAAGCCGCACACGATGCGCTCTCCGATGTGCGCGCCACCATCGCACTGGCCCGGTTGATCCGTGACAAGCAACCCCGTTTGTTTGATTTTTGCCTTGGCCTGCACAAAAAAGACCGCGTTGCCAACGAGTTAGGCCTGCCCACCACGGTGCAGGGGGCCAAGCCTTTTCTGCACATCTCCGGCATGTTCCCCGCCGACAAAGGCTGCCTCGCTGTGATGTGGCCGCTGGCAATGCACCCCACCAACAAAAACGAGCTGATCGCCTGGGATCTGTCGCAAGACCCGCGCGAACTGCTGACACTGGACACCGCCACAATTCGCCAGCGCATGTTCAGCAAAACCGCTGACCTGCCCGAGGGTGTGACGCGCCTGCCCATCAAAACCATTCACCTGAACAAATCACCGATGGTGATTGGCAACCTCAAAACACTCAGTCCCGCGATGGCTCAGCGCTGGGGTGTGGACATGGCGACAGCGATGACCCATGCCGCCACAGCTTCGGCGATGACCGACATCAGTGGTATCTGGCCCGAGGTGTTCAACCGCCCTCAAGACAAGTCTGCCGCCGCACCCGATGTGGACGAAGACCTCTACAACGGTTTCGTTAGCAACAATGACCGCCGCAAACTCACCCAGCTGCGCACCCTGACCCCCGAACGCTTGGCCGCTGCCCGCACGGGCTTTGAGGATGGCCGCCTAGAGGAGTTGGTGTGGCGCTACCGTGCCCGCAATTTCCCGGCTTCGTTGACGCCTGAAGAAGCCGCCACTTGGGATGCACACCGCGCTGCCCGCTTGTTTCAAGGCGAAGGCGGTGCGCTCACGGTGGAGCAACTCAGTGCCGAGATTGACCGCCTTTCTGAAGACGCCGACGAGCGCAGTGAGTCCATTCTGGGTGCGCTGTACGATTACATGGAACAGATTGCGCCTGAGCAGTGACCGTGCGGTTCGCCTCTTTCCATTTTTCGCCAAGCTATTTTTGCCAAGACCAAGACCAAGACCATGACCACAAATACCGGATTCACCACCCAAATCGTCCACGCTGACCGCCACTTTGGCGTCGAGCATGGCGGCTTGCACAAGCCCATTCACACCTCCGTTCAGTACGGTTTTGACAAAGTGGAAGACCTGATTGGCGTGTTCCAGGGCACGCTCAAAGGGGGCTACAACTACGCCCGTCAGGGCACCCCCACGACAGCCGCGCTGGAATCCAAATTGACGCAGATGGAGCAGGGGGTAGGCACCGTCAGCTTCGCCACGGGCATGGCGGCCATCACGGCTTTGTTCCTCACTCTGTTGCGTGCGGGCGACCACCTTGTTTCCAGCCGTTTTGTGTTCGGTAATACCAACAGCCTGCTGGGTACGATGGAGGATTTGGGTATTGCTGTGAGCAAAGTGGATGTGCGCGATGCTGGCCTTGTCGCAGCGGCGCTGCGCCCCGAAACCCGCATGGTCTTCGTGGAAACCGTGGCCAACCCTGGCACCCAAATCCCCGATCTGGAAGCCATCGGCCAGCTGTGCCGCGACAAAGGCATCCTTTTTGTGGTGGACAACACCATCCTTTCGCCGCTGTTGTTTCGCCCGAAGGACGTGGGTGCAGGTCTGGTCATTCATGCGCTCACCAAGACCATCTCTGGCCACGGCAACGCGCTGGGCGGCGCGGTGATCGACACCGGTTTGTTCGATTGGACAAGTTACCCCAACATCAGCGCGGCCTACCGCAAAGGCGACCCCAAGCAATGGGGCTTGATGCAAGTCCGTAAAAAGGGCTTACGCGACATGGGCGGCACGCTGTCGTCCCAGCACGCCCACCTCATCAGCACCGGCGCTGAAACCCTGGCCTTGCGCATCACCCACAGCAGCGCCACAGCGATGGCGTTGGCCGAGTTTTTGGAGTCCCATCCCGCGATCGCCAAGGTGCATTACCCCATGCTGGCATCTCATCCACAGCACGCCCTGGCGAAAAAGCTGTTCAAGGCTGGGTCGTGGCTGATGTCGTTTGAGTTGAAAGACGCCGACAGCTGCCTCGCCGTCATCAACCGCCTGAAGCTGCCGATTGCCGCGACCGGCCTGGCCGATAACCGCACCCTCATCATTCCCGTGGCACACACGATTTTCTGGGAGGCTGGCGCGGCCGTGCGGGCTGAGATGGGCATTGCGGACGGACTGATCCGCTTGTCCGTGGGGCTGGAAGATGGTGCTGATCTGGTGGCCGATTTTGCGCAGGCGTTGGCCAGCTAGGTGGGGCGCAGGCGTGCGGCGTACCGATAACCCTGGCAAAAACCCTAAAGTCATCAAGGTGTAAATTTTTCAAAGCTTTAACGGGGGTGTTGGCGGTATTCTTTTGCTTGAATTCACTCAACACCACCCTTTATGCACACGCCAGCCATTCCCTCTTCAGAGGTCGAGCGCATTGCGACGCTGCGTGCACTGCTGATTTTGGACACCGCGCCAGAATCCCGGTTTGACGTGATCACCGCTTACGCCGCAGCGCAGTTCAACGTCCCTATCGTGTTGGTCAGCCTGGTGGACACCAACCGCCAGTGGTTCAAATCCTGTGTCGGGCTGGATGTCAGTGAAACGCCAAGAGAAGTGAGCTTTTGTGGCCACGCCATTTTGCAAGAGGGCATCTTTGAAATACCCGATGCCTCTCGCGATCCCCGGTTTGCCGACAATCCCCTGGTCACGGGTGACCCGTTGATCCGTTTTTATGCAGGCTGCCCGCTGGTGATGGACAACCACCAGCCCATTGGCACACTCTGCCTGATTGGCCGTTCACCCAAAAGGCTTGATGACTGGGAACGTGGCCACCTCCTGATCTTGTCCAAAATGGTGGCGGCTGAGCTTCAGGGGCTGTCGGCCAATTCTGTGGAAGGACGGCCTCATATTCCGTCTTTTTATGCCTGATACCAGGCGCTTTAACGCCTGTGCAACAGAACAGTAATAGAAAAGCTGATCTAGACAGTCCACCCCGTCTGCGCAGGACGTCCCGGCAAATTCAAAGTAGCTACTGAAGCCGGTGTCTGCGCCACCAGCTTGCCCCGCCTGAACACCTTCAGGCGCGTGGCCCGCAGCCGCAGCGCCTCTACCGGGTTACGGGCTTGGAGCAGCACAAAATCGGCGTTGCAGCCTTTTTCTAAACCATAGCCGTTCAGTTGCATCACCTTGGCGGCATTCACCGTCACCGCGTCAAAGCACTGGCGCATCGCCGCTTGGCTGGTCATTTGCGCCACATGCAGGCCCATGTGAGCGACTTCCAGCATGTCACCGCTGCCCAGTGAATACCAGGGATCCATCACGCAATCGTGGCCGAAGGCGACGTTCACGCCCGCGGCCAGCAGCTCGGGCACACGGGTCATGCCGCGCCGTTTGGGGTAAGTGTCGTGGCGACCTTGCAGTGTGATGTTGATGAGCGGGTTCGCCACCACCTGCATCTGTGCTTCGGCCATCAAGGGCAGCAGTTTGGAGACGCAGTAGTTGTCCATGCTGTGCATGGATGTGACGTGCGAGCCCGTCACCCGGCCTTGCAGGCCCAGTCGTTGGGTTTCAGCCGTCAGGGTTTCGATGTGGCGCGAGAGCGGGTCGTCGGATTCATCACAGTGCATGTCTACCAGCAAGCCGCGCTCGGCGGCGAGTTCGCACAGCAGCTTGACGCTGGCGGTGCCTTGTTCGTAAGTGCGCTCGAAATGCGGGATACCCCCCACCACGTCCACGCCTTTGTCCAGTGCCCGTTTGAGGTTCTCCAACGCCCCCGGTGCACGCAGGATGCCGTCTTGCGGGAAGGCGACAAGCTGCATGTCGAGGTAGGGCGCCACGCGCTGTTTCACTTCGAGCAGCGCATCGACAGCCAGCAAGCGCGGGTCGCACACGTCCACATGCGTACGGATGGCCAACAGACCCTTGGCGACGGCCCAGTCGCAGTAAATGAGAGCGCGTTCTACCAGGGCTTCTTGTGTCAGCAAGGGCTTGAGTTCGCCCCACAGCGCAATCCCTTCGAGCAAGGTACCGCTCTGGTTGACCCTTGGCAGGCCGTAGCTTAGCGTGGCGTCCATGTGGAAATGCGCGTCTACGAAAGGTGGCGTGACGAGCTGTCCCCCTGCATCCAGGGTCTCCTGCGCCGGGGCATTGAGGCCGGGGGTGACTTCGGTAATCTGGCCGTTTTGCACGGCAATAGACATGCCGGTACGGCCATCGGGCAGGGTGGCGTTGTGGACAAGGAGGTCAAGCATGGCAGTTCTCCGGGGTGTCAAAAAACGGGTTCAAAAAAGTCTGATCAAAAGCCCGTTGGATTGGGCCCGTCTCGGTTAAGGCGCTTGGCAAAGATACGCGTTGGTACTATTGTGCAGGCTTCAATATGTATACATAAATGACTATTTATTGATGTAAATGAGAAATTTATTGAAATAAATGGCATTGATGTATACAATTTTTGCCATGAACACCTTGAAATCTTCATTTCCCCTCAACGCGTGGTACGCTGCTGCCTACGATGTAGAGGTCGTCAACAAACTGCTGCCCCGCACCATTTGCAAGCAAAAAGTGGTGATGTTCCGCAAAACCGATGGCAGTGTTGCCGTGCTGGAGGATGCATGCTGGCACCGCCTGTTGCCTTTGTCCATGGGGCATCTGGAGGGTGATGAGGTCACCTGCGGCTACCACGGCCTGGTCTACAACGCGCAGGGCCGCTGCACCCACATGCCCAGCCAGGAGACATTGAACCCGTCTGCCTGTGTGCGCAGCTATCCTGTGGTCGAGAAATACCGCTTTGTGTGGATCTGGCCAGGGGACCCGGCCAAGGCTGACCCGGCGCTGGTGCCTGATATGCACTGGAACGATGACGCCGATTGGGCGGGCGACGGCAAGCTCATCACCGTGCAGTGCGATTACCGTTTGGTGGTTGATAACCTGATGGATTTGACGCACGAGACTTTTGTTCACGGCTCCAGCATCGGTCAGCGTGCCGTAGCCGAAGCGCCTTTTGTGGCGACGCACGGTGACCGCACCGCTACCGTGACGCGCTGGATGGACAACATCGACGCACCGCCGTTTTGGGCTGGGCAAATCAAGCAATCTCTGGGCTATGTGGGCCCAGTTGACCGTTGGCAAATCATCCATTTTGAAGCGCCATGCACTGTCAATATCGACGTGGGGGTGGCCGAAGCCGGCACGGGGGCCATTCCACCTGGGGGTAATAACGGCGACCCAGCGCTTAGTGACCGCAGCCGTGGCGTGAACGGCTATGTGCTCAACACCATCACGCCCGAGACCGATGGCAGTTGCCACTACTTTTGGGCCTTCGCCCGCAACTACTGCTTGGGTGAGCAGCGCATGACGCACCAACTGCGTGAAGGCGTGGCCAAAATTTTCCGTGAGGATGAAATCATCTTGGAAGCTCAGCAACGCGCCATGGACGAGCGACCTGACCATGCGTTTTACAACCTCAACATCGACGCTGGTTCCATGTGGGCACGGCGCTTGATTGACGGGTTGATCGCCAAAGAAAGCACGACAGAGGGCACGCGAAACGGTGTAAATGCCAGGCCGGCGGCCGCCGTCATCCCCATCCGCGCTGTAGGTTGAGGTGGTATTGTCATGCTGACTGCTATCAAGTCCATAGCTGCGCAAGGCCACCCAGAGCGGACCAGTGGCCAAAACACATCGGACAGTGCCCAGGTGCGAGCTTTGCTGCAACTGCGCGAACTGATTTTGTCGGGTGAACTGGCCGGTGGTGCGCGCATTGCCGAGTTGACACTGGTGCAGCGCTTGGGGGTGTCCCGCACGCCGGTACGCGCTGCGCTGCTACGGCTAGAGCAAGAAGGCCTGCTGGAAGCCTTACCCAGTGGGGGTTATGCCCTCAAAACTTTCACCGAGCGCGATATTTCCGAGTCCATCGAGCTGCGCGGCACCTTGGAGGGGCTGTGCGCCCGCCTTGCGGCCGAGCGTGGTGCGCCGACGGCGGTACTGGCTCAGGCGCGGGCTTGTCTGGACGCGATAGATGCATTTTTGCAAACCCCCACACTGAGCGACGAGGCGTTTTCCAACTACGTCCGCTTGAACGCGCAATTTCACACGCTGTTGTCCGACATGGCGGGCAGTGCTGTCATTGCCAAGCAGTTGGAACGCGTGATGAGCCTGCCGTTCGCATCACCCTCGGGCTTTGTTCTGGCGCAGGCCAATTCACCCGCCGCACGCGACATGCTGGTGGTGGCGCAAGACCAGCACCGCCAAGTGCTTGAGGCCATTGAACAGCGTGAAGGCTCGCGTGCTGAAAGCCTCATGCGCGAGCATTCCCGCCTTGCCCAGCGCAACCTGCGTGAGGTGGTCAGCAGCCGCCAGCCTCACCTGCTGCCGGGTGTTCAGCTGATTCACCGCACCCGCCAAGCGGGATGAGCGCCGCACGACAACCCATCAAAGAACCCTGACAGCGCGATGAACACACTATGAAAATTTCCAACCTATGGGTGCCTGCCACCGTTACCGCCTTGCGCGACCTCACACCCACTGTGCGGGAGATTGAACTCACGCCCGTTGACAGCCCGGCGCAGGTTCATGCGCCCGGTGCGCATCTGCAGATGCAGGTGCTGCTGGGGCAGGGCGCAGGGGTGAAAGCCGAATCCCGTTCGTATTCACTGATTGGTGAACCCGATGGCCGCGCTTACCGTATTGCCGTCAAGCGGCTGGACGAAGGCCGTGGCGGATCGCTGGCGATGTGGCGGTTGGCGGTGGGTGACCGTTTGCAGGTCAGCGAGCCGCAAAACTTTTTCCCTTTGGACGCCTCGGCGCCCGGCTACCTGGTTATTGCCGGGGGTATTGGCATCACGCCTCTGGTGTTGATGGCCCAGCGGCTGCAAGCCATCGCGGCCAAAACCGGCGTGCCGCTGCGCATGCTGTACGGTGCGCGCTCGGTGGATGAGCTGGCCTACTTGCCCTTGCTGCGTGAGATATTGGGGGATGCACTGGCCGTGTTTGTGGGGGCTGCTGCCATGGATTTCGACAGCGAAATCGTGGCCATGCCCCCTGGCGCACAGCTGTACACCTGTGGGCCCGTTCCCATGCTGGAGGCCATCAAGCACGCTTGGCATGCTGCGGGTCGTCCCTTGGCCGATTTGCGCTTTGAAACGTTCGGCAGCAGTGGCCGCTACCCTGCGCAGAGCTTTCAGTTGAAACTGCCACGCCATGGGCTGGACATCACCATTCCGGCCCACAGCAGTGTGCTTGATGCGCTGGAAGCCGCAGGCTTGCCGTGCTTGTCAAACTGTCGCCGTGGCGAATGTGGCCTGTGCGTCATGGACATCGTGGCTGTAGACGGTGAGATTGACCACCGCGATGTATTCTTGAGCTACCCTGAGAAGCAAGCCCAGCAGCGCCTGTGTGTTTGCGTCTCGCGCGCCGTGGGTTGTTTAACCTTGGATTCGGCCTACCGCCCTGATTGATTTTTTAGGAGACTTGCCATGCTGACCCCCAAAAGACTTTTTCTCGCCACCGCTGTTGCTCTGACCCTGACGGCTAATTGGGCCCAAGCCCAGGACAACACCTTCAAAATTGGGTTGATCCTGCCCATGACGGGCCAGCAAGCCTCCACGGGGCGGCAAATCGAGGCAGCTGTGCGGCTCTATATGGCGCAAAACGGCGATACCGTGGCGGGCAAGAAAATCCAGCTCATCATCAAGGACGATGCCGCCACGCCTGACCAGTCGAAGCGCCTGGCGCAGGATTTGGTGGTGAATGAAAAAGTGAACGTGCTGGGCGGCTTTGGTGTCACGCCTGCGGCTTTGGCTGCTGCGCCGATTGCCACGCAATCCAAAACGCCGCTGGTGGTGATGGCTGCGGCCACGTCCAGCATCACCGACGCCTCGCCTTACATCGTTCGCACGAGCTTTACCTTACCGCAGGTGTCGGTTTCGCTGGCCGATTGGGCGCCCAAGAATGGCATCAAAAAAGTCGTCACGCTGGTGAGTGACTATGGCCCCGGTATCGACGCTGAAAAGTTTTTCAACCAGCGCCTGACATTCAATGGTGGACAGGTGGTGGAATCTCTGCGTGTGCCTTTGCGCGGCCCTGACTTTGCACCTTTCTTGCAAAAAGTGCGGGACATCAAACCTGATGCGCTGTTTGTGTTCGTGCCCTCAGGCGCTGGTGCCGCCGTGATGAAGCAGTTTCTGGAGCGTGGCATGGACAAAGCCGGTATCCGCCTGATTGGCACTGGTGATGTGACGGACGACGACCAGCTTAACGACATGGGCGATGGTGCGCTGGGCGTGGTCACGTCTCACCATTACTCCGCCTCGCATCCCTCGGCGATGAACAAGAAGTTTGTTGAAGCCTTCCAAAAAGCCAACAAAGGGATGCGGCCCAACTTCATGGCGGTAGGTGGCTACGACGGCATGCGGGTGATCTACGAAGCCCTGCGCGCCTCGGCCAAGGGGGCCGCTATGCCCACCGGGGACGCGCTGCTGGCCTCAATGAAGGGCCAAATTTTTGAAAGCCCACGCGGCCAGATTTTCATCGATGCGCAAACCCGCGACATCGTGCAAAACGTGTATTTGCGCAAGGTTGAGAAAAAAGATGGCCAGCTCTACAACGTCGAGTTTGATGTAATCAAAGACGTGAAAGACCCAGGCAAAACGCGTTAATCTGACGCCGTACTCGGTTTAATTCAGCTTCATTCGGCTTATGTTGACCATTCTCTTTGACGGCATCGCCTATGGCATGTTGCTGTTCATTTTGGCCGTGGGTTTGTCCATCACCATGGGCTTGATGAACTTCATCAATCTCGCCCATGGGGCTTTCGCCATGGCGGGCGGCTACCTCACCGTCACGTTGATGCAACGGTTTGGCGTCCCCTTTCTGCTGTGCCTGCCCTTGGCTTTTGTGGCCACGGCGCTGCTGGGGGCGTTGCTGGAGTGCACGCTGTACCGGCCGCTGTACAACAAGCCGCATTTAGACCAGGTGCTGTTTTCGATTGGCCTGACCTTCATGGCGGTGGCTGCAACCGATTACTTTTTAGGCTCATCGCCCCAAATCATGCAGCTCCCCGATTGGCTCAAAGGCCGTACCGAGTGGGGCGAGGGCGCCTGGATGCTGGGCATGGGGCACTACCGGCTGTTCATCATCGCGGTGTGTGCGGCGTTGACGCTGGTCTTGCAGTGGGTGCTGGCCCGCACACGGTTTGGCAGCCGTTTGCGCGCAGCGGTGGACGATCAGCGGGTGGCGGCGGGTTTGGGTATCCCTGTGAATCTGATTTTTCTCTCGACTTTCGCCGTCGGCTCGGGGCTGGCCGGTTTGGGCGGCGCACTGGGGGCCGAGGTGCTGGGGCTGGACCCGACATTTCCGCTCAAGTTCATGGTGTACTTTTTGATTGTGGTGGCCGTGGGCGGTACCTCGTCCATCACCGGGCCGCTGCTGGCGGCGTTGCTGCTGGGGATTGCGGACGTGGCGGGCAAGTACTACATCCCCAAACTGGGTGCGTTCATGGTGTACAGCCTGATGATTGCGATTTTGATCTGGCGGCCGCAAGGCTTGTTTGTGCGCAAAGGGGGGCGGGCATGAACGCGCAGACCTCACTTTTGAAGCCTGCCCGCTGGACGGTTTGGGAAATTACACTGTGGGTGCTGGCCTTTGCTGCACCGCTGCTGCTGCCACGCCAGGCGCTCATCGTCAACGAAATCGCCATCGTGGCCTTGTTTGCGTTATCGCTGGACTTGATTTTGGGCTACACCGGCATTGTCTCGCTGGGCCATGCGGCATTCTTTGGTATGGGGGCGTACAGCGCGGCTTTGTTTGCCAAGCATGTCATGCCTGACCCGCTTCTAGGACTTGCTGTGGGGGCGCTGGCAGCTACGGTTTTAGGAGCGGTTTGCAGCTTCACCATCCTGCGGGGCAGCGATTTGACGCGGCTGATGGTGACGCTAGGTGTGGGCCTGATCCTGCTGGAGCTGGCGAATAAGCTGGACTGGCTGACCGGCGGCGCAGATGGTTTGCAAGGTGTGGTGATGGGGCCGGTGTTGGGGCAGTTCGAGTTCGATCTGGCCGGTCGCACGGCCGCGTGGTATTCGCTGGCGGTGGGGCTGGTGTGCTTTGTGTTGGCGCGGCGGTTGGTGCAGTCGCCCTTCGGTGCCACGCTGATGGCGATACGCGATAACCGCCTGCGGGCCATGGCGATTGGCATCCCGGTAGGCCAGCGCCTGGTGGTGATTTACACCATCGCAGCGGGTGTGGCCGGGGCCGCTGGTGCGCTGTTGGCACAAACCACGGGTTTTGCGTCGCTCGACGTGTTTGCCTTCGACCGCTCGGCTGACGTGATGCTGCTGCTGGTGATCGGTGGCACAGGCTGGTTGTACGGCGGTATCGCCGGGGCTGTGGTGTTCAAGGTGATGCAGGACGTGATCTCTGCGGCCACACCGCAGTACTGGATGTTCTGGATGGGTTTGTTTTTGGTGGTGCTGATGCTGGTGGGGCGCGAGAAGCTGCTGCGACCTTGGACGTGGTTCAAAGGAGGGCGGGCATGAACACCAACGCGTCTGCTCTGCCTATTGTCCTGTCCGCTGAAAATGTGGTGATGCGTTTTGGCGGCATCACCGCCACCAACAACGTCACCTTGAACCTGCGCCAGGGCGCACGCCACGCGCTGATTGGCCCCAACGGCGCCGGTAAAACCACACTCATCAACCTGTTGACCGGTGTACTGGAACCCACTGAGGGCCGCATCACGCTGGAGGGGCAGGACATCACCACCCTGGCGCCGCACCAGCGCGTGCGGCGTGGCTTGGTGCGCACTTTCCAGATCAACCAGCTTTTTGACACCCTGACGCCGCTGCAAACGCTGGCGATGGTTGTTTCACAGCAAAAAGGTCTTGGTGGGCAATGGTGGCAGGTACTGGGTGCTAGCAAAGGTATAGCGGGCAAGGCCGTTGTAGCCCGCTGCGAAGCCTTGCTGGCGCAGTTTCACCTCACCGAAGTGATGAACCAGCCTACCCAGGTGCTGGCCTATGGCAAACGCCGTCTGCTGGAAATTGCCATCGCCCTGGCTTGTGAGCCGCGTGTGTTGCTGCTTGACGAACCCGTGGCTGGCGTGCCCGCCGGTGAGCGCGAAGAGCTGCTGCAAACCGTGGCCGCGCTGCCTGCCGATGTGTCGGTGTTGTTGATTGAGCACGATATGGACCTGGTGTTCAGCTTCGCCACCCGCATGACGGTGCTGGTGAATGGCACTGTGCTGACCGAGGGCGATCCGCAGGACATTGCGAATGATCCACGTGTGAAGGCGGTGTATTTGGGGCATGGGAATGCTGGTGGAGATGTGGGTGGAGGTGCGCATGGCTGAGCTGTTGACTATCGACAACCTGAGTGCGGGCTACGGCGAGGCGGTCATCCTGAATGGCATCTCGCTGTTGCTGTCTGAAGGCGAAACCTTGGCGCTGCTGGGGCGCAATGGCACGGGTAAAACCACGCTGATGAACACCCTGGCCGGTGCTACGCGCCACCATGCGGGAACGATCACGCTGGGGGCTGGTGCCGCCAAGATCGCCTTGCACAGGCTACCTTCGCATGAACGCGCCGCCGTCGGCATAGGCTGGGTGCCGCAAGAACGCAATATCTTCAAATCGCTGACGGTGCATGAAAACCTGACGGCGGTGGCCAGGCCGGGCCGGGCAGGGGCTGCATCGGCCCCTTGGACACCCGACCGCGTCTACCGCATGTTCCCTCGCTTGGCCGAGCGCAAAACCAACCTGGGCACACAGCTTTCAGGCGGCGAACAGCAAATGCTGGCAGTGGGCCGTGCGCTGGTGCTGAACCCGCGTTTGTTGTTGCTTGACGAGCCACTGGAGGGACTGGCTCCCATCATCGTGGAGGAGCTGCTCCAGGCCATAGCCCGTATCACCCGTGAAGAGGGCCTGAGCGCGATCATTGTGGAGCAGCATCCCCAGGCGATTTTGGCGATCTCACACCATGCCGTGGTGCTGGACCATGGCACGGTGGTTCATGCCGGTACAGCACAGGCATTACGAGAGCAGCCGGAACTGCTTGACCGTTTGCTGGGTGTGGCGCGTGCACCAGGCAACGCGGGTAAATAGCTTTGTAGGGTTTTTCGTTACACCTTGAAACGAGTTTTCTGTAGCCGCTAAACTTTGGAAACATGATCCACAGCGCCATGGTGTTGCCCATGTCGCCTATTTTCAATGTTCAAGGGTAAGGTAGCGCTATGAATCCCAGCACATTACCTGCCATTCGCGTTGGTTATTCCATGCGCTGGTGGCTGGCGCTGCTTGTGCTGGCGACTGCGTTGCCCATGATCGGTTTGCTGGGCTACAACGTTGCGCGTGAATCCCGGCTAGCGGTGGACCGAGCGCAGCGGCTGAGTAAATCCATGTCTGGGGTCGCGGTGATTGGAACCCTGGCTTTCATTGCCGAGCAAGAGCGTGTGTTGGCCTTGCTGGCACAGCGCACGATTGTGCGGGAGATGAACCCCCAGAACTGTGATCCCAGCTTTCAGGTGCTGACGCATTTGCGTGCTTACTTGGCCAATGTGGCAACAGTGGACCTCAATGGCTTGTCCGTGTGCTCGGTGATCCAGCCTGCCGACGGCGTTCGTCGGCATATCGGTGACCCGTCATGGCTGCGGGAGATGATCAAGCGCAATGCCTTCGTCGCAGGGCGGGTGCAAAAAGGGATTTACACCGGAGATTTGATTCTGGTGTTGGCACATCCGGTGCACAACGACCAGGGTGCCATCACGGGGGCGTTGGAGTTCGTGGTGAACCTGACGGCATTCAATCCTGTCGTTCCCGCCGCGCTGCCCGCAGGCATGGTCACCGTCATTATCGACAGCGATGGCACGGTGATTGCCCGTTCCGCCGATCCTGAAAAATGGGTCGGCCAAAGTCTGCGCGATCAACCCATTTTCAAAGAGATTCAAACCCAGTCGCAAGGCTGGGTGACTTCACCAGGGATTGATGGCGTGGAGCGGCTGTATGCGTTTGCGCCGGTGGGGCAGACGGGGTGGACGGTCGCTTCTGGTCTGTCGTCCAGCGGTATTTACGCTGATGTGAACAGCAGCGCACGGCGTACGGTACTGCTGGGTTTGGTGATTGTGCTGCTGTCCAGTGGCCTTGTTGTACTTATCAGCCGAAAAATCAACCAGCCTGTTGCCGCGCTGCAAGCGACTGTTCAGGGGGTGATACGGGGGCAGCTGGACCAGCGGGCGCCGGTGGCCGGGCCTCTTGAAATTGCCGAGACCGCAGCGGGCATGAATGCCATGCTTGACCAACTTCAGGTGGCAGAACAGGCCGAAGATGCCTTGCGCGAGAGCGAAGCCCGCTATGCCCGCGTGATTGAAGGGTCTGATGAGGGATTTTGGGATTGGGATATCGGGGCCAAAACGTTCAATGTGAGCCCGCGCTTTGAGTCTATGCTGGGTTACGCCACAGGCGAATGGCATGTAACCCCCGACCAGTGGCCAGCCAATGTGCACCCGGATGACTTGCCCCATGTGATCACCTCACTGGCCAACCACACCAAGGGACTCACTGAAAAACACGATGTTGAACTGCGTGTCAAAACCAAATCGGGTGACTGGAAGTGGATACTTCTGCGGAGCAAGGTGCTGGTGCGCGATGCCAGGGGGCGCGCACGGGTGATGTCAGGCACGCACACCGATATCACTGACCGAAAACAAGCCGAGGCTCTGATCTGGCAACAAGCGAACACCGATGCCCTGACCGGATTGCCCAACCGACGTATGCTGCGCGACCGGCTTGAGCAAGCAATCAAGCGGTGCAAACGTGAAAATGCCCAGTTGGCGGTACTCTTCATCGATCTGGATTTGTTCAAGGAAGTCAACGACACCCTGGGGCATGGCAAGGGTGATGCCCTGTTGATGGAGGCGGCACATCGGCTACGCAGCCGGGTTCGAGAGTCGGATACCGTGGCACGCCAAGGCGGTGATGAGTTTACCGTCGTGATTCAAGAACTTGATGCGCGTCGTGTGGAGCAGATTGCCCAGAACATCCTTGCATCGCTGGCCGAAAGTTTTCAGTTGGGGGATGACCAAGCCTTCATCACCGCCAGCATTGGCATTGCGGTGTACCCCGATGATGCCAACGACATTGAAGACTTGTTTAAAAGTGCAGACCAGGCTTTGTATGCGGCGAAGGCTGCAGGGCGCAATCGCTTCAGCTATTTCACGCAAGCATTGCAAAAATCTGCTCAATTTCGCATGTGGGTAACCCATGATCTGCGCCATGCCCTGGCTGGGCATCAGTTGCGGGTGTACTACCAGCCCATCATCGACTTGACCGATGGGCAGATCTACAAGGCAGAAGCCCTGGTTCGCTGGCAGCATCCGGTGCGTGGTCTGGTCAGCCCGGCAGAATTCATTCCCCTGGCCGAATCCA
Source organism: Betaproteobacteria bacterium (assembly GCA_025356445.1). GTDB lineage: Bacteria > Pseudomonadota > Gammaproteobacteria > Burkholderiales > Burkholderiaceae_C > Defluviibacillus. Next base: position 108,678 of record JANXSZ010000011.1, on the reverse strand, counting down.
GCGGGTTGATTGTGGAAGTCGGGGATTGGGTGTTTCGTCAGGCCGCTGAGCAGGTCAAGCGGTGGCGAGATGTGCATCATGCGTCGTTTCAAATCAGTGTGAACAAGTCACCTGTGCAGTTTGCCGACGACGGGCGGGTGCAAAAGGCCTGGTTTGAACATCTGCGCCATCTGGCGTTGCCCGGCAATGCTTTGGTGGTGGAAATTACCGAGGGCTTGCTGCTGGCTTCACGCACGGATGTGATGGAACGGCTGCAAGACTTACGGCGTGCAGGTATTGGTATTTCGCTTGATGATTTTGGTACAGGCTACTCCTCATTGTCTTATTTACAAAAATACGACATTGATTACGTGAAGATTGACCAGTCTTTTGTGCGTAATCTGGTTCCTGCGTCAAAGGATCTGGCGCTGTGCAAGGCCATCATCGTTATGGCCCATGAACTGGGCATGAAAGTTGTGGCTGAGGGAGTTGAAACCGCTGAGCAGCGCGAACTGCTTACAGCCGCAGGTTGTGACTATGGTCAAGGCTATTTGTTTTCTCGCCCCGTGCCGGTCGTGCAGTTTGAGGCGCTGTTGGCTTCTGGCGTGCCACCCATCAGCCAGCCATGAGCTTGTGCACCAAATCTGCGGTGGTTGATGCCTCGTATTTGTGCATCAGCCGTGCCCGGTAAATCTCCACGGTGCGATGGCTGATGCCCAGCACTTTGCCGATTTGCTTGGATGTGAGGCCGTCCATCAAAAACGTGGCCACTTCGCGTTCTCGGGGGGTCAAGCCTGCCGTGACAGGCCGCTGGGCACTCAAGTCTTCAAACGTCCAGATGCCGGCTTCATGCGGTGTGTCGCGGTTCAGTGCGCGGCCTGTCACGTGGCACCAAAACGGCTCGCCTTTGAAGCGGCCATCAAAGCGTTTCATGATGCGGTCGTCGGCATAGGTGCCGCTGCGGTTCAGAATGGGGGCAATGCGTGCGCCAGTGCGCTCGTACTCTGCGGCGCTGGGGTAAAGCACCTGGAATGATTGGCCCGCCAACTGCTCTCGGTGGGCACCAAACATTTCGCACACGCGTTGGTTGCAGTCCACCATCGTCCGGTTGCGTGAGAGCACCAGGCCGATGGGGGCCAGATCGAAGGCGAGGCGGTAATCGGGGACGGGGGCAGCGTCTTGCAGCATAGGGTGAACCCTTTACGAAATACTACGTAGTTGAATAGGTAGTATCGTAACGGTCTGCCTAAATAGCGTTCTTCCTTGTTTTGTCTGTTGATCTGCTTTGTATTTTGTAAGGAGTTTTTGTGAATAAACTTTTCCCTTCTGCCGCCGAGGCCCTTAAAGGCATCGTCAAAGACGGCCAACTCATGGCCGTGGGTGGCTTTGGCCTGTGCGGTATCCCCGAGGCCTTGATTGATGCCCTGCGCGACAGCGGCGTCAAAGACCTGACTGTTATTTCCAACAATGCGGGCGTTGATGGTTTTGGCTTGGGCAAGCTGCTGGAAACACGCCAGATCAGCAAGATGATCTCCAGCTATGTGGGCGAAAACAAGGAGTTTGAGCGCCAGTACCTGGCCGGTGAGCTGGCTTTGGAATTCACGCCTCAAGGCACGCTGGCCGAAAAGCTGCGTGCGGGCGGTGCAGGCATCCCTGCTTTCTTCACCAAAACTGGTGTGGGTACGCTGGTTGCCGAAGGCAAAGAGCTGCGTGAGTTTGATGGCGAAACTTACGTGATGGAGCGCGCCTTGGTGCCGGAAGTCTCGCTGGTGAAGGCCTTTCGCGCAGATAAATCCGGCAATTTGCAGTTTCGCCTGACTGCCCGTAACTTCAACCCAGCCGTAGCGATGGCGGGCAAGGTTTGCATCGTTGAGGTAGAAGAGTTGGTTGAAACCGGCAGCATGGTGCCCGATCAAGTGCATCTGCCCGGCATCTATGTCCACCGCATTGTGGTGAACGCCAATCCTGAAAAACGCATCGAAAAACGAACCATTACTGAAAAGGCGGGGGTGTAATCATGGCCTGGACTCAAGACCAAATGGCGGCACGCGCAGCCCAAGAACTCGAAGACGGGTTTTATGTGAACCTGGGCATTGGCATTCCCACGCTGGTGGCGAACCATGTGCCCGCAGACAAGGAAGTCTGGCTACAGTCTGAAAACGGCATGCTGGGCATTGGCCCCTTTCCCAATGAAGATGAAGTCGATGCCGACCTCATCAACGCGGGCAAGCAAACTGTCACTACGCTTCCCGGCTCTTCCATTTTTGGTAGCCATGACAGCTTCGCCATGATTCGTGGCGGCAAAATCAACCTGAGCATTTTGGGTGCGATGCAGGTCAGCGAGAAGGGTGATCTGGCGAACTGGATGATTCCGGGCAAGATGGTCAAGGGCATGGGGGGGGCGATGGACTTGGTGGCAGGCGTCAAGCGCGTTATCGTGCTGATGGAACATGTAGCCAAGAAAAAAGACGGCACCGAAGACCTCAAAATCCTGACCAGCTGCACCTTGCCGCTGACGGGTGTTGGTGTGGTTGACCGCATCATCACTGACTTGGCTGTGATGGACGTGACGCCTGACGGCTTGAAAGTCGTGGAAATGGCACCTGGCGTGACACGGGAACTGTTGCAGTCAAAGACCGGCGTCAAGCTGGGTTAATTCACGGCCTGCCCTTTTTGGGAGGGCACACGGTTAGACTAGAAAGGTTTATGGGGGATCGGCGTACCAGCCCCTCATTTCTTTTTAGGAACGGCACCTGACCCTGGCTATGGAACTTGACCCACGCATGACACTGAGTGTGGCGATTTCCGCTTTGCTGATGGCCGTCGTCTTTCATTTTCAAGCGCGCAGTTTCCCACTCACTATCCAAGGTATCCGCCGCTGGAGTTGGACTTTTTGCCTTCTGGGTTGTGCCATGTTGCTGCTGGCCACCCGTGGTGTTCTTCCCGATTTTTTCTCGCTGGTAGTGAGTTCGCTGCTGCTCCAGGCCGGTATTTTGGTGTTCTACAGCGGACTGTGTCAGTTCCAGGGGCGCACGCCACATCTGTCGTGGATGGCGCTGCCTATGGTGGTGAACGCCTTTTCCCTGCTGTGGTTCATATACGGTGAGCCGTTGCTGTGGGCGCGTGTGGCCGTGAACAGTTTCACCAACATGGTGTTGCTTGCAAGCTGCCTGCGTTTGGTGCTTGTTGGCCGTGTGGGCGAACCCAGGTTTCGCTTCAGCAAGCTGCACACGGGTATTTTTTTGGCTGGGTTGATGCTGGTGACATGTGTTCGCGGTACGTTTGCCTTGGTCTACCAGCCGGTGGTGGTGCCTCACGTTTCAGGCCAGCTTTACGCAGTATTTTCCATTTTTTACCCCAGTGCCGTGATGGCGCTGTCGACCGGCTTGGTCTTGATGGCCTTTGACCGTCTGAAGGACGAGCTGGAGTACCTGGTCAGCCACGATGTGCTGACGGGCGCGTACTCCCGGCGCGGTTTCTTAAGCCTTGCCGAATCTGAAATCAGCCGTGCCCTGCGCATGCAGCGCCCCACTGCGCTGTTGGTGCTAGATCTGGACCATTTCAAACAGGTGAATGACCGCTACGGTCATCCCGCTGGGGATGTGGTGCTGCGCCGGTTCACCGAGATCACCCGAACCTGTTTGCGCCGCGAGGATTTGCTGGGTCGCTTTGGTGGCGAAGAGTTCATGGTGCTGCTGCCTGACACCACACCCAGTGCAGCCCTGGTGGTGGCCGAGCGTATTCGCACTGCCGTACACGCCACCCGGGTGACGTCGGTGCACCACCATATTCGGTTCACCGTCAGCATTGGCGTGGCGAATATCGTTGGGCGGGGGACGTTGGAAGAGTTGCTCAAACTGGCTGACAGCGCCATGTACCTGGCCAAATCCCGGGGGCGTAACCGGGTTGAAGTGGTTTGAGGCTGTGACCAGCAGGTTCAGCTTCAGCCAGTGGCCTGCTGGAGCGGGTGATGAGAATCGAACTCACGTATCGAGCTTGGGAAGCTAGCGTTCTACCATTGAACTACACCCGCAATGCAAGTCGTTGATTTGAAACAACTTTTTTAATATGGAGCAGCCTTGGTTGGACTGTTCTGATAGGGGATTGTACCCCCGCCATGAGGGCTGTTAAAACTCGGTGTGCAGCCGCACCGATGCCACCTTCACTGGCCCCCGGTCTGCGTTGTAGGCTGGGTTTTGGATGTATTGGACACCGAAGGTCAGCGCTGTGTTGCGTACCCGTGGTAAATCAAACCCCACGCGGTAATAGGCTTCGGTGATGATTTCTGTGCGGTAAGTCAGCCGCCCATCGCCCACGAAAAACCCGTAGCCCCCTGCGGCCAAGAAGTCTCGGTGTGCTTGCGACAGTCCGTGCCTTGCCTGGGCCATGCCCACGGCGTCAGCTCCCCGTCCCCACAGTGCACCGTTGACAACCGTGCCGAAAGAGGCAGACTGGTCAATCTCGGCAAACGCATAGGTTTCTGTGGCGCCGTCGTGCTTGCCCAGCCTTGCGAACAGGCCCATGTTGGGCGACAGCGCTTGCTCCAGGTTGATACCCCAGCCGCGCTTGCTGCGCAGCTTGCGCACCGGCCCTACATCAGGTGTGGTGTTGTTGGCACTGGCATAGGCCAAGGCGTCGTTGAAGCCGCCCATCACCGCCACATTGCGGTAAGCCAACAGGCGGATTTTGCCGGGCTGGTCTGCCAAGGCGTAGCCTTTTTCAAGCTCGATCTGGTCGCCGTAGTGCTTGAAGATGGCGAAATCAATGGCCACACCGTTCGATTCCTTGGGCATGGCGAAGCGGCCTGCACGCAGCACCCAGTCGTCTTTGTAGTATTCAACGGCAGCACCCCACGAGTAGCCGCGCGCATCGGCGGCAAAATCATAGGAGCCGTGGGTTAAAAAACCCCAGTTCATGAAGTCAGTGCGCGCATCATGGGCGTAGGTGTTGTCGTCAAAAATATCGCCCACCGCCAAGTTGCCCACCGTCAGTACCACGCGGTTTTTATCGAGCAGGCCTGCGAGCTGGTTCAAATCCGCCTCTACTTTTTCACGGTCGCTACCCAGGCCCCAGGTGTGGCGCATGAATGCTCGGGCACGGTAGGTTTTGAGGCTGGCTCCCGCCGTTTTTTGCAGTTCACCATTGGTTAGGCCGCCCAAACCTGTCAGGCGCGACATGGGAATGCCCTGCACGATTTCGGGGTTGAGGTAGAACTCGGTGTTTGGCCCTGCCCGCAGCCCTAAAAAGGCGGTACCCGTGAACGAGTAGCTTTTTTCTGCGTCAGGCGACAGGCTGTTGTCGCCGGAGTAGGCCGCTCGGAACGAAGGCTTTTTTTGCCAGATGTAGGTGGATTGGAATTTGGCAGTCCAACGTTCGGGTTCCACGTCCTGGGCCGTGACGAGGGCTGGCAGCAGACTGGCCAGCGCAAGGGCATAGCAGGGAAGAGGTGAGTTAAACGTCATAGCGGGCGAGTCTATGACCATTTAATGACATTCCGGTGACGGCGGTTGTAAACCTTCTTGCGTACGGCTCACTGGCCATGCCAGCCCAAGGGTGGCCAAACCCCTATGGCCGTAAATAGGCCCAGCCTTCACCTTGGCGCCGCATGATTTCGGTCACGCCGGCGGGGACGTAGCTGATGGCTGGCAGCATGTCGTCCTTTAGCAGCTTCTGGCTGCGCATTGTGTTCTCACAGGCCGTGACTTGAACGCCAGCCTTGATGGCGTCGGCAATGCGTGCGCCCGTGGGGGACTCGATTTTCAGCATGCCGATGCCAGGCCCATAGGCCACGATCTCAATGTCTACCTGGGCTGCGCCCACATCATCTTGCAGGTTTTTGGCGTTGTTGAGCGCCAGATTCCATTTGGCTGGGTCATTGTCGCTGATTTGGATGACAATTTTATGGCGTTTTGTGCCGCTTGCGCTTACGGGTTGAGCTAGTGCAGCTATCGAAAAGAGAGCAATGCTGCTGGCAGCAAAGGTACGAAGAATGTGGCGACGGGTCATGGTCAGTAGCTTTGGATGTAGGGGGGGTGATCGTAAGGGTGATGGGCACGGCAAGGGTGGGTCAATCCGATTGGATGTTTGCCGCCTTGACCACCTTGCCCCATTTGACGATTTCGGTGCGCAGCATCTGGGCGAACTGCTCGGGTGTGGAGGGCATGGCTTCTGCACCTGCGTCGTACAGGCGCTGCTTCACGTCAGGCTGGCTCAGCACCTTGCCGATATCTGCGCTCAACCGCGCCACGGTCTCTTTAGGCGTGCCCGCAGGGGCCACGATACCCGCCCACGAGTAAGCCTCATAGCCTGGCAAGCCAGACTCCGCAATGGTGGGCACCTCGGGCAACAGGGCCGAGCGTTGGGCGCTGGCCACGCCCAGGGCGCGCACTTTGCCGCTCTTGATGTGCTGCAAAGCGGTGGGTGCATCGCTGAACATCAGTTGCACCTGGCCACCCAGCAAATCGGTCATCGCCGGGGCACTCCCTTTGTAGGGCACGTGCAGCAAGCTGGTACCGGCCTGCATGTTGAACAGCTCACCCGCCAAATGTGTGCCGCCGCCGTTGCCTGACGAGCCAAAGCTGATTTTTCCAGGCTGCTTCTTGGCCAGCGCCATCAGCTCAGCCACATTTTTGACGGGCAATGAGGGGTGTGCGACCAGCACCACGGGGAACATCGCACCGAAGCTGACAGGAACAAAGTCTTTTTCGATGTCGTAGGGCAGCTTGGGCTTCAGGCTCGGCAGCACCGAATGGTGGATGCTGCACACAAACAGGTTGTAGCCGTCACCCGGCAGCTTGGCGGCTATCTCTGCGCCCACGATGCCACCCGCTCCGGCGCGGTTGTCCACGATGGCTGGTTGTCCCCAAAGTTCGGACAGCTTTTGTGCCAGCACGCGGGCCGTGGTGTCTACCGGCCCACCAGCGGGAAACGGCACCGTGAAGCGCACTTGGCGTGTGGGATAGACCTGTGCAAAGGCGGGGAATACAGCCGTGGTGAGCGATACCGCAGCGGTGGTCAGTGTCTGGCGGCGTGTGAGGTTGGCGTGCAGTAAAGGACGGGGCAGTACGGACATGGTGGCCTTTGGTTTTGGACAGTGACTGGGAAGGCGTGCAGGCAAGGCGTAGCAGGTGCAACGCTTGCACCCTTGATGAAAGCGCAGGGGGTCATTGTGGGGTTTTCTGCCGTGTTGCAGGTTGAAATTTTGAATGGCCATAGCGCTGATGGTCTGACCCTTTACCCCTGCGGCGTGGGGCCGCGATAATAAGAAGGGTTGAATCTGGCATGCCGTGCGCCCAAAACGCTGACGTCTTGCCGCTTTGCCCCACTCTTTATCTGCACCACGAAAACAACGCAATGAACCAGCCCGTAATGAATGTCGCGGACATCCGCAAAACTTTTCTCGACTTTTACGAAAGCAAAGGCCACACCGTGGTGCCCAGCAGCCCGCTGGTACCGGGCAATGACCCCACGCTGATGTTCACCAACTCGGGCATGGTGCAGTTCAAAGACGTGTTTTTGGGCACCGACAAGCGCTCCTACGTGCGTGCCGCGTCCGTTCAGGCCTGCCTGCGCGCTGGCGGCAAGCACAACGATTTGGAAAACGTGGGCTACACCGCACGCCACCACACCTTCTTCGAGATGATGGGCAACTGGAGTTTTGGCGATTACTTCAAGCGCGACTCGCTTAAATGGGGCTGGGAATTGCTGACGCAGGTCTACAAGCTGCCCGCTGACAAACTGCTCGCCACCGTCTACATCGACGATCAGGAGGCTTATGACATCTGGCACAACGAGATTGGCCTGCCTGCTGAGCGCATCGTGCGTATCGGCGACAACAAGGGCAAAAAATACGCCTCCGATAATTTCTGGATGATGGCCGACACCGGCCCCTGTGGCCCATGCAGCGAGATTTTTTACGACCACGGCGACCACATCCCTGGCGGCCCACCCGGCAGCCCTGGTGAAGACGGCGACCGCTTCATCGAAATCTGGAACCATGTGTTCATGCAGTTCGATATGCAGCTTGATGGCTCTTTAATCAAGCTGCCAGCCCCTTGCGTTGACACCGGCATGGGCCTGGAGCGCCTCGCTGCCATCTTGCAGCACGTTCACAGCAACTACGAAATCGACATCTTCCAAGGCCTGATTGCAGGTGCTGCCCGTGAAACCGGTTGCGCCGATTTGGGCAATAACTCGCTCAAAGTGATCGCCGACCACATCCGCGCTACAGCATTTTTGGTGAGCGACGGCGTGATTCCCTCCAACGAAGGCCGAGGCTATGTGCAGCGCCGCATCATCCGCCGTGCTATCCGCCACGGTTACAAACTGGGCAAGAAGACGCCGTTCTTCCACCGCTTGGTGAAAGATTTGGTGGCCTTGATGGGCGCGGCTTACCCCAGCTTGGCCGCGCAAGAGACGCGCATCACCGAGGTGCTGAAGGTGGAAGAAGAGCGCTTCTTCGAGACGCTGGAAATCGGCATGGAGATTTTGGACAGTGCCTTGTCCGGCGACGTGAAGGTCTTGCCCGGCGACGTGGCGTTCAAGCTGCATGACACCTACGGCTTCCCGTTGGATTTGTCCGCTGATGTGTGCCGTGAACGCGGTTTGACCGTGGACGAGGCCGGTTTCAACGCCGCCATGGCCACGCAAAAAGCCATGGGTCGTGCGGCAGGCAAGTTTAAGATGGACCGCGCGCTGGAGTACACCGGCGCTGGCAACGAATTCGTGGGCTATGACAAGCTGGAGTTTGCTACACAAATCGTAGCGCTCTATGCCGATGGGGTCAGCACACCCGAGCTTAAAGCTGGTCAAACTGGCGTGGTGGTGCTGGCGACAACGCCTTTTTACGCCGAGAGCGGCGGGCAGGTGGGAGATGAGGGGTTCATCGTTGCGGGTGAATCGTCCAAAGCCGCCAAGTTCGAGGTGCAAGACACCCAAAAAATCAAATCCGACGTGTTCGGGCACCACGGCACGGTGCAGCAAGGCAGCCTGAAAGTCGGTGATGCCGTCACCGCCCAGGTGAACACGGCAGTGCGCGCCGCCAGCATGCGCAACCACAGCGTTACCCACCTGATGCACAAAGCCCTGCGCGAAGTGCTGGGTGCGCATGTGATGCAAAAGGGCAGCTTGGTCAACGCCGAGCGCACCCGTTTTGACTTCGCCCACAACGGTGCCGTTACCGACGCGGAAATCGCGGACATTGAAGCCCGTGTCAACGCCGAAATCTTGGCCAACGCGGCCACGCAAGCCCGTGTGATGGAAATCGAAGCCGCCAAAGCCACTGGCGCGATGATGCTGTTTGGCGAAAAGTACGGCGATACCGTGCGTGTGCTGGACATCGGCTCCAGCCGCGAACTCTGCGGCGGCACGCACGTAACGCGCACCGGTGACATTGGCCTGTTCAAGGTGGTCGCTGAAGGCGGCGTGGCCGCTGGCGTGCGCCGTATCGAGGCCATCACCGGCGTGAACGCGCTGGCCTACACGCAGCAGCTCGAAGCCTCGGTTGCCAAAGCCGCGAATGCGCTCAAAACCGCACCCGCTGACTTGCAAGAGCGTATCGACCAGGTGCTTGACCATGTGAAAGCGCTGGAAAAAGAAGTCAACCAGCTCAAAGGCAAGCTCGCATCGGCCCAGGGCGATGAGATGCTCAAGCTCGCCATTGATGTGAACGGCCTGAAGCTGCTGGTCGTCAAAATGGACGGCGCTGACGCCAAGACGTTGCGCGAAACCATGGACAAGCTCAAGGACAAGCTGAAGACCGCAGTGATCGTGCTCGCCACCACCGATGGTGACAAAGTGCAACTGGCTGCGGGTGTGACGCCTGACTGCGTGGGCAAAGTCAAAGCGGGCGAACTGGTCAACTTTGTCGCACAACAAGTGGGCGGCAAAGGCGGTGGCAAGCCGGACATGGCGATGGCGGGTGGCACCGATGCCAGCAAGCTGACCGGGGCGTTGGCCTCGGTTCAGGCCTGGGTGGCTGAGCGCGCATAGGGCTGCGATTTTTGTAGCAACCCCTGCGCGGCACCACTGCGCAGGAAGACCCTCTTTCAATAAGCCCTTTTACGATGTGTTGCGTGCTAATGGATAGACTCGCCTTATGAAAACGCTTATTGACGGCTTGGCCGATTTAACGGGGTTGCGAGACCATGACGCCCTGGATGTTGCACTCACAAAGCTGGTGCAAACCTTGCCTCAGCCGCACCCCGTCAGTGTGCGGCTGGTGCGCATTGTGGGCGAGGCCAATGACCAGCGTTGCATGACCTGCGCGTTGCTGACGGCACAAGACACCGAGCCCCAGCGTGATGCCGCCTGGATGGACTGGGACACATTGCCTGCCTTGGTGGATTTCCCAACCCGTCAAGCCGCTATTGGCAGCGGCAATATTGAACATGCGGCCACGCTTACTTCCATGACGGTGTTTCCTGTCGGGAAAAATACGGGAACGTCCCTGCTGTTGGAGATTGAAACGGCGCAGCCGTTAGCGCAAGACGTTGAGGGATTGATTCAAAGCGTTTTGCGGGTTTACAAAAATCTGCTGGGGCTGTTGGATTACGGCGAAAAGGATGCTCTGACCGAGCTGCTGAACCGCAAAACGTTTGACGGTGCTTTCTTCAAAGCGGCCGCAGACCAAGACACGGTGGGCGAGCTGGGACACCCAGACCGCCGTGTGTACAGTGCCGGCAAGAGCTACTGGCTGGCGGTACTGGACATTGACCACTTCAAACGTGTCAACGACAACTTTGGCCACCTGATTGGTGACGAGGTGCTGCTGCTGTTGGCGCAGCTCATGCGCAGTAACTTCCGCTTTCACGACCAGCTGTACCGGTTTGGTGGTGAGGAGTTTGTGGTGCTGATGCGTTGCGCTGAGCACAGCGAGGCAGTTTCTGCGCTGGAGCGTTTTCGCAGCCGGGTGGAGTCGCATCCGTTCCCACAGGTGGGCACGATCACCATCAGTACCGGGTTTGCCGCATTGGCTGACAACGACACGCCCGGTGGTGCTTTTGGCCGTGCTGACAAGGCGGTGTACTACGCCAAAGGCCATGGCCGTAACCAGGTGTGCAGCTACCTGGCGCTGGTGAAGGCTGGTGAACTGGCCGAGCAGGTGGTTGAAACCAACGATGTTGATCTTTTTTAACTGACTTCACGGCCCCTTCAGCTGACCCGTAAAAGGCCATTAATGCGCTTGTTTTGGTAGCTTACTGTGCTTAAACAATCTGCGCGCAAGGCGCTTTTTATCGCAAGCGTCATCGCCAGTGCCTGTGTGCAGGCTGTGCCGCTCGAAGAAGCGCAGTTCATCAGCCTGGATGGCACCTTACTCAAAGCTTGGCTGGCCTTGCCCAGCGCAGCCAACACCGCCAAGCCCACGGCAACGGTAGTCGCGCTGCATGGGTGTGGCGGGTTGTATGCCACCAGCGGCCCTCGCCAGGGGCTGCTGAACGCCCGTCATCAAGCCATGGCCGACGGGCTGGTGGGTGAGGGTTATGCGGTGGTCTTCCCTGACAGCCTGACCTCACGCGGTGTGCGCGAAATCTGTACCCAAACAATCGGCAGCCGCAGCATCACCCAACGCGAACGCCGCCGCGATGCGCTGGCTGCACTGAACTGGGTGCGCCAGCAGCCTTGGGGCCAAACGGGGGAGGTTGCGCTCTTGGGCTGGTCGCACGGTGGCAGTGCTGTGTTGGCTGCAACCGATGCCAACCAGCCTGAAGTCGCAGCTCAAAAAAATCCGTTTAAAACGGCGATTGCTTTCTACCCTGGCTGCGCAGCGGCTGTGAAGAGTGGCTACCAGCCCAACACCATGCTCACGATGCTGGTGGGGGAAAAAGACGACTGGACACCTGCAGCCCCGTGCATCGCATTGGGTAAGACCGTGGGTGCCAGCGTCACGGTGTACCCTGACAGCTACCATGATTTTGACAATCCTATAGGCACTGTTCGCCTGCGCACGGATGTGCCGAACGGCGTCAATCCAGGGCAAGGCGTGCATGTGGGAGCGAATCCCGTAGCGCGCGAAGCCGCCAATACCGAGGTGTTGTCCCGGTTAAAGGCGGCTTTCAACAGTCCCTGATAGTTCCTGATAGCCCCTGGGGCTGGGGCGGCCGCTATGGCTATCTAACCCCCATGGAACTTCATCACCAGTGGCACGATCAGCAAGGCCACGATGTTGATGATCTTGATGAGCGGGTTCACCGCCGGGCCAGCTGTGTCTTTGTAGGGGTCGCCCACGGTGTCACCGGTAACCGCCGCTTTGTGGGTTTCAGAACCCTTGCCACCGTGGTGGCCGTCTTCGATGTACTTCTTGGCGTTGTCCCATGCACCGCCGCCAGTACACATGCTGATCGCCACAAACAGGCCGGTGACGATGGTTCCCATCAGCAAGCCACCCAGGGCTTTGGGGCCAAGCAGCAGGCCCACCAGCACCGGTACCACCACAGGCAGCAGGCTGGGGATCATCATTTCCTTGATGGCGGCGCTGGTCAGCATGTCCACGGCGCGGCCATATTCGGGTTTGGCCGTACCTTCCATGATGCCTTTGATCTCGCGGAACTGGCGGCGAACTTCCACCACCACAGCACCCGCTGCACGGCCCACGGCCTCCATCGCCATGGCGCCAAACAGGTAGGGGATCATCCCGCCAATGAACAGGCCCACGATGACCAGCGGATCGCTCAAGTCAAAGGTGATGGCCTTGCCATAGCCTTCCAGCTTGTGGGTGTAGTCGGCAAACAGCACCAGCGCCGCCAAACCGGCCGAGCCAATCGCGTAGCCTTTGGTGACGGCCTTGGTGGTGTTGCCCACGGCGTCCAGCGGGTCGGTGACATCGCGCACTTCCTTGGGCATTTCAGCCATTTCGGCGATACCGCCTGCGTTGTCGGTGATGGGGCCGTAGGCGTCCAAAGCGACCACGATGCCAGCCATGCTGAGCATGGACGTCGCCGCGACCGCAATGCCGTACAAGCCGCCCAGACCATAGGCCGTGAGGATGGCCGCGCAGACGAACAGTACCGGCCATGCCGTAGAGCGCATCGACACACCCAGGCCCGCAATGATATTGGTGCCGTGTCCAGTTGTTGAGGCTTGCGCGATGTGCTGTACGGGGGCGTACTGCGTACCGGTGTAGTACTCCGTGATCCACACCAGTGCGGCCGTCAGCACCAAGCCCACAGCGCAGGCACCAAACAGCTTCATCGTGCTGCCCGTTGCGGTGATGGCGTTGTCAGGAATCAGCCACTGTGTGACGAAGAAAAAGGCGATCAGCGACAGCACGCCCGCCACAGCCAGACCCTTGTACAGCGCAGGCATCACGTTCTTCATGCCCGGCGTGGCCTTGACGAAGAAGCAACCAATGATGGATGCGATGATGGACACCCCCCCTAATGCCAAGGGGTAAATAACGGCTGCCATGCCCGCTGAGCTTGCTACAAGCGATCCTAAAACCATAGTGGCAATTAGCGTGACCGCATAGGTCTCGAACAAGTCTGCCGCCATGCCTGCGCAGTCACCCACGTTGTCGCCCACGTTGTCGGCAATCACGGCAGGGTTGCGCGGGTCATCCTCGGGGATGCCTGCTTCGACCTTGCCCACCAAGTCGGCACCCACGTCTGCGCCTTTGGTGAAGATGCCACCACCCAAGCGGGCAAAAATGGAAATGAGCGATGAGCCAAAGGCAAAGCCAATCAGTGGATCGAGCAGCTTGGCCAGGTTTTTGTCCGGCGACAGGTTGCCGTTACCCACCAGGAACCAAAAGAAGCCCGTCACGCCCAGCAGACCTAAGCCAACCACCAGCATCCCGGTGATGGCCCCGCCGCGAAAGGCAACGTCCAGCGCTGGGCCAATGCCCTTGGTAGCGGCTTGCGCGGTGCGCACATTGGCCCGCACCGAGACGTTCATGCCAATGAAGCCGCAGGCGCCCGACAGCACCGCACCAATCACAAAGCCGACTGCCGTTTGCCCGTCCAGAAAGATGCCAATCAGGATGGCGAGCACCACGCCCACCATCGCAATCGTTCGGTACTGCCTGGAAAGGTAAGCCGCTGCACCGGCCTGAATGGCTGCAGCAATCTCTTGCATGCGGGCGTTGCCCGCGTCTTGGGAAAGAATCCACCCTCGGGCCCAAAAGCCGTAACCCACGGCAATAAAGCCGCAAACGAGCGCCAGAATAAGCGCAGCATTGCCTGTCATAGTTGTGTCTCCTGTTGTGTCGCTAGGAGGGGGCCATACGCACAAGCACATGCAAACGCACACGGTATGCATTGCCCCCGCTGCGTTGCTTCCTCGCAGCGCCACAAGGGCGAAGACGATTGGCCAACGGGTGCAATATACGGCCAAACCCCTCAAATGGGTTGTTCTGTAAGGCTTGTAAGGGCTTGGCACCGGTAAAATCAGGGAAAGTCCTGAGCGTGTTAGTTCACCCGGACTTCGCCCGACAATCACACGGTTTGTCACTTCTCTTCAACCCAAGAAACCTGATCCCATGTCCTTACAAAAAGTTAATCCTGGCGACAAAGTACCTGATGCCTTCAACGTGGTGATTGAAATCCCCATGAACGCTGACCCGGTCAAGTACGAGGTGGACAAAGAGTCTGGCGCGATTTTTGTGGATCGCTTCATGAGCACCGCCATGCATTACCCCACCAATTACGGCTACGTGCCTAAAACCCTCAGCGGTGACGGGGACCCGGTGGACGTGCTGGTGATCACCCCTGTGCCCTTGATCCCTGGCGTGGTAGTGACATGCCGCCCCATCGGCATTTTGATGATGGAAGACGAAGCCGGTATTGACGGCAAAGTGCTGGCTGTGCCTATCGACAAAATCTTGCCGATTTACACCCACTGGCAAAAGCCAGAGGACATGAATCCTCTTCGCCTCAAAACCATTGCCCACTTCTTTGAGCATTACAAAGACCTGGAACCCGGCAAATGGGTCAAGATCATGGGCTGGGAAGGCCCAGACGCTGCACGCAAAGAAATCATGGACGGCATCGCCAACTACAACAAGGCCAGCGCCGCGTAAGTTGCCCGTGTGCTCAAAAAAGGGCCTGCCAGCGTATTGCTGGCAGGCCCTTTTTTTCTGGATTTCTGGGTGGGGGACTTTAGGCTTTGACTTAATTGCGCATGGGATCGGGAAACACCAACCCTTGCAAAGCCCCTTGAGGCTCGAACGGCTGCCACGCGCCCTCAGGCTGTGCCAGGCGGTCAGCCACCACCCACCAGGCGCTGGGGTTCACGCCCAAGCCCACATGGCTGGCATAGACCTCCACGTTTTCGGTGTGGGGCGTCTCGGCACTCGGCGGTTGAATGCTGCACGGCCAAGCCACCACGCCGTCGGTTCGCGAGTAGACCGACGTGGTGGGTACGCTGGGGGCCACGGGCAAGTCGTAGTTATGAACTTCCTGCCCCGCATCGCGGCCACTGACCAGCTCGTACACCCGCCACGCATTGGTGCTTTTGGGCGAACCGTTGAATGGCGTGCCCAGTGTGATCGCGCAGCGCACCAGCTCTGGCATTTCCTTGGCCAATTCACGGGCGTAAATGCCACCCAGGCTCCAGCCGATCAGGCTGACTTTGCGGCCCGTCGATTCAAACAGCGCACGAACCTGTTTACGGGCGTTTTCCAGCACACCGGCTTTGGGGCCAAAGTTCAAGCCTTGTTCCCAGCCGTGGGCCTCATACCCCAGGCTGCTCAGGTAGCGGCGCAGCGGGACGGTGGAGGCGTCACCCGCCGACAGGCCAGGAAACACCAGCACTGCATGGCCGTCACCCTCAGGTGCACGCGACAGCATGGGCCAGCTCGGCAGCACAGCACCGAATTCCCAGAAAGCACGGAACTCCATCGCCAGCAAAAACAGGTTTGGCGGAGACGGGGTTTTATCGCTTGCTTCAGGGGAGGGCATGGCGTAACTGAAAGGGTTCATGAGGTGTGATAACAAAATGTTCCCTTGTTGGGCTATTGAAAGAGTGGCAAAGGTAGCATTGATGCCAAGCCGTGCAGTGGTGAAACTGCGTTAAAGAGCCGGATTCACGCGGTATTAGAGTCCACCCTCTTTTATGGCGTCACGTTGGCGACGAATCATGGTGTTTACCCCTGCGGGTATTGCCTAGGCGCTGATGCCGGGTTGTCTTAGACATCCGGTGGCACGGTGAAAAAGACGGGAATCAGCAACAATACAAAACTGCCATGACGCTTATTTTTAAAACCCCCACCATGACCATAAAGTTGATTGCGCTTCCCTTGCTTTTCTCTCCTTTTGTGCCGCTGCTCGCCCTGGCCCAGATGCCGACCGAAGAGCGCAGCGCCTCCGAAGGCCGTCAGCTGGAAACGGTCACCATCCGTGAACGGCGCTCGATTGCGCAGCGCTTTTTCGCGGCTGGTTCGCTGGTCACGGTGGACCGGCAAGATATCGAGGCCATGGGCGCAGATACGGTGGCCGATGTGCTGCGCCAACTGCCCGGTGTGCAGGTTAACGGCAGCGGCAATGGCAGTCTGGAAATTCGCATGCGTGGCATGGACCGGTCTGCCACACAGATTTTGGTGGACGGTGAAAAGGTCAGTGGCGCGCGCCAGTCTGCCCAGTTGCCGTTCGACCAGCTGCCGTCCGACATGATTGAACGCATTGAGGTGCTGCGTGCACCATCTGCCGAATTTGCTGGGGCCACGGGCGGCACCATCAACATCGTGTTGCGCCAAGCCAGCGTGCAGCGCGAAACCAATATCCGACTCACCGACCAGCGTGTGTGGGGCCAAAACGCTTACCAAGGGTTTTTCTCGAAAACGGGGCCCGTGCCTTCACTTTTAACTTCACCCGGCACTGCGCCAGAGAAACCCGCAATACCTTCTGCGGATGCCGCAAACGATGCTCCGCCCCTGGCCGCCCCCAAAGAGCCTTGGACGTACTTTCTTGCCGGTTCGGCCTCAGACCGCTTGACGGGCAGCGACACCCACCGCAGCATGAGCGTGGCTGGCAGCAACCCCTCCAGCAGCCAGTCTGATGAAAAGTACCGTTTTCGCACCGCCGAGTGGCTGCTGATTCCCCGGCTCAGCGGGCGTCTGGGGCCGTCAGACCAGCTTAATTTCCGCTCGATGCTGCTTGGCACACGGGTGAAGGGGCAATTCGACAGCACCGGTGCGGGTGCCGATGGCTTTGGCCCCACCAGCAGCCGCGTGTTTGACAACACGGGGAGCGAACGCAGCCTGGTACAGCTGCGCAGCGACTGGACACACCGCTTCAAGGGCAGCCGCCTGGAGTCTTACCTGTCCGGCCAGCAAAGCAGCGAGCGGGTGGACCGCAGCCGTTTGCAGACCCTCACCAGCAGCGCCCTTGGCTCTGTAACCACGCCGTCTGCCTTTTTGGATGACCGCCATGAAAAGGCCTTCACCGTGTCCACCAAACTCACGGGCACTGAAAACCCCTTGCTGTGGATGTTCGGTGCCGAAGCCGAAGAGCGCCGCCTCACCGTAGACACGGCCAACAGCGTCGGCCTGAACGCCACCCCCACACCTTTTGGTCTGGGAGCCCGAACCCGCCGGGGGGCGCTGTGGGGGCAAAACGAGTGGGAGCTGCCCGCCAAAACCACCTTCACTGCAGGGCTTCGTCTGGAGAGTACCGAGACGCGCAGCGACTACACCGCCTCGTCTTCTGCTGTGACAGCAACGAACCGCCGCACGTTTTTGCAACCCTCGCTGCACAGCCGCACCCCCATTAACGAAGACCTGCAAGTGCGCTTCAACCTCGCGCGCGTAAGCCGTAACCCTGCACTGATGGATTTGCTTGATCGCCGTATTCCCAGCACGGGCCTGAACGCGCCCAATAACCCCGATTTCGCTGGCAATCCTGGCCTGCGTCCCGAATCCACCTTGACTTTCGACGGTGGTCTGGAGCGCAAGCTGGGCGAGCAAGGCCAGCTGGGGCTGAATCTTTTTGTGCGCCAGATCAAAGATGTGATTGCCCGCCGCGTCACCGATTTCGGTGCAGGCGCAGGGGGCAGCCTGTGGACGCAGCGCCCCGAAAACGTGGGCAATGCCACGGTTTGGGGTTTGGAGGCCGACGTTAAAACCAACTTGAACTGGCCCACCGATCTGGGCTGGGGGCGAGGCTGGACGCTCTCAAGCAACGCCAGCTTGCTGCAATCGCGCATGACCAGTGGCGACAGCGTAGGCCAGCGCATTCCGGGGCAAGCGCGTTACCTCGTCAACGTCAACCTGGCCAAGCCCGTGCCCAAGGCCGAAGGCTGGTTTGGCGGTACCAGCCTGTCGCTGACGGGCGCGGCAGACTTGAACACCTCACCCACTTCGTCAGGTCGTGAGTTGGCCTACGCCAGCGCTGATATGTATGTGGGGCGGGTGGTGGCTGGGTGGGGCTACTGGCGCTTCACGGTGTACAACATCACCAATTCCAAACGCTCACGTGAACGCGTGGACGTTGACCCCGCAGGCCGCAGCTACGCTGAGCAATCCACCCTGCGCTGGACGCCTCGGGTGTTTCTGGTCGTGGGGACGCGGTTTTGAGCGCTGCTGGGCCGTGATATTGACAATAGCCCATGGCCTCACACGGGATAAATTGTGGGGCAACTTTTGAATTCACAATCGAACTACAGTTCATACCGTTCGCATCACAGATTACGCTTAGATTGAAAGGGCTCCCATGGCAACTTCCGCAGACAGCTTTCGCTCCTCCGCCACACGCAAGCCCCTGGCACTGGTCGAAAAGGCCCGCGAATACCTCACTTTCCGCCTGGGCGGTGAAGAGTACGGCATTGATATTCTGCGGGTGCAAGAAATCCGCTCTTACGAAGCGCCTACCCGCCTCGCCAATGCCCCCAGCTTCGTCAAAGGTGTGATTAACCTGCGTGGCGTGATCGTCCCCATCATCGACCTGCGCCTCAAATTGGCCTGTGATGTGGTGGACTACAACGCCTTCACCGTCGTTATCGTGCTGAACGTGAAGGGCACCGAGATTGGTGCGGTGGTGGATTCGGTGTCTGACGTGGTCGGCATCACCGCCAGCGCCATCAAGCCCGCCCCGCAGTTCCAGGGCCGGGTCGATTCCAACTATGTGACGGGTATCGCCAAGCTGGACGACCGCATGCTGGTCATCATGGACATTGAAGGCTTGATGAGCAGCGATGAAATGGGGCTGCTGCTGCAAGTGTCGAAAGGCTAAGTGGGTGGGGTGCCTCGCAGCGGGCTGCGTTGTACCAAATCGCTCATGTAGTTCTCCATCCCCTGGCCTTCGCGGTCAAGGTAGTTTTGCACGGCGTCGGCAAACGCAGGGTGACCCAGCCAGTGGGCTGAGCTGGTTTTAACCGGCAGCAGCGCACGGGCCATCTTGTGTTCTCCCTGCGCGCCGCCTTCAAACCGCGTGTAGCCGTTGGCAATGCACCATTGCAGCGGCTGGTAGTAGCAGGCCTCAAAGTGCAGGCAATCCACGCGCTCTAACGCTCCCCAGTAGCGACCATAGGCTACTTTTTCGCCTTCTTCGCTTACCTGGTGAGCGTTGGTAGCTATCAAACTGGTAGCAATAGCGACACCCCCACGCTCAGCGGTGAACAGCAGCCAGCTTTCGGGCTGCGTGTCGGCCATGCGCCGAAAGAAGTCCCGGCTCAGGTAGGGCGCGTTGCCGTGCTCCAGGTAAGTGCGCTCGTAGCAGTGGTAAAAGAAATCCCAGTCTGCCGTGCTGATCGCGCTGTCTTGTGCGTGGCGAAAGGTCACGCTTGCATCCGCTACCTTGCGGCGCTCTTGGCGGATTTTTTTGCGCTTGTCGGCGGCGAGGTGGCTGAGGAAATCATCGAAATCCGCATAGCCCGGTGACGTGTTTGTCCAGTGGAATTGGACAGTGTGGCGCAGCATCAACCCGACTGCCGCGCAAGCCTGCAAGTCCTCCTCTGCGCCAAACAACACGTGCAGTGACGACAAGCCTTGTGATTCGCACCACTGCACCACCGCCCGCACCAGTGTCTCCCGGGCCTGTGCATCGCGGGCCAGCAGCCGCGCACCCGGTACGGGTGTGAAGGGCACGGCCAGCGTGGCTTTGGGGTAGTAGTCCAGCCCGTGTTGTGCGTAGGCGTTGGCCCAAGCGTGGTCAAACACGTATTCGCCATAGGAATGCACTTTGATATAGACCATGCAGGCGGCAAGCAACTCGACACAGCGCTCATCTTTCCATAGCGCAATGCACCGTACTGACCAGCCTGTGCGGGCTATGGCACTGCCACTGTGGTGCAGTGCGGCCAGGTACTCGTAGCGCATGAACGGCGTGGCCTGAGACTGGGTGGCCAGCAGGGCATTCCACAGCGGGGCAGTGATTTTGGAGCCGGGGGCGAACGGGGCGCTGAGGACTTGGGCGTGCAGCGCAGATGGGAGCGGGGAGGGACAGGTCATATCGGAGCACGATACTACCCGCACTGTGGCATCACTGCGGGAAAACACCCGCACCGTACAGCACCGATTTGCCAAATCATGGGTGCCAAGGCGCAGCGCCAGCGCCACCCTTTGGCCAGCTAACCTCCACGAAGTTTGCCCATGACTGACATAACCGATCTCGATGCCGATGCACTGTCTCGTGCTATCCACGCCCGCCACGTTTCTTGCCGCGAGGTGATGCAGGCGTATCTGACGCGCATCCACCGTCTGAATCCGCAGTTTAATGCTATCGTTAACATAGCTTCTGATGCTGATCTGATAAGCGCATCCGATGCTTTGGATGCTGAACTCGCTCGAGGTGAGTCGCGCGGCTGGTTGCATGGCATGCCCCAGGCGATCAAAGACACGGGCCATGCCATTGGCTTTCCCACGACCTATGGTTGCAGTTTGCTAAAGGGGGCCGTCGCCACCCAGGACAGTGTGATGACGGCGCGCATGAAGGCCGCAGGTGCCATCATCATCGGCAAAACCAACATGCCTGAGTTTGGCCTGGGTTCGCACACCTTCAACGACCTGTTTGGCACCACGCCTAACGCCTGGGACACCACCGTCAGCGCGGGGGGGTCTAGCGGTGGTGCTGCAGTCGCCCTGGCACAACGCCTCTTGCCCGTGGCGGATGGTTCTGATTTCATGGGCTCGCTGCGCAACCCGGCAGGGTGGAACAACATCTTTGGCATGCGTCCCAGCCAAGGTCGCGTGCCGTTTTGGCCCGCTGCCGACACCTGGGTCAGCCAGTTGGGCACCGAGGGACCGATGGGGCGCACCGTGCGGGATGTGGCGAAGCTGCTGGCGGTTCAATCGGGCGGCCATCCACAGGTGCCGCTGTCGATCACAACGCCGCTGCAAGCTGTTGCCGAGGACGGTGACACCCGTGCTCTGCAAGGTCTGCGTGTCGGCTGGCTGGGTGATTTGAACGGCTATCTGGCCATGGACGAAGGTTTGCTGCCTGTTTGTGATCAAGCCCTGCAACACTTCACCGACGCCGGTGCCCATGTCGAGGCGTGTGATTTAGGCTTTGATACCGCCGCGCTGTGGAACGCCTGGCTGGCGTGGCGACGTGCCCTGGTCGGCCCCAAAGTCGCGGCGCTCTTGAAGCTACCCGGTGCCAGAGAGCGCATCAAACCCGAAGCCCTGTGGGAACACGACCAAGCCCAGGGCCTTTCGTTCATGGATTTCATGCAAGCCAGCGAGGTGCGCACCGCCTTTCACACCCACATGCTGCGCCTGCTGACGCGCTATGACGTGCTGGCCCTGCCCAGCGCGCAAGTGTGGCCCTTCCCCGTCGCAGAGCGCTGGCCCCAAAGCATCGCTGGCCGCGTGATGGACACCTACCACCGCTGGATGGAAGTCACCCTCTACGCCACCTTCGCCGGTCTGCCCGCCATCAGCCTGCCCGCTGGCTTTCACCCTAACGGCCGTTGGCCTGCGGGGCTGCAACTGATTGGCGGTGCGCAGGGGGACGCTGCGTTACTGCGTGTGGCGGCGGGGTATGAGGCGACAGTGGGGGCATTGCTGGCACGGCGGCCGACAGCGGTTTGAGTGTTGAATTTCTGGCGTTACCGTATGCAGGGTTGGTTAGACTCCTCAGTAAGACCACCTTAAAGCCTTTCCCATGACCCTCAAACTCTGCGTCGCCCAGCTCAATTTCATTGTCGGTGATATGCCCGGCAACGCGCAAAAAATCATCACCGCCGCCCGTACCGCTTATGCAGATGGCGCACGTTTGTTGCTGACCCCCGAGTTGTCGCTGTGTGGCTATGCAGCGGAGGATTTGTATTTGCGTCCCTCCTTCGTGAGCGCCTGTGGTGAGGCGGTCGAGACCGTAGCGAGTGCGCTGGCCGACCTCAAGGGCATGGTGGTGGTGTTGGGTCACCCCAGTGGGGGCGACAGCCGCACCAAGAGCGTTAGTGTGCAGCGTCGCCACAATGCGGCCAGCGTCATCAGCGAAGGGCGCATTCTGGAAACCTACGCCAAGCGCGAGCTGCCCAATTACCAGGTCTTTGACGAGCGTCGCTATTTCACGCCAGGGCAGGGCGTGTGTGTGTTTCAGGCGGGGGAAGGTGCTGACCGCATCAGCGTGGGCTTGCTGATTTGCGAAGATGCCTGGTTTGATGAGCCTGCGCTGCTCGCCAAAGAAGCCGGTGCTGAGCTGCTGGCCGTGATCAACGCTTCGCCTTTTCATCTAGGCAAGGGCGGCGAACGCATCGAGCGCATGGCTGAGCGTGCCCGTGCTGTGGGCTTGCCACTGGTCTATGCCCATTTGGTGGGTGGGCAAGATGAGGTGGTGTTTGATGGCGGCTCGTTCTGCGTCAACGCGGACGGTGCGCTGACGGGTCGTGCCCCCAGTTTCAAAGAAAATCTATTCACCGTGCAAGCTGAGCGCGCTTCAGCAGCTATTGAATTGGTAGCGACTATGGCACCAGAGCGTAGCCTGGATGCCGAGTTGTGGGATGCACTGGTACTGGGCTTGCGGGACTACGTGGGTAAAAATGGCTTCCCTGGCGTGCTGTTGGGCCTCTCAGGCGGCATAGATTCGGCGCTGGTGCTGGCGCTTGCCGTGGATGCGCTGGGCAAAGACCGGGTGCGCACGGTGATGATGCCATCGCCCTACACCGCTGATATTTCCTGGATTGATGCCCGCGACATGGCCGCACGCATGGGGGTGCAATACGATGAAATCTCCATCCTGCCCGAGTTTGAAGCCTTCAAAGCCTCGCTTAAGCCCCACTTTGCAGGCCGCGCGGAAGACACCACCGAAGAAAACATCCAGGCCCGCATCCGTGGCACGCTGCTGATGGCGTTGTCGAACAAATTCGGCAGCATTGTGGTGACCACAGGCAACAAAAGCGAAATGGCCACTGGCTACTGCACGCTGTACGGTGACATGGCTGGTGGCTTTGCGGTCATCAAGGATTTGGCCAAAACCACGGTGTTTCGCCTTTGCCGCTGGCGCAATGCCAATGACCCCAACGGCACGGGTGCCAGCCCCATCCCCGAGCGCATCATCACCCGCCCCCCCAGCGCCGAGTTGCGACCCGACCAGACCGACCAGGACAGCCTGCCCGACTACGCTGTGCTGGACGCCATCATCGAGGCCTACATGGAAAACGATGCGCGGGTGGAAGACATCATTGCCGCCGGTCACGCCAAAGCGGACGTGGACAAGGTGGTGCGACTGCTCAAAATCAACGAATACAAACGCCGTCAGGCACCTATCGGTATCCGTGTAACCCACCGTAGCTTTGGCAAAGATTGGCGCTATCCTGTCACCAGCAAATTTTGGGCATAAACTCGGCCCGAATTTAAATCAACGATCCTTTGAAAGACCCCTGTCAATGAAGCAAATCACCGCCATCCTCAAACCCTTCAAACTCGAAGAAGTGCGCGAAGCCCTGGCCGACTGCGGTGTCACAGGCCTGACCGTCACCGAAGTCAAAGGCTTTGGCCGCCAAAAAGGCCACACCGAGCTGTACCGTGGTGCCGAATACGTGGTGGATTTTTTGCCTAAAGTGAAAGTGGAAGTGGTGGTGAAAGACACCGAAGTTGACCGCTGCGTGGAAGCCATCGTCAAAGCCGCACGCACTGGGAAAATTGGTGATGGCAAAATCTTTGTCACCAGCGTTGAACGCGTGCTGCGCATTCGCACCGGCGAAATGGACGACGCGGCGGTTTAAACGCTGCTGCTGGACCGCCCCAGAGGCTGTCCGCTGAACCCTGCAACAGGCCATTCGCGCAAGCGTTTGGCCTGTTTGCACGTCAAGGCTTGAGAACATCCAGCAGCCGGTCCAGCCCACCTTCATTGATCGCCACCATCGCCTGCGCCCGTACCGTGGGCTTGGCGTGGTAGGCCACAGACAAGCCTGCCACGCCCATCATGGGTAAATCGTTCGCACCGTCACCCACCGCAATCGTTTGCGCAGGGCTGATGCCCAAGAGCGAGGCGACTTCCAGCAGTGTGCGGCGTTTTTCGGCGCCATCGCAAATATCACCCCACGCCTGCGTGACCACATGGCCGGTGAGCTGGCCGCAGTTTGGCCCGCTTTCTACTTCCAGCACGTTTGCGCGCACAAAATCAATGCCCAGGGTGTCTTTGACCCGGTCTGCAAAAAAGGTGAACCCACCGCTGACCAGCAGCACTTTCAGCCCTGCCGCTTTGCACGCTGCCACCAACGTGGCTGCACCGGGATTGAGTTGCAGGCGCTCTTGGTAGACCCGCTCCATATCGGCCACTGTCACGCCTTTTAACTGCGCCACGCGACGGCGCAAGCTGTCTTTGAAATCGGTGATTTCGCCACGCATGGTGGCTTCCGTGATGGCGGCCACCTCCGCCTTGCGGCCAGCGGCATCAGCGATTTCATCAATGCACTCGATGTTGATGAGGGTGGAGTCCATGTCGAACGCAATGAGCTTGAAGTCAGCGAGACGCAGGGGTGGCGTGAAGCCTTGGAGGATGAGGCCGGGGGCGGGAGCAGTCGATGTGTTCATGAGGCAAAGCAATATAGAGGATACGGGGCAGTTTGTGATGTCTCTAACTGACGGTTGGCGTTTTGAAGTTCACGTTGCCAGAAATTGGAGGGAAATTCCAGATTCGCGCTGGCACCGTGCGGAAGTGGCGTTCAGTAGGAAGGTTCATGGCAGTTTTCCCGAAAGGGGGTAAGGCAGCTCATCTCATCTAGCGTATGAAGTTGACGCTGTCACGAGCGGATGCCTCTCAAGCCACCCCATCTTCCACCTTCGGTTGCCCCAAACTCTTCAGCACATCGCGCACCTGCTGTGCCCGGTCTTTCGGGTCGGGCACTTCGCGCTCGATGCGCAGCTTTTCGTTGCCTGAGAGGCGGATGTGCTTGTTCTTTTGAATCAGCTGGATGATTTTCAGCGTCTCCACCGGCGGGTTGGGGCGGAAGGTGATGGTGGTGACGCCGGGGGCCGCATCAACTTTCACCACGCCGTAGGGCTTGGCGATGACGCGCAGGCGATGGACGTCGATCAGGGTTTGCGCTTGCGGCGGGAGTTTGCCGAAGCGGTCTACGATTTCTTCGAGCAGGTCGTCGATTTTGTCGGGCGTCTTGGCTGTGGCCAGTTTTTTGTAGAACGACAGGCGCAAATGCACATCGCCGCAGTAGTCGTTGGGCAGCAGGGCGGGAGCGTGCAGGTTGATGTCGGTGGTGATGCCCAAAGGTTTCAGCAAATCGGGTTCTTTGCCCGCTTTCAAGCTGCGCACGGCTTCGCCCAGCATTTCGTTGTAAAGCTGAAAGCCGATTTCCAGCATGTTGCCGCTTTGGTTCTCACCCAGCACCTCACCGGCACCGCGAATTTCCAGGTCGTGCATGGCGAGGTAAAAGCCGCTGCCCAATTCCTCCATTTGCTGGATGGCGTCCAGGCGTTGCTGTGCCTGCTTGGTCAGGCCTTCAATGTCGGGCACCATCAAGTAGGCATAGGCTTGGTGGTGGCTTCGGCCCACGCGGCCCCGGAGTTGGTGCAGTTGGGCCAGGCCGAATTTGTCGGCACGGCTCATCACGATGGTGTTGGCGCTGGGCACATCGATGCCCGTCTCGATGATGGTGGAGCACAGCAGCAGGTTGTAGCGCTGGGCCACGAAGTCGCGCATCACGGCTTCGAGCTGGCGCTCTGGCATCTGGCCGTGGGCGATGGCGATGCGGGCTTCGGGCAGCAGTTCTTCAAGCTTTTGGCGGCGGTTTTCGATCGTTTCCACCTCGTTGTGCAGGAAGTACACCTGCCCGCCGCGCTTGAGTTCACGCAACACCGCTTCACGGATCACGCCGTTGCTCTCTGAGCGGACAAAGGTTTTGATCGCCAAGCGGCGCTGTGGGGCGGTGGCGATCACGCTCAAGTCCCGTAAGCCTTCCAGCGCCATGCCCAAGGTGCGGGGGATGGGGGTGGCGGTGAGCGTCAGCACGTCCACCTCGGCCCGCAGCGATTTCATCTGCTCCTTGTGGCGCACACCGAAGCGGTGTTCCTCGTCGATGATGAGCAGGCCCAGGTCTTTGAATTTGGTCGATTCGCTCAAGAGTTTATGGGTACCCACCACAATGTCCACGCCACCATCAGCTATGCCTTTGATAGCGGATGTGATTTCTTTGCCACTGCGAAAGCGCGACACTTCAGCCACTTTGACAGGCCATTTGGCGAAGCGGTCCACCAGGGTTTGGTAGTGCTGTTCGGCCAAGAGCGTGGTGGGCGCGAGGAAGGCGACTTGCTTGCCGCCGGTGATGGCGATGAAGGCGGCACGCAGGGCGACTTCGGTTTTGCCGAAACCCACGTCGCCACAGATTAACCTGTCCATAGGGCGGGGCGAAATCATGTCCTGGATGACGGCGTGGATGGCGGCTTTTTGGTCCGGGGTTTCGTCAAACCCGAAATCGTTGGCGAAGGTTTCGTAGTCGTTCGCGCTGTAGCGGAAGGCATGGCCTTCGCGGGCGGCCCGGCGGGCGTAGATGTTGAGCAACTCTGCGGCGCTGTCACGCACCTGCTCAGCCGCTTTGCGTTTGGCCTTTTCCCACTGGCCGGAGCCCAAGCGGTGCAGCGGGGCTTCGTCAGCGCTGACGCCGGTGTAGCGGCTGATATGGTGAAGCTGGCTGACGGGCACGTACAGCGTGGCTTTGTCGGCGTATTCGAGGTGAAGGAATTCTTGCTCTTGGGGGCTGCCGTCCGCGTTCTGGCCCATCCCCAGATCGAGGTTGACCAAGCCCCGGTAGCGGCCAATGCCGTGTGCGTTGTGGACGACGGGGTCGCCGATGTTCAGCTCCGCCAAGTCCTTGATGAGGGCGTTAACGTCGCTGACTTGCTCTTGCTTTTTACGGCGGCGGGTGGTGGGGCCAGCGGCGAACAACTCGGTTTCGGTGACGAAATCCAAGCTTTCGGCGAGCCAACTGAAGCCCACGGTGAGGGCTGCGGTGGCGATGCCGACTTTCTCGTCGCTCTTTTGGAAATCGGCCAGCGAGTCGAATGCCGGCGGGCTGAGCTTGCTGGCGCGCAGGAAGTCAAGCAGGCTTTCACGCCGCCCGTCGCTTTCGGCCAGCAGCAGCACGCGGTGGGGGGTGTTACGGATGTGGCTTTGCAGACGGGCCAGGGGTTCTTCGGCACCTCGAACGACGGACAAGGCTGGGATGCTTGTGAAATCAGCACCACCAGCTATCTCTTCGATAGCATCATTACCTGATACATGGTGGGGTTTGATCGCCAGCTGTGCGTAATCATTGCAGCGCGTGTAGAACTGCTCGGGCTTAAGAAACAGCGATTCCGGGGGCAGTGCGGGGCGCTCGGGGTCGTCTTTGACAAGGCGGTAGCGGTCTTTGGTGTCTTGCCAAAAGCGCTGGAAAGCGGGTTCGAGATCGCCATGCAGCGCGACAGTAGCGTTCGCGCCGAGGTAATCGAACACGGTGGCCGTTTGCTCAAAAAACAGCGGCAGGTAGTACTCGATACCCGCCGTGGCAACACCGGCACCGATGTCTTTGTAGATACGGCTCTTGGTCGGGTCGCCTTCCATCAGCTCACGCCAACGTCCCCGGAAACGGGCACGGGCCTCGTCGTCCATGGGAAATTCACGCCCGGGCAGCAGGCGCACTTCAGGCACGGGGTAGAGGCTGCGCTGGCTGTCGGGGTCAAAGGTGCGGATGCTGTCGATTTCGTCGTCGAACAAATCAACCCGGTAGGGCACCAGGCTGCCCATGGGGAAGAGGTCAATCAAGCCGCCGCGTACCGCGTATTCACCGGGGCTGACCACCTGGGTGACGTGGCTGTAGCCGGCCAGCGTCAACTGTGCTTTGAGCTTGGCCTCGTCCAGCTGCTGCTTGACCTTGAAGTGGAAGGTGTACCCGGCCAGGAACGAAGGCGGCGCCAAGCGGTAGAGCGCGGTGGTGGCGGGGACGATGACCACATCCGCGCCGGTTTCTTTGTCACGTTGGCTGATGCGCCATAGGGTGGCCAAGCGCTCGCTGATGAGGTCTTGGTGGGGCGAAAAGCTGTCGTAAGGCAGGGTTTCCCAGTCGGGGAACAGGGCGGTGCGTACCTCGGGGGCGAAGAAGGCCATTTCTTCCATCAACCGCAGCGCATCGGTGGCGTCGGACGTGATGATGGCGGTGAGCTTTTTGGCTGATTTTTCGCGCTGGGCGAGCTGGGCCAGCAGCAGGGAATCCGCTGAACCGGGGGGGCGGGGCAAGGTGAAGCGTTTGCCTGGGGGGAGTTTCGGGAGGTCCATAAGTCTGGTGAACTGACGTGGGGGGCGGGCAATGCGGGATAGCTGAAAACGCGCAGCGGCTGCAAACAGCAAAGCACCCCAAACCAGGTGGCATGGGGTGCGAGCGCTCAAGTTGTGATTTTAGGGTTTATGGGGTCATGGCGTAACGGGGGTTCTGTTGCTCGTCCCCCAAGGCATTTCATGGGCATGTGCTGACTGCGGGCAAAATACGAACTTATTCCCTCTTTGATGACCTCAAAGCCATGCCGACCTTATTCGTCTCTTCCCGTGCGCTTGGTCGCACGTTTTTCTTTATTGCTACTGCTATGGCGAGCCTTCTGATGGGCTGCGCTTCCTCCATGACCGCAACACACCCTGTTTCTCCTTCCAACTCTCCTTCCAACTCTCCTTCCAACTCTCCTTCCGACGCCACCCCTTCTGCTGCTTCGCCCCTCTCGCCTGCGCTCGACACCCTTGTCGGCAGCCAGTGGATTGCCAAGGCGCTGGCCAACCCTGCCTTGCCCGGGCGAACCACGCCCCGGCTGCAGTTCATCAGCTTGACCCAGGTAGGGGGCAATGCCGGTTGCAACAGCTTTGGGGGTGACGCCTTGATCGCGGGTGACAACCTGCGCATGGGCCCACTGGGGGCTACGCGCAAAATGTGCGAAAGCTCTGCCATGGCGACAGAGACTAAATTCTTGGCTGCGCTGGAGAGCGTTCGCAAAGCCCGTATCGTGCGCAGCGCGACGGACACCCAGTTGGAAATGTCCGACGACACGGGCACTGTGGTGTTACGGCTGACGCGCAGCGAGTGATACCGAGCCCCATGTTGCCAAGCTTGTGCCTATGTTCGCCCTGATTCCCTGCGGCGGCACCGGTAGCCGTGCTGGTACGGGTTTGCCCAAGCAGTACCGGGTGATTGCAGGACAGTCGCTGCTGACCCATACGCTGATGGCGTTTGCGGCTGTGCCCGACTTGGCGGCCGTGCTGGTGGCGGTTTCTCCTGATGACCATGCCGTTGCCTGTGCGGAGCTGGCTTGCACAGCGGCCAGGGGGGCATCGAAAACTCCTTTTTTGACAGCTGCCAATGCCGGTGCAACGCGCGCTGAGACCGTATTGAACGGTTTGAACGCCTTGCTGGAAGCCTACGGCGCCCAGCCCTCCGACTGGGTGCTAGTGCATGATGCCGCACGTTGCCTTATTACCCCATCGCAAATTAACGCCCTGGTGCAAGCCTGTGCAGGGGACGCGGTGGGAGGGCTGCTGGCGCACAGGCTGCCAGACACCTTGAAGCAGTCCGTGCAGGGCCGGGTTGTGGCCACGGTGGCTCGCCACGACAAATGGCTGGCGCAAACGCCACAAATGTTCCGTATTGGGGCTTTGCGCGACGCCTTGCTGCACGCGCAGACACACGGAGACGAGATCACGGACGAGGCCAGCGCCATGGAGGCGATGGGTTTGCAGCCGCTGTTGGTGTCGGGCAGCGCGCAAAACTTCAAAGTGACCTACCCCGAAGACTTCGCCTTGGCAGAGGCTTATCTGAAAAACCGTGGTGCATGACACCCGTTTATAAGCACCATCATCCTGTGGTCACTACCTCTACCTGTTATTACTGCCATGCCAACACCCGTTAATCCCCTCAACCTGCGTATTGGTGAAGGTTGGGACGTCCATGCGCTGGTTCCGGGTCGCAAACTCACCATCGGCGGCGTCGAGATCCCGCACAGCATGGGTCTGTTGGGGCACTCGGATGCTGATGTGTTGCTGCACGCCATCACCGATGCGGTGTTGGGCGCTGCGGGCCTGGGCGATATCGGCACGCATTTTCCCGATACCGACGCCCGTTTTGCGGGCGCTGATTCGTCTGTGCTGCTGGCCGAGGCGGTACGCCGGGTGCGGGCGCAGGGCTTTGAGTTGGCCAATGTGGACACCACCGTGGTGGCCCAAGCCCCGAAGCTTGCGGCGTATATCCCGCTGATGCGCGAACGTATCGCGCTGGCGCTGGGCGTGGCGCCTGCACAGGTCAACGTGAAAGCCAAGACGGCCGAAAAACTGGGGCCAGTGGGTCAGGGCTTGAGCATTGAAGTCCGTGCCGTTGTGCTTCTGTTTTTGTAGCTGCATAAGCCCACCAACCCTGCACAAACGGCCTTTTTTGTTTGGACTTTGCTGTGGTTAAGCCTGTGAGCCGACTTTGTTCAGGCGAATCAGCACCGCCAACCCGCCGCTGTTCGGGCAACTCAGGCTCACGGTACCTCCCATGCGCTGAATGGCTTTCTCAACGATAGACAAGCCCAAACCTGCTCCTGTGGCCGATGTGCGTGCGGTATCTCCCCGGAAGAATGCCTGCGTCAGCAGGGGCAGCACGGCCGCAGCCACGCCTGGGCCCCGGTCACGCACGCGCAGCACCACCCAGTGGTCGCGTGTGCGGCCGGTGATTTCAACGTTGGCGATGCTCGTGTTGGGGGTTTTGCCGTAGCGGCGCGCGTTTTCCAGCAGGTTGTTAACGACGCGTGCCAGCTCAGTGGCATCGCCAAATACCCGTAAATCAGCTGCCATATCCAGCGTGACCTGCATGTCCGTCGGGCTGCTGAGCGCATACAGGCAGCCTTCGATCACTTCGTTCAGGTGCACCGACTGAAAGTTGCTGGGCACAGGGCGGGCATATTCCAGAAACTTGTCGATAGTGCGGTCGAGCTGCTCGATATCGTTGTCCATGTGGGCACGTGCGTTTTCGTCGCTCACGTACATCTCGGTTTCCAGCCGCAGCCGGGCCAATGGCGTACGCAAGTCGTGGGAAATGCCTGCCAGCATCACCGCGCGGTCCTGGTCAATTTTGGACAAGCGGGACGCCATGCGGTTAAAGCCAATGTTGACCTCACGAATCTCGTTGGTGCTGGCTTTTTCGTCAAGGTAGCTGGAGTCGTAATCGCCCTCGCGCACCCGGTCTGCGGCCCGCCACAGCTGTTTGATGGGCTGGTTGATCAAGCCCGCCAGGATGGCGGCTCCGGCGAGGGACAGCACTACCGCCAGCGCCAGCCAGATCAGCCAGGTTTTGCCGCTGGACGGGCTGACGCGGTCTTGGTCAATCCTCAGCCAATAAGGCTGTTCGCGCAGGTTGAAGCTGACCCACATGCCCGGCTGGCCGTTCACGCTGGGCGACATTTGGGTGGCTGCGCCGTTGCGGATCTGCAATTCTTGAAAAATACGCACACTCAAGGCATCGGCGTTGAGCGGTTCGACCACGTCGGTTGGCAAGCGTGGCTGTACGCGCAGGCCTTCGTCAGCCGCGAGTGTCTTGAGGACTTCGGCTTCTTCAATGACATCGGTGTGCAGCAGCACTGTGCGGGTGATGTTGACCATCGACACAATTTGATGGACTGTTTGCAGCGCACGGGGCTCGAACTCCAGGGCTGACAAGGTTTTCAGCCAGGCCAGTACGCTGCCCGCAATCAGTATGGCCAGTAAAAAAAAGGTACGCCAAAACAGGCTGATGCCGGGTTTGGCGGTGTTGCTGCTCAGTGCCGCAATGGCAGAGGGGCCGTACTCCAAGCCCACCTGGATCGATGGGGGGTAGGTGCTTTGCGGGGGAGGGTGTGGCTCAGACGTTGCCATCGGGCACAAAGACATAGCCTGTGCCCCACACCGTTTGCAGGTAGCGCGGGGTGGCGGCGTCGTCTTCTATCAAACGGCGCAGACGTGAAATTTGCACATCCAGGCTGCGGTCTGTGGGTTTGATGTCACGGCCACGGGTGAGCAGGGCGAGTTTTTCGCGTGTCAGCGGCTGGCGGGGGTGTCGCACCAGGGTCTTGAGCATGGCGTATTCACCCGTTGTCAGCGGCAGCTCTTCTCCGTTGCGGTGCAGTTTGCGTGCGGCCAAGTCAAAGCTGAAGGGGCCAAACGTCACCAGTCCCCGGTTGTTGGATGGTGCACCGGGCGCTTCCAGGCTAGGGCGGCGGCGCAGCACGGCGTTGATGCGGGCCAGCAGCTCCCGAGGGTTGAAGGGTTTGGCCAGGTAATCATCCGCGCCCACTTCAAGGCCTTCAATGCGGTCAAGCTCTTCGCTTTTGGCGGTCAGCATGATGATGGGGGTGGTGACCAGGTTAGAGCGCAAACGGCGGCAAATCGCCAGACCACTTTCGCCCGGCATCATCACGTCAAGCACCAGAAGATCAGGCGATTCGGTGGGCCACAGGCGCGACAACTCGGCACCGCTGTCCGCTGCAGCCACATCAAAACCTTGCTGACTCAGGTAGCGTTGCAGCAGTTCACGCAAGCGGGGGTCGTCATCGACGATCATGATTTTGTCGCGGCGGGTGGCGGTGGGTATCATTAATTGAGCGTTTTGTAGAGCGAAAACTGCGCTTTTGTCATGGACATAAAGCACCTGTGAAAGCACCCTATTGTCTGCGACTCCGTCAGCGGATGTGGTGAGGGTTACAAATGTTTCAGTTTCAGTTTGAGCTTTACCTCGCATTTATAGACGCCAGGGTCGGCACGTTCTCACAATAGGCCGTTAGATACCCAGGCTCTGGACAACCATGATGAAAAACGCTGTATTGACCCGCCCCGACGCACGGCACCTGCTGGTGCGCACGGGTTTTGCCCCCACCCAGGCCGAGGTTGACCGCTGGGCAGGCAAATCCACAGACTTGGCTGTGAACACGTTGCTGGCCGAGGCCAAATCCGCACGTACGCTGTACCCGTTGCCGCAGTTTGTGAGCGCCCCGCCTCCTATACCGCAGGCTTACCTCAAATCCCGCGAAGAGCAGCAAGCCGCTCGCCAGCAGCAGTTGCGTGAAGGCCTGGAACTTAAAACCTGGTGGCTGCGCGAGATGGTGGATACCCCCACGCCACTGGCCGAACGCATGGTGCTTTTTTGGCACAACCATTTCGCGACTTCGCAGCAAAAAGTGATTCGATCGCAAGCCATGTGGCAGCAGCAGCAGGTGCTGCGTGCCAACGCGCTGGGGAACTTCAGTGCGCTGTTGCACGCTGTGGCCAAAACCCCCGCCATGCTGGTCTACCTGGACGGTGCGAACAGCCGCAAAGAGGCCCCGAACGAGAACTTCGCCCGTGAGGTGATGGAACTTTTTGTGCTGGGTGAGTCCAGCCAAACCGCTGCGGGCCTTGGGGGGTACACCGAGCAAGACATCAAGGAGGCGGCCCGTGCTTTCACCGGCTGGAGTGTGGAGCGTGACGATTTCAGCTTTAAATTTCGCCCCGCGTTCCACGACAACGGCGCCAAGACCGTGTTGGGCGTGACGGGCAATCTGGACGGCGACCAGGCGCTGGACGTGATGCTGACCCAACCGGCAGCCGCCCGCTTTGTGGTGGGCAAGCTGTGGCGCGAGTTTGTTTCTCCAGATCCTTCGAATGCTATAAATTCCTTAGCTGCACAAGCCGATTTGGTGCGTGCAAGCGATGAGTTTCGCCGCAGTGGCTATGACATCAGCGTTGCCTTGCGGTCGCTGCTGTTGAGCAACAGTTTTTGGGCGGAAGACAACCGGGGCAGCCTCATCAAATCGCCAGTGGATTTGATTGTGGGTACGGTGCGGCAGTTTGGCTTCACTGCCACCGATGTGACGCCGCTGGCGTTGAAGTCCGCCCAACTTGGCCAAAATTTGCTGGTGCCGCCGAATGTAAAAGGCTGGCCCGGCTACACCGACTGGATCAACGCGACGAGTTTGCTGGAGCGCAAGCGCTTCACCGAGCAGCTGTTTCGGGCGGTGGAGTTGAAAGGCGAGTCCAAAACAGTTCCGCTGGCCATGGCGGCGTCCGGGATGATGATGGATGCGGCCCCTCAGAGTGCCATCACGAATGTTCCCATGAGCACACCAGGGCAGGCCATGAAGGCTGAATTCGCGGGTGGCTCCCAGGGGCGAGGCGGTAATCCGCAAATGCTCAACCTGTTGGGGCGTGATGGTGTGCTGCGCGTAGCCGAAGCCATGGCCCGCATTACCTTTGACCCTGAGCGCTGGCTGGAGACCTATGGCGGCCATGCTGACCGTGAACCGTCTGATGAATTGAAAGTGCAGTTGGAGCATGCTCTTCTTGCTGTACCAGCTACACATTCGATAGCGGTTGGCACGGTGGGTGTAGCTTACCTGCGCACATTGACGCTGGACCCGGCTTACCAGCTCAAGTAAACGCCGCACCGCGTCAACCTGTTTCCCACGTTTCCCAAGATTTCAAAGACGCCAAGGCAAACCATGAACACCATGAACGCTCACCTGAACCGCCGACAGTTGTTAACCCACTCAGCCCGCTTCCTGGGAGCAGCTACTGGTGTTGCGCTGCTGGGGGCTCACGCACCGGGCTGGGCGCAAAGCGTGACCCAACGCGCTGCCAGCGCTGCTGACCGCATCCTGGTGCTGATTGAGCTCAAAGGCGGCAATGATGGCCTGAACACCGTCGTACCTTACGCCAATCCGCAGTACGCCGCCATGCGCCCCAGCCTGGCGATCAAGTCCGACGAGGTGCTCAAAATCGACAGCCGCGTTGGCCTGCACCCTGAACTCAAAGCGCTGCTGCCCCTGTGGGAGAAAAACGAACTTGCGGTGGTGCAGGGTGTGGGCTACCCGCAACCTAACCTGTCGCATTTCCGGTCGATCGAGATTTGGGAAAGCGCATCGAAGTCGAATGAAACCCTGGACGACGGCTGGGTCGCAAGGGCGATGAAGGCCGGCTATGGGGCAACACCTTTCACGGCTGAGGGCGTGCTGATCGGTATGAACGATTTTGGCCCACTGGCCGGGGCGCGTGCGGTGTCGCTGAACAACCCCGAAGCCTTCGTTAACCAGGCCCGTTTTGCCAGCGCCATGCCCACCACGGGCAACGCTGCGTTGCGCCACCTGCTGCAAGTCGAAAACAACATCAGCCAGGCGGCTGCGGGCTTGCGTGGTGAGCGGTTCAATTTCGTGACACCCTTTGCGCAAGGGGCTTTCGGCAACAGCGTGCGCGCCGCAGCTCAGGTGGTCGCCAGTCAGCGTGCCAGTGTGGGCACAGGGCAGGGCGGTGTGCCTGTCATTACGCTCAGCCTGGGCAGTTTTGACACCCACCAAAACCAGCTGGGCACCCATGCCAACCTGATGCGCCAGTTGGGCGAGGGCATGGCGGCCCTGAAAGGTGCGCTGACCGAGTTGAACGCCTGGGATCGCACGGTGGTGATGACCTTCAGCGAATTCGGTCGCAGGGCACGGCAAAACAACTCCAACGGTACCGACCACGGCACCAGCGCACCGCATTTTGTGGCCGGAGGCGCGGTGCGCGGTGGTCTGTACGGCCAAGAGCCTGATTTCAGCCGACTGGATGCAGCGCAAAACCTGTTTTACACCACCGATTTCCGCCAGCTTTATGCCACGGTAGCGCAAGACTGGTGGGGCGTGAAACCTGAGCTGGTGGTGCGTGGGCGGTTTGATGCGGTCAACTTTCTGCGGACGTGAAGCGTTTTCAGCGCTATCACCCCTTACATTTGAAAATCCATGAATACTACAAAAATCATAGCTGCAATCACTCTGCTGGCAAGCTCAAGCGGTGTATTTCCCCAAAATAATGCTACACCTCAGTTGAATGTGGTTCAGCTGTCTGCCAGCGCCACTGTGGAGGTGCAGCAAGACACCCTCAGCATCAGTTTGAACACCAGCAAAGACGGTGCGGATGCCGGTGCCGTGCAAACTCAGCTCAAGATGGCCCTCGATGCGGCCTTGAACGAGGCTAAAAAATCCGCCTTGCCTGGCCAGATGGACGTGCGCACGGGGAACTTCAGCCTCTACCCACGCTATGGCAAAGAGGGCAAATTGAATGGTTGGTTGGGGACGGCTGAGCTGGTGCTGGAGGGCAAAGACTTTGCCCGTATCAGCAGCACGGCGGGCAAAATCCAGACGCTGACGATGGGCAGCGTCAGCTTCTCGCTCAGCCGCGAGCAGCGCCAAAAAGCCGAGGCGGACGTGCAAGCCACGGCCATCGAGCGCTTCAAAACCAAAGCGGGCGAAATCGCCAAGAGTTTTGGCTTTGGCAGTTACACGCTGCGCGAGGTGTCGGTGAACGCCAACGACCAGGGCTTTTCACCCCGTCCGCGCATGATGGCGATGGCGGCAAAATCCATGGCTTCTGCTGATGAAGCTGTGCCAGTGGAGGCTGGCAAGAGTTCGGTGGTGGTGACGGTGAGTGGGGCGGTTCAGCTCAAGTAAGGCCAGCCTAGAATGCTTTGACAGCGGTCCCCTTTTTTCCCTTTTTTTCCTTTTGTCTTGGTGCCGTTTTTGCTTGCTGCTTGTCCGTTGCCACTGATCTTCTATTTGCCTGTATTCACCATGTCTGAACCCACGCTTCACTTTGTTGTTTGTGCTGATCCTCTGCCTGGGCAGGCGCAGAGCGAGACCATCCCCGCGATGCCTGCGGTTACGCACAGAATGGCCTACTGGCAATGGGGGCGAGCGGACAGCGCGCATGTCATCGTTTGTGTCCATGGCTTGTCTCGCCAGGGCCGCGATTTCGATGTTCTGGCCCAAGCGCTATGTGATGCTGCAGGTGTTCTGTCTGGCGGCGATGTGCGGGTGATCTGCCCTGATGTGGTTGGGCGTGGCCAAAGCGATTGGCTGCCTGATCCTTCTGGCTACCAAGTGCCCAGCTACGCCGCCGACATGCTGGCCCTGATTGCCCAGTTGCACCTTGAGGCGCCCATCACCACGCTGGACTGGGTGGGCACCAGCATGGGTGGCTTGATCGGTATTGTGGTTGCCGGGCAACCTGGCCTGCCCTTGCCAGTGCCGGTACGCCGCTTGGTGTTGAACGATGTGGGGCCCGTGATCCAGTGGCAAGCCGTGCAGCGCATAGGGTCGTATTTGGGTAACACCGGGCGTTTTGCCACGGTTCAGGAGGCTGCGCACGTCATGTGGGCCATCTCCAGCAGCTTTGGCCCGCACACCCCTGCGCAGTGGTTGGAACTCAGTCGCCACATGGTGAAACCCCTTGCTGGGGATGCTGCCCAGGCCGTTACGCTGCACTACGACCCAGCCATCGCATTGCCTTTCAAGGCGCTGACCGATGCACTGGCCCAAGCTGGCGAGGCGATGCTTTGGCATTTGTACGACCACATCACGGCGCAGGTGTTACTGACACGGGGTGCCGTGTCTGATTTACTGTCACCCGCTACCGCGTTGGCGATGACGCAGCGTGGCCCCAAGGCAACGCTGGTGGAGTTCGCCGGTGTGGGCCATGCACCGACGCTGATCGCGCCCGAGCAAACCCGTGCGGTGACGCGGTGGTTGTTGGTCTGATCTGACGATGGCTGAAGTCACCGCTACGCCGGACGCTGCCCGCGAAGGTCTGCACACGCTGCACCACGCCCGCAGCTTTGCTGCGCCCTTGTTGGCTGGTGAGTTGCTGGACACGGGTGAAAACGCGCTGTCGCACGCCGATGCTGTCGCGTCCATCGTGGCGACCATTGGTGGTGCTTCTACTTTGCAGGCGGCTGCTTATTTGGTGTACGCCTGCCAGCACCTGAACCGTCCGCGCGATGTGATCGCCAAGGCCTTTGGTGACAATTTGGCCGATTTGGCCTTGGCCACCACGCAACTGGTGCGTGTGCAAAGCCAAGCGCGTGAGGCCGGTGTATCCACCGTCAAAGGCAACGAAACTGCTGCCGTACAGACCGAGAACGTGCGCAAGATGCTGCTTGCGTTTTCCAAAGATTTGCGCGTCATCTTGCTGCGTTTGGCCTCGCGTCTGCAAACGCTGCGCCATTTCGCTGCGACCAAGCTGCCAGTGCCGCCCTCTTTGGCCAAAGAGTCGCTCGATGTGTTCGCGGCGCTGGCCAACCGTCTGGGCATTTGGCAGATAAAATGGGAGATGGAAGACCTGTCGTTCCGTTTTCTGGAGCCTCAAACCTACCGCGAGGTGGCGCGCAAGCTCGATGCCAAGCGCGGTGAACGTGAGGCGGCGGTAGAAAACCTGCGCACTGGGTTGGTAACGGCATTGACCGCGTTGGGCATCCGTGCCGCAGTGCAGGGGCGCCCCAAGCATATTTACAGCATCGTCAAAAAGATGCGGCAAAAGTCGCTGGCGTTCGAGCAGGTGTTTGATGTGCAGGCGCTGCGCGTGGTGGTGCCAGAGCCTGCTGATTGCTACGGTGTGTTGGCCCATGTGCATACCGCGTTCGCGCCGATTGCACAGGAGTTTGACGATTACATCGCTCGACCCAAATCAAACGGCTACCAGTCGCTGCACACCGTGGTACGTGATGCCGAAGGCCAAGCTGTGGAAATCCAAATCCGTACCCAGGCCATGCACGATCATGCTGAGCACGGCGTGGCGGCACACTGGGCTTACAAAGAGGCGGGCACCAAAGGCTACGCAGGTGTGTCGGCCACCGGCGATTACGACAACAAGATCGCTGTGCTGCGCCAACTGTTGGCCTGGGAGCGCGATCTCACCGAAACCAGTCCGGCCAAAGGCTTGTTTGAAGACCGCATCTACGTGCTGACGCCCGAGGCTTCGGTGATCGAGTTGCCACAGGGCGCAACAGCTGTGGATTTTGCCTACACCGTTCATACCAGCCTGGGCCACCGCTGCCGTGGCGCGCGCGTGGACGGCGTGATGGTGCCGCTCAACACGCCGCTGAAGAACGGTCAGAGCGTGGAGATCATGGCGGTAAAAGACAGCGGTGCGCAGGTGGGGCCGTCACGCGATTGGCTGAACCCTGAGCTGGGCTATATGGCCAGCCACCGCGCGAAAGCCAAAGTGCGGGCTTGGTTCAATGCCCAGATCGCCCATGAAACCATAGCGCGTGGCCGTGAGGCGGTGGAAAAATTGCTGCAACGCGAAGGTAAAACGGCGCTGCGGCTGGAAGATTTGGCGGATCAACTGGGCTTCAAATCAGCGGATGCACTGTTTGAGGTGGTGGGCAAAGACGAGTTTTCACTGCGCAGCATTGAAAACGTGCTGCGCCCCCCCGAGCCGGTGCTGACGCAAGACAACTACCTGCTGCTTAAAAAGCCCCGCCCACCTGACAGCAATGCCAAAGGCGGCGTGCTGGTGGTCGGCGTGGATTCGCTGCTGACACAACTCGCCAAATGCTGCAAACCTGTGCCGCCCGACAGCATTCAAGGTTTTGTCACCCGAGGCAAGGGGGTCAGCATTCACCGCGCCGATTGCAGCAATTTGCGCGAGCTGATCGCCCGCAATGGCGAGCGGGTCATCGAAGTGGCGTGGGGACAACCCAAGGCTGCACAGGGTGCATCGGGTGCGGCCTCTCAGGTTTACCCGGTGGATGTGGCCGTGGAAGCTGCTGACCGGCAGGGCCTGCTGCGTGATATTTCTGAAGTGTTTGCCAAAGAAAAAATGAACGTGATCGGAGTACAGACACAGTCCGTCAAGCATACGGCGTGGATGACGTTCACCGTAGAGGTTACCGATTCAGCACGCCTTAGCCGTGTGCTGGGTTTGGTGGGGGATGTATCCGGTGTCCGTGGGGCGCGACGCAGGTAATGCAGAGGTCCGTAGCCTCATGCGGGTCGTTTTTCGGTAGGCCATGAAAGTAATGCTATAATTTGAGGCTTAGATACTTAGGCGCGTAGCTCAGCTGGTTAGAGCACCACCTTGACATGGTGGGGGTCGTTGGTTCGAGTCCAATCGCGCCTACCAGATATTTTCAGCAGTTTCACTGCTCGGAACATCTGGTAAACAGAAGATGGTTTTATACAAAACAATCTTCACAAAGCAAAGAAACCAGCTTTGCTTATTTCTTCTGTTTCATATTCCCCAAATTTTGAGCAACAGCTAAGCTTTTACAGGCGTATTGTCACCCTCGTGCGTGGTCGGTTGTATTGCCTCTGCCGCCTGCCATAAGCTGTGATGATCCAGGCTTGCAGTAACGCACGCCAGCAACAGCATCACCGCTGCAAATGACCCTAAACCTGCCCCTGGCAGAATTTCTGCCAGGCCAGCAAGTTTGACCAGTGCAACCAGTACGCCCAACATGAATACCTCCACCATGACCCAAGGCCTGACGGCCTGCATCACACGCAGCACTTGAGCGAAGCCTGCGGGTATATGGCCTTCACGCAAGGGCAACAGCACATAGCAAATAGCAAGCAACTCGGTGGCGGGAAAAACCAAGGTGGTCATGATCACCAGAAAGCTCAGCAGCCATGCATCCTCGTCGTAGAGCGTGACGGCAGCTGCCCACAGGCTTGAAGACTGCACATGGCCTTGCATGTCGATGCCAAATACAGGGTTCATGTGTGCAATCACCAGCATGACCAAACCACCCAAAGCCAGCGCCAGCGTGAGATCGAACGATGTAGGCTGTGCTTTGCCAAGTGGGGCATCACAGCGCTGGCAATGGGCTTGGTGACCCGCTGGTAAATCGGCACGCGTGTGAAGCCAATCGCATTGTTCGCAGGCAACCCATTCGCTATGGATTACCGCGTCTTGGGACATTGCGCGCTCAAAGTTTGCACGGCTGTGGCAATCTCTTGACTGGCAAGGCCCAGGGTCGCAGCATGGGCGGAAGCCAATTGCTCGTACGCTGTTGATGGCGGCTCTGCCGGGGACGGGGTTGCTGCGGTTTGTAGCGTTGATTCTGCTGTGGTGAACCAGCCGGTGCGCTGGAGACGCTGCTGCCCGTCAATCAGGCGGCCAGTACAGCTCACCGTCCATTGCAACTGGTCGTCAATCCTGGGTGTGGGCGCCAGCCAGGAATCGAAGCGCAGCACCTCCACTTGAACCCGTACCATGGGTTGCCGTGGGTAGATTGGCGTCACGCTGCTGGTTTCTGCGTAAGCCAAGCCCGTGAGGCTACGTTGCAGATTGAGTTGGGTGGCGATGGCTTCTGCGATTTCACTGGGTAAAGGTTGTGCCCAGCGGTGTTGTTCCAGGATTTTTACCTCGGTGGCATTGTTGCGAATGACCCAATTGGGGCGGTCCAGACCTGCAGAGACGCTGGCGGGGCTGACAGCTACGGTGAACTCTGCCGATGCCGTTGGGCGCTGCGTTGCTGTGGATGAATTCAGGGGCTGAAGCGTGTGAAAACGTTCAACAGGTGGGGTTACGCAGGCGGCAAGGCTAAGCAGGCAAACAGCTGTCAATGGCCGTATCAACAGGGCTGAACAAGTGACGGGTAGGCTAATCATTTGGCATCCTCAGGCTTGCCGCGCAGCAAAGTTTCCGGGTGGCGTTCTAGGTAATCTGCCATGGTGCGCAGTGATTTGGCGGCTTTGGCCAGCTCGGCCAGGGTGCTTGCAGCCTGGGTCGGCAAGGCAGCGTCGGGGCCTACGCTTTGCTCTACGGTGTCCAGCGTGCTGGTGAGCGCGGCGAGGGATTTACGGGCTTCTTCCAGCACCTTGCGCGCTTCAGGTGTGACTTCGCTACCCACCTGCTGCACAACAGCATCGGCGTGCAGCACGGTCTGGTTGATGCTTTTCAGGGTGCTGCTCAGGTCTTTCGCCAGTGTTTCAAGCGGCAGATGATCCAATTTTTCGGCAATGCTGACCAAGGCGTCTTGCAGGCCATCGAAACTGCCAGGTACGGTGGGGAATACCGCAGGCTTTCGGCTCCAATCCATCTGTGCCACGGGTGTTTTAGGGAAAAAATCCAATGCAACATAGAGCTGGCCGGTAAGTAAATTACCTGAACGCAGCTGGGCACGAAAGCCCTTGGCGATCATGGGTGACAGCGCAGCGCGCTGGCCTTTGACCGATTCGTCTTCTGACTGAATGCCAGCCAAGACAGGTAAACGGCTGGGGTACACGCGTATCGCAACGGCGATCTGAGGGGCTGGATTTTTGGCGGTAGGTACGGTTTCTACATTGATAGCGGTGACTTCACCGATCGGCAAACCTCTGAAATCCACTGGTGCGCCCACGCTCAAGCCACGCACGGAGCTTTGGAACAACAGCTGGTAGTCAAAGCCGTACAGATCGGGTTGTTTGAGTGCTTGCGTACGGTCAGCGTATAACGAAAACTCGGCGTTACTGGCCGCTTGGGGCAGGGGGGCATCGCCTGGATTCACCAAATCTTGGAATGAGATACCCCCCGACACCACGCTGATAAGAGATTCTGTCAAAACGCGCACACCATCTGCGTTCAGTGTGACGTCAAACCCACTGGCGTGCCAAAAGCGGCTGCGGGTGGTAACAAATCGGTCATAGGGAGCGTTCACAAAAACGGTGAAGAAAACCTGTTTGCCATTGGCGTCCAGGTCAAATGCGACGACCTGACCAACCTGCACCCGCCTGAAATACACCGGCGACCCAATACCCAGCGAGCCGAGGTTTTGTGCTTTCAGCTTGAAGCTGCGGCCCGGCAGGTCGGCGGTAACGATGGGGGGCACCTCCAGGCCCGTGAAGCTGCGCTGTGGTTCCTCGGCATGACCGATGTCCAGGCCAATGTACGCACCTGACAGCAGGGTGCCCAGGCCGGTTACACCACCTGCGCTGACATGCGGACGCACCACCCAAAACCGGGTGTCGGCGACCAGCAGCGCGTCCACACCATCGGATTTGTTCAGCTCGGCGGTGACTTCAACCCGGGTATGGTCGGGTGTGAGTCGAATGGTTTTGACGAGGCCAATGTCCACATCTTTGTATTTGATTTTGGTTTTCCCCGCTTCCAGTCCTTCAGCGCTATGAAAGCTGATGGTAATTTTGGGGCCTCGGTCAAGCACGGATTTGGCGCCCAGCCACAGGCCAATCGTGACCGCAATCACAGGCACTAGCCAGACCAGCCAGACGGAGAAGGGTGCACGCTTCTTCACGCGCACGGTTGGCGGCGCAGGTGTGTTGGG
The DNA here is from genome assembly GCA_025356445.1 of Betaproteobacteria bacterium. Lineage (GTDB taxonomy): Bacteria > Pseudomonadota > Gammaproteobacteria > Burkholderiales > Burkholderiaceae_C > Defluviibacillus. The sequence continues at coordinate 65,301 of JANXSZ010000011.1, read as the reverse complement.
CACGGTGTCAGAAGGGGTAGAGGGGGTCACGGTGTGGGCTCGAAATCGGGGGGTGAAGGCGCTAAGGAGTGCGGCGAAGAGGCTTCTGCCGTGCTGGTCTCCACCGCATCCCAAATTAAACGCGGATCAAAACTGTGCGTGGCGAGCATCGTCAGCACGACCACCGCTCCGAAAGCCATAGCGCCAGGCCCCGGTGTAATAAGCGCAAGCGACTGGATTTGCACCAAAGCGGCCAAAAAAGTGATGACGTAAATGTCCAGCATTGACCAACGCCCGACCACCTCCAAAGCTCGGTACAGTGCCAAGCGCCGCATGGGTAGATGGGTAGCGCGGCGTTGCACAGAGATCAGCAAGTAAGACAACACGATCAACTTGGACAGGGGTACCACAATGCTGGCTACGAACACCAGCAGTGCCAAGACCCAAGAGCCTTCAACCCACAGGTAAAGGATGCCACTGAGTATGGTGTCGTCCTGGGTGCCTAAAAAAGAGCTGGTGCGCGTCACGGGCAGCAGATTTGCAGGGATGTACAAGGCCATGGCAGCCATCAAATAGGCCCAGCAGTGCGCAATGGCATGGGGCGTGCGCGGGGATACGGTGGCATGGCAGCGTGGGCACGCCGCATGGATTGGATTTTTGCCGAATGAGCACACAGCAGCGCAGGCCGTACAGCGCCAAAAACCGAGACGGGCTGCTGTGGGGTTTTCTGTAGGCTGGGTGAAGGGCAAAGAAGGTTTGGACATCAGGCAAAGCATAGGTGCCATAGGGTGTTCTCAGTATAGGGGGGGCGGTAGGGAGAGGCCGCGTGCTTGCTCAGGGTAAACCTCGGAATGTCCAAATCATTCAATCTCTACAATCCACTATACCGTTTACAGTGTGTGCCACGGACCGTGTTGTGTGCCATTTCTGTTCCACACCGGCCCGTTTCGAGGAGTTTTTTCTTGCCCAGTAAACCTGTCAGTCCCCCCGCATCCAGCGTGCGTGTGATTAAAAAATACCCCAATCGTCGGTTGTACGACACCGAAACCTCGAGCTACATCACTGTGACCGAGGTTAAGCAATTGGTGATGTCCAGCACGCCATTTGTGGTGCGTGACGTCAAAACCAATGAGGATTTGACCCGCACGATTTTGTTGCAGATCATTTTGGAAGAAGAGGCGGGCGGTGCGCCCATGTTCACCGAGGCGGCTTTGTGCAACATGATCCGTTTCTACGGCAATGCGATGCAGAGCTTTTTAGGCAGCCACCTGGAGCGCAATGTGCAGGCCTTCATGGACATGCAGGTTAAATTGACTGAGCATAAAAATGGCTTGACACCTGAATCATGGGCACAGTTCATGAGCTTTCCACCACCGGCGATGCAGGGTGTGCTGGGCAACTATGTTGAACAGTCGCAAAACATGATTACCCAGATGCAAGAGCAGATGAAGAAGCAGGCTGAGCAGGTACTGGGGGCTTTTGTACCCAAGCGTTGAAGGGCGTAGGGCGACATTCAACGGTATGGATGGCTGTTGACAAATCCTGCGCCAGACCAGCGACAATACAGGCATGAGCGAAGCCGAAACACTGTCCCCCCCACCGTCCACCAAACCCGCACCTAAGGTCGGATTTATCAGCCTCGGTTGCCCCAAAGCGCTAACTGATTCTGAGCTTATCTTGACTCAGCTGAGTGCGGAGGGCTACCAAACCTCCAAATCCCTGCAGGGTGCCGATCTGGTGATCGTTAACACCTGTGGCTTCATCGACGATGCTGTGCGTGAAAGCCTGGACACCATCGGTGAAGCGTTGGCTGAAAATGGCAAAGTCATCGTCACCGGTTGCCTGGGAGCCAAGACCGCATCCAGCAGTGGCGACAATTTGGTCAAAAAAATGCACCCCAGCGTGTTGGCTGTCACTGGCCCCCACGCCACGCAGGAGGTGATGGATGCTGTGCATTTGCACCTGCCCAAGCCGCATGACCCGTTTGTGGATTTGGTGCCCAATTCTTTTGGTATTGCCGGCATCAAGCTGACGCCCAAGCACTACGCCTACCTGAAGATCAGCGAAGGCTGTAACCACCGCTGTACCTTTTGCATCATTCCGTCCATGCGCGGCGATTTGGTGTCGCGCCCGATTGGCGATGTGCTTGGTGAGGCGAGGGCGCTGTTTGAAGGTGGCGTCAAAGAGCTGCTGGTTATCAGTCAAGATACGTCCGCCTATGGCGTTGACGTGAAATACCGTACCGGCTTTTGGGATGGCAAACCCGTCAAAACCCGCATGTTAGAGCTGGTCAAGACCTTGGGCGAAATTGCCGAGCCCTATGGTGCTTGGGTACGGTTGCACTATGTTTATCCCTACCCCAGTGTGGATGAAATTATTCCGCTGATGGCAACTGGATCGGTGCTTCCTTACCTTGACGTGCCTTTTCAGCACAGTCACCCTGATGTCTTGCGCCGCATGAAGCGCCCTGCCAGCGGTGAAAAAAATCTTGAACGCCTCGCTCGTTGGCGTGAAGCTTGTCCCGAAATCGTGATTCGCAGCACATTCATTGCAGGTTTTCCAGGTGAAACCGAAGCCGAGTTTGATGACCTGCTGGTGTTTTTGCGTGAAGCACAAATTGACCGTGCTGGCTGTTTTGCCTACAGTGCCGTTGAAGGCGCTACGGCGAACGAGATTCCTGGGATGCTGCCTGTCGAACTGCGTGAAGAGCGTCGCGCGCGCTTTATGGCTGTGGCCGAAGAGGTTTCTGCGGCTAAACTGCGCCGCCGTATCGGTGCGACCATGCAGGTGCTGGTGGATTCCGCACCAGGCTTAGGTCGACGTGGTGGGGTCGGGCGTTCGTATGCCGATGCGCCAGAAATTGATGGTGTCGTGCAACTCTTGCCGCCTGAAAAAATCAGTAAAACCATGAAAATCGGTGAGTTCACCAAGGCTCGTATTGTGGGAACCAACGGGCATGATTTGGTGGCTTTGCCTATTTAAGACCTGTAAATTCTCCATGAAACCCATTTTTATCAGCCTTGCTGCGGCGGTGATTTTTACCTTTGCGAGCAGTGCCTTCGCAGGCTATGACGAGGGCACAGCCGCTTACAACGCCAAAGACTACAACGAAGCCTTTGCTGTCTGGAAGCCACTGGCCAATGCAGGGGATGCCCGCGCACAAAACAACCTGGGTGCGATGTACAGCGCAGGTCAGGGTGTGGTTAAAGACGATTACCTGGCGGCAGTTTGGTACCGCTGTGCAGCTGAGAATGGTGACATCGTCGCAGCCTACAACCTGGGTCGTGTGTATGACGCCGGTATTGGCGTGCTCAAAGATGAGCCTCTGGCGTTGGTGTGGCTGACCAAAGCGGCTACTCTTGGCCATGTTGGCGCACAAAACCATCTTGGTGTGCTCTACGCCAATGGCCGAGGTGTTAAAAAAGACGATGCGCAAGCGTTGATCTGGTATACCAAAGCTGCTGAACAAGGCAATTTGGACGCTTATAACAACATCGGTGCGCTTTACGCGAATGGTCGGGCTGTGCCCAAAGACGCGAAAGAGGCTGTGAGTTGGTACCTGAAAGCCGCCGAAAAAGGCCACGCCGCAGCGTTAGCAAATTTGGGCACCATGTATGCCGGTGGTCAAGGTGTGCCATCCAGTGCCATTGTGGCCTATGCGTTCAATAATTTGGCGCAGGCGCAGGGAAATGCCAGTGCCATCAAGAGTTTGCGGGTTGCGGACAGCACAATGGGACGTGCCGACATTGAAAAAGCCCAAGAGTTGTCGCGGGACATGAACCGCCCTGACAATTTACGGCCTGCTCTGGCTAAATTTTCAACCACGCTGGTTGCCAAAAAATGAGCTTTGCCCTGGGGTTCAGTCCACTAGGTCTGATAGCAGGGCAGATTCAGCAAATTTTGCAACCTGTTTTTCAACCCGAATCTTGTGTGGATTTGCGTTTTATGGTGTGCCGGTCTTTACTTCGGCATATGAAAAAAGCCGCAAGAACTTTTAATTCTTGCGGCTTTTTTGGTATTCAATTCAATCGGTTATTTACCGATATGATTGGTGCCCAGGAAGGGACTCGAACCCCCACGAAGTTACTCGCTAGTACCTGAAACTAGTGCGTCTACCAATTCCGCCACCTGGGCAATTTACTTCTGTATTGCTACAGTTGGTAGTAAGTTTTTCCATTTCAGGAAAGAGGATTATTGTATCAAAAATATTAACGTTTCCAGCGGAATGCTGAATGAAGTTGATGGCACCCTCCAAGGCCATCGTGATGGCCATGGTTTTGTCGTCCGTGATGACGGCGAATCTGACATCTACCTCCCCCCCAACGAGATGCGTGCTGCGATGCACAAAGACCGGGTCAAGGTGCGTATCGTGCGCTCCGACCGCAAAGGCCGCCCGGAGGGCCGCATCACCGAAATCATCGAACGCCCTGTGCACCCGATCATTGGTCGCTTGCTGTTTGAGAGTGGCATTTGGCTGCTCGCCCCTGAAGACAAGCGTTATGGCCAGGATGTGATGGTTCCCAAAAACGGCATTGGTGCTGCCAAACCCGGCCAAGTCGTGGTGGTGGAGTTGACCGAGCCTCCTTCGCTGTACGGCCAGCCTGTGGGCCGTGTCAAGGAAGTGTTGGGTGAAATTGAAGACCCTGGTATGGAGATCGAAATCGCCGTGCGCAAATACAGCGTGCCGCATGAGTTCTCGCCTACCTGCCTCGCCCAGGCCCGCAGTCTGCCTGACAAGGTGCGCTCACAGGACAAACTTCAGCGCATTGATTTGACCGATATCCCTTTGGTCACGATCGACGGCGAAGACGCCCGCGACTTTGACGATGCCGTCTACTGCGAACCCACTAAAATTGGCCGTGGTAAGACCGCCATCCAAGGCTGGCGTCTGCTGGTCGCGATTGCCGACGTGAGCAACTATGTTGAAACCGGTTCAGCCATTGACATTGATGCCTACGACCGCGCTACCAGCGTTTACTTCCCCCGCCGTGTGATTCCCATGCTGCCCGAGAAGCTCTCCAACGGCCTGTGCTCTCTGAACCCCGATGTGGAGCGCCTGTGCATGGTGTGCGACATGCTGGTGACGGCGGATGGCGACGTTTCTGCTTACCAGTTTTACCCCGCTGTGATGTTCAGCCATGCCCGTTTCACCTACACCGAAGTGGCAGCCATACTGTCCAACACCAAAGGCCCAGAAGCGGCCAAGCGCAAAGCCCGCATCGACGATCTGCTGAATCTGCACGATGTCTACCACGCGCTGCTCAAAGCCCGGCATACCCGAGGTGCCGTTGATTTCGAGACAACCGAGACGCAAATTATTTGTGACGACAATGGTCGCATCGAAAAAATCGTGCCTCGCACCCGCAACGATGCGCACAAGCTGATTGAAGAGGCCATGCTTGCCGCCAATGTCTGTAGCGCCGATTTCATCGCCCAAGGCAAGCACCCCGGCCTGTTCCGTGTACATGAAGGCCCTACTGCTGAAAAGAAAGAGGTGCTGCGTGCCTACCTCAAGGCCATGGGCATCAACATGACCATCAGCGACGACCCCAGCACCGCTGAGTTCGCCGCCATTGCCGAGGCCACCAAAGACCGGCCCGATGCCCAGCAAGTGCATTCCATGCTGCTGCGCTCCATGTCGCAAGCCATTTACACCCCACAAAACGGGGGGCACTTTGGCTTGGCGTTCGAGGCTTACACCCACTTCACCAGCCCGATTCGTCGCTACCCCGATTTGTTGGTGCACCGCGTCATCAAAGCCATTTTGGCCAAGACCAAATACCAGCTTCCCGCCTTGCCCACACCGGGCGAAGCCCATGCCAAGCTCAAGCTGCGCTTGGAAAAAGGTGCACGCTTGGCGAATAAAGTCAAAGCACCTGGCCAAGCGCAGTCCGGCTCGCCTAAAAAACTCACCGCTGAAGTTCAGGCTTGGGCTGCAGCAGGCCTGCATTGCAGCGCCAATGAGCGCCGTGCCGACGAGGCCAGCCGGGACGTGGAAGCGTGGCTCAAGTGCAGCTACATGCGTGAGCATTTGGGTGAGGAGTTTGGTGGCGTTGTCAGCACTGCCACCAGTTTCGGCATCTTTGTGACGCTGGACGCGATGTATGTGGAAGGCCTCGTCCACATTACTGAGTTAGGTGGTGAGTACTTCCGCTTTGACGAAGCCCGTCAAGAGCTGCGTGGTGAGCGTACCGGCATCCGCTACCACGTGGGTGACCGCGTGCGCGTGCAGGTTAGCCGGGTTGATTTGGATGGCCGGAAAATTGACTTCCGCTTGGTCCACGAAGGTGATGAGCTGGTCAACCGAGCGCTGAAAGACAAGGGTGTCGTATCTGATGGCGGCGGCAAGGGTAAAGGTTCTGGCTTGAGCGGTGCGCCTAACATGGGTCACCAACCTCAGCAAAAACGTGGTGCCAGTTCAAGAGGGCAAGACCGTAGCCAAAGCCAAACACCTCGCTCACCGATTCAAGCTGTGCGTGACGCAGCCAAGAAACCAACGGCTAAAAAGCGCAAACCCAGACGCTGAATAAGCGCTACTTTCTTCTCTTCAAGCTATAAAACAAAAGACCAATGTCATCATCATCTCAACCCAAAATCGCCATCGTGACCGGTGCAGGATCAGGCGTCGGTAAAGCCGCTGCGTTGGCACTGCTGGGCGCAGGCTACAAAGTTGTCCTAGCGGGCCGTCGACCTGAGCCGCTGCAGACGGTGCTGGCCGAATCTGCCTATTCCGCCAATGGCTTGGTGGTGCCTACCGATGTGGCCAAGCCTGAATCTGTGGCGCAATTGTTTGCCACTGCCATTCAAACTTTTGGCCGTGTGGACGTGCTGTTCAACAATGCAGGCGTCAGCGCACCAGGTATCCCATTGGAAGACTTGACGTTTGAGCAGTGGAAAAATGTCGTGGACATTAACCTGACAGGCATGTTTCTGTGTATTCAGCAGGCCTTCAAGGCGATGAAATCGCAAACTCCCATGGGTGGACGCATCATCAACAACGGCTCTATCTCCGCTACCACGCCCCGCCCCAACTCCATTGCCTACACGGCCACCAAGCACGGCGTGAGTGGCCTGACCAAAACAGCCTCACTCGATGGTCGCAAATACAACATTGCGGTAGGGCAGATTGACATTGGTAATGCAGCGACAGAGATGGCTGCACGCATGGCAACGGGTATTTTGCAAGCCAACGGTGACATCGCTAAAGAGCCGCTGATGGACGTGGCTATCGTCGGCCAGTCAGTGGTTTATATGGCCAGTTTGCCGTTGGAAGCCAATGTGATGTTCCACACGGTGATGGCAACACAGATGCCGTTTGCAGGACGGGGATAAAAATACCCCAGTGCTTTTGGCATTAGGGGTTTTGTCAATCAAGGCATTGGAATTTCTTTGAATTACTTCAAAATTGCCCTTGCATTGATTGCCTGAACAGGGCGGTTATTTTCATGGTGTACAGCATGGGCAAAGGCTTCAATCTGACTTTGTGATGCAGTCATCGGTTGCTTTATGACCAGCCACCGTACCCCTTCAGAGCACGGTGGGGTTGTCAGTGATCCGCTGAAGCTGTAGTAAGCACGTGTTACTGGCAATAACTCAGTGGCTGAAAGCGATGCGGTGAGGTTTAATTTTTCACCTTCTTTCTCTGGCAGCTGTGCCCAAGCTTTGGCCAGTGCTTTATTGGCTTTGCCTTCTTTGAACATCACCGCCACCACGGCCAAATTGCCGTCTTTATCCGCATGTACCAGATGGGCTTCCAGAGGGTAAGACTTGCCATCAATCAGGTTTTCACTAGGAGCGTGGAAGTGAAATTGTTTCAAATCAAACTGCGTGCCATCAACTGCAATGCTGCTGCCTGCTGGCAGGTTGACTTGAATGGTATGGCCGTTATTCAAAATCTCATCATTGTCAGTTTTGTAGCTGAACTTAATGGGTTTCAAATCAGCTTTGGTGAATCCACTTAAATTAACAGGTGATTGATTTTTTCCAGCGCAGGTTGCATATTCAGGTGTGAGTTTGGCCCACTTGTCAGGGCCAGCTTCACCTGAATAACTCCATGATGGCCCTTCCCCTGCTATTGAGGCCACAGACAAGACTGCCAATCCAAGCGCAAGTGTGATATTTTTCATATTGATAATCCTTGAAAAAAAGACAGAATGAGACTGTAAAAAGAAGCAGTTGCATATTTTATGCAAAATGGATAGTGCTCTGATTGCCAGCTTTATGCAAAAAAATGCAGGAATAACCTTACAGGCCAAGTCGCGATACGCCCAAGCCTTCTAAATCTATCGAAGGCGTGCGCCGCTGAATCAAATCGGCCACCACGCGGGCACTGCCACAGCTCAGTGCCCAGCCGCTGGAGCCATGCCCCAGGTTCAACCATACCCCTGGTATGCCGCTCACGCCTAACAATGGTGGGCCATCCGGCAGCATGGGGCGGGCTCCTTTCCAAGTTTGTACGCCAGATGACAGCTGTGCCGCGCCTGGAAACCAATCGTGGAGCACTTTGTACAGTGTCTGGACAGCCGCATCGCGCTGGTGGCTTAAATGCCCGCCGATTTCTGCACTGCCTGCTACGCGCACGCGCTGCCCCATGCGTGAGATGGCGACTTTGTAGCGCTCGTCCATCAAGGCCGCGTTCGGTGCATTCAGCGGTTCGCGGATTTGTGCGCTGATGGAATAGCCATAGACGGCGGCCAGCGGAATTTTCAAACCCAAGGGGCGCAACAGGGCTGCGGAATGCAGGCCTGCACAGACCAGTACCGCGTCAAATTTTTGCGTCCTGGGTGTTTGTAACGTGTCTTTTGCTATTAAAAGTGTAGCTGGAGAAGCAGGATTCAAGGGTTCTATCGTCGTATTGAACTGAAAATCAACCCCAAGACGCTGGGCTTCTGCTTTGAGCAGGAGCGCGAACTGGCGGCAGTTACCCACTTCGTCATCAGGCAGGTGAATGGCGCCATGAAAGTCGGCATCGGGACTCAGGGCTGGTTCAATCAGGCGGGCGCCAACTGAGTCGATTTCTTTGAACGTGACCCCTGCTTCGCGCAGCACTTGCAAGCCAGGCTGCACCATCGCATGGTCTTGCTCGGCGCGCAGTAACACCATATAGCCATTGGCGCGTTCGTACTCTAACTTCAGCTCTGCGTTGAGGTAATGCAGGCGTTCACGGCTATAAAAGGCGAGGCGTTGCAGGCGTTGGCGGTTGGCAAGGTAGGTGGGCAGATTACACGAGCGCCACCATTTCCACATCCATGCGAGTTCGGTAGCACTTAAGGGGAGGCTTAGGCGCACTGGTGCATGGCGGCTGAACAGGTAGCGCATTACCTTGGCTGGCATTCCCGGTGCTGCCCAAGGGGTGACGTAGCCGGGAGCGACCACGCCAGCGTTGGCGAAACTGGTTTCTTCGGCAGCGGCGCCACGCCGCTCAAAGACTGTGACCTCGTGGCCATCTGCGGCCAGTTCGTAAGCGCTGGTCACGCCGACGATACCTGCGCCTATCAATGCGATTTTCATGCTTCCCTTGTATTTTTATCATTAAAGTAGCTCCTTGCGCTTATCCCATCGGCATCAGGAGCTATCAATAGTGTAGCGTCTTCTGTCTTGGTTGCGGCTACTCACCCCAGTGCAGTGCACTTTCTGCTTGCAAGGCGATGTTCAGTACGGCGTCATCGCGCAATGCACCGTGCCACAGCATCAGTCCCACAGGTAATTCGCCGGGCTGGTGGCAAGGGATCGAGATGGCGCAGCCGTCCAGCATGTTGATGGCGCTGGTATTGCGTAGCAGCAGTGCGTTAACTGCAAAGAATGCCTCGTCACGTTCAGCACCTGGGGCAACTTGGGCGATGGGGGGGGCCGTGATGGGCACGGTGGGTGAAAGTATGGCGTCGTAGCTTTGCAGTGCAGCTTCTGTGCGGGTAATCCAGTTTTGACGGGCATGCGTCAGTGCAATGTACTCGTGGGCCAGCATCCGAGCACCTCGTTCAATGCGAGCGCTGACGCGGGGGTCGTAAGCTTTGCTGTGCGTGGCTAGCAAGGTTTTATGCCATGCATAACTTTCCGCAGCCGAGAATCCGCCGGTAGACTGGATGGCGCTGAGTTCATTGATTTCCGGTAGCGGTAATTCATCAATCTGCGCCCCAGCTTTCCGCAAGCGTTGAAGAGATCGCTCAAAAGCCCGGGTAACGGTCCCGTCCATGCCATCGAGAAAGGTGGTGCTGACCACGGCCAAGCGGTATGCTGATAGCGGACTGAGGCTGCGTACGACACGCCGCTGGGCCAAAATTTCATGGGCTACGATGGCGTCGCGTGTACTGCGGGTGAGGGCGCATACGGTGTCCAGCGTGGTAGACAGCGGAATGGCGCCATGGGTGGGTACAAGGCGTGCAGTGGATTTGAAGCCAACGATGCCATTCAGTGCTGCCGGGATGCGAATTGAGCCGCCCGTGTCCGAGCCTAGACCTATGAAGGCTGCGCCTGTTGCTACAGATACTGCTGCGCCAGAAGATGAGCCGCCAGGAATCCGGGGTTGAGTGGCGTTGTTGCCAGCAATTTGGTTGGCTTGCGCGTCCCACGCCGCAGGTGTGCCATAGTGGGGATTGATGCCGACGCCAGAGAATGCAAACTCCACCATGTGGGTGCGGCCGATAAAGCCCGCACCGGCGGCCCTCAGTCGCGCCACGGCTGGGCAGTCCTTCACCGCAACGGGTGTATCGGACAGCACTTGCGAGCCGGCTGATGTTGTTTGGCCAGCTACATCAAACAGGTCTTTCACCGACACGCTTAAGCCCGCTAGAGGGCGATGTACCGCATCAGTGCCGGCCGCTACGGTGCGCAAGGCGTCAAATGTTGTGCGTAAGAAAACCTGAGTGCAGGCATCGGATGAGGCCTTGGCTATGGTTTTTTCAGCTTCAGCTACGGAAGATGTTTCCCTGCGCGCGAGGCGTTGGCGGGTACTGTGAAGGTCTTCAACGGGAGCGTGCATAAGCGTACTCTGAAAAGGGGGAAGTCAAGCCAGTGTTGACTCAAACAGGATTTTGCCATTCTGCGCCGTGCCTGTCGCTTCCTAAGTGCTAGAATCATGGGCTTTTCGCGGTTTGGCTGTTCATCGTTTTTACAACAGTGAAGTTGCCAAGCTTAAGTGAAAAGTAACTCACAAACCAGCCTACTCAAGGTGCTGATGCTTAATCCCCATCAACTCAGGCTGGATTTTAGAAATAACCTTTGGAGTATTCCTATGTCCGTAACAATGCGCGAAATGCTGGAAGCCGGTGTCCATTTTGGTCACCAGACCCGCTTCTGGAACCCCAAGATGGCTCCGTACATCTTCGGTCACCGTAACAAAATTCACATCGTCAACCTGGAAAAATCGCTGCCGATGTTCCAGGAAGCGGCTAAGTTTGCCAAGCAGTTGTCTGCTAACCGTGGCACCATTTTGATGGTTGGCACCAAGCGTCAAGCCCGCGAAACCGTGGCTGCTGAAGCGCAGCGCGCTGGCGTGCCTTACGTTGATCAGCGTTGGTTGGGTGGCATGCTGACCAATTTCAAAACGGTCAAGACCTCGATCAAGCGCCTCAAAGACATGAAGATCCAGCAAGAAGCTGGTCTCGATGCCATGAGCAAAAAAGAGCAGCTGATGTTCGCTCGCGAACTCGCCAAGCTGGAGCGTGATATCGGTGGCATTCAAGACATGGCCGCTTTGCCTGACGCTATTTTCGTGATCGACGTGGGTTTCCACAAAATCGCGATTCTGGAAGCCAAGAAGCTCGGCATCCCGTTGATCGGCGTGGTTGACACCAATCACTCGCCTGAAGGCATTGATTACGTGATCCCTGGCAACGATGACTCCTCCAAGGCCGTCATTTTGTACGCTCGTGGCATCGCTGACGCGATCATTGCTGGCCGTGCAGATGCCATGAACGACGTGGTTAAGGCTGTTGCCACCACCGAAGCCGCTGCTACCAGCACCGACGAATTCGTCGAAGTGCAAGAGGGTGCTGCTGCCTAATCTGTGCTTCTTACGCACAGCAAGAGGGGCTCATGTGGCCCCTTTTTCACAACTGAATTGATGTACACAGGTCGATCAAGTTCGACATTTTCGGAGAAAAAACATGGCTATTACCGCAAGCATGGTCGCCGCACTGCGCGCCAAGACCGACGCCCCCATGATGGAATGCAAAAAGGCTTTGACCGAAGCCGATGGCAACATGGACAAAGCTGAAGAGCTGTTGCGCGTCAAGCTGGGCTCCAAAGCCGGCAAAGCAGCCAGCCGCATCACCGCTGAAGGCGTGGTCACCAGCACCATCGATGGCACCACTGGTGCAATGCTCGAAGTCAACTGCGAAACCGATTTCGTCACCAAGAACGACAGCTTCCTTGCCATCGCGCAAGCCGCTGTAGAACTGGTCGCGAAGCACAATCCTGCTGACGTTGCTGCACTGAGCGCACTCGCCTATACCCAAGACGGATTTGGCCCTACGTTGGAAGACGTGCGCCGTGGTTTGATTGGCAAAATTGGCGAAAACATGAGCTTCCGCCGCTTCGCCCGTTTCTCGTCTGGCAGCAAGCTGGCTGCTTACTTGCATGGCACGCGCATCGGCGTGGTCGTCGAGTTTGAAGGCGAAGAAGCTGCTGCCAAAGACGTTGCCATGCACGTTGCTGCCATGAAGCCTGTCGCTTTGACCTCGGCTGATGTGCCTGTTGAGTTGATCGACAAAGAGCGCTCAGTGGCTGCTGCTAAAGCGGAAGAAGATCGCAAAGTCGCTGAAGCTGCCGGCAAGCCTGCTCAGTCCGCAGAAATCGTTGCCAAGCGCATCGAAGGCGGCGTGCAGAAGTACTTGAAAGAAGTCTCGTTGTTCAACCAGTCGTTCGTCAAGAATGACAAGTTGACCGTTGAGCAAATGCTCAAGGCTGCTGGTACCACTGTCAAAGCGTTCACCATGTACGTGGTGGGCGAAGGCATTGAGAAGAAGGTCGACGATTTCGCCGCAGAAGTGGCTGCACAAGTTGCCGCTGCCAAGGGCTGATCTGCCGGTGTAAAGACCGCTTAGAAGCTGACGGCGCTGAAGCTCACAAACTCTTCGCGTCGTCAACAGTTTTCCATGTTCCGGCGACAATTTGGGCCGCTACACTCACGCCAACATCACAATAACCCAACCTCAAGGAGTCCCACCCATGTCCACGCCCCAACCAGCCCACAAGCGTATCTTGTTAAAGCTGTCCGGCGAAGCACTGATGGGGGATGACCAGTTTGGTATCAACCGTGCCACCATTGTTCGCATGGTGGACGAGGTGGCCGAAGTAATCCGCTTGGGCGTGCAAGTGGCGGTTGTGATTGGTGGCGGTAACATTTTTCGAGGTGTTTCTGGCGGGTCGGTCGGTATGGACCGCGCCACCGCCGATTACATGGGCATGCTGGCGACCGTGATGAACGCCTTGGCCCTCGGTGACACCATGAACAAGGCTGGTTTAACCGCCCGTGTGATGTCTGCCATTGCCATAGACCAAGTGGTCGAGTCGTATGTGCGGCCCAAAGCCTTGCAGTACCTCGAAGAGGGCAAAGTTGTTGTCTTTGCAGCGGGCACGGGCAACCCATTTTTCACCACCGACACGGCCGCTGCCCTGCGTGGTGCCGAGATCGGTGCTGAAGTGGTGTTGAAGGCCACCAAGGTGGACGGCGTGTACAGTGCTGATCCCAAGCTCGACCCTACGGCCACGCGCTACACCCAAATCAGTTTTGACGAGGCCATTTCGCGCAACCTGGGCATCATGGACGCGACGGCTTTTGCGCTGTGCCGTGACCAGAAGTTGCCTATCAAAGTGTTTTCCATCTTCAAACACGGCGCGCTCAAACGCGTGGTGATGGGCGAAGATGAAGGCACTTTGGTTTATGCCTAAATTCATCCCCTAAGTTTTTGCCTGTACAAGCGCTTCAATAAGCCCGAGGATAAATTCAAATGAGCACGACCGAAGTACGCCAAAGTACCGAAACCAAGATGGATCAGTCCATCGCTGCGTTCCAACATAACCTGACCAAAATCCGCACAGGCCGTGCTAACCCCGCCTTGCTGGACTCCGTGATGGTGGACTACTATGGTGCGATGACGCCCATCACCCAGGTAGCTAATGTGTCTTTGTTGGACGCTCGAACCATCAGCGTACAACCCTGGGAAAAGGGTTTGGGCGCTAAGATTGAAAAAGCCATTCGCGACAGTGATCTGGGTCTTAACCCCTCGTCCATGGGCGACTTGATTCGCGTACCTATGCCTGCCATGTCCGAAGAGCGTCGCAAAGAGCTGACCAAAGTGGTTCGAAACGAAGGTGAAAGTGCCAAAGTGGCTGTGCGCAACCTGCGCCGTGATGCGAATGAAAGCGTCAAAAAACTGGTGAAAGACAAGCTGGCGTCTGAAGATGACCAAAAGCGCGCTGAAACCGATATCCAAAAAGTGACCGATCGACACATCGTGTCTATTGACCAGTTGGTTGCGGCCAAAGAGCAAGAGATCATGGCCGTATGAGCGGTGGCCCGCACCACATCGCTGTGGTGATGGACGGCAATGGCCGCTGGGCTACCAAGCGGTTTTTGCCCCGTATCGCAGGGCACCATCAGGGCGTGAAGTCTCTGAGGCGCTGCGTTAAGGCTTGTGCAGATCGCGATGTCAAGGTCTTGACAGTTTTCGCATTTTCCTCCGAAAACTGGAACCGCCCCAAAGACGAGGTCTCTGGCTTGATGGACTTGCTGGCACTGGCTTTGTCACGCGAAGTGCCCGATTTGCTGGCTGATGGTGTGCGCTTGTGCTTTGTGGGTGATCGCAACAGCTTGTCTGTCAAAGTGCAGGCCGGTTTGCAAGAGGCCGAGCGCATGACCTCTGCCAACACGCGCCTGACGCTCAACGTCTGCTTTAATTACGGTGGTCGCTGGGACATCACCCAAGCCGCAGCGCAACTTGCCGCACGCGGGGAACTTATCACTGAACTCAGTCTGGATCGTGCCATGGCCATGGCCCATGTGCCTGACCCTGATTTGATGATTCGCACCGGTGGCGAGCAGCGCATCAGTAATTTTTTATTGTGGCAGGCGGCGTATACCGAGCTGTTTTTCAGCGACAAGCTGTGGCCTGAATTTGATGAACAAGCGCTCGACGAGGCTATCACTACTTACCGCCAGCGTGAACGGCGGTTTGGTAAAACCTCGGCACAGGTGGACGCTGCAACCCCTGGTGATTCATTCGTCACTTAAAGCGTCACTTCGCACTTCAACATTTCAATTTACGTCTCACTTCACCATGCTTAAACAACGCGTCATTACTGCCTTGGTCTTGCTCGCGATTTTGTTACCCGCTTTGTTCTATTCCCGTCCTGAGCCCTTTTGTGCCATCACGCTGGTGTTGATCGCTGCGGGTGCTTGGGAATGGGGTCGCTTGAATGGCTACGGAAATCCGATCGCCAGTTTTCTTGGCGTTTGTTGCGTGGCGCTGTGCGTTGTGTCTTGGCGCTTGGGTCTGTTGGACATGCCTTTAGCCACGTTATGGAGCATTACAGGTGCCGCATGGGTGCTGAGCAGCGCGTGGCTGCTTAAGCGCGGTGTGCCCGGATGGGCAGCTGTGCCTCGTCCTGTGCGTTTAGTGGGTGGTCTGCTTGCGCTCTGGTTGGCTTGGCTGGCTGTAGCTCAAGCCCGGGTGATCGGCATTAATTTTTTACTTTCCGTCATGGTCTTGGTATGGGTTGCCGATATTGGTGCGTATTTCACTGGCCGTGCCTTTGGTCGGCGCAAATTGGCTCCCAGCATCAGCCCTGGCAAAAGTTGGGAAGGTGTTTGGGGCGGTATGGCTGGCGTGTTGGTGCTGGCGGCTGGCTGGGTGGCCGGTGACGTGTACGCCATGACTTCGGTGATGAGCCTCTACAGTCAACTGATATTGGCCGACTGGTGGCTGCTGCCATTGGCTGTGCTTTTTCTTGCCGCGATGAGCGTGGTGGGTGATTTGGTGGAGTCTCTTATCAAACGCAGCGCTGGTGTGAAAGACAGCAGCTGGCTCTTACCTGGTCATGGTGGCGTGCTTGACCGCGTGGACGCCTTGCTGCCCACGCTGCCGTTGGCCATGATGCTGCACGCCCTGTTACTTTGAGGCTTATTCAGCGCTCCGCATGAAACAAAACATAACCATCCTGGGTTCCACCGGTTCTATCGGTACCAGTACGCTGGACGTTATCGCCCGCCACCCGGAACGCTTCAATGTTTTTGCGTTGACCGCAGCAACGCAGGTAGACGTGATGCTGCAGCAATGCGCCCAATTTCGTCCGCAGTTTGCAGTAATGGTATCGGAGGCTGCGGGACGTTTACTGGCTGAAAAAATAAAATCAAATGGGCTTCCAGTGCGAGTCCTGTGGTCTCCTGATGCTCTTGAAATGGTAGCGTCGCACGATCAAACCGATGCTGTGATGGCCGCCATTGTGGGCGCCGCCGGTCTGGCCCCATGTCTCGCTGCTGCCCGTGCGGGAAAGCGCTTGCTGCTGGCCAATAAAGAGGCTTTGGTGCTGGGTGGCGATGTGTTTCTAGCGGCAGTAAAGCTTGGGGGGGCACGGTTGTTGCCTATCGACAGTGAGCATTCTGCGATTTTTCAGTCGCTGCCTGAGGACCCCAGTACCTGGAACGAACGTGTGGACAAAATCATCCTCACAGCGTCGGGTGGGCCGTTTCGCACCCGTGATATCGCCACGTTGTGTGATGTCACGCCTGATGAGGCCTGTGCTCATCCGAATTGGGTAATGGGCCGAAAAATCTCGGTTGACTCCGCGACCATGATGAACAAGGCGCTGGAGGTGATCGAGGCACACTACCTGTTTGGTCTGCCGCCTGAGCGCATTGAGGTGGTTATTCATCCTCAAAGTGTCATCCACTCCATGGTGCAGTACACCGATGCCTCCGTGGTTGCTCAGTTGGGTACGCCTGACATGCGCGTACCTATTGCTTATGGTTTGGCTTGGCCGGGTAGGGTGAAAAGTGGTGCTGCTACGTTGGACTTTACAAAAATGGCGGCGATGACCTTTGAGGTGGCTGACTATCAGCGTTTCCCTGGTTTGAAGCTGGCGTGGGATGCCTTGCGTGCCTCACCAGGCACCCCAGCGGTGCTGAATGCAGCCAATGAAGTGGCTGTGGCCGCTTTTCTGGCCGGGCGAATCCGCTTTGACCAGATTCACCACACTAATCTTGCAACTTTAGACGCCATCACCACCTCCAAGCCCACAACGCTTGCTGATCTCTTGGCACTGGATGCGTTGGCACGCCGCACCGCCGAGCAGTTTGTCGCTCGTTAGAGCGTAATCAGGGCTTAGGAGTTTTATGTTGACTGTTCTCGCTTTCATCGTCGCACTAGCCCTGCTGATTGCCGTGCATGAATACGGGCACTACCGCGTGGCCGTAGCTTGTGGTGTCAAGGTGCTGAAGTTTTCAATCGGCTTTGGCAAGACGGTCTTTCGCTGGCAGCCGCTGAACCAGAAAAATGGCCAAACGACAGAGTTCGTAATTGGCATGCTCCCGCTTGGCGGTTTCGTCAAAATGCTGGACGAGCGCGAGGCCCCTGTCGCAGCAGAAGAACGCCATCTCGCCTTTAATACCCAGGCCCTGCATAAAAGAGCGGCGATTGTGGCTGCTGGGCCCGCCGCGAATTTGCTGTTAGCGGTCTTGCTTTATGCCGCAGTGAGCTGGCTGGGTGTAGATGAGCCTCGCGCCATTGTGGCCAGCCCCGTCGCCGGGTCTATGGCGGACATCGCAGGCCTCACAGGCGGTGAGCAGGTTATCGCAACGTCTTACGACGGTGAGCCACTGGCTGAGGTTCAGTCGTTTGAAGACTTACGCTGGACGCTGACGCAGGCTGCGTTAAACGGACAAAATTTGCGCTTGCAACTGCAAAACCCCAGCCCGCTGCCACCCGCAGAAGCCTCTTCCTCAGTCAGCCCTGATCGCCTTCGTCCCCGTGAAGTTGTTCTGGAGCTCAGCCGCCTTCAAACCAAAGAGGCCGATGCCACGCTGTTCCGCAAAATTGGCATTCTTTCTCCTTGGACGCAGCCCGTCATTGGTGAAGTCATGGCCGGGAGTGCAGCTGAAAAATCCGGTTTGCTGGCTGGCGATGTGGTACTTGCGATTGGTAGCACTCCGGTGGTGGATGGCCAGCAACTGCGGGAATTGATTCGCGCGTCGATTGTGGGGCAACAAGTGCAGATGCAGCCATGGCGTTTAAAGCGTGATGCGGGTGAAGTTACCCTCAACGTGACCCCTGAGTTGAAACTTGACAACGGTGTCGCCGTGGGGCGTATCGGTGCCTATGTGGGGGCCCCACCTGCTTTCGTGAAGATCAGCTATGGCCCGCTGGACGGTATGTGGCGTGGGGCTGTGCGGACCTGGGAGGTCTCTGCACTGACCCTGCGCATGATGGGCAAGATGGTGATTGGCGAAGCGTCGCTCAAAAATTTGAGCGGCCCTTTGAGTATTGCTGAATACGCTGGCAAATCGGCCAGCCTGGGTGTAACGTCGTACCTGATCTTTTTGGCCTTGATCAGCGTCAGTTTAGGGGTCTTGAACCTGCTGCCTTTGCCTGTGCTCGACGGTGGACACCTGATGTATTATCTTTGGGAGGCGCTGACAGGCAAGGGCGTGTCCGAGGTGTGGATGGAACGGTTTCAACGCGCTGGTGTCGGCGTGCTGCTGCTCATGATGTCCATCGCCATGTTCAACGACGTGACCCGCCTGTTTGGCTAATACTTTTGACGCTTTTTAACGGTGACTGCTGTCCTGCTGTCACCGCGACGATTCAAATCCATGAAAAACAAATTCAAGCGCTTGCGCGTGTCTGCCCTGACCGCCTTGGTAGCGACGGCATTTGCTGTTACAACCGCCTGGGCCGTTGACCCGTTCACCGTGCGTGATATCCGTGTCGAAGGCTTGCAACGTGTCGAGCCCGGTACGGTATTCGCGTCTATGCCTGTGCGCGTGGGCGAGGTCTATAACGACGACAAAGGTTCGGCATCTATCCGTTCGTTGTTCGCTTTAGGCCTGTTCAAGGACGTGCGCCTGGAAGTCACTGGCGATGTGCTGGTGGTGATCGTGGAAGAGCGTCCTACTGTGGCAGATTTGGAGTTTGTAGGCGCCAAAGAGTTCGATAAAGACGTGCTCAAAAAAGCCCTGCGTGATGTGGGTTTGACCGATGGCCGCGCTTTTGACAAAGCCTTGGCTGACCGTGCTGAGCAAGAGCTCAAGCGCCAATACATCAACCGCAGCCTGTACGCGGCTGATATTGTGACGACGGTGACGCCAATGGAGCGCAACCGCGTTAATCTGACGTTCACCGTGACTGAAGGCCAGCCCGCTCGCATCAAGGACATCCGTATTGTGGGGGGCAAAGCTTTTGACGAATCAGCGCTGCGCAAAGAAATTGAACTCAGCACCAGTGGCTGGCTCACTTGGTATTCCAAATCAGACCGCTATTCACGTGCCAAGCTGAATGCGGATTTAGAGACTTTGCGCTCGTTTTACCTGACACGTGGCTATATCGACTTCAAAATCGACTCCACCCAAGTGGCGATTTCACCCTCTAAAGAAGACATCAGCATCACAGTGAATATCACCGAGGGTGAGCGTTTTGTGGTTTCTGGCGTCAAGCTTGAAGGCAATTACCTTGGTAAAGAAGAAGACTTCAAAACCCTGGTGAAAATAAGCGCTGGACAGGCCTATAACTCTGAGCAGGTCACGCAGACCACCAAAGCATTTGCCGATTACTTTGGTAAATTTGGTTTTGCTTTTGCGCGCATCGAAGCCCGGCCCGAGCTTGACCGTGCGACCAACCAAGTCAGTTTTACGTTGTTGGCCGACCCGTCGCGCCGCGCCTATGTGCGCAAGATCAATGTGACAGGCAATTCACGCACGCGTGACGAAGTTATTCGCCGTGAGTTCCGCCAGTTTGAATCTGCCTGGTATGACGGAGACCGCATCAAGCTGTCGCGTGACCGTATTGACCGCTTGGGCTACTTCAAAGAAGTGAACGTGGAGACGGAAGAAGTCCCTGGTGCGCCTGACCAGGTTGACATCATGCTGAATGTGGCTGAAAAGCCGACAGGCAGTGTCCAGCTGGGAGCTGGTTTTTCCAGCTATGAGAAGCTCGCACTGTCTTTTGGTATCAAACAAGAAAATGCGTTCGGTACTGGTAATTACCTTGGTATCGACGTGAACACCAGTAAATTCAACCGGGTGCTCGTGGTCAACACCACCGACCCTTACTTCACGCAAGATGGTGTGTCACGCACCATTGACGCGTACTACCGCTCCAGCCGCCCGTACACTGACCAAGGAGGTAATTACCAGTTGGTCACGGCGGGTACCAGTATCCGGTTTGGTGTGCCTTTCACCGAAATTGACCGGGTATTTTTTGGTGCTGGTGTAGAGCAAACTCAGATCCGGCCAGGGACCAACATTCCAGCGGCGTACCTCGCTTACGCGACCAAGTTTGGCTACACCAGTTCAGCCGTACCTTTGACCATTGGTTGGGCGCGTGACGACCGTGACAGCGCGCTGGCCCCCTCATCAGGTCGCTACCAGCGTCTGGGTACCGAGTTGAGTATGTTCTCGGATGCCCAGTACGTGCGCAGCAACTACCAGTACCAGCATTACATTCCCATCACCAAATCCTGGACCACGGCTTTCAACGCTGAGTTCGGTTGGGGCAAGGGACTGAGCAACCGGCCCTTCCCTGTGTTCAAGAATTTCTACTCAGGTGGTTTGGGTTCGGTGCGTGGTTTCGAGCAAAGCACGCTGGGGCCGCGCGACGTGACGGGCTCATTGATCGGCGGTTCTAAAAAAATCACGCTCAATGCCGAAGTTATTGCGCCGTTTCCAGGTACCGGCAATGACCGCACGCTGCGTTTGTATGCCTTTGCCGATGCTGGCAATGTTTTTGGCGACACCGAAAAAGTGCAGTTACGCGACTTGCGTGCCTCCGTTGGTGTCGGCATGAGCTGGATCTCGCCGATTGGCCCACTGCGCTTGGCTTTTGCCAATCCGATCAAGAAGCAAGCAGGCGATAGAATCCAAAAACTTCAATTTCAAATTGGTACGTCTTTCTAATGAAATCCATGTCTTATTCACGCTGTTTGGTGTTGCTGTTGGGCGCTGCGGCTTTGGTGTCCCACGCGCAGGCGGAAGACGCTGCACGCATTGGCTACGTCAACACAGACCGTATCTTCCGTGAAGCCAATACGGCCAAGGCGGCACAGGTTAAATTGGAACAAGAATTTTCCAAACGAGAAAAAGAACTGGTCGATATCGGCAACACTTTGAAGACGGCGTCGGACAAGCTGGAGCGCGAAGCACCCACCTTGTCAGAAGCGCAGCGTAACAGCCGTCAAAAAACACTGGTAGACCAAGACCGTGACTTTCAACGCAAGCGCCGCGAATTTCAGGAAGACCTGAACGCGCGCAAAAACGAAGAACTGCAACAGGTTCTGGAGCGTGCCAACAAAGTTGTCAAAACCGTGGCTGAAGCAGAGAAATACGATGTGGTGCTGCAAGAAGCCGTCTACATCAATCCGCGCCTGGATATCACCGACAAGGTGATCAAAGCCCTGAACGCTGCCAAATAACCCCGCTCAATAAACGCAGGCGTGTGGCATTCCCCTTATCTGACATTGTTGACGCTTTAAGCGGGCAACTTCATGGCGATGGTGCCACGCCCATCGCCAGCATAGCCCCGCTAGAGTCCGCCAGCGCGGGGCAGATCAGCTTTCTTAGCCATCCCAAGTACCAGTCACAGCTCACTGCTTCGCAAGCAGCCTGCGTCATCGTGGCACCCGCCTTCGAGGAACAAGCCCGCGCACGCGGTGCCTGTATCGTGACGGATCAACCCTACCTTTACTTCGCCCGCCTTACCCAATGGTGGAAGCGCCAGCACGCTAAGCCTGTGCGCCACCGTATTCATCCCAGTGCGGTGATTGACGATGGCGCTTTCATTGATCCACAGGCCTGCATTGGCCCACTGTGCGTGATTGAGCGCGGTGCCCGTATTGGTGCCAACACGCTGCTCAAAGCCCGCGTTTTCGTTGGTGAAGACTGTGTGGTGGGCGAGCGCTGCATCCTGCATGCTGGTGTTGTGATCGGTGCTGATGGTTTCGGTTTTGCACCGAACGACGGCCAGTGGGAAAAAATCGAACAACTCGGTGCGGTGGAAATTGGTAACGATGTCGAAATCGGCGCGAACACCTGCATAGACCGTGGCGCGTTGGGCAATACTGTGCTGTCCGATGGCGTCAAGCTCGATAACCTCGTGCAGATTGGCCATAACGTCCACATCGGGCCGCACAGTGCTTTGGCTGGTTGTGCAGGCGTTGCGGGAAGCGCTCACATTGGCGCGCATTGCACCGTGGGCGGTGGCGCGATTGTGCTGGGACACTTGACGCTGGCTGACCATGTCAACATCTCTGCTTCCACCACAGTAACCCGCTCTATCCTCAAGCCTGGTCACTACACGGGCATGTTTCCTATCGACGACAATGCCGCCTGGGAAAAAAATGCAGTTACCTTGCGCCACCTGCACGCCTTGCGCGACCGGGTTAAATCCTTAGAAAAAGCGATGGCATTGGCAACAGCCTCTGCCACGCCTCTTACACCTGCCAATTCATGACCCCTGTTTCGAGTTCTACACCATGATGGATATCCACGCGATTTTGAAGTCCCTGCCGCACCGCTACCCGTTCTTGCTGGTAGACCGCGTGATCGAGCTGGAAAAAGGCAAGCGTATCAAGGCGCTTAAAAACGTCACCATCAACGAACCCTTCTTTGTTGGCCATTTTCCGCACCGGCCAGTGATGCCCGGCGTGCTGATGCTGGAAGCCCTGGCGCAAGCGGCTGCATTACTGTCTTTTGACACTTTGGGCGTCACGCCTGATGAAAAAACCGTTTACTACTTTGTCGGCATTGATGGTGCGCGCTTCAAGCGCCCTGTAGAACCTGGTGATCAGCTGATTTTGGAAGTGGAAGTAGACCGCCAAAAAGCCGGTATCTTCAAGTTCAATGCCAAAGCCAAAGTCGGCGATGAATTGGCCGCTGAAGCACAGCTGATGTGCACGATGCGGCGTCTGCCTTAAGCGTGAGGGTTGTGTTGGCGTATGTCGAACATCCATCCCACTGCCCTGGTAGACGCACACGCTGAACTGGACAGCAGCGTCACCATCGGCCCTTACACCGTCATTGGCCCGCATGTCCGCATAGGACAAGGCACCCGTATCGCAGCCCATTGTGTTCTGGAAGGCCACACTACCATTGGCAGCCACAACGCCATCTTTCAGTTCAATTCCATCGGTGCCGTGCCGCAAGACAAAAAGTACGCAGGTGAACCCACCGAACTGGTGATTGGCGACCACAACACCATCCGCGAGTTTTGCACCTTCAATCTGGGTGTGCCTGCTGCGGGTGGTATCACCCGCGTCGGCAATCACAACTGGATCATGGCCTACTGCCATATCGCACACGATTGCCAGATTGACGACCACACCACGCTGGCCAACAACACCACGCTGGGCGGTCACGTCCACTTGGCCGATTGGGTCACTGTCGGCGGGTTGACGGGCATTCACCAGTTCGTGAAAGTCGGCTCGCACGCGATGGTGGGCTTTGCCAGCGCGGTCTCGCAAGACGTGCCGCCCTACATGATGGTCGATGGCAACCCGCTGGCCGTGCGTGGCATCAACAGCGTAGGCCTCAAGCGCCGTGACTTTTCAGCAACCCGTGTGGCTCAGGTCAAACACATGCACCGGTTGCTGTACCGCCAGGGCAAGACGCTGGACGATGCGCGCCAGGCGATAGCCGCTCTGGCGTCTGGATCGTTTGATGCCGCAGACGCTGTGGGTGCAGCGGCGGACATCACCCTTATGAATGATTTCCTCGCTCAGGCAACGCGCGGCATTGCCCGCTAGACATGCAGCCAGCGAAGTCTCTCCAGTTCGCCTTGGTTGCTGGCGAACCCTCCGGCGATTTGCTGGCTGGTTTCCTGCTTGATGGTCTGAACGCCCGCTGGTCCGGCCTGAAAACCGTGGGCATTGGTGGCCCACAGATGGTGCGCCGAGGTTTTGACGCGTGGTGGCCACAGCAGTTGCTGGCGGTGCGCGGCTACGTGGAGGTGCTGCCCCACCTGCGTAAACTGCTGCGTATTCGCCGTGACCTGGGCGACCGTTTGCTTGCAGCCCCGCCCGATGTGTTCATCGGTATTGACGCCCCTGATTTCAATTTTGATTTAGAGGCTCGTCTCAAAGCTGCCCATATTCCTACCGTGCATTTCATCAGCCCTTCATTTTGGGCATGGCGGGCCAAAAAACTGGAAAACCTCAAGCGCAGCGCCGACCACGTGCTGTGCATCTTTCCGTTTGAGCCTGCGCTGCTGGCGGCGCAGGGTATTCCTGCCACCTATGTCGGCCACCCGTTGGCCAGCGTGATTCCCCTGCGGCCTGACCGTGCAGCCGCCCGTGCGCAGCTGGGTTTTGCACAGGATGATCTGGTGCTAGCAGTCTTGCCCGGTAGCCGTCAATCCGAGGTCAAGTACCTTGCTCTACGCTTCTTTCAGGCTGCGGCGCTTGTTAGGCGGTCTTATCCTGCTATTAAATTGGTAGTACCAGCACTTCCCGCCTTGAAGTCCGCCATCCAGCAAGCCGCTCAGCTTGCCGGTATGGCCGATGCGTTGACCTTGCTTGATGGGCAATCCCACCTCGCACTGGCCGCCTGTGACCTGACGTTGATCGCGAGTGGCACTGCCACCCTGGAAGCCGCGCTGTTCAAGCGCCCCATGGTCATTGCCTACAACATGCCCTGGCTGTCGTGGCAAATCATGCGACGTAAGCAGCTACAGCCTTGGGTTGGTTTGCCCAATATCTTGTGCGGTGAATTTGCCGTGCCTGAGTTGTTGCAGGATGCGGCCACGCCCCAAGCCCTGGCGCAAAGCCTGTTGGACTGGTTGAATGCACCTGAGAAAATTCAAGCCCTGCAGCAGCGTTTCACCACCCTTCACAGCGATTTAAAGCGCGACACTGTACAGCTGGCCTGTGATGTGATTCAAACCCTATGCGATCGAAAATACCCCTGAACAACGGACAAAACACCGTGAAAATTGCTGTGCAATGCGCCGTACAAACCGCGCTCGCTTGGCACAGTCCTGGCCTGATCGCTGGTGTGGATGAAGCTGGCCGTGGCCCGCTGGCTGGCCCTGTGGTCGCCGCCGCCGTGATTCTTGACGAGAACAACCCTATTGCGGGTTTGGCCGATTCCAAAAAACTCACTGCCAAGACCCGCGAACGCCTGTACGACGAAATCCGTGCCAAAGCCGTTTGCTGTTCTATAGCAGAAGCCACAGTCGAAGAAATTGACCGCCTTAATATCCTGCAAGCCACTATGCTGGCCATGCGTCGCGCCGTAGAAGGCCTGCGCCTCAAGCCGCATCTGGTGCTGGTGGACGGCAATCGCTTGCCTGTGCTCTCCATCCGAGCGGAAGCTATCGTCAAAGGTGACGCCAAAATCGCCGCCATTTCCGCCGCAAGCATCTTGGCTAAAGTCCACCGTGACCGCTGGTGTGCTGATTTTCATGAGCAGTACCCGGTGTACGGTTTCGCTACGCACAAAGGCTATGGTACGGCGGTGCATCTGGCCGCGTTGCGTGCCCACGGGGCTTGCCCGCAGCACCGCACCTCATTCCGACCTGTAGCCGAGGTGATCTGATGACTGAATCTAATTTAATCACCCACATCAACTCCCGTGACAACGCTTTCGTCAAAAATCTCAGGCGGCTCTCGCATGACAGCACAGCCTACCGCAAGCAAAGACAAGTTTGGTTGGAAGGGGATCACCTCTGCCGCGCAGCGTTGGCACGCCATCTGCAGCCCACGATTGCCATATTTTCTGAATCATTTTGGCCTTTAGCGCAAGCTGAGTGGGCGCGTTCAGCTCTTAAAATCACAGTGCTGAGCGATGTCCTGTTTGCCGACATCAGCGCCTTGGAATCCCCCGCCGCCATGGGTTTCGTGATGGATTTACCCACTGCACCCACCGTTCAAACCGGCGTTGCCAGCGTCATCCTTGACCGCGTGCAGGATGCGGGCAACGTGGGCTCCATCCTGCGCAGCGCAGCTGCCTTTGGTTTCAAGCAAATCATCGCACTCAAAGGCACAGCAGCGCTGTGGTCGCCCAAGGTGCTGCGGGCCGGTATGGGAGCCCACTTTGGGCTGCACTTGGTGGAGGCCGCCGAGTTGGTTGATCTCGACGCACTGGCCGTGCCGCTCATCGTTACCAGCTCCCATCAAGGTCATTTGCTACAAAAAACAGAGCTTGCCATGCCCTGTGCGTGGGTGCTGGGGCATGAAGGGCAGGGCGTTCGCGCTGAGTTGATGGCGCGTGCTGCGGTGTCGGTGCGCATTGGTCAGCCAGGCGGGGAAGAATCGCTTAACGTGGCTGCGGCTGCGGCCATTTGCCTGCATGCCAGCGCTATTCAAGGCGGTTAGCCTGGTGCCGTGGGGAGCGTTGAACGGTAACTTCAGTAACAGTTGTCAGCGAGGGCCACACTAAGGTGATTTTGTGAAGCCCCTCGGTTATACTAGGGGGCTTACCCGCATACGCACGCCCTAGCGCCTTTCACGCAGCAACTTCCCTTCACAAGCAGCACGCAAGCAGTCCGCACAGGACTCGCCTGAAACCGGCTAGGGCGTACCCGCAATCAAACGGAGATCCCAGTGCTTTTGTCCTTACAGGGTCTATCCCCGCAGTTTCCTCCCGCCATTCTGGCGCTCGCAGACGGAACAGTCTTTCTCGGTGCCTCCATTGGCGCAACCGGCCAAACAACAGGTGAGGTGGTGTTCAACACCTCCATGACCGGCTACCAAGAAATCATGACCGACCCCAGCTACTGCCAGCAAATCGTCACACTGACCTACCCGCACATTGGCAACACTGGCGTGAATACGCAAGACGTGGAGTCGAGCAAGGTGCATGCCGCAGGCCTCATCGTTAAAGACTTGCCAATGCTGTCGTCCAACTTCCGTGAGACGATGACGTTGTCAGATTACCTCATCGCTGAAAAAACGGTCGCCATAGCAAACATTGACACCCGTGAGTTGACCCGTATCCTGCGCTCCAAAGGGGCGCAAAACGGCTGTATTGTGGGCTTGGCTGAGGGCACAGAAGTCACCCAAAGCGCGATTGACCAAGCCATTGCCTCGGCCAAATCGGCCCCCAGCATGGCCGGCCTGGATCTGGCCAAGGTCGTTTCTGCGGCTGAGCCTTATGCTTGGACAGAATCTGAATGGATGCTCTTCAACGCTGATGGCAAGCCCGGCTACGGTACGCAAAGCGCACCTCGCTTCCACGTGGTGGCGTACGACTTTGGCGTTAAAAAGAACATCTTGCGCATGCTGGTGCAACGCGGTTGCAACGTCACTGTGGTGCCGGCCCAGACCAGTGCAGCTGATGTCCTCAAGCTACAACCCGATGGGGTTTTCCTCTCCAACGGTCCTGGCGATCCTGAACCCTGTGATTACGCCATCGCTGCGGCGGCTGAGTTGATTGAAACCGGTATCCCCACCTTCGGCATCTGTCTTGGCCACCAGATCATGGCGCTGGCCAGCGGTGCCAAGACCTTCAAAATGAAGTTCGGCCACCACGGCGCGAACCATCCGGTCAAGGACCTGGACAATGGCCGTGTCAGCATCACCAGCCAGAACCACGGTTTTGCAGTGGATGAGAAAACCCTGCCTGCCAACCTGCGTCCCACCCACATCAGCCTGTTTGATGGCACCTTGCAGGGCTTGGCCCGCACGGACAAACCCGCCTTCTGCTTCCAGGGCCACCCCGAAGCTTCGCCTGGGCCTCAGGATATCGGGTATCTGTTTGACCGGTTTGTGGGTTTGATGAACAAAGCTGCGGAGTAAAAATAAAAATGCCAAAACGTACTGACCTTAAATCCATCCTCATCATCGGCGCAGGTCCGATCATCATCGGCCAAGCCTGTGAGTTCGATTATTCCGGCGTGCAAGCCTGCAAGGCTTTGCGTGAAGAGGGCTACAAAGTCATTTTGATCAACAGCAACCCTGCGACGATCATGACCGACCCGGCTACGGCGGATGTAACCTACATCGAGCCGATCACTTGGCAGACGGTTGAAAAAATCATCGCCAAGGAAAAGCCCGATGCCATTCTGCCCACGATGGGAGGTCAAACGGCGCTCAATTGCGCGTTGGACTTATGGCACCACGGCGTGCTGGAAAAGTACAACGTTGAGCTGATCGGTGCAACACCCGAGGCCATCGACAAAGCCGAAGACCGCCTGAAGTTCAAAGACGCCATGACCAAAATCGGTCTGGGTTCGGCCCGTTCCGGTATTGCGCACACGATGGACGAAGCGTGGGTCGTGCAAAAGACGCTGGGTTTCCCCACCGTCATTCGCCCTAGCTTCACGCTGGGAGGCACAGGCGGTGGCATTGCCTACAACGCCGAAGAATTCGAGACGATTTGCAAGCGTGGCCTGGAAGCGTCGCCTACCAACGAGCTGCTGATTGAGGAGTCGCTCTTGGGCTGGAAAGAGTACGAGATGGAAGTGGTGCGCGACAAGGCGGACAACTGCATCATCGTGTGCTCGATTGAAAACTTAGACCCGATGGGTGTCCACACCGGGGACTCGATCACCGTGGCTCCGGCGCAAACGTTGACCGACAAGGAATACCAAATCTTGCGCAATGCCTCACTGGCGGTACTGCGTGAGATTGGCGTGGACACTGGTGGTTCTAACGTGCAGTTCTCCATCAATCCGGTCGATGGCCGTATGGTGGTGATTGAGATGAACCCGCGTGTGTCGCGTTCTTCTGCGTTGGCCTCCAAAGCCACGGGTTTCCCGATTGCCAAGGTCGCGGCCAAGTTGGCGATTGGCTACACGCTGGACGAGTTGCGCAACGACATCACGGGCGGTGCCACACCGGCCAGTTTCGAGCCCAGCATCGACTACGTGGTCACCAAGATCCCGCGTTTTGCGTTTGAGAAATTTCCAACTGCCGATTCGCGCTTGACCACGCAGATGAAGTCCGTCGGTGAAGTGATGGCCATGGGCCGTACCTTCCAAGAGTCGTTCCAAAAAGCACTGCGAGGCCTGGAAGTCGGCGTGGATGGCATGAACGAGAAAACCCAAGACCGTGAAGTGCTTGAAAAAGAGCTGGGCGCGCCCGGCCCTGATCGCATTTGGTACGTGGGTGATGCGTTTGCCTCGGGTTGGACGCTGGACGAGGTGTACGCGATCACCAAGATCGACAAATGGTTCTTGGTGCAGATCGAGCAAATTATCAAGCTCGAATTGGAAATGGACCAACTGACGGTAGAGAAGGGCGACCAAGCGCTGGCCGCACTGGACGCCGCCACGCTGCGTGCCTTGAAGAAAAAAGGCTTCCCTGACCGCCGCTTGGCCAAGTTGCTCAAAACCAGCGATACCGCTGTGCGCAACGCCCGCAAAGCTTTGGGCGTGCGCCCGGTCTATAAGCGCGTGGACACCTGCGCCGCTGAATTCGCCACCAACACCGCTTACATGTACTCCACGTACGAAGGCCACGGCGATGGTTTTGCAGGCGGAGAGTGCGAAGCTGCGCCCACCAACAACAAAAAAATCATGGTGTTGGGCGGTGGCCCCAACCGCATCGGGCAGGGCATCGAGTTCGACTACTGCTGTGTCCATGCTGCGCTGGCCATGCGTGAAGACGGCTACGAGACCATCATGGTCAACTGCAACCCCGAGACGGTTTCTACCGATTACGACACCAGTGATCGCCTGTACTTTGAGCCACTGACGCTCGAAGACGTGCTGGAAATCGTGGACAAAGAAAAACCACTCGGCGTGATCGTGCAGTACGGTGGCCAAACGCCCCTCAAACTCGCGCTTGACCTGGAAGCCAACGGCGTGCCCATCATTGGCACCAGCCCAGACATGATCGACGCTGCCGAAGACCGCGAACGCTTCCAAAAGCTGTTGCACGAACTCGGCCTGCGCCAGCCACCCAACGCCACGGCCCGTACCGAGCCTGAAGCGCTGGAAAAAGCCGCTGCGCTGGGCTACCCGTTGGTGGTGCGACCCAGCTACGTGCTGGGTGGCCGCGCGATGGAAATCGTCCATGAGCAGCGTGACCTGGAGCGCTACATGCGCGAAGCTGTCAAGGTGTCGCATGATTCCCCTGTGCTGCTGGACCGCTTCCTGAACGACGCGATTGAGTCTGATGTGGACTGTGTGCGTGACGTGGAAGGCAAAACCTTCATCGGCGGCGTGATGGAGCATATCGAGCAAGCGGGCGTCCACAGTGGCGATTCAGCCTGCTCGCTGCCGCCATATTCGTTGTCCGCTGAAACCGTCACTGAAATCAAGCGCCAGACCGCAGCGATGGCCCAGGCCTTGAATGTGGTGGGCTTGATGAATGTGCAGTTTGCCATTCAAAACCGCGATGGTAAAGACGTGATTTATGTGCTGGAGGTCAACCCCCGCGCTTCGCGTACTGTTCCCTTCGTCAGCAAGGCCACCGGTGTGCAGTTGGCCAAGGTGGCCGCACGCTGCATGGTGGGTCAGACGCTCGCCTCGCAAGGCATTGGGGCCGAGGTGACTCCACCGTATTTCAGCGTCAAGGAAGCTGTGTTCCCCTTCGTCAAGTTCCCTGGCGTGGACACCATCCTCGGGCCTGAGATGAAGTCCACGGGTGAGGTGATGGGCGTGGGCAAGACGTTTGGCGAGGCGTTCGTCAAATCCCAACTGGGTGCGGGTACAAAATTGCCGCAGCCGAACAAGGCGGATGGCACATCGTCAGGTAAAGCCTTCCTGACGGTGAAAAATAACGATAAACCGCGTGCTGTTGAAGTGGCACGGGCATTGGCTGCTATGAATTTTGAGATGGTTGCGACCAAAGGTACGGCTGCTGCCATCACCGCTGCGGGCATTGCGTGCAAAACGGTCAACAAAGTGACTGAAGGCCGTCCACACGTGGTGGACATGATCAAGAACAACGAGATTGTCCTGGTCATCAACACCGTGGAAGAGCGCCGTAACGCGATTGCCGATTCACGCCAAATTCGCACCTCGTCGCTCTTGGCACGGGTCACCACCTTCACCACGATTGCTGGTGCTGAAGCTGCAGTTGAAGGCATGAAATATCTGGACAAGCTGGATGTGATTTCAGTGCAGGAAATGCACGCGCAGCTGGTGGCTTAAGGCCGTAACGCCAGATAGCATCGCCTAACTATCGGCCTTTGCGGGCATAATTCACACCTCATTACCGCCGGGCGCAAACGCCCGGCGGTTTGCTTTTGGAGAATCAAAAATGGCAACCCTACCTATTACCAAGCGCGGCGCAGAAAAACTCAAAGCCGAATTGCACAACCTCAAAACCGTTCAGCGGCCCTGGGTCATCAACGCGATTTCTGAGGCTCGCGCCCAAGGCGACTTGAGCGAGAATGCCGAATACGACGCAGCCAAAGAGCGCCAAGGTTTTATCGAAGGCCGTATTCAAGAGATTGATGGCAAGCTGTCTGCGGCGCAAATCATTGATCCCTCTGTATTGGACGCTGGTGGTCGTGTTGTTTTTGGCTCTACCGTTGAGCTGGAAGACGAAGATTCCGGCGCCAAGGTCAAGTACCAAATCGTCGGCGAAGACGAAGCCGACTTGAAGCTGGGCTTCATCAATATCGGTAGCCCCATCGCCCGCGCTTTGATCGGCAAGAACGAAGGCGATAGCGTTGAAGTACAAGCCCCGGGTGGCCTCAAGCACTTTGAGATCATGAAGGTGTCCTACCTTTGAGGCAACGCCTGCCCCTCTTTGCCGCCGCCTTGTGGTGGGGGAGCCTGACCACCTTGGGATTTGTGGTGGTACCCCTGCTGTTCATGCAACTTGCCACACCGGCTATCGCGGGTAATATGGCCGCTAAGCTGTTTGCTGTGCAGACTTGGGTGTCGCTGGGGTGTGGCGTATTGCTGATGGTACTTTTGCAGTCAAAAGCACGTAAAGTGAAATCTGAGTGGCTGAAGTACGCCCTCTTTTTTGTAGCGTTTGGTATGTTGCTCGCAGCGCTCAACGAATTTGCTGTGTCGCCAAGAATCGTAGCCCGTGAAAACCTGAAGCTTTGGCATGGTGTGGGCAGTGCGATGTACTTGGTGCAGTGGGTTTGCAGCGCGGCGGTACTGTGGAAGTTGGCTGGCACACCGGCTGACCAAGCGTAAGGGCGTAAAAAAGGCCACGGGTAAGTGGCCTGGAGAACAGCTTGAAAGGGTTTTAAGTTTGGCTGCGTTTTTTAACGCTGATTTGCTTAGGCTTAGATCGCTTCACCGTGCCGCCTTGCGTCAGCCGCTGGTTGCCTAATACGCGCAGCGTCTTGACTTCAGGGCGTTGACCGCCGCGCTTGCTGTATTTCAGTACCTTGAAGTCACGTGGGCCGGGCATGCGGTCTTCGTCTACGGTACGCTCTTTTTCTGGCATCGGACGCCACAGCACCAGCAGTTTGCCGATGTGTTGGATCGGTGCAGCGCTGAGTTCGTCGCACAGGGTCTGGTACATCGCCTCGCGGGCAGTGCGGTCATCACCATGTACGCGGACCTTAATGAGGCCGTGCGCGTTGAGCGCGGCATCGGTTTCTTTTTTAACGCCAGCCGTCAGGCCATCGTTACCGATCATCACGACGGGGCTTAAATGGTGGGCGTTGGCGCGGTGGCCTTTGCGTTGCGCAATAGTCAGTTGTATTTGGGGCATACCCGTATTATCGAGCCTAATATGAAATCAACACAAAAAAGCCCTAAGGTCAACATCAAAGCCAGTAGCAAAGTCAATCGAGCGTGGATTAACGACCACGTGAATGACCCCTATGTGAAGCTCGCCACGCTGGAAGGCTACCGCGCCCGTGCGGCCTACAAGCTTAAAGAGATCGACGAAACACTGGGTCTTATCAAGCCAGGTCACTTGGTTGTCGATTTGGGCAGTACCCCCGGTGCCTGGAGCCAGTATGTACGGCGTAAATTTTCGCCCAAAGGAGCCGCGATCGGTGAATTGAACGGCACCATCATTGCGTTGGACATTTTGCCGATGAAGCCGATTGAAGGCGTGCAGTTCTTGTTGGGTGACTTCCGTGAGGCCAGCGTGCTCCAGGAATTGGAACAAACTATGCAGGGCAGGCTTGCCGACGTGGTTGTTTCTGACATGGCACCTAACCTCTCCGGTATCGCCTCTGCCGACGCCGCACGCATTGTTCATCTGGTGGAGTTGGCGGTTGAGTTCAGCCAAAAACACATGAAACCCGAGGGAGCGCTCGTGGTGAAATTGTTCCATGGCGGCGCTTATGACGAGCTGGTGAAGCTGTTCAAATCCACCTTTAAAGCCGTCAAACCCATCAAGCCCAAAGCCTCAAGGGACAAGTCCTCTGAGACGTTTTTAGTCGGACTTGGCTTGAAGCTGCCTACGGGGGCTTGAAACGCCTAAAATAAGTCTCACGTAGACCTTGTTTCTCTATTCGGAGCCTTGCTTGAACAATCAGTGGTTTTCTAAAGTGGCCGTATGGCTGGTAATCGCCCTTGTGCTTTTTACCATTTTTAAGCAGTTTGACAACCGGGGTGGCATTGCAAGTGCAGGCTATCTGGGTTATTCAGATTTTCTGGAAGAGGTGCGCGGTAAGCGCATTAAAACGGCCACCATCTCCGAAGGCCAAGGCGGGTCTGAAATCGTGGCTACCACGGTGGACGATCGCAAGGTGCGCACCAACGCGACCTACCTTGACCGTGGCTTGGTGGGCGACCTGATCGCCAACAATGTCAAGTTCGACGTGAAGGCCCGCGAAGAAGGTTCGCTCCTGATGACCCTGCTGGTCAGCTGGGGGCCCATGCTGCTGTTGATTGGCGTCTGGGTGTACTTCATGCGCCAAATGCAAGGTGGTGGCAAGGGTGGCGCGTTCAGCTTTGGCAAAAGCAAGGCCCGCTTGCTGGATGAGAACAACAACACCGTCACTTTTGCTGATGTAGCTGGATGTGATGAAGCGAAAGAAGAGGTCAAAGAAGTCGTCGATTTCTTGAAAGACCCTACCAAATTTCAAAAACTCGGTGGCCGCATTCCGCGTGGCCTGCTGTTGGTCGGCCCTCCTGGTACAGGTAAAACCCTGCTGGCCAAGAGCATTGCCGGTGAGGCCAAGGTGCCTTTCTTCTCGATTTCAGGCTCTGATTTCGTTGAAATGTTTGTCGGCGTGGGCGCATCCCGGGTGCGTGACATGTTTGATAACGCCAAAAAGAATGCGCCTTGCATCATCTTCATTGACGAAATTGACGCGGTAGGTCGCCAGCGTGGCGCAGGCTTGGGTGGCGGTAACGACGAACGCGAGCAAACGCTGAACCAGATGCTGGTTGAGATGGACGGCTTTGAGACCAATGTTGGTGTGATCGTGGTTGCTGCGACCAATCGCCCTGACATCCTGGACGCCGCTTTGTTGCGTCCAGGCCGTTTTGACCGTCAGGTTTACGTTACGCTGCCCGATATTCGGGGCCGTGAGCAAATCTTGAACGTTCACATGCGTAAAGTGCCTGTTAGTCAGGATGTGAACCCCACTGTTATCGCCCGTGGTACCCCTGGCATGAGTGGCGCTGATTTGGCCAACCTGTGCAATGAGGCCGCACTGATGGCCGCCCGCCGCAATGCCCGAGTCGTCGAGATGCAAGATTTTGAAAAAGCCAAAGACAAAATCTTCATGGGCCCAGAGCGCAAGAGCATGGTGATGCCTGAGGAAGAGCGTCGTAACACGGCTTACCATGAGTCCGGCCATGCGCTGCTTGGCAAAATTTTGCCCAAATGCGACCCCGTGCACAAAGTCACCATCATTCCCCGTGGCCGTGCTCTGGGTGTAACGATGAGTTTGCCAGCTCAAGACCGCTACAGCTATGACCGCGAATACATGCTGTGCCAAATCAGTATGTTGTTCGGTGGCCGTATCGCTGAAGAAGTGTTCATGAACCAAATGACCACGGGTGCCAGCAATGATTTCGAGCGCGCCACTGGCATTGCCCGTGACATGGTGACACGCTATGGCATGACCGAAGCCCTTGGCCCCATGGTCTACGCTGAAAACGAAGGCGAGGTCTTCTTGGGCCGCTCTGTCACCAAGACAACCACCATGAGCGAGCAAACCATGCAAAAGGTGGACAGCGAAGTGCGCCGTATTATTGACATGCAGTATTCGCTGGCCCGCAAACTGATTGAAGACAACCAAGACAAAATGCACGCCATGGCCAAAGCCTTGCTGGAATGGGAAACCATTGACAGCGACCAGCTTGACGACATCATGGCCAGTAAAGAGCCACGCCCACCCAAAGACTGGACGCCTCGCGTGCCTCCCGCTGCAGGTGGTGGCTCCGGTACCACGGGTACAGGCAGTGGCGATGTGCCTGCTGCCGTGAAGCCTGATCCAGCACCTACTGCTGCATAAGTTCAAGTTCGCTCAACCACTGGGCCTGGGGGTCAGGGGTATTGAGGGCAGGGAGAAATTTCCTGACTTTGATTCCGCTGATCCTTTTCTCGTTTTTGACTCCCAATCTTTGTACGATGTCGCTTTTCTGGCAAACCACCCGGTACCGCATTGACTTGTCGCAACCCCAAATCATGGGTATTGTGAATGTCACACCCGATTCATTTTCTGACGGTGGCCGACATCCTGACTGTCCTACCGCGCTTGCGCATTGTGAGCAATTGGTGCGCGACGGCGCTCATATTTTGGATATAGGTGGTGAATCCAGCCGCCCTGGTGCCCCACCGCTGCCCGTTGAGGAGGAGCTGGCCCGGGTACTGCCTGTTTTGCGTGATGCCTTGACGCTGGGCGTGCCTGTCTCGGTAGACACCTACAAGGCCGCTGTGATGCAGGCTGCACTCGATTTGGGTGCAGACATCATCAACGACATTTGGGCACTGCGTCAGCCTGGGGTCAACGGTGGCTCGAGTGCCGTGGATGTGGTCGCCCAGCACGCCAATTGCGGTGTTTGCCTGATGCACATGCACGGTGAGCCAAAAACCATGCAACTCAAGCCTATGCTGGCATCACCTGCGGCCGAAGGAGCTGGAGTTTGTGCTGAAGTACGCTCATTTCTAGAGCAAAGAACACGCGCGCTGATTGCACAAGGTGTCGATAAATCCCGAATCACCTGGGATATGGGCATTGGCTTTGGTAAAACGGTTGCACAGAACTTCAGCCTGCTCCAACACCAAGCAGAATACTTGTCAAGCGGATACCCGATACTCATTGGCTGGTCGCGTAAATCGTCACTGGGTGCTGTCACCGGTTTGGCCGTTGGGCAACGTCTGGTACCCAGCGTGGTTGCTGCGTTGCTTGCAATACAGCAGGGCGCCAGCATCGTGCGAGTCCATGATGTGCGCGAAACGGTAGCCGCCTTGCAGGTGTGGCAAGCGATGGCCACGCAGGCGCAAAGCAACATCTCAAACACGATTTGAACCTTATTGGAGAGACAACATGACCCGAAAATACTTTGGTACCGACGGCATTCGCGGCACCGTAGGGCAGGCCCCTATCACGCCTGATTTCGTGCTGAAATTGGCCCATTCGGTCGGTCGCGTTCTCAAGCAAACCGAAGAGCGCCCGACCGTCGTGATTGGCAAGGACACCCGTATTTCGGGGTACATGTTGGAAAGCGCACTGGAGTCAGGTTTTAACTCAGCGGGTGTCGATGTGGTGTTGCTTGGCCCTTTGCCCACACCTGGCGTTGCCTACCTCACCCGCGCACTGCGGGCCAGCCTGGGCGTGGTGATCTCCGCCAGCCACAACCCTTACCCTGACAACGGGATCAAGTTTTTCAACAAGCAAGGTGCCAAACTCGATGACGCTTGGGAAACCGCCGTTGAAGCCCTGCTGGAGGAGCCGCCCCAATGGGTTGATTCGCACGCCGTTGGCCGTGCGCGCCGCCTCGACGATGCCGCAGGCCGCTACATTGAATTTTGCAAAAGCACCTTTGCCAATGATTTGACACTCAAAAACCTGCGCATTGTGGTGGACGGCGCGAACGGTGCGGCGTACCACATTGCTCCCATGGTGTTCCACGAACTGGGTGCCGAGGTGATCTCCATTGGTTGTTCACCCGATGGTTTCAACATCAACGATGACGTAGGAGCCACCCA
Source organism: Betaproteobacteria bacterium (assembly GCA_025356445.1). Lineage (GTDB taxonomy): Bacteria > Pseudomonadota > Gammaproteobacteria > Burkholderiales > Burkholderiaceae_C > Defluviibacillus. Next base: position 28,143 of record JANXSZ010000011.1, on the reverse strand, counting down.
CCCCAAAGCGCTGATTCAGGCCGTCAAAGCCAACCGTGCTGATTTCGGCGTCGCGCTTGATGGCGATGCCGATCGCCTGCAACTGGTGGACTCTAAAGCCCGCCTTTTCAATGGTGATGAAGTGCTTTACCTGATGGCTGTAGAGCGCCTGGCCAGAGGTGAAAAGGTGCCGGGTGTGGTTGGTACGTTGATGACCAACATGGCGGTGGAGCTTGCGCTCAAAGCCAAAGGTGTGCAATTTGTACGCGCCAAGGTGGGTGACCGCTATGTGCTTGAAGAGCTGGAGAAAAACGGCTGGCTTCTTGGCGGCGAAGGCTCCGGTCACTTGCTGGCACTGGACAAGCACACCACGGGCGACGGCCTGATTTCTGCGCTGCAAGTGCTGCAAGCTTGCGTACGCAGTGGCAAAACGCTGGCCGAGTTGATGCACGGGTTGGTGCTGTTTCCCCAAGTGCTGCTCAACGTGCGCTTGCAACCTGGCCAGGACTGGAAAAGCAACACCCGTTTGGCCGAAGAAACCCAGGCTATCGAAGCCCAGTTAGGCGATACGGGCCGCGTCCTCATCCGTGCCAGCGGTACGGAACCCTTGCTGCGTGTCATGGTCGAAGCCCAGGATGCCTATGTTGCACAAACCTGTGCAGACAGGTTGGTGCAGGCGGTTAATGCCAGCTAAACGCTTAGAACGTGGTGTCCACCGTCGGTGACGGGCATGCGTTGAAGGGCAGTATGCCGCCGTGCTCTATTCTTGGGGCATACCGCTAGCCCATGCAGCTCGGGCTGTATTCGGAGACAACTCAATGAAAAATATTCTCATCAGCATTACCGCCGTTTTCATGGCTTCCATGGCGTTGGCCGATTATCCCGATCGGCCTGTCACCCTGGTGGTCCCCTTTGCGGCTGGAGGGCCCACCGATCACATTGCCCGTGATTTGGCTGAAAGCCTTCGGAAGACTTTGGGTCAGGCCGTCACGGTCGAAAATACAGGAGGCTCAGGTGGCACCGTCGGTACTGCCAGGGTAGCCAAAGCCGTGCCTGATGGCTATACCTTGCTGCTGCACCACATCGGTATGGCGACTGCTCCTGCGTTGTACCGCAGCTTGGTCTACCGTCCATTGGACGATTTTGATTACCTGGGTATGGTTAACGAAGCACCTATGACCTTGATTGGTCGTGCCAATTTTCCAGCTGCCAACTATGGTGAGCTCATCAAATGGATCAGTGCCAATCCCGGGCGCGCCAGCTTGGCCAATGCGGGCGTAGGCTCAGCGTCGCATCTTTGTGGCTTGCTGTTCCAAAGCGCACTCAAACTGCCCATGACCACCGTGCCCTACAAAGGCACAGGCCCTGCCATGGCCGATTTAGCGAGTGGGCAGGTTGATTTGATGTGCGACCAAACCACAAATACTGTGCCACAGATCGAATCCGGTAAGGTAAAGGCCTACGCTGTAGCCACCACCAAAAAATCAATCAATTCCACACTTGCCAAACTGCCAACGTTGGACGAAGCGGGGTTGAAAGGCTTCAACATCACTGTATGGCATGCACTTTATGCACCACGTGGCACACCCAAAGCCGTTATAGACAAGCTCAATGCGGCCTTGAAACTGGCGTTGAAAGACCCTGAGTTGTTAAAACGCTCGGAAGCCCTTGGCGTGACTGTCATCAGCGACAGCCGTATAAACCCAGCAGAGCATAAGCGCTTTGTCGAGGCTGAAACAGTGAAATGGGGGGGCATCATCCGGGCTGTGGGGCAGTTTGCGGATTGACGCTTCACAGGTTGATTTGTTGTGACCACAGTGGCGTTTTTACACCGTGCATTTGAATGTCAAGTCGCCATACCGCGTCTTTCTGGAAGGGTCTTACCGTTACAAATCCATCTTCTGCCGGTGGAAATTGGGTACTCACCGTGCAAGCGTATGACTGGTTTTTGTAGGGGAATGTAAAGGTTTCGTCATTCGCAAAGTCCGACGGCTTGGCATTGGCAAACGGGAATGGTGCATACAGTGCGGGCGCGTGAATGGACACCAGTTTGACCGTACCGACCGTCACCTCGGTTACATTGCCCAAGTGGGCATCCCTTGAAAGAAAGACAACACCGCTGATTTCTTTTTCAGCGATGAAGCCCAACAACGCTGCCAGCGAATTGGGGTAACCATCCCAGGCATCTTCTGACAAGCACCCGGACGCAGCGCTGAGTGTTGGTGGTAAGCCCACATGACGTGGCAGCACCATAGCGGCACAGGCAACAAACTTGGGGGCTGTGGCGTCCTTGGATTGTTGTGTCAGCAGCCATGCCTGAAGCGCCTGTAACTGCTCTCGACCCATGATGTGGCCTGGAATGTTCGCTGTACGCAAGGTACGGTCAGTACGGCTGTCAGCCATGAACAGCGCAAACCCGCATACCGTTTGCGTGATGTACACGTCATTTTTTTTCGGGTCATCCATACGCTGGTACTGCCAATAGGCCTTGAGTCCTTCGTCTTTCCATTGCTGATTTTTCGTTTTAAAACCAGGCTCCCAGTTGTCTATCATTTCATGGTCATCGGGCATCATGTTGACCGGTATTTTGCGCAAAATACTTTGCAAGGCGGGTATTTGCAGCAGGTCTTCGTAAGGTCGCCGGTAACGGCCAGCAGCGCATCCATGCCACTCATCTTGGGCATGTTCCAGTCGAGTATGACCAGGTCAAAAGCGTTTCCCGCCGCGATCATGCCCAGCGCCTGATGCGCGTTTGCGGCTTGCGACACCTGCAAGGGCGATACCAGCTGGGACAGCAGCATCTCAAGCCCAACCCTGAACAGGGCGTGGTCGTCCACGATTAATACCTTCATGAATCATTGCCTTGGCGCGGTGACGGGTGCCGCACTGTGATGCTACGACAAGCACACCGCCCAACACCGTTCTCGTATCCCCCATTCGGGAGATACGAGAACGGTGTTGGGCGGTGTGCTCAGCTTGGAGGCTGACATGGCTCTCAGGTCTAACTGCCTGTTAAATGGGCAGTCTAAGTATTTTCTATAAAAATCATGCACTTAGCGCCGTCGTACAGCGCCACACGGGGCTTATCAACAAGGTTGTTCAGTGATTACAGGGAGAACCCGTTGTCACCGCTGCTTTGCGGCGGTGCTACGCTTTTTCAGCGGACAGCTGTTCTGAACAGCGCCATGCCTGCTCGCATACCGCAGCGGCTTGTGCCAAGCCATTTTTTGCCTAATGTGCCTGTAGTGCAATCTGGGTAGGCTAAGCATGCTATCAAATATGAAGTGATTGAGTTTTGAACAAGCGCTCATGGCCCAACGAAGTTATCCTCTGCTCAATAAAGTGGCAGTGCAAGGCTTGTCCATTTAAAACAACGACTTAGCGCGTTCTTACAGGCGCTTTGGCAAGTTACCCACAAAGTTGTCCAAGGTTTTCAGGGAAAACCCTGAATTTACGGGTGAGCGACCGTTCACACGGCACAATGCTGACCCGCGCACCCGATACCTTGTTGGTGTTGAACCCGTTGCTGTATGCGCAAAGCACCCCGAAAAAGAAAGAAAAAGATGGCTATCCAATGGTTCCCCGGTCACATGCACTTGACCAAAAAGGCCATCAGCGAACGCGTTAAAGACACCGATGTCGTGATCGAGATGCTGGACGCCCGCCTGCCAGGTTCGAGCGCCAACCCCATGCTGGCTGAGCTGACCAGTGGCAAGCCCGCGTTGAAGATACTGAACAAGCAAGATTTGGCTGACCCGGCCCGCACGGCGCTCTGGCTCGCGCACTACAACAGCCCTGCCATTGCACCCAGCGTATCGGCGTCTGGCCACACCGCGCCAGTGCAGATCACCAAAGCCATCGGCATGGATGCTTCTGAAGCTGCCCCTGCGCAGCGTTTGATTCAAGCCTGCCGCGAGCTGGCACCGCACCGCAACAGCGTGGTCAAGCCGCTGCGGGTGCTGATTTGTGGCATTCCGAATGTGGGTAAATCCACGCTCATCAACAGCGTGTCGGGCAAAAGCACCATGAAGACGGGGGACGAGGCGGGCATCACCAAGCTGGAGCACCGCATTGCTGTGCGGCCTGATTTCTATTTGTACGACACGCCCGGCATGCTGTGGCCGCGCATCATCGTGACCCAAAGCGGCTACAACTTGGCCGCCAGTGGCGCGGTGGGGCGCAATGCGTTTGACGAAGAGCTGGTGGCCTTGGAACTGGTGTCCTACCTCAAAGTCCACTACCCCGGTTTGATGGAAGCCCGCTTCAAAATCGATGTACATCCTGATATGGCCGATGAGGAGTTGATCGAAGCAGTCGGCCGTAAACGCGGTGCCATCTTGGGCAAAGGCCGCGTGAACATTCAAAAAGCGGCGGAAATCGTGATCCACGAATTCCGCTCTGCCAATCTGGGGCGCATTACGCTGGAGACGCCTGAAGAGTTTGCAGGCTGGTTGGCCGCAGGGCAAAAGCAGGATGCCGAGCGGGCCTTGAAGAAAAAGAAAATCAAGTCTCCGGCGCTGAACCGTGAGGCTGAGGCGGAATAAGGGAAATTAAAGGCTTCAGGCCGTCTTGCGTGCGCGGGCTTGCTTGAACGGCGTGGCACGCTTGATGGTGGCCGCCGTTACGCTGTCACCAGCAATCTTGCTGACCAGTTCACCTGATTTTTGCTCCAGCTGCGTCACCAGTTTGGCCGCAGCTGTAGCCGCTGGTACGGCTGCCAAGGCGAGTTGATTGAGCGCTGTCACCCCGGTTTTTTCTTCAAAGCGGCTGGCGTTGGCGGCCACTTGCTCGACGCCTTCTGCCACGAACTTGACAAACTTGTCCACCACGGACTCTGCGCCTTCGGTCGTCATGGCCACGCCCTTGGCGTAGTAGCTGCCCAGCACCTTTTGGGCGTTCAGCGCGTTTTGGCGCACTTCAGCGGTCAGCTGAGGGCTGGATTCTTTGAAGGCGCTGTCCCAACGTTGCTCTAGAAAATCCACCATGCGGTCACCACCAGCGCGGTAAGCGTTGATCACGTTTTTGGCGGTGTTGCCGTAAGAAGCGATCAGGTCGTTGGTGATGCTGGAAAGGTTGGTTGCTTGCATAGCTTGGGTTCCTGAAAAAATGTTGATACGTGAATTTTCAGGGTTTACCCTAGAGGGTGTGCCCTAATTGCGGTAGCGCCCGCAGACTATCCGTAGAGGCTGCTGTCTAGGCCGACGTTAAAAAGCCCCCACTGCGCGCATTCAGTGGGGGCTTGTGATGACGGTGGTGGTTACATTGCGCGCCAGAAGATGTAGTCCGCCTGGTATTTCACAATTTCCTTTTTACTTATGCTGCCAGCATCGCAGGCAGAGGCGGGGGCTACGCCGCCCTGGGTCGCCACGCGCTGGATATAGCTGGTGCCTACCATTGCACCCTGGCCCATGGCCGGGTTGGCTTTGACGAGTTGCAGCGGGATGTTGCCCGTACCTGCTGGTGCTACAGCCACTTGTGCGCCGGTGACTTTGGAGCCATCAGCACTCTCCCAGGTCGCAGGGGGGCCATAGTATTTGCCGACCTGTTGGCCTGCGCGACTGTTGAGCTTCGCATCTGGGCCTACAAACACCCATTCATACTGGCCGGCCATGTCTTTTTTAGCCCGGCATTCGTAAGTGATTTCACCCACGCCCACAGCTTCCATCACCACTTTATGGCCCGCAGGCACTTGGACGACGGGGGGAAGGCTGTCTTGCATGAATGGCTTACCCATCATGCCCATGGGGGCCGTGCAGGCGGCGAGCAAGGAGATACCGAGGGCGGCAGAAGTGGCGAGTGCAGTACGGAACATCATTTTGAAAACCTCCAACAGTTTGAAACGGAACTGCCCCAAAGCAGAGGCAGAACGAGAGGCCACCAGCACTGATCTTCAAAGGTGCGGTGCTGGCAACTCTTAAGAGTACGTAAAGTTTTCGCCAATGGATTCAGAAAAACATGTCTGATCCATTTTTTATATGGCTTTTATGCGGTTTACTTGCCCCAGCTGTCTTTCAGCCCTGTGACCCGGTTGAACACCAGCTTGTCCGCCGTGCAATCAAGCCGGTCGGCCGCAAAGTAGCCGTGGCGCTCAAACTGGAACTTATCGTCGGCCTTGGCTGCGATGGCACCGCCTGTGCCCAGTGCAGGTTCCACATAGGCGGTAACGGTTTTCAAACTGTTGGGGTTGAGGGTTGACAAAAAGTCTTTGCCACCAGCATCCGGGTAGGCGTCGGTGAAGAGGCGGTCGTACAGGCGCACTTCAGCGGGTACTGCGTCTGCCACTGCCACCCAAGTGATCACGCCTTTGACCTTGATCGCGTCCGCACCTGGTGTGCCGCTTTTGGTATCAGGAATCAGCTCGGCGTGGACTTCGGTGAGCTGGCCTGCTGCATCTTTCACGGCACCCGTGCAGCGGATAACGTGACCGTATTTCAGGCGCACGGTGTTGCCGGGCTTGGTGGTGCCGTCCTGGCTGGTTTGGGGTGGGTACAGGCGGTTGTAGCCTTTGGGTGGCACGTCTTCATAGTCGCTGCGCTCAATCCACACTGCCTTGCCGAATTTGAAGCTGCGGCGGCCTGCGTGCTCGGGGTGGTCGGCGTGCGGATGGGGGTGGATGGGGGCGCTGCAATCGTCCAGCACGTTCTCTCCGTAGAGGGCATCCCAGTTGGTGATGACCAGTTTCACCGGGTCAAGGACCGCCATGGCACGGGGCACCACTGTGTCCAGTGTGTCGCGCAGTGCGCCTTCCAGCGTGCTGTAGTCGATCCAACTGTCGGCTTTGCTGACACCAATACGCTCTGCAAACAGCTGTATCGCTTCAGGCGTGTAGCCGCGACGGCGCAGGCCCACGAGGGTGGGCAGGCGCGGATCGTCCCAGCCACTGACGTGGTGTTCGTTCACCAGCTGTGCCAGTTTGCGCTTGCTGGTGATGACGTAGGTGAGGTTGAGCCGGGCGAATTCGTATTGGCGCGGGTGCGGCGTGTTGATGAGGTCACCCTCGGCCAAACGGTCAAGCAGCCAGTCGTAAAACGGGCGCTGGTCTTCAAATTCCAGCGTGCAGATGCTGTGGGTGATGTTCTCCAACGCGTCTTCAATCGGGTGGGCAAAGGTGTACATCGGGTAGATGCACCATTTGTCGCCCGTGTTGTGGTGTGTGGCACGGCGAATGCGGTAAATGGCTGGGTCGCGCAGGTTGATATTGGGTGCAGCCATGTCAATTTTTGATCTTAAAACCATAGCGCCATCAGCATGCTGGCCTTGCGCCATCTCCCGAAAGCGTTGTAAATTTTCGGCAGGGGTACGACCTCTGTATGGGCTTTCGATGCCGGGTTTACCAAAGTCACCCCGGTTGGCGCGCATCTCTTCAGCGCTTTGCTCGTCCACATAGGCGTGGCCGGCTTCAATCAAGTACTCGGCAGCGCGGTACATGAAATCGAAATAGTTGCTGGCTTGGTAGTAGTGCGACGTGCCGTTGGCCTCCCAGTTGAAGCCCAGCCACTTCACTGCATCGAGGATGGAGTCCACGTACTCCTGGTCTTCTTTCTCGGGGTTAGTGTCGTCAAATCGCATGTGGCATACGCCACCGTAATCGCGTGCCAAGCCAAAATTCAAACAAATGCTTTTAGCGTGTCCGATGTGCAGGTAGCCGTTGGGCTCGGGTGGGAAGCGGGTGCGAATGGCGGACGGGTCGATGGCCCCGTCTTGGTGGTGCGCGGCATCGCCGGGCGTGCCACCCCAGTGGCGTGTGGCGTAGCTGCCTTGGGCCAGATCGCTCTCGATGATTTGGCGCAAAAAGTTGCTGGGTTTCGGGGCTTCGGTCTTGTCTGCGGCAGGGGAGTGGGGGGTAGAGGAGCTCATTGCTGCATTTTAGAGGCGCGGCCAGCAGGGCTGCGGTCTGTCCGTAGGTGAAAATCGCCCCATGCTTAATACTGAACTCATTCCTGAAGTCCTCCGCGATTTATCCGTTGACCCCAGCCTGCACCCCCGTGGTCAGCCTCATTTGAGCGCTGCCAGTGGCTTGGTTCGCGTCAAAGGTCGCCTGTATGTGGTGGGCGACGACGAGTTTCACATGGCGCTGGTGTCTGAAGACCCGGCCAGTACCGGTCAGCCCGTTCCCCTGGTGCGTTTGTTTGAGGGCAACTTGCCCCACGATAAAAATAAGCGGCGGCTTGCCAAGCCCGACTTGGAAACCCTGTGTGCCTTGCCTGCGCTGCCTGGTTGCCCGCATGGCGCACTGCTGGCGCTGGCCTCAGGCACCAACATGAAGCGTGAAACCGGCGTGCTGATCGCCCTTGACGCTCAAGGTGGGTTGACCGAGCGCTTGGCGCACATCAGCCTTGCTCCACTGTACGACCCCCTGCGAAAGCGCCTGGATGACCTGAACATCGAAGGCGTTTTCCTCGCTGGTGGTGAGTTGCGTTTGTTGCAGCGCGGTAACCGGGGCAACGCGCACCACCCGCGCAATGCCTGCGTCACTTACGACTGGAGCCTGATGGCGCCGTGGTTGGTGGGCCAAAGCCCCAAAGCGCCACCGGCCAAATCCATCCGTCCCATCGTGCTGGGTGATATTGACGGCGTGCCTCTTAACCTGACCGACGGTGCTGCTTTGCCCGGTGGCGGTTGGGCGTTTTGCGCGGTGGCAGAAAACAACCGCCGCAGCGCTGCCAAAGATGGCCCATGCGCAGGCTCCGCCGTGGGTGTGGTTGGGCCTGAAGGCAAGATTCGTCAACTGCACTGGCTCCAAGGCGGGCCAAAGGTAGAAGGCGTGGTGACGGAAGTGGCCGAAGACAACTCACTGGTGCTGACCCTGGTCACGGATGCGGACAACCCGGCAGTGGCGTCACAACTGCTGCGGGTGCAGTTGCCTTACAAGGTGTAAAACTTTACATTGTTTGTGCCCCTGTGGGTCAGCGCAAGCCCTGGCTGCGCGTTGTAAGTACAAGGCACCTCAGTGGCTGCCTGCACTCAGGAGCAACGTATGAAGTTCACTTCTCGTTTTATCGCTACAGCAGCCCTTGCTGTCGGTCTGGTCACGTTAGGCGCTGCGCCTGCAGCTTTGGCGAGTAACGTCAACTGGTCGGTCGGCGTTGGCCTGCCTGGCGTGCAATTAGGGTTAGCGAATCCGCAGCGGGTGTACGCACCACAGGTGGTGTATGCCCAGCCAGCCCAGGTCTATGGGCGGCCAGCACCCGTGTATTTGCAACCTCAGCCGGTGTATGTTCAACCCCAAGTGGCGTATTACCCACCTGCGGCCTATACGTCTGCTTATCCGCAGGTTTACCAGCAGCCTTACTATGGCCCTTCTTACACCACCGTGGTACGTCAGCCCGTGGTCTATGCGCCAGCACCAGTTTACCGTCCGTGGGGACACCACCATGGCTTTGGACCCGGGTGGCGTGGCGAGTATGGCGGCTATGGTGGCGGCTACGGCGGCCACCGCTGAGCAATGACCCCGTTACCCCCCTGTCAACGCCGATGCAGATGGCTTTACATCGGCTTGAACAGGTGGGCGTAAAGCCGACTCACCAGCAATTTTTCGTTGCACCCCCGTAAACTGAGGTGTTGTTTGCCGGTGTCGTCGCGCGATACCGCCTCAATCGCTTCTGCGCGAACCACGGTGCTGCGGTGAATCTGCCAAAAAATCTGCGCGTCCAGCTGGGGCAGCAGGTCTTTCAGCGGGGTGCGGATCAGGTACTCACGCTGTGCTGTCAGCACCCGCACGTACTTGTCTGCGGCTTCAAACACCAGCACATCGTCTACAGGCACCATGCGAATTTGCTGGCCCACGCTGGCCTGGATGACTTTAAGGATGGGCACAGTGGCGGCACAAGCAACAGAGGCCGACGCAGCCAGCAGGTGGCGCAGCTGCGCTACGGTGTGGCTCAGGCTGTCAGGCTCTGCCTGTGGTGCTTCTGAATTCATAGCTGCTGATGCCCGCGCAGCAAGCACAAGCTGCACTTTCGCTACTGTTTTTTGCAGTCTAACGGCCTGGACTGGCTTGAGCACGTAGTCCACCGCCTGCACCTCAAACGCTTGCACGGCGTACTGGTCGTAAGCTGTCACGAAGACCAAAACAGGGAAGGGCGTGGCACCGTTTTCGGAATCCCGCACATCCCATGCATCCGCCAATTCGGCCGCAGCTTCCAGGCCACTCAAACCGGGCATACGGATGTCGAAAAAAAGCACCTGCGGTTTCAGCGCCAGCGCCTGCTGCACTGCGGACAGGCCGTTACCCACGGTTGCCAGTACCTGCAAACCGGGCCAAGCGCGGGCCAGTTCGGCGTGCAGGGCCTGGGCCAACAGGGGTTCGTCTTCGGCGATCAGGGCGGTTGCGTGCATGGGTGTCGGTTTCAGGATTCGTTATGGCGGTTCGTGTCGCCTGAATGCAAGGGAAATGTCAGCGTAGCGCTTGTGCCACCAGCGGCAGGTGCTGTTAATTCGACAGTGGCTAGCGTGCCATAAGCGGTGTGCAGTCGCGCGCGCACTTGGGCCAGGCCAAATCCTCCAATTCCACCCGTGTTGGTGTCAGGCAGGTTCAGGTTGTGCTGCAAGCCCATGCCGGTATCGGTCACTTCCAGCATCAATTGGGTGCCCTTGCTGCTGGCCCGTACCGTGATTTTTCCACCTTGCACTTGCGGCTCCAAACCATGCTGGATGCTGTTTTCCACCAGTGGCTGTAACAACAGCGTGGGTACCGGTACATCGCATAAATCATCAGGCAAATCCAGCGTGAACAGGAGGCGCGGCCCCATGCGTACCGCCATCAACGCCAAGTAATCGTTCAGCCGCTCAAACTCCACATGCAAGGGGTGGACGGTAGCGCGTGAGGCCGACAAGGTGGCTCGCAGGTAGGCGATCATGCGGTCGAGCATGTCTTGTGCGGCAAGGGGGTTGATGCCAATCAGCACGCGCAAGTTGGCCAGGGTGTTGAACAGCATGTGCGGGTCAAGCTGGGCCTGTAGCAGCTTGAGCTGCGCTTCGGCTGCTTGGGCGTGCGCCTCCGCGGCTTGGCGCTGTGCCTGTGCGAATTTGGCTTGCAAGCTGCTGCTTTTGCCCTGGCTATAGAAGTAGTAGCTGATGACGATGCCTGCGACCACCGTGAAGGCCCAGTCGCTGCGTAATTTGTTGGGGCTTTGGTCCCAGGATGACCAGCCAAACCACATATCGCCGATACCCGTGCCGCCCAACCAGCCGCCTACCGTGCCCAGCACAATCAGCAGCAGCATTCGCCAGCCCTTGGGCCATTGGGTTTCTGGATCTGGTTTCAGGAAAAACCGACCAAAATCGGTGAACGCCCAACACAGCGTTGAGATACACAGCGAGTAGATCAACCCAATCTCATAGGGCCTGTTTGGGGAAAAGGTATAGAGCATGGCCGAAATCGCCAATGCAAATGCCAGAACTTGCAGGTAGCGCCGCAGCTGCTCAGCCCAGTCAATTTTCATGGTTTCTGGTTACCGCTGTTCGTTTTGACGGCGCAAGCGCTCACGCTCTTTTTCTACCAGGCGTTCACGAAACGCACTGGTTTTTCCCAGCCAAAACACCGAAATACCATGCAGTGCCAAACCCAACCCCCACCCTAAAAAGGGTTTGATTAAAATTTGGATTAAGTTCTTTGGGCGGCCACGTGCCAAACCCAACCCCCACCCTAAAAAGGGTTTGATGGACCAGTGTCGGCTGCCAAAAGCGTATTCTGAGCAGGCAAAAACAAACAGGTTCACCAGTACAAAAACCGTAGCGTGGATGTACCACCCCATCTTGGCTCCGGCACGTTTACGGGCTAAGCGATCAATTTCTTCAGGGGATAAAGGGGTAGGCATAAGGTGTAATTTTAGGGGCGCAGGTGCTGTTTGAAAAATGCCGTGGTGCGCTCGTAGAGCACAGGCAGCTGGCTGGTACGCTCAAAATCCGAGGGGTCGTCCAGCAGGCGCTGAATGCGCTCGGGCAAGCCCTGCGGCAGTGGTGCCAGCAGTGCGCCATGGCCTGCTGTGGGCATGTCGCTGATGACCTCGCAAGCCTGGGTGGGTTGGCATGTGGCGATGACGCGATCGCCATGGAACTGCGGTACCAGCCAGCGGTCTTGTCCTGCACGGATCAGCCCCAGCGGTACCACAGGCTTGGCCAGTGTGCTGAGGTCAAAGTCCACTGCAAACGGCACGCCTGCGATGATGGCTTTGATGCGTAGGTCGGTGTGGCCGTAGAACGTCTCGTCGCCGCTCAGAACCCAACGGATGATAGGCATGGCGATGGTTTTTTTGATGCCATCCCAGCCGCTGCCGGTGAGTTCTGTGGCGGCCCCTGTGCAGGCGGCAAAGTCTTCTGCCAAGTGCGCCTCGCAATGCGTGAGCAGCTTGGCGGGCGACCAGCGTCCTCCAGCCAGCGTCAGCGCAGTGTGCCCGCCTGCCGACATACCCCAGACGCCCACGCGCTGGGCATCAAACAACGTGGCAAAGCGGGTGTCTGCCGCCATGGCATCAATGGCATGGGAGATTTCCAGCGGGCGCAGCTTCCAGGTCTCTGGCCCGACTTTGCTGTGCGAGTGGTAGTTATCGCCCTCATGCTCCGGCACGGCCACGGTGTAGCCGTCTGCTACCAGGCGGTTTGCCAAATCGGTCAGCTGCCAAGGCGAGCCACCCGAGCCGTGCGACAACACAATCAGCCGTTGATTGCCTGACTTGGGTGTGCCTTGCCATGCCATGTCCAAGGTGACTGCGCCTCGCTTGACGGGCGCCGTTGCGCTGTCGCTGGGGTAAAACACGGTGATCGGCCCCGCAGTGGACGTGGCGGCTATCACGTCCAAGCCGGTGGCTGCGTGTGCTGTAGGCAATAAACTGCTGCACAGCAATACTGATGAGCATAGCGTGCTATCAATAAGTGATCGAATCATGCGGTTCATGGCGGCTCCTGAATGTGCGGTAATGAGTGGTTGGTTGGTGGTCAGTGCTATCGCCTGGTGTTTACCAAGGGTCACGCTGCGCTACGCCAGCCACCCAATGCAGATGCTGCCCCGCCAGCCGCCACAGCCGTGCAGCCCGTGCCGCAAAAATCCCGCTGAATACGCCATACAGCCCGCTCACACCCAGCGCAAAAACTGTGTTTTGGGCCAGCTCAGGGTGAAACCCAAGGCTCACGCCAACCGCGTATTTGGTACAAAAAATTCCCAGCATGAGCCACAGAGGCACAGCGCTGCCTGGCAGTGTGAACAGCTTGCTCGCAGCGTCATACCGCGTGCCCTGCGGCACCGCACGTGAAAACAGCCACAGGCCAGCCATGACCGCCGCTATAGCCCAACTCAGCACCGCAGCGCCCCCGCTGGCCTTGCCGAAGGCGGAAACCACACCGGACAAGGCCAGCCCCAGCATGGCCACAGGCATCAAGGTGATGCGCTTGAGTGAGGCAGTACGGGTTTGCAGTTGGGACAAACCCAGTGCCAGCAGCACGGCGAAGAGGATAAAAACCCAGGTTGGGGTGTGGCTGATGATTTGCATGACCATGAAATTCTCCAAAGATGTCAACTGTTGCAGTCGGGTTATTTGCGCTGTCACACGCGGGCTGTACGGTTCAATGGACACTAGTGTGTTGGATCAGGGTGCTGGGTGGCTAGAGGCGTGCGACGAAACGCCGAACAGGGACGCTGAAGTGCAGTGATTGCTGCATGAACAGCATGGGGTGGACAGCGCTTGACGGCGTTAATCCGCAGCAATTTCAACCAACCAAGCAAAGGGATATTTTGTGAACATAGCCGACTTGAAAATTTCTACCCGGTTGACGCTGGGCTTTGGCGCCTTGGCCTTGTTGATGGCGGTGTTCGGGGGGATGACTTTTTTCAAAATCAAGGCGGTAGACCACTCCGTGGATTTGATTGTTCATGACCGCTATCCCAAAATTGTTTCACTGGAAACCGTGCGCAGCGATCTCGACCACATTGCGCGGGCCATGCGCAACACCCTCATCATGAGCGAGCCTGCTGATATCAAGGCGCAGATCGAGGACATCGAAGTGTCCCGCAAAGACATTGCCGCACGGCTAGAGGCACTGGATGGGCAGATCAAAACTGACCAGGGCCGGGTCATTTTGGCCAAGGTGCAAGAAGCCCGTGGCAAGTACCTCCCTTTGCAGTCCAAATTTGAAGACCTCATCCGGGCAAGCAAGCTTGATGAGGCCAAAACCCTGCTGTTGGTGGCACTTCGTCCTTCCCAACTGGCTTATTTCGATGCGCTGGAGGAAATGATCAAATTCCAGGAGTCCCTGATGGCCCAGTCCAGCGAGGGTGCCAGTGCCGAATTTTCCCAGCTGGAAACCACCATTTGGGTGGCCTGCTCCCTGGCGCTGGTGCTGTCCGTCCTCATGGGGATAGTGATTACGCGCTCTATTACCCGCCCCATTGTCCAGGCTGTGGACGTGGCACGCGCCGTCGCTGAGGGGGACATGACCTTGCAATTCGATGCCAATGGCCGCAGCGAAACAGCGCAACTGCTGGCCGCACTGAAGACCATGCAGGCGCGCTTGAGTGGTGTCGTCAGCGATGTGCGGCGCGGCTCAGAGCACGTGGCCACAGCCAGCACGCAAATTGCCCAAGGCAACCATGACCTTTCCGCCCGTACCGAACAGCAAGCCAGTGCCTTGGAGCAGACGGCTGCTGCCATGGAGGAATTGAATGCCACAGTTCAACAAAATGCGGGCAGTGCCCGCCAGGCCAATCAGCTGGCCTTGACCGCCAGCAGCGTAGCGGTGCAGGGTGGAGAGGTCGTGAGTCAAGTGGTTGAGACCATGAAAGGCATCAACGACAGCTCCAAGAAGATTGCCGACATCATCAGCGTCATTGACGGTATTGCGTTCCAGACGAACATCTTGGCACTGAATGCCGCTGTCGAGGCGGCCCGCGCTGGCGAGCAGGGGCGTGGTTTTGCTGTGGTGGCGTCGGAAGTGCGCAGCTTGGCAGGCCGATCGGCAGAGGCGGCCAAAGAAATCAAGGCGCTGATCGGTGCCAGTGTCGAGCGTGTTGAAAGAGGCTCGGTGCAGGTCGACAAGGCAGGTGTCACGATGACGGAAGTTGTGCACGCCATCAAGCGCGTCACCGATTTGATGGGTGAGATCAACGCGGCCAACCATGAACAAGCCTTGGGTTTCGCCCAGGTCGGTGAGGCTGTGTCCCAAATGGACCAGGTGACCCAGCAAAACGCCGCCATGGTCGAAGAGATGGCTGCCGCTGCCAGCAGTCTGAAGGCGCAAGCTGAGGAACTGGTGGGCGCTGTGGCTGTGTTCAAGCTGCTACCGGGGGAGGCCTTGGGTTTGCCGCACCGGTCTGCCCATGTTGCATTGACCCGTGGGGGATTCAAACCTGCTCTGGCCAACCACGCCAGGGCAGTGGTCCCCAGAATCGGGCCGGCAGCTGTATGAGCGCCATGTGCGCACCATGTCCAAAGCGATAATCCGATGCTTTAGCCGTTATCGGGAGAGCGCGTATGGATATTGTGTTGCTGGTCAAAGCGGCCATCATGGGCATCGTCGAAGGGCTGACTGAGTTTCTGCCCATTTCATCCACCGGGCACCTGATACTGACAGGTTCACTTTTGGGGATGCACGACGACAAAGCCAAAGTCTTTGACATTGCCATCCAGACGGGGGCGATCTTTGCCGTAATCCTTGTTTACTGGCAAAAAATTGCCCAAACCCTGCGTGATTTGCCCAGCAAGCCTCAAGCACAACGTTTTGCACTGAATGTGCTGATTGGTTTTATACCCGCAGTGATTTTGGGACTGTTGTTCGGCAAAGCCATCAAAGCCCATTTGTTCACCCCTGTGGTAGTGGCCAGCACCTTTATTTTGGGCGGCATCATCATCTTGTGGGCAGAGCGCCGCCCAGCGACGGCCACCCGCATCCAGGACGTTGACGCCATGACGCCCATGGACGCGCTCAAAGTCGGCCTGGTGCAGTGCCTCGCCATGGTGCCTGGAACCAGCCGCAGCGGTGCCACCATCATTGGTGGGATGCTGCTGGGCTTGTCGCGCAAGGCCGCAACCGATTTCTCGTTCTTTTTGGCAATTCCTACGCTGATTGGTGCTGGTGCATACAGCCTGTATAAAGAGCGCGCTATTCTTTCGGTAGCGGATGCGCCGATGTTCTTGGTCGGGCTGGTGTTTTCGTTCATCAGCGCATGGCTGTGCGTGAAGTGGCTGCTGCGCTACATTGCGAGCAATAATTTTGTACCCTTTGCGTGGTACCGGATAGCGTTTGGTGTGGTTGTCTTGGCCACCGCTTGGACGGGGTGGGTGGACTGGTCGGGTTGAAAACCCCTGCGTCTCACTGAAAAAATGTTGCCACCGACCCTTGTGTGCGGTTCTGTGTGGCAACGTCCCTGAGCGTTCAAAAATCCCTGAGCAGTGTTTCTCGTTATGCCCTCTACTGTAAGCAGTAACAGAGTCGATTCAACCCCCTGAACCGGGGATTCTTTGGTGAATATTCACATTCCAAGAGTGTCATCTTTGGCACGGTATTTGACGAGTCTCACATGAAACTGCTGCGCAAGCTGGTGTACAGCGCTTTAAAGCGCGGATAGCGTTCAGTCTCTGCGGCACCAGGTGCTGCAGGTTCAAACCGTTGAGCGACAGGCGGACTGAGGCAGACGTGGGCCTCGGTGCCACCGTCTGCCAGCCAAGCCAAGCGCGCTGCGCCGAGTGCACCACCGGTTGCACCGCCTTCTTGCGTCACCAGGGGCACACCAAATGTGTTGGCCAGCTCCTGTGACCACCATGCGCTTCGTGCACCACCGCCCACCACCGACAACGCACGGACGGGCTGATCGGTGGCCAGCGTGCGCCAACCGTCGTACAACCCAAAGTTCACGCCTTCCACCACGGCATAGGCTATGGTTGCGGCATGGTGGGCATGGGTCAGACCGAACAGCACACCCTGGGCTTGTGGGTTGTTGTGCGGCGAGCGCTCGCCTGACAGGTAAGGCAAAAACAGCGGGGCTGTAGCACGCTCACAGGGGCTGAGTTGAGCGGCGGCTTGAAGTAGCGCGGCCTCGTTGTCAAAGCGCAGCAGCTTGGTGGCCCAGCTCACGGCGCTGGCCGCAGACAGCATCACCGACATCTGGTGCCAGCGCTGCGGTAATGCGTGGCAAAACGCGTGGACAGCCTGTGCCGGATTGGGGCGGAAGCTGTTGGTTGCCAAAAACACCACGCCTGAGGTGCCCAGTGAGACAAAACCTTGCCCCGCTGACACCACCCCCATGCCCACAGCGCTGGCCGCGTTGTCACCACCCCCACCCGCAACAGGCAGGCCGGTGCGCAAGCCCCAGCGGGCAGCGACCGTGGCAGACAGGCTTGCGGAGACTTCGCTGCCCTCCACCAGGCGTGGCATATGCGATTCATTCAATCCGCAAGCGGCCAGCAGTTTGTCCGACCAGCGCCTTGCGCCCACGTCCAGCCACAGCGTGCCTGAAGCGTCCGAGCAATCGGTGACGGCCTCGCCGGTCAGCAGCAGGCGCAGGTAGTCTTTGGGCAGCAGCACACGCGCCGTTTGGCGAAAAATCTCAGGTTCGTTCTCTCGCAGCCACCACAGCTTGGGCGCGGTGAAGCCAGGCATGGCCAGGTTACCGGTGATCTCGGCCAGATCGGGTACGGCCTGCATCAACGCCACACACGCTGCCCCGCTGCGGCCATCGTTCCACAAAATGGCGGGGCGCAAGACCTTGTTTGCTGCATCGAGCAGCACCGCACCGTGCATTTGCCCTGAAAGGCCGATGGCACGCACCGCCGACAGGGCTGTGCGGTGGCTGGTGGCCAGTTGGTTCATCACCGATTCCAACGCCTGCCACCAACTGTGTGGATCTTGCTCTGCCCAGAGCGGTTGTGGGTTGTGCACCGTCAGCGGCGCATGGGCCACGGCGATGACGCGGTGGTCATCGGCAAGCAGCAAGGCTTTGAGTTCTGAGGTGCCTAAATCGAGTCCGAGGTACATGAAAAAAGTGGGAGAAGGTTATTTGGTGCCAAACCGGGCTTCGGCCTGGCGGCGGAAGTCTTTGGGCGTCATGCCCTTGATTTGCATGAAGCGGCGGTTGAAGTTGGCAACGTTGTTGAAGCCCACGTCGTAGCAGACGTTGTTGATGTAGCGATCGGTCTCCATCAGCATCTGGCAGGCGCGGTTGATGCGCAGGTGGTTGACGAAATCGGTGAAGGTGTTGCCTGTGGCACGGCGGAAATAGCGCGAAAACTGGCTTTCGCTCATGCTGGCGCGGGCCGATACGTCCGCCATGGTGAACTGTTCGGCACTGTGGTCGGTCAAAAAGCTCACTATGCCGCTGATCTTGGCCAGCGAGGCATCGTCGTCAAAGCTTTGCATCTGCACCGTGGAGAGCAGCCGGTAATCGGTGCAGCTCGCCAGCTTGTCCAGCAGCATCAAAAACTCGCCAAAGCGGGTCAGGCCATGGCTGTTTTTGATGCGTTCCAGATGCCCACGGGTGGACTCGCTCATGTCGAAAAATTCAATGCCGTGGCGGGCGCGCTCCAATAACGGCAGTACCGCTTGCAGCTCCCCTATGCCTTCGCAAGCCCGGCGAAAGGGGGTATCCAAAAATTGCAGCACCATGTCGCGCAGCACCACGCCTTCGGCGGGGCTGTCGCTCGAGATCCAGTTATGGGGCAGACGCGGGCCGGTCAGCACCAGGTTACCGGGTTCAAAGTGGCCAATGTAGTCGCCAACAAACAGCTTGCCACGCGTCTCCACGATGAGGTGCAGCTCGTACTCTTCATGCTGGTGCCAGCGCACCAGGGGCGTGGGGATGCCGTGTTCCAGGTAGCGCAGGCTGCCATGCACTTCACGGGGTTCGTAGCCCAGGGTCGGGTCGCGCCCAAAGTCGTGTTCCAACTCGGGTTCACGGGTACGTTGACGCAGGCTGGCCATGGTTTTCCTTGATGACGGTTGTGGTTTCAGGGTGGGCAGGGTAGGTACAGCACCTTAGCTCATCACATTGCCACCGTCCACATTCAGCGTTTGGGCGGTGATGTACGAGGCCTCAGCGCTGGCCAAAAATACGGCGGCGCGGGCCACGTCTTCAGGCGTACCCATGTAGCCTAGCGGCACAGCCAGCCCAACAGCTTTCTTTTTCTCCCCAAGCGCCAAGCCTTCGGCTTGGGCAAATTGGGCGTCCACGTCTTTCCACATGGGTGTGTCGATGACGCCAGGGGAAATACCGTTAACACGGATGCCGTGCGGGGCCATCGCCAATGCCGCAGACTGGGTGTAGCTGATGACGGCGGCTTTGCTGGCGCAGTAGTGGGCAACCAGCGCTTCACCCCGGCGACCGGCCTGGGACGCCAGGTTGGTGACGCTGCCTTTGCAGCCGTCTGCCACCATTTGCTTCAGCACCGCCTGCATCACGAAGAACATGCCTTTGACGTTGACATCAAAAATGCGCTGGTACTGGCGTTCATCAATCTCCAGCAAATCACCTAGGCTGAAGACAGCGGCGTTGTTCAGCAGCGTGGTGATGGTGCCAAAGCGCTCTCTGCCCTCACTGACCATGCTGTTGATGCTCTCAATTTGAGAGACATCAGCGCCTGTGTAGTGCAGGTGATCGGGGTACTGGGCCAACAGGGCTTGCAGCGCTGTGGACGGTATAGGCGCCAAATCGACGGCAGTGCAGCGTGCGCCTTCGCGCAAAAATGCAGTCACAGCCGCCAGACCGATGCCTCCGGCAGTGCCCGTCAGCAAGGCGTGTTGGTGGATCAAACGTTGGCTCATGCGGCTTCCTTTTCAAACTGTGCGACACGGTCTGCTGCGCGGCGCAGTGCCGCCACCAAGCGCACGTCCCCTGCCAATTCACCCCAAAACACGGTATGACTGGCCAAGGCGAGTACCGGATCAGCGGCATTGCATATCGTGTGGGCTACAGCGGCGTCCATAGCTTGATCTTGGTACACATACGCCAACTTACCCTGGTGCCAGCGCTGTAAAAACGCCAAAAAGAGCGCTGGCAGCATGGCTACGGCATCCATGCTGCGGCCAGCCGCCAGACATTCGCGCACTGTGGGGGCCATAAAGCCTGGAATTTTGCTGAAGCCATCAGCCGCCACGCGTTGGTTGGTGTCCTGGATGGCAGGGTTGCCAAAGCGGTCAAGCACGGTGTCGCGGTAGGCGGCCAAGTCGAGCGGGCAGGGCGCCTCGGGCGTGTCCAGACAGGGCATCACGTCGGTGGTGACGTAATCAAACGCCATTTTGCGGATGCGGGCATCGTGCGTGCCTTCGTGGATGTAGGTATAGCCTGCCAGCGTGCCCGCCCAGGCGATGCAGCTGTGGGTGGCGTTGAGCAGGCGGATTTTGGCTTCTTCAAACGGTGCAACAGACGCCACCATCTGCACGCCGACTTGCTTCCAGTCCGGGCGACCCGCACAGAAATTGTCCTCAATCACCCATTGGATGAACGACTCACCCATGATGGAGGCACCGTCGTCTGTGCCTGTTGCGTCTGAAACGCGGGCGCGCAGCTCCGGTGCAGGGCGGGGAGTGATGCGGTCTACCATCGCATTGGGGTAGCCGGTATTCGCTGTGACCCATTGTAAAAATGCGGGGTCGTTCAACAGGCCGATAAAGGACAGCAGGCCTTTACGCACCTTGTCGCCGTTGTGGCGCAGGTTGTCGCAGTTCAGCAGGGTGACAGGGCCAGCCGCGCGGTGCATGCGTTCGCGCAGGATGGCCGTCAGTGCGGCGTAAATGCAGCTGCCAGGCTGGCCGTTTTGGGCACGCACCAAGTCGGCTGCCAAATCGGGGGCACGCATGTCCAGCTGGTCTTGCGGGTCGAGGTAGTACCCGGCTTCGGTAACAGTGAACGAAATGATGCGGGTGTTGGCTTGCGCACCCACATCAATCAAACCAGCCAAGCTGGCTTCGTAGGGAATGATCTGGCGGATGGATTCAATGCGTTCGTAGCTGCGTACGTTCTGCGGTGTCACGGTTTCCAGCGTGTAGGCCCCGCCTTGGGCGGCGAGTGCCGCCATGGTTTCGGGCATGTCGGGCCGCGTATTGCCCCCGGCCAGTGACCAACGCGTATCGCCCGTCTGGCGCAGGTGGTGCATGTAGACAGCCTGGTGGGCGCGATGGAACGACCCCAAGCCCAAGTGCAGCATGACGAAATGGTCTGAAGTGCTTGAAGAAGCCATTGAACGTCACTCCCTCACGCCAGCGAGACCATGCGGCCCGCTTTGTCAAAACAGTGCAGCGTGTCCAGATCGAACGCCAGCGTGACCGGGTCGCCCAGTTGCAGCGTGGTGCGTTCGGCTTGGCGCGAGATCATCGACGTTCCCATCACGTCCACGTGAATCAGCGTGTCTGCACCCAGGGCTTCAATCAGCTCCACCTTGCCCGGAACGCCCATGCCGCTTTGAGGCAGCACGCGCACGCCTTCAGGCCGCACGCCGATCAGACCATCAGCGGGCACACGGCCTGCCGCTTGACCGGCCAGCGCACCAAACTGCGAGAGTTGTGCGGCTTTCACAATGTTCATTGACGGCATGCCGATGAACTGTGCGACGAACTGGTTCGCGGGTTTGTCATACAGGTCTAGCGGGGCGCCAACTTGCTCCACAGTGCCGTCACGCAGCACCACCACGCGGTCAGCCAGGGTCATGGCCTCTACCTGGTCGTGCGTCACGTAAATGGTGGTCACGCCGAGCTGGCGGTGCAGTTTGTGGATTTCTACACGGGTTTGGCCGCGCAAGGCCGCATCCAGGTTGGACAGTGGCTCGTCAAACAAAAAGATTTTGGGTGCGCGAACGATGGCCCGGCCAATGGCGACAC
The DNA here is from genome assembly GCA_025356445.1 of Betaproteobacteria bacterium. Taxonomy (GTDB): domain Bacteria; phylum Pseudomonadota; class Gammaproteobacteria; order Burkholderiales; family Burkholderiaceae_C; genus Defluviibacillus. Next base: position 6,366 of record JANXSZ010000011.1, on the reverse strand, counting down.
GCTGGCGCTGGCCGCCAGACAGCTCTTTGGGCGTGCGCTTCAGGTAGGCGGTGAGGTTGAGCTTTTCAGCTGCGCTTTCCACCTTCTTTTTGATCTCGTCGGGCGAGACTTTGGCCAGCTTCAGGGCGAAAGACATGTTGTCGTACACCGTCATGTGCGGGTAGAGCGCATAGCTCTGGAACACCATCGCCAGCTCGCGTTGCGACGAGGGCAGGTGGGTGATGTCTCTGCCATCGACATGCAGCGAGCCGCCATCAATGCTTTCCAGCCCGGCAATCATGCGCAGCAGCGTGGATTTACCACAGCCCGAGGGGCCGACAAAGACGATGAATTCGTTCTTGTTGATGTCCAGGTTGACACCCTTGATGACGCGGTGGTCGCCAAAGACTTTTTCAACGCCACGGAGTTCTAAGAAAGACATGGTGATTTCCTCGAATGCGAATGAATTATTTGACTGCGCCAAAGGTCAAGCCCTGGACGAGTTGCTTCTGGCTGAACCAGCCGAAAACGATGATGGGTGCGATGGCGAGCAGGGACGCTGCCGACAGCTTGGCCCAGAAGAGCCCTTCAGGGCTGGAGTACGACGCGATCAGCGACGCCAACGTGCCCGCGTTGGCCGAGGTCAGGTTCAGCACCCAGAATGCCTCGTTCCACGACAGCACCAGACACAGCAGGCCGGTGGAAGCGATACCGCCCATGGTCAGCGGCAAGATGACGTGGCGGAACTCTTCCCATACGGTGGCACCGTCCAGGCGCACGGCTTCCAGAATGTCTTTGGGGACTTCTTTGAACGCGCTGAACAGCATCCACACCATGATGGGCAGGTTGGACAGCGTGAACACAATCACCAGCGCGGTGAGCGAATCCAGCATGCCCACGGTTTGTGCCATCACATACACCGGTACCAGGGCGCCGACGGCGGGCATCATCTTGGTGCTGAGCATCCACAGCAGGATGTCTTTGGTCTTCTTGCTCGGGAAAAAGGCCATCGAGTACGCCGCAGGCACCGCAATCAAAATACCCAAAATGGTGGAGCCCAGGCTGGTAATCAGCGAATTCAGAGCGAACAGCGCGTAGTTGCTGCGCTCTTGCACTTCTACAAAGCTTGCCAGCGTGGGCGTGAAGAACAGGTGCCCGGCGATGGCCTGGCCTTCGGTTTTGAACGCGGTGATGGCCAGCCAGAACAGCGGAAAGAACAGCAGCAGGGCCACGCCCCAGGCACATACCGTGCGAACGATCGGGAAAGGTGTTTTTTTCATGAAAGTGATTCCGTTCAGTCCAGGTTCTTGCCGACGAGCCGCACCAGGAACACCGAGGCGATGTTGGCCAGAACGACCGCAAACAGCGCACCGGCAGAGGCCACACCCACGTCAAAGTTCATCAGCGCCTGCTTGAATATCAGGAACGCCAGGTTGGTGCTGTCGTTGCCTGGCCCACCCCCCGTGGTGGTGAAAATCTCGGCAAACACGCTGAGCAGGAAAATCATCTCGATCATCACCACGACGGCGATGGAGCGGCCCATGTGCGGCAGCACGAGGTAAAAGAATTTGTCGAAGGCGGTCGCGCCGTCCATGCCTGCCGCGTCCATCTGCTCACGGTCCAGCGATTGCAGTGAGGTGATGAAAATCAGGCACGCAAACGGCAGCCATTGCCACGACAGCATGATGATGACGGAGATCAGTGGGAAATCGGTCATCCAGTCAATGGGCGTAGCGCCAAAGAATTTCCACACATCCGCCATGACGCCGTAAATCGGGTTCATCATCATGTGCTTCCAAAGCAGCGCGTTCACGGTGGGCATCACAAAGAAAGGCGAAATCAGCAGTACCCGCACAATGCCCTGGCCAGGAAACGGCTCGTTGACCAACAAGGCCAAACCTACGCCCAGCACCACGGTGATGACGATCACGGAGCCCAGCAGTTGCAGCGTGTGTGCGACAGACGGCCAGAAATCCGGGTCGGTGATGAAGTAGCTGAAGTTTTCCAGCCCCACAAAACCGTATTCACCCGGTTGCATCAGGTTGTAGTGGATGACGGAAAAATACAGCGTCATCACCAGCGGGACGATCATCCACAAAAACAGCGTGATGATGCTGGGTGCCATCAACGCACGGGGGAGGAAGCGGTTCATGGGAGGCTTTCAGTGAAGGGGCGCGGGGGCGCGACGGTTCAGGCTTCCTTGCGCTGGTGCACAAGGAAGCGGGCAAGCAAGCCCCGTGGGGCGTTGCTTTTTTTGGGTTACTTCTTGTAGTACCCGCCCTTGGTCATCTCACGCTCAGCCGCTGTTTGCGAGATCTTCAGTGCCGCGTCCACGGTCACTTTGCCGGCCAGGGCTGCGCTCATTTGCTGGCCTACCGCAATACCGATCGCCTGGAATTCAGGGATCGCTGCGTACTGCACGCCCACATAGGGGGATTTAGGCAAGGTGCTGTCGTTCGGGTTGGCGCTGTTGATGGCTTTCAACTCTTCCACCGCGAATTTGGCAACCTTCTGGAACTCGGGGTTCGCGTAGGTGGATTTGCGGGTGCCGGTGGGCACAGCGTTCCAGCCTTCTTCTTTGGCCACCAAGTTCACATAGTCCTTGGAGGTAGCCCAAGCGATGAATTTTTGAGCGATTTCAGGCTTTTTGGACGACGCTGGCACGGCCAGATTCCATGACCACAGCCAGTTGGAACCTTTGGCCGTTACCGCGCTGGGGGCCTGGGTGAAGGCCATCTTGTCAGCCACCTTGGACTGCTTGGGGTCGCTCACGAACGAAGCGGCAATGGTGGCGTCGATCCACACACCGCACTTGCCTTCGTTCATCAGCGCCAGGTTTTCGTTGAAGCTGTTGGCCGAGGCACCGGGGGGGCCGTATTTCTTCATCAAATCCACATACTGGGTGATCGCCTCATGCCAGGGCTTGGTGTCGATTTGAGGCTTCCACGCCATGTCGAACCACTGACCGCCGTAGGCGTTGACCATGGTGCTGAGGAACGCCATGTTGTCGCCCCAGCCAGGTTTGCCACGCAGGCACAGGCCGTATACGCCTTTGGCAGGATCATGGATTTTGCTGACAATGTTGGCCATTTCCGTCCAGGTCGGGTTGGCGGGCATGGTGAGGCCAGCGGCTTTGACCAAATCAGCGCGGTACATGGTCATCGAGCTTTCGCCGTAGAACGGTGCCGCGTACAACTTGCCGTTCATCGACAGGCCATTGCGGATGGCGGGCAGCATGTCGTCCACGTCATAGGCTGCATCGGTGGCGATGGGGGCCAGCCAGCCTTTTTTGGACCAAATGGGGGCCTCGTACAAACCAATCGTCATCACATCGAACTGACCGCCTTTGGTGGCGATATCGGTGGTGACGCGCTGGCGCAGCACACCTTCTTCGAGCGTGACCCACTTCACTTTGACATCGGGGTTGGCCGCTTCAAAGTGCTTGGTCAGCTTTTGCATGGTAATCATGTGGCCGTTGTTCACGGTAGCGATGACCAGATCGGTCGCAGCCAGCGCACTGATGGACGTGCCTACGGTGGCGAACATCGCGGTGACGAGGACGGCACAAGCTTTTAATTTCATGGAATGTCTCCTGAGGTTTTTGACAGATCCCGCCAGTGCATTCATCGCACTTGTTCGGTGACTCAATCGTAGGATTGACACACTGGCAGCGGCGATACCCAAAGGGTTAATTCCTGTACTTTGATGCACTGAAAATCTAGTAATAACCCTTGGGTGGACGGATAGAGTATCTGATTCAGCACCAACCAGGGTGAAGGGCGCACCTAGGTGATGCCCCCTAACGGGGCGATGGTTTGTTGTTCACAATGTGCTTTGTCGTAGACAACCTCTTTCTTGCATCGACCGATATGACCCCACCAATCCCTCAAAAGACGGCCTCTAAAAACCCACCCAAGCACCTGCGCGCCTCGGACTTGCGCGGCATTGTCCAGCTGGCCACCCAGGCCACTGCCAGCGTCACGCGCATTGCCGAGGGTGTTCACCAATCCGTGTGGCGCACGCTGGGGGCGCCAGGCGGTAAAGCGCCGGGCCAGACCGGCGGGGTAACGGGTTTGGTGTACCAAAGCATTCAGGGCGTGACGCAGCTGGTGGGCAAAACCGTAGGCATGGCCTTAACCGGTTTGCAGCCCTGGCTGGAATCCGCAACGGGCACACAACAAACCCCAACCCCGCAGCGCGAAGCCGTGCTGGCTGCGCTGAACGGCGTGATGGGTGACCGCTTGGTGGAAAGCAAAAACCCGCTCGCCACGCCCATGACGTTCCGCGTCAACGGCGTGGCGCTCAATTGGCAAGCCTTGCCCGCTGATTTCAAGCCCACGGCCAAGGTGCTGCTGCTGGTACATGGCTTATGCATGAACGATTTGCAGTGGCGCACCGCAGCCCCAGCTGATCACGACCAACGCCAAAGCGCTGACCATGACCATGACCACGGCACCGCATTGGCCGAAGCCTTGGGCTACACCGCTGTTTACCTGCGCTACAACACCGGCCTGCACACCTCACAAAATGGCCACACCCTCTGCGCGCAGCTGGAGCAACTGGTCGCCCACTGGCCTGTGCCAGTAAAAGAGATCACCGTGGTGGCCCACAGCATGGGCGGTTTGGTGACGCGCAGCGCCGTGCAAAGCGCAAAGGAAAGCCAGACCACGGCCTTGCGCTGGCCCCCGTTGCTCAAAAACGCGGTCTTCCTGGGCACCCCGCACCACGGTGCCCCCCTTGAGCGCGCAGGCAACTGGGTCGATGTGCTGCTCGGCAGCACGCCCTACAGCAAACCTTTTACCAAGCTGGTGCAACTGCGCAGCGCCGGCATCACCGACCTGCGCTACGGCTATGTGGTCGATGCCGACTGGCAAGGCAAAGACCGCTTCCGCAAACAACCCGACAGCCGCCACCCCATCCCCCTGCCCGAAGGCGTAGCCTGCTTCACCGTGGCCGCCACCACAGCCGCCAAACGCAGCGCCATAGCCGACCGCCTCATAGGCGACGGCCTGGTTCCCCTGCACAGCGCCCTAGGCCAACACGATAACGCCGAACGCCGCCTCATCTTCGCCAAAGAATCCCAACTCATCACCTACCGCATGAACCACATGCAACTGCTCACCAGCCCCGAAGTAACCGCCCAACTGATACGCTGGCTAACCCCAGTCCCCCACTGATCGAAGTACGCGATGCTGTAAGAAATTGGGGGGCGGATTCCAATTTCGCCCGCTGAACGTTCCTGATAAACCCACGCAACGCGAATTTAGACTCTGACCCTAATTTTCTAAGGCCAGCCGATTGCAGCTTGCCATTTGCTACGTTATTTGTAGCTTGTGTAGCTTATCCACCAAGGGATTAATTAGGTTTTGACTGCCAAATTGATGCCCCACGCACCAGATTATTTTGCAGATTCTGCTGTGTACATTACGTGAGTCTCCTCACAATCACCACTCGATGGCCTAGACATGAATACATCACCAAAGCGATCCAAGCACGTCGAAATCATGGGGCTGTTGGGCATTGGCATCCTTCTGCTCACCATCGCTGTGTTTTTTGACCCAATTGGGAGTAGCCCCGACACAGGCGTCCTGGATCTTGGCTCCAGGGGCACAAAGTGGTTGCTTGGTGCATTTGGCGTTAGCTTCATCGCATCTGGCATTGGTGCGATCGTCAATGCCAGGAACTCCAAATGAAAGAAAAGTTATTCATTCTGAGCAGAGTATTCCAGACGGCGCTTGAGGCTTGCCAAGATTTCAGCGGGCAATCGCACCCACCAGCCGCATCACAAACCGGCACCCCCGCCCCGACGCCGTAGCCTCCAGCCTCAAACTGCCTCCTTGCTGACGCGCGACCTCCCTCGCAATGGCCAGCCCCAGGCCGCTGCCTGCCACGTCGAGCGCACCGGCTCCGCGCTCGAAGCGCTTGAACACGCGCTCCTGGTCTTGCGCTGGGATGCCGGGGCCATCGTCTTCCACCGCCCACCACGCCACACCGTCCTGTTCGCCCCACGCCACGTCAATGCGGCTGCCCGTTGGGCAATAGCGCAAGGCGTTGTCGATCAGGTTGTCGATGGCGGTGTGGAGCAGGGCAGCGTTGGCGTGTACCTGCACGGAGGGGCCGCACGCCAGCCCGAGGTCGTGACCTGTGTCGATGGCGCGCATGGCGTGGGCTTCCACGCGATCGCGCAGCAGGTGCCCCAAATCGACGGTGGTGGTGGTGGCCGCAGGTATGAGGTCATGGGCGGCGTTAGCCGCGTTCAAACCTGTCGCATCCAGTCGCGAGAGCACCAGCACTTGTGTCAGTACAGCGCCTGCACGCTGCACACCATGCTGCAAAGTTTGTAGCAGAGCGGCTTGGCGGGTGGGGTCTCGCTCTTGGCCCAGCACA
>JANXSZ010000069.1 GCA_025356445.1 Betaproteobacteria bacterium | reverse complement strand
TACAACCGTACCATCGGGTTTTGTGATTCGTGAACCACCAAATCCATCAGGAGTAATCCGCGTTGTCTCCCCATTGGAATCCGTTACACGGGAACCACCAAATCCGTCAGGAGTTTGCCTTTTGGTGTTCCCGTCGGGCTGCGTTATGCGACTGCCTCCAAACCCATCCGGGGTTACACGAGTAGTTTCGCCATCCGGCTTAGTGATGCGACTGCCTCCAAACCCATCGGGGGTAATACGAGTTGTGTTGCCGTTACTGTCTGTGCACCTTTGACCTCCGAAACCGTCTAGTGTGCATCGTGTCTGCGCAGCTACCGAAAACTGTAGCGTTGCAAGAGCTGCAAGAACTAGAGCTCTTTTAGTTATATGTTTCATATTGCCCCCCCATGCGTGCAAAATTGCCACTTCATCTTAAACCTGTTTAGAACAAGGTATCGAAGGCAAAGCGGGGGAACAGACGGGGGAACAAATCTGGTAATTAAAATTGAAAACTAGCATCCATGAGGGTTTCAAGGAGTTAGTCGAATCCGACAATCGGCACCATTTTGGTGAACTGTAAAAACCTGCAAAACTCAAATTTTGCAGGTTTTTTTATGGATTTTTGAATTTCAGGTTATCTTGGCCATAAGACTGCTGGGCTGGTCTTGGTCCGAAAAAATAGTGAGAAATCGCCGTGCGCGCGTCATTGCCACGTACAGCAGGTTTTGCTCTTCACGGGGTGCTGCATGGGTTGCTGGGAATTCTCCTTGGTTCAAATAGGGGACGACGACATGGTCAAATTCCAAGCCTTTGACGTCGGCCACGTTAGCGATCAACAGGCCTGTAGCTTTTTTCAATTGCATTTGCTGCACTTCAATGTTGTTCAGGTGCTGAAAGTAAGCGCCCGCCGTCTCAAAGACTTTAGCGGCTTGCACAAGCCCTTTCAGGTTACCTAAAGCGTCTGTACGCCGTTGGCGCGATACAAAGACTGTGTTGACCATGGTTTTAATGTGCAGCGCGTCCAACAGGCGTACAAGTAAATCGGGGCCGGATACAGTCTTGGCGATGCACATTGCCGCTTCAAGGTGCTGTTTCATCCGTACATCAACATTTTTGAGAATTTGGTTCTCAAAAAAGTGATGCAAGAACTCTGGATTCACTGTCACACTCCGAATGGCATCATCCAGCAGTGCTTGCTGACTTTCGTGTTCACGGCCTTCTACCAACAGGGTTGATTGGCAGAAAAAAACCAAAGCCTGCATGACCTTGGCACGGGTAACATCGCTTGCAACACTGCTCAGATTGTCAGTTGCTACGGCTAGTATTCCGCGTACTAGCAGCACTTCAGGGCGCAGCAAATAGCTTTCAAAACCTTGGGTTACGTAGGGAATGCCCGCTTCCAGAAAACCATTCTCAATGGCGACTGACTGGTAAGGGTGCCGCAGCAAGATTGCTAAGTCAGCCGCTTTGGGCTTGGGTTTGGTTTTGGTTTGCCAAAGCCGCACGCATTCAACCACCAGATGCGCGCAGACGTCTTTGCTGCCATCGGTTTTGTCTGTGGTTTGGCTATAGCACTGCACGATAACTTTTGTTTCATGGAGACTTTTTGAGCTGTAGGGTTTGGCTGACAAACGGCCAACTCTGCTCGCCAGTGTCTTGCTGAACCGAAAGCTGTCTGTTAATTGGAAGCGGGTAATTTGCCGTCGTGTTTGGCTTTCAATTTCATCCGCCATGAATTTGGCTTCAGCGCCATCAGCGTCATAAATCACTTGATCCGGGTCGCCCACTCCGCAAAAGAAGCAGGGTGTGGTGGTCAGCAGCGCTTTCAGCACACGGAACATGGCTTGGTTCAGATCGTGCATCTCATCGACTACCAGAACCCGAATATCCCACGGCCACGTGGTTAATCCTTGAAGCGGTTCATCATCATGCAGTTTGCAGGCTAAGTCGTAGGTCGCATCTTGGTCGGCTCGAAACAGCGGTTTTTCAGCGTGAGCGTGTCGCCGCAGCCTCTCGTAAGCCAAAAAGAGTTTGAGCTGGGTGTAATCCACACCGAGGCTGGCAGCATAGTCTGGCGTGACGGGGCGTTCCCGTTCGATCTCGTCCTTCATCGTACCTTTGAGCCGTCTGCTTACGCGCAGGAATTCCTCCAGCATGCCATGTTCGCCCAAGGATGGCAGAAGTAACTCATCGCGAAATTGTTCGTCAGCGTTATTTTCAATGTGCTCTACGGCTTCCCAGAATGTGGGTTTCAGCGCCTCTGCCGTCGCCAGAATGGGGACTGCACCGCCAACCAACTCGTCCAATACCTTGGTGCAAAACGACTCAAAAGTGACAATGCGAAAGCGCTTCACTACGGGGTTGGGTACGCCCATACTGTGCAGCGCAGCCTTCAGTGCTTGGCAGGCTGTTGTCGTGAAAGTGAGCGCCAGCATCTTTTCTGGGGCGCATCCACGAACCCAAGACTCTGCCATACGCAGTGCCAGCGTTGTGGTCTTAGCAGCACCTGCATTGGCTTGAACAATGAGTGTGCGCGCCGTTGCAGTTTGAATCAGCAGTTGTTCAGGGGTGGGTTCAATGCTTTTAGGCGTGAAGGCGGTATTGCTCATCGTGCAGGTGTTTGGATTTTCAGCCGTATTGATGTAATCTCGCACCCTTTCGAGCGCAGGTGCGCTTCAAGGGCGGGCAGCAGCTGTCGGAGTTTGGCTGCCACCGCGTTGCCGCGCACGAGCAGGCACCAGACCGGGCCGTCAATCGGGCCTGCCGTGACGCTAGTGCGAAGCGTCCCTGGCAGCAGGCCTTCGATGGTTTTCAGGCGCATTGAGGATTCCCGGCTCATGTCCACCAAACGTGCCAGCGTGGGCATGCCCATGGCGGCTTGTTGTAAGGAAACAGGTTGGTGGCGGCGCATGGTGCAGTAAGCCTGGTTTCGCCAGGGCAACAGAAGAGTCAAAGAATGCAACTGATTATCACGGACGCCCGATTTGCCCGCAGCAAAGCGATACACCTGAGCGGTACCCAGCTGGTGTTGTCAGCCTTGCTTGCCGCTTTTGTTCTCATGCTGATGGCTGCGGGTCTCTACCACTGGGTATTTTTGAAAGGCGCACGCGAAGGTTGGCCTGTAGTGGGTAGCTTGGTGAGGCTGGTGGTGAAAGACGAGGCCGAGCAACGCGAACGCTATGTGCGCGAAAACATCGATGCCATGGCGCGCAAACTGGGCGAAATGCAAGCTAAAGTGCTGCAGTTGGAAGCTTTGGGCGAGCGAGTCTCTGGCTTGGCAGGGCTCAATCCCAACGACATTAAAGGCGCACCAGGGCGAGGTGGGGCGTTGATTGCCAGCCATTTCTTGACGATGGACGAATTGCAGCGGGCACTGGACGATGTCGAGCAGCTCACCGGTCAACGTGCTGGTGTCATGACGGTGATCGAATCCCGCTTGTTTGCGCAAAAAATGAAAAAAATGATGGTGCCTACCCAGCACCCGGTTGCTGGCGGTAATTTGGGATCATCCTTTGGCTGGCGCATTGACCCTATTACTGGCAGCTCCGCTCTACACACGGGTTTGGACTTTCAGGCCGATACGGGAACAGCGATTTTTGCAGCCGCAGCTGGTGTGGTTGTTTCCCAGGAATTCCACCCTGCATACGGCAATATGGTCGAAATTGACCATGGCAATGACCTGATTACCCGCTACGCACACGCTTCTGCCGTCGGTGTTAAAAAAGGGGACTTGATTCGGCGGGGGCAAAAAATTGCTGAAGTAGGCACTACCGGACGCTCTACCGGGGCGCATTTGCACTTTGAAGTGCTGGTGCAGGGGGTGCCACAAGACCCACAAAAATTCCTTGATGCCGGGCTGAAGTTGGGAGCAGGAGCGACCTTGGCGCTGCGTGGGCGCTAGCCACGTAGAGGCTTGGTCAACAAAGGTAAAATAGAAGGCTTTGCTTCACGGGTGCGGCAACGGCGTCGTTTTACGGCGCTTGCAATGCCCTGGGGCTGTCCCCAAGTCTTTCCTTACGTACTTATTTAGGATTTGGGTCACTCAGTTCGGTCGCAGTGGTGAATGTCTGCGCGGGTTGCGTGGCCTTGCATTCATGGCCAACAATTTCCTCACCAAAATTTTCGGTAGTCGCAATGACCGCCTGCTCAAGCAATTTCGCCGGACCGTCGATCAGATCAACGCCGCTGAAACGAGTCTTGAATCGCTGACCGATGATGATTTGCGTGCCAAAACGCAGAGCTTCAAAGAGCGCGTCGCTGGGGGGGAGACGCTTGATGCCATCCTGCCGGAGGCTTTTGCGGTTGTTCGGGAGGGTTCCAAGCGCGTCATGAAGATGCGTCACTTTGATGTGCAAATGCTGGGCGGTATGGCGCTGCATAACGGCAAAATTTGCGAAATGCGCACTGGTGAAGGTAAAACATTGACCGCCACACTGCCGGTTTATCTGAACGCGTTGACCGGCAAAGGTGTTCACGTCGTTACCGTGAATGATTACTTGGCCAACCGCGATGCGCAGTGGATGGGTCAGCTGTACAACTTCCTGGGTCTTTCTGTGGGCATCAACCTGCCCAACATGCCCCGCGAGCAAAAGCAAGCCGCTTACCGTGCTGATATCACCTATGGCACCAACAACGAATACGGTTTTGACTACCTGCGTGACAACATGGTCTATGAGGTGGCTGACCGCGTGCAGCGTGGCCTGAACTTCGCCATCGTGGACGAGGTGGATTCGATTTTGATCGACGAGGCCCGCACGCCGCTCATCATCAGTGGTCAAGCTGAAGACCACACTGCGATGTATGTGGCTATGAATACCATCGTGCCGCTGTTGACCCGCCAAGAGGGCGAGGCCGATCCGCACACGGGTGAAGGCATCACCAAGCCGGGCGACTTCACGGTGGACGAAAAAACCCACCAAGTCTTTTTAACCGAGCAAGGCCATGAGCATGCTGAGCAGATTTTGTTCGAACGTGGTTTGATTCCTGAGGGGGCGACGCTGTACGACCCTGCCAACATCAGCCTGATGCACCACCTGTACGCCGCGCTAAGGGCTAAAAACCTGTATCACCGCGATCAGCACTATGTGGTGCAGCCAGGGGATAACGGTCTGGAAATCGTTATTGTTGATGAATTTACAGGTCGCTTGATGGCAGGACGTCGCTGGAGCGAAGGCCTGCATCAGGCTGTGGAAGCCAAAGAAGGCGTGCAGATTCAGGCTGAAAACCAGACGTTGGCGTCCATCACCTTCCAGAACTACTTCCGCCTGTACAACCGCCTTTCCGGCATGACGGGTACGGCTGACACTGAGGCTTATGAGTTCCAAGAAATCTACGGTTTAGAGACGGTGGTGATTCCGCCCAACCGCCCCAGCCGCCGTGAAGACAAGCTGGATTTGGTCTACAAAACCACGCGTGAAAAATACGAAGCTGCCATCGCTGACATTCGTGAATGCCATGAGCGGGGCCAGCCGGTTCTGGTAGGTACCACGTCCATCGAAAACTCCGAAATCATCGCCAACCTGCTGGAAAAAGAAAAGCTACCGCACCAAGTTCTGAACGCCAAGCAGCATGCCCGTGAGGCCGACATCGTTGCCCAGGCTGGTCGCCCCAAGATGATTACCATCGCCACCAACATGGCAGGCCGAGGCACCGACATTGTGCTGGGTGGCAACCTTGAAAAACTGTTGGAACCTGTGCACGCGGATGTGGCACTGGACGATGCAGGCAAAGCCCAAAAAATCGAGCAGGTGCGTGCCGAGTGGAAGCAACTGCACGAGCAAGTTACCGCCTTGGGGGGGTTGCGCATCATTGCAACTGAGCGCCATGAGTCACGTCGCATCGACAACCAGCTGCGTGGCCGCTCTGGTCGTCAGGGTGACCCTGGTTCGTCACGTTTTTACCTGAGCTTGGACGATACCCTGATGCGTATCTTCGCGGGTGACCGCGTGAAGGCCATCATGGATCGCCTGAAAATGCCCGATGGTGAAGCGATTGAGGCGGGTATTGTGTCGCGCAGCATCGAATCTGCTCAGCGCAAGGTGGAAGCCCGCAACTTTGATATCCGCAAGCAATTGCTCGAATACGATGATGTGTCCAACGACCAGCGCAAGGTGATTTACCAACAGCGCAACGACATCATGGACGCGCACACTCTGGGTGCCCAGATCGCCTCCTTGCGTGAGGGTTGTATGACCGATTTGGTTCGTCAGTATGTGCCTGCGGAATCGGTGGAAGAGCAGTGGAATTTGCCTGGCCTGGAAAAAATCCTGCAAGACGAGTGGCAAATTGCAATCGACTTGCAAGCCCAAGTAAAAGAAGCGTCCGCCATTACCGATGACGACATTTTGGAAAAAGTGCTGCATGCCGCGAATGCTTCTTTTGATGCCAAAGTCGCTCACATTGGTGCAGATAATTTCACTTCGTTTGAACGCGTGGTGTTGCTGCAAAGCATAGACACGCATTGGCGCGAGCATCTCAGTGCGCTGGACTACCTGCGTCAAGGCATTCATCTGCGCGGCTATGCCCAGAAACAGCCCAAGCAAGAATACAAACGGGAAGCCTTCGAGCTGTTTGGCCAGTTGCTGGATTCGGTTAAGAACGAAGTCACCAAGGTGCTGATGACGGTTAATGTGAACTCTGGTGAGCAATTAGACCAAGCCGCTGAAGAAATCGAGCAGCGCGCCGAGCACATCAGCAATGTGACCTACACCGCGCCTACCGAAACCGGTGATGTGGAAACCACTGTGGACGAGTCCACGCTGTCTGCCAGTTCCAATAACTTTGCCGGGCAGCGTATTGGCCGGAATGACCCTTGCCCTTGCGGCAGCGGGAAGAAGTTCAAGCTGTGTCACGGTAAGTTGGCTTAAATTTGCTTTAAGGAGTTGCCATGCCCGTTAATTTGTCTGCCCCTCAAGCGGTTGATTTGTTCACCGTCCCTGGTGTTCGTATCGGCGTGACTGAAGCGGGCATCCGCAAAGCCAACCGCAAAGACTTGACCCTGGTATTGATTGACGAAGGGTCGTCCGTCTCTGGTGTGTTCACCCAAAACCGCTTTTGCGCTGCACCAGTGCAGGTGTGTCGTGAGCATTTGGCACTGAGTGCCGGCATCCGTGCCATGTTGATTAATACCGGCAATGCGAATGCAGGCACGGGTGAAGACGGCTTGTCGCGTGCGCGGGCGACTTGCGAGGCCTTGGCGGCTCAGCTATCGCTGTCACCCTCACAAATTTTGCCGTTCTCTACCGGCGTCATCATGGAAACCCTGCCAGTGGACCGCATCACAGCAGGTTTGCCCAGCGTGATCGCCTCTGCACATGCCGCCAGCGGTGGCGAGCAGTGGTTGCAAGCAGCCCAAGGCATCATGACCACCGACACCGTGGCCAAAGCTTTCAGCAAACAGATCGTGCTGGATGGCCAAACCATCAGCATCACCGGCATCAGCAAGGGCGCAGGGATGATCCGTCCCAACATGGCGACCATGCTGGGTTTCATCGCCACTGATGCCAATGTGGCACAAGCGCTGATGCCTGCACTGTCCCTCGCTTTGGCCGAGGCCTCGTTCAACCGTGTTACGGTGGATGGCGACACGTCCACGAACGATTCGCTGGTGATCATTGCGACGAACAAGGCTGCACATGCACCCATCACTTCGCTGGACAGCGCTGCTGGTGCTGTGCTGTTCGCCGCGATGCGTGATATTGCGCAAAAACTGGCACAAGCCATCGTCCGTGATGGTGAAGGTGCCACTAAATTTATTGCCATCAAGGTGGAGGGTGGCAAGACCGGTGCAGAATGCCGCAAAGTCGCCTACGCCATTGCCCATTCGCCTTTGGTGAAAACGGCCTTCTTTGCCAGTGATCCCAACTTGGGCCGCATCTTGGCCGCCGTTGGCTATGCGGGTATTGACGACCTGGACCAAACAGGTATTGATCTCTATCTGGACGATGTGCATGTTGCCGTCAAAGGCGGACGCAATCCAGATTACCGCGAAGAGCAGGGCCAGCATGTGATGAAGCAAAGCGAAATTACCGTGCGTGTGCTGTTGGGTCGAGGTGACGCCAGCGATACCGTCTGGACATGTGACTTCAGCCATGAGTACGTCACCATCAATGCCGATTACCGGTCATAACCCCCCGTCTATTCATGAACGAAAATTTTGAGCATCTGCTGCAAGGCTTGGAGCGCTTTGCAGCCCGTGCTGAGGCACTGATGCAGCGCGTTGAATCCGTTTTGCCACAAGCGCTGGCAGCGCCCGACTGGAATGCCGCCATCGCCTACCGCTATCGCAAGCGCAGCAGCGGCCATGGCAGCTTGGAGCCGGTGCGCCATGTGGGTGCGATGACCCTCGCTGACTTGAAGGAAATCGACGTTCAAAAAGACAAAATTCAACGCAACACCTTGCAATTCGTTGAAGGTCGCTCCGCTAACAACGTGTTGCTGACAGGTGCACGCGGTACCGGCAAATCGTCGCTGATACGCGCTTGTCTGAACACCTACGCGGCCCAAGGCTTGCGCTTGATTGAAGTGGACAAAGCCGATTTGGTCGATTTACCTGATATCGTGGATGTGGTCGCTGTTCGTCCTGAAAAGTTCATCGTCTTCTGCGATGACCTGAGTTTTGACGACGGTGAGCCCGGCTACAAAGCGCTGAAATCGGTGCTGGATGGGTCGGTGGCTGCAGCTTCGCCCAACGTACTGATCTATGCCACCAGCAACCGCCGCCATCTGCTGCCTGAGTACATGAAGGAGAACCTCACCTATACCCATACCGAGGACGGTGAAGTACACCCCGGTGAAGGCGTGGAAGAGAAGATTTCTCTTTCAGAGCGTTTTGGCCTGTGGGTTAGTTTTTACCCTTTCACGCAGACCGAGTACCTGACCATTGTGGCGCAATGGCTGGCCTCGTTTGGCATGCCTGAGAGCACGTTTGTTGTGGCTCGTCCTCAGGCGCTGGTATGGGCGTTGGAACGTGGCTCCCGCAACGGCCGTGTGGCCTACCAGTTCGCCCGTGACTACGCCGGGCGGCATGGCAGTTTGGCTTGACAAACATGAGCACCACGCCCTTGGTGGCCGATGCATTGGAGCCGCGCAGCCTTGACCGCAAAGTCGTCGAAGTTGCCGTGGGTGTGTTGATTGCACCTGATGGTCAATTCTTGATGACCTCACGCCCACCCGGTAAAGTTTATGCAGGCTACTGGGAGTTTCCTGGTGGCAAGCTGGAGCTCGGTGAAACGGTAGCCCAAGCGCTGCGCCGGGAGTTGTTTGAGGAGTTGGGCATCACCATTGCCGAGCCTGAACCTTGGAAGGTGGAGCTGGTCGATTACCCTCATGCCTTGGTGCGCCTGCATTTTTGCAAGGTGTTTCAGTGGGAAGGTACTTTGCAAATGCGCGAAGATCAGCAATGCGCATGGCAGCAATTGCCCGTTAAGGTGACGCCGGTGTTGGCGGGAACCTTGCCAGTGCTGGACTGGTTTGCGCAAGCACAGGCCTATATGGGTGCTACAGTTTCAGTATAAGCTAACTAATCTGATTGTACTTGCCGTAGCCGATGCTTTGACTGCTATTGCAGCAGCTGTGGGCTCTGCAACACTTCATCCGCATCATCATTCTCACGTGCGGTCGTGGGCAAACGGAAGTCTTCATTCGCCCAAGCGCCGAGATCGTGGTTCTTGCAGCGTTCGCCACAAAATGGGCGGTAAGCGTTGTCTGGGCTGTACAGGCTGGGTCCACCGCACGCTGGGCAGGTGACGGTACGGGTGGCGAAGGTCGGATGGGGTACGTTATTTTCAGGCATAGAAAACTTCAAAGCCGGGAGTTAGCAACACAGCGTCAGATCAAACGACACATCATCACTGCACACGTGCAGCCTGTCATCTGTGCCGCTGCGCATCATGCGCACAGACACCATGAGTCGGTTGCCGCTGATTTCAGGAACCAAGCCCCATGCGGGATCAATGCGCAGGCGTAAAAGTTGAAAGGTTTTGCCTTGGGGCAGGTTTTGCTGAAACTGCCCGTTAATGGCGACTACTTTTTGGGGGGAACCCGCGTCCCGCAACAGCTTCAGCAGCAATTGCAGTGATTGTGCCAAGGGCCTTAATGTGATTGACCAGCGCTCCAAATCCGAGCGTCTGTTTGTGGCTTCTCCTTGCTGCCATGCGTAGTAAGCCGGTAGATCAAACTCGCAGGTTCCACCCGGGATGCTGGCACGGCTGCGGATATTCATCAACCAATCGTTTTCGGTCAGTGCTTGGCCTGCTTTACCCGCTTGGGCATTCAACTCACTGAAACACTGGTCCAGTTTGGTAATGATCTGATCCAGGGCCTGTTCGGAAATGGCAGGATTACCTCGGTAGCTGTTCAGTATTTGTTTTTGCTTTTCCAGATCCCGCAGGATGTCAGATTTCAAATCCGCACGA
Organism: Betaproteobacteria bacterium; assembly: GCA_025356445.1. Taxonomy (GTDB): domain Bacteria; phylum Pseudomonadota; class Gammaproteobacteria; order Burkholderiales; family Burkholderiaceae_C; genus Defluviibacillus. Next base: position 36,552 of record JANXSZ010000069.1, on the reverse strand, counting down.
GCGGCTACCTCGATCACTTCAAAAATTGTGGTCAAGGCAAAGTGATGGTCTGTGGCGTGCTCACGCGACACCAGCAACGTCAGGCGTTTGAAAAGATGCTCCAGCCTGAGGTAGGTTCGGATACGTTCGTTGAAGGGATATTCGTAAAGAATCACACAAAAGTTCCTAAGCGGCAAACAGGATCATAGCCCGAAGTATTTTGTAACCATCATCACCTGCTGGTGCAATGTTTCAAGCGTGATGCCATCGTTGAATACCACCGCGTCAGCAGCTGCCAAACGCAGCTGGCGGGGGGCTTGGGCGGCAATGATGGCCACAACTGTCTCACGTGGCAAGGCACTGCGCACCATGACGCGCTGGATTTGGGTCTCGGCTGTGCAGTCGATCACCAACACCTGGTCAAGCCGGGGTCGCCAATGGGCAGACTCCGCGAGCAGCGGTATGTCAAATACTAAAAAAGTGGGTGAGCGTGCCAGTGCTTCTTGTGTCAAGCGTTCGGTTTCAATGCCAATGAGAGGGTGAAGGATGCACTCCAGGCGACGTTTGGCTTGCATATCGGTGAACACCAATTGGCGCATGAAATCGCGGTTCATGGCGCCATCAGGGGTAATGGCTGCATGGCCAAATTCACGTTGAACAGCGGGAATCCCTACGCCACCAGCGGCGGTAACGCTGCGAGAAATCGCATCTGCATCCATCACCGCTGCACCCAGCTGTGCCAGAAAGGCGGCAACGGTAGATTTACCACTGCCGATACCACCTGTCAGACCAACGCGCTTGCACATTTGAGCCACTTACAAACCTACCGCACTCAAAATGGTTTGCGGCCCAAACACCATCGCGGTGAAGCCTGCACCTGCTAGGAAAGGCCCGAAAGGGATATAGACGCCTTCCCGCAGGCTGCTGCGTAACTTCATGCCAATACCGATGATGGCACCAATCACCGAGGCCATCAAAATGATCGGAACCAGTGCCTGCCAGCCAAACCAAGCCCCCAATGCCGCAAACAGCTTGAAGTCACCAAAGCCCATACCCTCTTTGCCTGTCGCCAGTTTGAATGCCCAGTACACCAGCCACAGCGACATGTAACCACCGACTGCGCCCCACAGGCTGTCAGAAGGGCTGACTGCAATCCATTGCAGGTTGCTGGCAAGCAAGCCTGCCCAGAGCAGTGGCAAGGTCAAGTTGTCGGGCAACAGCGTGGTGTCCCAGTCGATCAAAGCCATGGTCAGTAAGGCAGCACCAAAGCCAAACCAGACCACCGTGCTGGCGCTCTGCCCCCAACGCAGAGCGCAGTAGGCAGCGATAGTCCCAGTGACCAGTTCGACCAGCGGATAACGCACCCCAATAGGGCTGCTACAGGCCGAGCATTTACCGCGCAAAAAAACGTAACTGAACAGCGGAATGTTCTCGAACCAGCGAATGGTGTGCCCACAATGACCGCAGCGGGAGCGAGGCACCATGAGGTTGAATCGATCAACGAGAGGAGGTGCCGTTTCATGAGGTTTATCGACTGTAGCGCTGACCATCTCTGCACATTCCGCTACCCATTGCCGCTCCATGATTTTGGGCAACCGATAGACCACCACGTTCAAAAAACTGCCGACCAGCAGCCCGAAAATAGCAGCCAGCACAACAAACACCACATCCATCGGCACGTCCAATGGCAAGCCTGTCAGTGCATTCATCAAACCACCTGACCCAATTTAAAGATGGGCAGGTACATCGACACCACAATGCCACCAATCAATGTACCCAAAAACACAATGATGATGGGCTCCATCAGGCTGGACAACCCGGCTACCATGTCGTCCACTTCTGCCTCATAAAAATCTGCAGCCTTGCCCAGCATATGGTCAATAGAGCCAGATTCTTCACCAATCGCGCACATCTGTAGCACCATGGACGGGAAGATGTTGGCATTGCCCATGGCAGTGGTCAGGCTGGTACCCGTGGACACCTCCTGCTGAATTTTGAATGTAGCCATTTCGTACACCGAGTTCCCTGAGGCTCCACCCACCGAATCTAAGGCTTCTACCAGGGGCACCCCCGCGGCAAACATGGTGGACAGGGTACGCGTCCACCGCGCGATACATGATTTCTCAATCAACGTACCAAACACCGGCATTTTCAGCAGCAATCGGTCCATGACCTCCTGCATCTTTTTGTTACGTTGCCATGCCTGCATGAAGAAGTAAATCCCACCACCAATACCTCCAAAAATCAGCCACCAGTAGGCAACGAAAACTTCTGAGATGGCCATCACAAACAGCGTGGGTGCGGGCAAATCCGCACCAAAAGATGAGAATACACTTTTGAACGCCGGGATCACGAAAATCATGATGACGGCCACCACCACAAACGCGACCACCACCACCGATATGGGGTACATCAGTGCTGATTTGATTTTGGATTTGATTGCCTCGGTTTTTTCCATATAGACCGCCAGCCGGTCAAGCAATTGCTCCAAAATACCAGCTGCCTCACCGGCTTCAACCAGATTGCAGTACAGGTTATCGAACTGAATGGGGTATTTGCGAAACGCTGTACTCAGGGATGTACCTGTCTCCACGTCATTGCGAATATCGTTCAATAACCGGGTGACGCTGGGGTTGGGATTACCGCGCCCCACAATGTCAAAGGCTTGCAGCAGGGGCACACCCGCTTTCATCATGGTTGCCAATTGGCGCGTGAAGATGGCAATGTCTTTGGGTTTGATGCGCTTGCCCGAACTCATCCGGCGCTTTTTGATCTTGCTGGGGAGCACACCTTGGCGGCGCAGCGAGGCTTGCACCTGGTTTTCGCCTGATGCTCGTATTTCACCCCGGACTTGTTTGCCGTTGCGGTCTTTGCCTTCCCACTCGTAAACGAACTCTTTGATGTCTCTTGCCGCAGCAGATTTTGTGGGTTGGGTGGCCATGGTCTTTAGCAGTCCTTATTCATTGGTGCAGCCCAGCACCTCTTCGAGGGAGGTTACGCCCAGCTTGACTTTGTACAAGCCTGATTCACGCAGACTGCGAACACCTTCAAGGCGTGCTTGCGCCGCAATTTCCAGAGAACTGCCATCCCGCAGAATAATGCGTTGAATCTCTTCCGTGATGGGCATCACTTGGTAGATGCCCACACGGCCCTTGTAACCGTTATTGCACGCGCTACAGCCTACAGGTCTGTAAGGTACCCATGACCCATCCGTCTCTGCATCGGTATAGCCAGCTTCCAGTAATGCTGAGTGCGGTATATCTGCTGGCGCTTTGCAAATGGGGCAAAGACGCCGTGCCAAGCGTTGGGCGGTGATCAAAATCACGCTGGAGGCAATGTTGAATGGCGCAATACCCATGTTACGCATGCGTGTCAAGGTGGTGGGCGCGTCGTTGGTGTGCAAGGTTGACAGCACCAAGTGGCCGGTTTGGGCCGCTTTGATGGAGATGTCCGCCGTTTCCATATCGCGAATTTCCCCCACCATGATGATGTCGGGGTCTTGCCGCAGAAATGATTTGAGTGCTGCTGCGAAAGTCAGCCCGGCTTTTTCATTCACATTGACCTGATTCACGCCAGGCAAATTGATTTCTGACGGGTCTTCAGCGGTCGAGATATTGACCCCTGGCAAATTCAACATGTTCAGACAGGTATACAGCGATACGGTTTTGCCTGAGCCTGTGGGGCCTGTGACCAGCACCATGCCATAGGGCCGTTTGACCGCTGCCAGCAGACGTTCTTTTTCCTCCGGCTCGTAGCCCAGCGCCTCAATACCCAGCTTGGCTGTGCTGGGGTCAAGGATACGGATCACGATCTTTTCACCGAAAAGCGTAGGCAGTGTGCTGACCCGAAAATCGATCACCCGATCTGGGCCGATTTTGAGCTTCATCCGCCCATCCTGAGGTACCCGCTTTTCAGAGATATCCATGCGCGAGATGACTTTGATACGCGAAGCCAGCTTGTCTTTGATCGATACGGGCGGTGAGGCGATTTCACGCAATTCACCGTCAATGCGAAAGCGCACGCGGTAGGTATGTTCGTAAGGTTCAAAGTGCAAATCAGACGCTCGCATGCTGAACGCATCCAGCAGCATTTTGTGCAAAAACTTGACGACAGGCGCGTCTTCGACCTCTGCAGAACTGGTTTCCTTGATCTCAAGCGTGGCGTTGGCGGATTCTTCGTCAAATTCAAAATCGTCGCCTACGATACCTTCCAGCGCCTGGGTGCTGGTTGTTGCGTGCAATCCCAACAAGGCTGACAGTTTGTCGTGCTCTACGATCACCCAATCCACATTGAGGCGGGTTGCGAATTTGATTTTTTCGGCGGCTTCTGGGTCTGATGGATCTGCCGTGGCCACAATCAGGCGGCCGCTGCGCTTGCTGAGAACAATCAGTTTGAAGTCGTGGCAGATTTTTTCGTCAACAACCCCTTTAGGCAAACGATGTGGGTCGATAGCATCCAAATCCAGCAGGGGCACTGAGAACGCTTTGGACAGTGTTTGTGCCAAGTCATAGGACGATACAGCCCCTGCATGGGTCAACTCCTGCATGAAGCTGGTGCGGTTGTTTTTCGCTTTGCGGTAGATTTCTTCCGCTGCAGTTTGGGGCAGTTTCCCTGCTGTCACCAAAGCGCGCCCCATACCGGGCAGGGCCATGCCTGTTATTTCGTTGGGTACAAGTTGTTCTGTAGCGGCCATAAGCGTTGAATGTACTACGGCTTCGATGGCCTGACGGACATGTCAACATGCGGTGTCCAGTGCCGCCAACGCCAAGATCGCCATACCCAAGTTCCTTCCAGCGTAAGGCAACCCCACGGCGAGCGCCACGCCGCAATGGCGCGCTGATAGCCACTGGAAAACAGCTTCAAACTGTAGGTGGGTCTGGGGCAGGCTTTTGTCGGTGTGTTGTCCAGTGCCGCTCGCAGGTTGTACGCCAGGAGGGGAGTCAAGACGGGCCCCGTCCTGACGCTGAGCTGGCTGACAGCCGTTGTGTTCACATCATCGTGCTCTGGAGGCGTGATGAAGATGCAGGCTTGGTTAACGCTTTGAAGATTAAAATTAATAGCAGGAAAACCATAGAAATCAAGCGAAACACCACTTTTCGACCAAAAATAGGCAGCAGGGGCATCCAGTGCGAGTACGGGGGCATCACAGGCCAGGCGGGTACCGCTGATCAGGCGTACCTCGGTGGCGCTGATGCTTGTGCAGCGGTCACGCAGCACGGTGATGTGCTGGCGTTTCAGCGCTGCCAACAGGTGCTTTTGAACTGCAGAGGGGCACAGCGCCGCAGGCTCACCGCCACCAGTGACCAAGGTCACGCGGCTGGGCTGGTTGGCGGGGTCACAGGCTAGGCTGTGTTGAATGGCCAGTGCCAAGGCCACCGCTGGTAGCGTGTGGATTGCTTCAGCAGTGTTCATGTTGGTCATTGTGCGAAGATCCGATTCTGTGCAATTCGTCACAGAATCGACGGTCTGCTCACCCGCTGGATAACCGATGCGGCCTGCCACTACCGCCACGTTCAGTGCTCGGGTTTTTGCCAAAGCGGATAACTGCGGCCACAGCTTGCAAAACGATGCCAAGGGGTACAGGTTCATGGCGTGCTGCGTAGCACCGGACAGCTGGGTGTCCAGCAGAGCGCGTGGCATCATGGGCGCGGTGTCCACGCTCAGCACGTCATAGTGAATGGGTTCGCCGTGGGACAGTTTGAGCGTTTTTGCATTGGCGTCCAGGGCCTCTACAGTGGCTTGGATGAACACAGCACCACAGCTTTGCAGCAGGTTGTCCAATGGCACCGTACAGGCCTGAGCCGGGCAAGAGCCGGTGACAAAGTCGGGCACCCGATCAAAGTACACAGGGCTTGTGGTTGTGCCCACCACGGTGATTTTGAGACCCGCAGAGCGCCGCTCGGCAAAGCTTTTCAACACTTGCAGGTGGGCGACTCCCGTGCCCACCAAAACCAAATGCCGTAAGCCCGATGAAGCCATCGCACCAGACTACGACAGTAACGCGTGGGCGAATTCACGGGCTTTGAAGGTTTCCAAATCCTCCAACTTTTCACCCACACCGATAAAGTAGACCGGCACGCCTGCACGAGGCGGTGTGGTTTGCACCCGGTCGCGTGACCAGAGCGCAATCGCTGCCAGCACGCCACCCTTGGCCGTGCCATCCAACTTGGTGACGATCAAGCCAGTGAGGCCAATCGCTTCGTCAAAGGTTTTGACTTGTGCCAGTGCGTTTTGCCCGGTGTTGCCGTCGATTACCAGCAAAACTTCATGCGGGGCTGTGGCATCAGCTTTGCTGACCACACGTTTGATTTTCTTCAGCTCTTCCATCAAATGCAGCTGGGTGGGTAATCTGCCTGCCGTGTCCACCAGCACGACGTCTTTGCCGCGCGCTTTACCAGCACTGACGGCATCAAAGCTCACTGCAGCCGGGTCGCCGCCTTCTTGGCTGATGATGTCTACGGTGTTGCGGTCAGCCCAAATCAGCAGTTGTTCTTTTGCTGCGGCACGGAAAGTATCGGCCGCCGCTAGCAAAACCGTAGCACCTGATGCCGACAGGTGGCGCGTCAGCTTGCCAATGGACGTGGTTTTCCCAGCACCGTTCACACCCGCCACCATGATGACTGTGGGTTTGTGCTGACCGATGGCGAGGGCTTGCTCCAATGGCAACAGCAGCTCGGTGATGGACTCCACCAGCAACGCTTTCACTGCCGCAGGCGCAGTGGTTTTGGTGTCTTTCACGCGCCGCTTCAGGTCTTGCAGCAAGTAAGCCGTGGCTTGCACGCCGGTATCGGCCATCAACAGGGCAGATTCCAGGTCTTCATACAGGTCGTCGTCGATCTGTGTGCCGGTGAAGACGGTGGCAATGCTGTTGCCGGTCTTGCGCAAGCCCAGCTTGAGCTTGTCCAGCCAGCCTCGTCGCTCTTCGACGACGGTGAGCGGGGCTGCTGCAGGTACCGTGATAGCGCTGATGGGCGACAGCACGGGTGCTGCTTGTACCTCGGTGACAGGCAGCGGAGCTGGTGGCGCAGACACAAGATCAGGCGCGATGGGGGGTATTGGGGGTTTCTTTTTGAAAAAGCTGAACATGGTGACGTTCTTAGAATCACACTATTCTATGAAACACACCACCCGACTGCGTTGGCCGCTGGCCCCCTTACTCTCATTTTCAGTTTCATTGGCAGTCGCTGGCAGTGCCTTTGCCCAAGCCGCCATACCTGCCTCTTCGGTACCTGCGGGCATTGCCCCGCCTCGTGATCTTCAAATGTTGCCCGCTGATGCGGCCTCCAAAGTCGAGCAGTTCACGCTGGCCAACGGCTTGACCGTCATCATCAAACCTGACCGCCGGGCCCCCACGGCCATCAACATGCTGTGGATGCGTGTCGGTGCCATGGACGAGGTGGACGGCACCACTGGCGTGGCCCATGCGCTGGAGCACATGATGTTCAAGGGCACAGCGGCTCTTAAGCCCGGTGAGTTCTCCCGCCGTGTCGCCGCCCTGGGAGGCCGCGAAAACGCCTTCACCACCCGCGACTACACCGGCTACTACCAGCAAATTCCGTCGAACAAGCTGGAAGATGTGATGAAGCTGGAGGCCGACCGCTTCGCCAACAACCAATGGGCGGACGACGAATTCAAAAAAGAAATTGAAGTCGTCAAGGAAGAACGCCGCATGCGTACCGAGGATTCGCCTCGTTCGCTGATGTATGAGGCGCTTTACGCCAATGTTTTCATGGCCTCGCCTTACCGCCGCCCCGTGGTGGGCTGGATGAGCGACCTGGACGCCATGACGCCTCAGGATGTGCGCGATTTCTACCATCGCTGGTACACCCCCGCCAACGCCGCTGTAGTGGTGGCGGGAGATGTGGATGTGGCTCAAGTCAAGCTGTGGGCTGAAAAATACTACGGAGCTGTACCCGTCCGTGCCTTGCCTCAGCGCAAACCCCAGGTCGAGCCGGTGCAGGTAGGCTTGCGCCGCATGGCGTTCAAAGCCCCGGCGGAACAGTCGTATGTGGCGCTGGCCTTCAAGGTGCCCGGGCTCGTCGGTTTGGACGCCTCAAGCCCTTCTCACGCTTTTGATGCGTCCGACGATGCCCTTGCCCTCACCGTGCTGTCTGCTGTGCTGGATGGCTACAACGGTGCCCGCCTGGAGCGGGCCTTGACCCAAGGCCCAGACCGGGTGGCTGACAGCGCTGGCGCCAGCAACGGTTTGCTGGGCCGTGGCCCGCAGATTTTCATGCTCGATGGCATCCCCGCCAAAGGCAAAACCGCTCAGGATGTGGAAGCCGCCTTGCGCGCTCAAATTGCCCGCGTTGCCCAAGAGGGGGTCAGCGAGGCTGAGTTGCAGCGTGTCAAAACCCAGTGGGTGGCCAGTGAGGTCTACAAACTCGACGCCGTGATGGGCCAGGCCCAAGAGCTGGGCCGCTACTGGATTCAGGGCTTGCCCGTGGACACGGGCACACGCCTTATTGAGCGCCTGCGCGGCATCACTGCGGCCCAAGTGCAAGCTGTGGCCGCCAAGTACTTCGGGGACGACCAGCTGACCGTCGCTGTGCTGCTGCCGCAACCGCTGGCCAAGAAGCCCGCCAGCCCCGGCCCTGCGCTGCGCCATTGACTGTCTTGGGATGATTTTCTCTATGATTACTTTTAAAAATACTACAAAAACCATAGCTTGCTATGCCCATCTGTATTGCGCTACAGGCCTATTGGCTTTGGTTTTTCCATTCAATGCGCTTGCAGCCATCCCCATTCAGCAATGGACGCTGCCCAATGGCGCCCAGGTCTTTCTCGTGCAAAGTGACGCCATCCCCATGGTGGACGTTCAAATCGACTTTGATGCGGGTGGACGCCGCGATCCGGCTGCTAAAGCCGGCTTGGCCAGTGTCACCGCTGGTATGACCAGCAAGGGTGTGCTGGCTCAGCCTGGGGACGCCATCAAGAGAGAGAAGCCTGCTCCAGCACTGGATGAAAACGCACTCAGCGAAGCCTGGGCTGATCTGGGCGCATCGTTCACCGCCAGCGCGGGCACAGACCGCATGAGCTTCAGCCTGCGAACCCTCACTTACCCCGATTTGCTGCCCCGTGCTATCGCGCTGGCTGCCCGTCAACTGGGCACACCTGCGTTCCCCGATGTGGTCTGGCAACGCGAACGCCAGCGCATTAGCGCCTCATTGCAAGAGGCCAACCGCCGTCCTGCCACCGTGGCCAACCGTGCGTTTGCCAAGGCGGTCTATGGCGTGCATCCCTACGGACTGGAGCTGACAGAAGCCACGTTGGATAACCTTACTGTCGCCGACATGCAGGCGCTGTACCGCCGAGCCATTGCGCCTTGCCGCGCCACCCTCAGCATAGTGGGGGCTGTGAACCCTGAGCAAGCGCAAACGCTGGCGCTGGGCTTGCTGGCCAACTTACCCGCCACGGCGGATTGCGCGGCGCTGCCAGCGGTGCCTGCAGTGCAAGCCTTGTCCGCCGCCAGCGAGTTCCGCATCCCATTTGAATCGGCTCAAGCCCATGTGCTCATCGGCCAGCCTGGCTACAAGCGCGATGACCCGGATTTCTTTGCCCTTACGCTGGGTAACTACATCCTCGGCGGCGGGGGATTTGTCTCCCGCTTGACGGAAGAGGTGCGCGAAAAACGAGGTCTGAGTTACAGCATCTACAGCTATTTCTCACCTGGCTTGAACGCTGGTGCCTTTACCATCGGCCTGCAAACCCGGCCTGACCAAGCGGTGCAAGCGGTGCAGGTCTCAAGGGATGTGTTGGCTCGCTTCGTAGACGCTGGCCCTACCGAGAAAGAAATGCGTGCCGCTAAAGACAACCTGATCGGCGGTTTTGCTCTGCGTATCGACAGCAACCGAAAATTGCTCGATAACGTCGCCAACATCGCCTGGAACCACCTTGCTTTGAATTACCTGGACACCTGGACGCAAGCTGTCGAAAAGTTAACCGCCGCTGACGTGAAAGCCGCATTCACGCGCAAACTGCAACCTGAAAAAATGGTCACGGTGATCGTCGGTGGCGCACCATGAACAACACTTAATAACACTATGCCTAAAACATCCTCTAAAGCCCTCTCCAAAACCCCGCCTCCTCGCAAGCCCGCTAAACCAGCTAAATCCAAAGCTGCCAAATCCACCGAACTGACGGCTCCCTTCACCCGGACGCCGCATTCCGGTGGCAAAGGCGAAATTCGCATCATCGGTGGCCAGTGGAAGCGCAGCCTGTTGCCTGTCGCCGATGTGCCCGGCCTGCGCCCTACACCCGACCGCGTTCGTGAAACCCTGTTCAACTGGTTGGGCCAGGATTTAACCGGTTGGCGTTGCGCGGATGTGTTTGGTGGCTGTGGTGCGCTGGGCTTTGAAGCCGCCTCACGTGGTGCTGCCAGCGTGCTGATCGTGGAGAACAACCCCGCGCTGCTGCGTCCCCTGCAAACCACCAAAGAGCGCCTGAACGCTGCGGCCGTCAGCATCGAGCGAGGCGATGGTGTGGCTGCTCTGCGCCGCTGTGCGCCTGCCAGCCTGGATTTGGTACTGCTGGACCCCCCTTTTGATTCCGCACTGTACGAGCCCGCCTTGCAAGCCGCTGCCAGTGCCACGCAGGCCGAGGGCCACGTTTATCTGGAAGCGCCCATCGCCTGGACGGACGAGCAGCTGACCCCCTTGGGTTTCAAACTTCACCGCTACCTGAAAGCCGGTGTCGTTCACTCCCATCTGCTTCACCGTGTGCCCTGAACGCACGGCATAATCCCGGCCAAACTGCACAACGCAAGGAGCACACCCATGACCACCGACATCATTGCGGTTTATCCCGGCACCTTCGACCCGATGACACTGGGCCATGAGGACGTGGTGCGCCGCGCCGCGCAGTTGTTCAGCAAAGTCATTGTGGCGGTGGCTGCAGGCCACCATAAAAAAGCCCTGTTTTCGCTGGAAGAGCGCTTGGACATGGCCCGAGCGTCGGTGAAGCGTTTCCCCAATGTCGAAGTAGAGACGTTTTCTGGTCTGATGCGCGATTTCATGCTCGCCCGCAATGGCAAAGCCATGGTGCGCGGCCTGCGTGCGGTGACGGACTTTGACTACGAATTCCAGCTCGCAGGCATGAACCGTACGCTGATGCCTGATGTGGAAACCGTGTTTTTGACGCCCAGTGACAAATACCAGTTCGTTTCCAGCACCTTCGTGCGCGAGATTGCCCAGCTGGGGGGCGATGTGGATAAATTTGTGTCACCGTATGTGTTGACGTGCTTGGCCGCTAAGGTGAAAAGCCAGCAACATTAAAAAGAGGATGCAGTGTCAGTGGGCACTGACACGTGCCTGCGCGTCCCGGTAGATTTGCTCAAACAAGTCGCGTTGTGCATGGCTGCCGCCAATCGCCATCAAGCGGGGCAGGGCCTGACCCAAGCCCGCTACCGCCAGAGACCAATCTCCCCTGGCGTGGGCCAGCAAACCTCGGCTGGCAGGCAGGGCGATACCGTGCCAAACGTCACGCGCCCACCCTTGTTGCGCCTGCTGTGCAAACAGCGTGATCTGTGCCATCAGTGTGTCCGCCTGCGGCAAGCCCGCCCGTGCCAAGCCGTACAGGTACTGCATGTCTAAAAACGGTAACACTTGATCGTGTGTGCGGGATGCGAGGTGGTGCCCCAAGTCTTGCCAGCGCTGGCCCACATCCACACCCAGCAACTCCAGCCGTGCTAACAAAGAAATGGCGTTGATCTGGTCTTGCGAATAGCTTTTTTCCACACCCCAAACCCGTTCGTCGTACAAACGCAGCACGGTATCGCTGTCGCCCAGTGCCAAGGCCAACAACGCGGTGTGCCACCAGTTGTGCGTCACCATGAAGGAGTTTAGATCGGTCCAGGTGTCGCTGTGGGCGTGCATGAAGCTCAGGCCTTCGGTGAAGCGGCCTTGCGTCAGCATCACATGCGCCAAGGCGTGGTGCGCCCAGGGTTCTTTGCGGCACAGGGTGATGGCATGGTGGGCCGAACGCTCTGCTTTCTCCAGCAAATGGCATTGTTCGTAGCCAAAGGCCACCATGCCGTGCAGGTAGGGCACGTCAGCTGCTGCGGGCAAGGCGGCCAGCGCCAGCCGCAGCATGGTGGGGGCATCGCCTCGGTTGAAGGCATGGTATTGGCCGAGTTTGAGGGAAACCAAATCACGCGGATGCATGCGGGCTTGCTCTTCGTGCAGGCGAATCGCTTGGGGAATGTCACCATCGACCCAGGCCGCGACGGCTTGCACAAAGCGTTGTTCTCGTGCTGTGGGCTTTAATGAGGAGGTCAGTGATGAGTTTCGTGAGGTATTCAGTGCGCGGGTGATGAAGGGGCGGGCGTTGGCTGCTGCATCTGCTGATTCCGCAAACATGTGCAGGGTTGCGCAGTACGCTTGAACCAGTGGGGAATCATCCGTCTGCGCTTGCAAGATGTGGACGGCCCGCGCCTCGCAGGCGATGAAGCCACCCACAAAGTCGTTCAGCAGGGCGAGCGGGGCCGCATCAGTCAGCGTGACTGTGTTGCCCAGAATGTCCTGCATGATTTTCGAGGCCTCAAGACCAGGACATGGCTCCGATGTCGTTCACAAAGATAGGCATGTCTTTCCACAAGCCCTTCAGGCCCTTGTTGGCAATCGTCACCCACTGTGGCTGGTACAGAAAGCCGTGCGCTGCGTCATCTGCCAGCAAGCGTTGGGCATCCCCCAGCAGCTTGGCGCGGTCAGCCGGACGCAAGGCATTTTTGGATTTGGTGTACAGCTCGTTGAACTTGGCTGACTGGTAGCCCCAGTAGTAATCGGGCTTGGCAAAGTTGCCCAAATCAAACGGCTCGACATGCGAAATGATCGTCATGTCGTAGTTCTTACTGCCGTACACGCCAGACAGCCACTGCGCCCATTCCACGTTTTGCAGTTTGGCCACGATACCCACCTTGGCCAGTTGGGCCGCGATGATCTCGCCACCTTGGCGTGCATAGGGTGGTGGTGGCAATATCAGACTGACCTCTAAAGGTGTAGTGATGCCAGCTTCTTTCAGCAGGGCTTTTGCTTTTTCGGGGTTGTACGGGTTCACGCTTGTGGTGTCCACATAGCCCAATGCCCCCGGCACGTAGTGGCTGCCAATAGGTGCGCCCAGGCCATCAAAAGAACCGTCAATGATCGCTTTGCGGTCGATGGCTGCTGCTATGGCACGGCGCACGCGCACGTCGTCAAACGGTTTCTTCTTGTTGTTGATTGCCAAAATAGTTTTTGCACGCGAACCATTGAGTTCCACCTGGAATTTCGGGTTGGCCTTGAACTGCGCCAAAGCTTTGGACGTGACCCGTGCAAAGGTGTCCACATCGCCGGCCATCAGCGCTGCTATTTGTGCCGCTGGATCGCTGATGAAGCGGAAGCTGGCTTTTTTGATCTTGACATTGGCTGCATGGCGAAATCCATCCCACTTCATCAGCACCAGTGAAGAGCCTTTGCTCCAGTTTTCAAGTTTGTACGGCCCAGTGCCCACAGGCTTGGTGGCGTTGGTGTCCACACTTTTAGGCTCCACCATGATGGCTGTGGCTTGTCCCAGCAAAAACAAAAAGTCAGGGTCAATTTCGTTGTTGATGACGACGGCCGTGTTCTCGTCTGACACCACTGTGGCCATGTTGGCAAATGTGCGCTTGTCCTTGTTGGTGCTCTTCTCACCACCAGCACGGTCAAAAGAAAATTTCACTGCGGCCGCATTGAACGGCTCGCCATTCTGGAACTTCACGCCTTTGCGTAAACGGAAGGTGTAGGTGCGCAGATCAGGCGATACTTCCCAGCCCTCGGCAAGTAAGGGCGTAACGCTGCCATCGGCGTTGATTTTGGTGAGCGTCTCGAACACGTTGTACAAGACGACCTCGGCAATGGCTGATGCAGCGCCACCTGTCGGGTCCAGACCTGTCGGCTCCAGCGTCATGCCCAGCGTGAGCGTGTCTTTTTTGTTTTGTGCCAGTGCATGGAGGGGAAGGCTGGCAAGCGATGTGGCTGCAACAGAAGCGAGAGTGATACTTTGCGTAAAGGCACGGCGTTTCATAGGGCAAGTTCTCCGAAGGGTGGAAACTGGATAGTAGCCTTGAATCGGGCATGGCCCTGTATCCGTCCTGGCAATGCGCGTTATCTTCAGAATACTGGCCAAGTACACCAAGCTGGTACCGCAAAATCCATGCGACCTCCCTAAAACCCCGCCCTTGGCACCGCCGCCACCAGCGCCTGCGTATATGGGTGCTGCGGCTGGGTGAACAGTTGAGCCGGTGTGCCGCGTTCCACCATCACACCGCGTTGCATCACGGCTACTTCGTCACAGACATGCTGTACCACGGCTAAATCGTGGCTGATAAGCAGGTAGGTCACGCCGAACTGGTCTTGCAAATCCATCATCAGGTTGAGCACCTGGGCTTGCACGGAGACATCGAGGGCGCTAACGGGTTCGTCCGCCACGATGAGCTTGGGGCGGGTGATGAGGGCGCGGGCGATGGCAATGCGTTGGCGTTGGCCGCCGGAGAACTCGTGCGGGTATTTGTCCAGGTCGGTGAGGCGCAGACCGACGGCGGTGAGGGATTCGGCGGCGCGGTCGCGCAGGTCTTTGCTGCTGATGTCGGGCTGCACCGACAGTGGCTCAGCGACGATGCGGGCGACGGTTTGGCGGGGGTCTAGCGAGCCGTAGGGGTCTTGGAACACCATTTGGAAATTGCGTCGCGCTGCTCTTAAATCCGTAGCGCTCAGCGCATGCAGATCCTGCCCTAAGAGGGTGACTGAGCCTGAAGTTGGGGTCTCCAGCGCCATCACTTGGCGGGCCAGGGTGGATTTGCCTGAACCTGATTCACCCACGATGCCGAAGCTACGGCCTGTTTGTACGTCAAAGCTGATACCGCGTAGCGCCTGCACCACGCCGGGCGGGGCGAACAGGCTTTCGCGGGGCAGGGTGTAGTGCTTGGTGAGCTGGCTGACCTGGAGAAGCGGCGAGATGGCAGGGCTTGGCGTGAGCATCGTACGGGTGTTTTAGGGAGGTGTTTTTGCCGTTTGCAGCAAGATACAGCGGCTGGCGTGCTGTGGGCCTAGCGTGACGGTGGGTGGGGTTTCTGTTGCGCAACTGGTCAACGCCACGTCACAGCGGCTGGCGAAGGGGCAGCCGCTGGGCATCAGGTGCAGTTCGGGTACGGTGCCGGGGATGCTGGGCAGGCGAGGGCGTTTGCGCGGCAAACCTTGGAGAGAACCTTCGATTGAATCTGCAACGGCTGTCGTGCCAAAGCTGGGGCGTGAGGCGAACAGGCCGCGTGTGTAGGGGTGGACGCGTTGTGTGAAGACCTCGCGGGTAGGGCCACTTTCCACCACGGTGCCGCCGTACATCACGAGCATCCGGTCGGCATTTTGGGCGATCACACCCAAATCGTGTGAAATCAAAATCATGCCCATACCGCGTTCCTTGACCAGTTCGCGGATGAGTTTCAGCACTTCCCCGGCCACCGTCACGTCCAGAGCGGTGGTGGGTTCGTCGGCAATCAGTAAATCTGGCCCACAGGCGAGCGCCATCGCAATGGTGATGCGCTGGCGCTGGCCGCCAGAGAACTGGTGTGGGTAGGCGTCCATACGGCGGGCGGCATCGGGGATGCCCACGCGGTCTAGCAGGCGCAGGGCTTCGGCGCGGGCATCCCTGTGCGAGAGAGTTTTGTGCAAGCGCAACGGCTCGGCGACTTGGTGGCCTATGGTGTGCAGCGGGTTCAGCGCGGTCATAGGCTCCTGGAACACCATGGCGATACGGTTGCCGCGAAGGTGGCGGAGTTCGGCATCGTTCAAGCCAATCAGCTCGGTGTTGTGGTCGGTGCCGTGCTCGGTCGTTTTGAACTGGATGGAGCCACTGACCTTGGCGCTGTCAGGCAACAAGCCCATCAAGGCCATGGCTGTCAGTGATTTGCCGCAGCCGGATTCACCGACCAGCCCTAGAGTGTCGCCGCGTGCCATGCTGAAGCTCACGCCACGCACGGCATCGGCGGGGCCGTGGGGAGTTTGCAGTGTGACCCGCAGTTGATTGACTTCCAGCATATCAGCGCTTTCTGGCCAAGCGAGGGTCTAACAGGTCACGCAGACCATCGCCCAGCAGGTTCAAGCCCAGCACTGCCAGCGCAATCGCCACACCGGGGTAAACGGCCAACATAGGCATCTGAAACAGCAGCGTTTGTGCTTCGCTCAGCATCCTCCCCCACGAGGGTTGCGGCGGTTGCGTGCCCAGACCGAGGTACGACAGTGCGGCTTCGGCCAGGATGGCGGTGGCAAAGCGGATCGTTACCTGCACGATCAGCACGGAGGTGATGTTGGGCAGCACATGTTCCAGGGTAATGTGCCACGGGCCTTTGCCACAGGCGCGGGCGGCCAGCACGTATTCCCGCGTCCATACCGCGTTGGCCGAGCCGCGTGTAATGCGGGCGAAGGTAGGGATGTTGTAGATGCCGATGGCAACGATGGCGTTCACAATGCCCGCGCCAAACACGGCGGTCAGCATGATGGCCGACAAAATGGCAGGGAAAGCGAGGCTGAAGTCGCTCAACCGCATGATGAGTTCTTCTACCCAGCCTCTGCGGGCGGCCGCGAGCAAGCCTAGCGCGGTGCCAACCAGCAGGCCGATGCCGACCGCTATCACGCCAACTAGGATGGAGTTGCGTGCGCCCACCAGCAACAGTGAAGCCACGTCGCGTCCTATCGGGTCGGTGCCCATCCAGTGGGCGGCGCTGGGGCTTTGCAGCTTGTTGGGCACATCGATCTCGTAGGGTGACCACGGTGTCCAGACCAGCGACAGCAGGGCGGCAGCGAGCAACAGAAAAGTGAGCGCTGCGCCAATGGCAAAGCTGCGGTGGTGGAGGGCACGCTTCAGGAGGTGGAGGAAGTCAGACATCGCTGGCCTTCACGCGGGGGTCGATGACGGCATAGAGCACATCCACCACAAAATTTACCAGAATCACCATGGTGGCGAGCAGCATCACGCAGTTGCGCACCACGATCACATCGCGGTTGCTGATGGACTGGAAAATCAAACGGCCTAAGCCGGGCAGGTAAAACACATTTTCCACCACGATGGTGCCTGCCAGCAGTTCCGAAAACTGCAAACCCATCACCGTGACAACGGGGATCATGGCGTTGCGCAGCACATGCTGCCACAGCGTGGCGCGCTGGGAAAGGCCTTTGGCACGTGCGGTGCGCACAAAATCTTCGCGCAGCACGTCGAGTATGGCGGAGCGGGTGATGCGTGAGAGGATGGCTGCTTGCACCACGGCCAGCGAGACGGCGGGCAGCAACAGGGATTTGAAAGCCTCCAGTGGTTCATCGCTCCAGCCTGGGAAGCCGCCAGCGGAAAACCACTGTAACCAGACCGAGAACACCAAAATCAGCAAAATAGCGAACCAAAAGTTGGGGATGGCAATACCGATTTGTGCCACACCCATCAAGCCGGCATCACCTGGTTTGTTGTGTTGGGAGGCTGCATAGACGCCAACGGCCAATGCGATGCAGGTCGTCAAAAACATGGCTAATAAGGCCAAAGGGATTGTGAGAGTTAGGCGTTCTGCGATCAATTCAGACACGGGCGTGCTGTAAGCGTAGCTGATACCCATGTCACCCACCACCAACCCGCTGACCCAAGTCCAGTACCGCGCGAGTGGGGGCTGGTTCAAGCCCAGTTTTTCAGCCAGTGCCAGCACAGCTTCGGGCGCGGCATCGGGGCCCATCAGGATTTGAGCGGCGTTGCCGGGCAAGATTTCCAGCACCAGGAACACAACCACCGAAGCCCCCAGCAGGGTCATCACCAGGGTCAGCAGGCGTTTGAACAGGAAGAAACTCATGCAGGGGATAATAAAGGCATGGCCCTGATGATTACCGACGAATGCATCAACTGTGATGTCTGCGAACCCGAATGTCCTAACGAGGCGATTTATTTGGGGACAGAAATTTACGAGATTGACCCGAACAAATGCACCGAATGCGTAGGTCATTTTGATGAACCGCAGTGTGTGCAGGTCTGTCCTGTAGCCTGTATCCCGATTCACCCCCAGTTTCAGGAAAACCAGGATTCTCTGTGGCGCAAATACCAGCGTTTGCAGCATCTGCCTGAAGTGGGCGCTGTCCCTTAGCGCCTGACGCTGCGCTGCACCGTCACCGGTCTTGACCACACCACTCGCCGCACGATGTGGCGAGGTGCTGCTTCAATCACTGGCATTGCTTGGCGCGCACGGGCCATATCGGCGAGTTGCCGGGCTGCCAAGGCTTCACGCACGTGGCGCTGGGCTTCCAGCGTATTTGCTTGCGTTGCCATGCGCTGGGTGATGCTGTCAGCTTGCGCTTTTTGCTGTGCAGTGCGGTCGTCGTTCAAGTCGAGAACTTGGGCATCCGCGCAAGCCGTTTGGCTGTAGCTGACAACATTGCGAAACTCACATTTATAGACGATTGACGCTGTAGCGCAATCCAATAGGGCACAGAGTGCTATAAAAATGAGAGTTTTCCGCATGATGTATCTCCAGTTAATGCCGGTTAATCTTCACCAATCGCCTCCACTTTGGGCTTGGGGGGATTGGGGCGTGGCGGCTTATGGGTATGAATTTGCAGCATGGCTTTGTCCATGTCACCGGTCAATAAGGCTGGCAAGGCTTTTTGAGCACGGTCCATGGCTTGCTCAATGGCGATGCGGTGGTCTAGCGAGGGTTTTTTCAGCACCCAGTTGATGACTTCATCGCGGTCGCCAGGATGGCCGACACCTAAGCGCAAACGCCAGTAGCCAGGTGCACCGAGTTGGGCGTGAATGTCGCGCAAGCCGTTGTGGCCCGCGTGCCCACCGCCGAGCTTGAGCTTGGCTTGTCCGGGATCAATGTCCAGTTCGTCATGGGCAACCAGAATTTCTTCAGGCTGAATTTTGAAGAAACGGGCCAGCGCCGCGACCGACTGGCCTGAGCGGTTCATGAAGGTTTGTGGCTGCAGCAACCAGCGGTGCTGACCGTCTACCGTGCAGCGGGCCACTTTGGCGTTGTAGGCGGTTGAAGGTGCCAGCGATACCTTTAATTCACGGGCGATGGCTTCAATCCACCAGAAACCAGCATTGTGGCGAGTGGCATCGTAGTCAGGGCCGGGATTGCCCAAGCCAACAAACAGTTTAATCATGGTGAATTTTAGGTGGACTCTGAAATGCAAACGGCCCACCGAGGTGGGCCGTTGACTCCACCCAGCCTCATGCGATGCACTGGCTGGGTTAGCAAGCGCTACGCTTATTTCTTAGCAGCAGGCTTGGCAGCGGTTTTAGCAGCAGGCTTGCCACCCTTGCCAGCTGTTGCGGCAGCCGCAGCAGCTGCGGGATCAGGCACTTCTTCAGCCAAAGGCACAACGGACACCAGAACAGGGTTTTGGTTGCCACGGGTCAACACCTTCACGCCCTTAGGCAAGGTGATGTCGGCCAGGTGCAGGGAACGACCCTTTTTCAGCGCGCTCAAATCAACGGCGATGAATTCAGGCAGATCGCTTGGCAGGCACGACACGGACAACTCGGATACCACATGGTTAACCAAGCAGTTTTCGGTCTTGACTGCTGGCGAAGTGTCTTCACCGCTGTAATGCAGAGCGACCTTCATGGTCAGCTTGGTGTTGGCATCGACGCGCTGGAAATCGCAATGCAAAATCAGCGGACGGAAAGGGTGAGGTTGCACGTCGCGCAACAGCACATTGGTGGACTTGCCGTCAATTTCCATTTCCAACACGGTGGAATGGAACGCTTCCTTCTTCAGGGCGTGCCACAGCGCGTTGTGATCGAGTTCGATCAGGTGAGGTTGACCATCACCACCGTAGACGATGCCAGGTGTGCGACCAGTGATGCGGAGACGGCGGCTCGCACCCGTGCCCTGCTTTGCGCGTTCAAAAGCGACGAATTTCATAAACTTCTCCATGCAGTGGCTTTCAACAGCACACCGCGTTCAATTGGAGTCCACCGCGACCAGTGCAACTCCAGCTACAAAATGACCCGTACAGAAGATCTGTAGCGGGTCGCTAGATGCGCCAACTTCTTGAAAACTTCAAGAAATCAGCACAGATGGGGGAAATCTTAAATAAGCTTAAAAAAGGTTTTCTTGGTCAGAGAACAAGCTCATGACCGATTCGCCAGTTGAAATGCGCTGAATGGTTTCAGCGATTAACGGAGCGACAGACAGTTGGCGGATTTTCTTGCACGCCAGTGCGTTGTCGTTCAGCGGAATGGTGTTGGTGATGACCACTTCATCCAAGGCAGCGCCTTGGGTGATGCGTTCAATCGCAGGGCCAGAGAACACGGGGTGCGTACAGTAGGCGTAAACCTTTTTGGCACCGCGCTCTTTCAGTACTTCAGCGGCTTTGACCAGCGTACCAGCCGTGTCAATCATGTCGTCCATGATGACGCAGTTGCGGCCTTCGATTTCGCCGATCACATGCATCACTTCGCTGACGTTCGCGCGAGGACGGCGTTTGTCAATGATGGCCAGATCGCACCCGAGTTGCTTGGCCAGTGCGCGAGCACGTACCACACCACCGACATCGGGTGACACAACGATCAAATCTTCGTAGTTTTGACCACGCAAATCACCCAAAAGCAATGGGGAGGCGTAGATGTTGTCTACAGGGATGTTGAAGAAGCCTTGGATTTGATCGGCATGCAAGTCCATGGTCAGCACGCGGGCGACACCGACGGTTTGCAGCATGTCTGCTACCACCTTTGCAGAGATCGGTACCCGGCCTGAGCGGGGGCGACGGTCTTGGCGGGCATAGCCGAAATAGGGGATAACCGCACTGATGCGTTCAGCCGATGCGCGTTTGAGCGCATCAACCATCATCAGGAGTTCCATCAGGTTTTCGTTGGTCGGTGCGCAGGTGGATTGCACCACGAACACATCACGGGCACGAACGTTTTGTTTGATCTCAACAGTGACTTCACCGTCAGAGAAGCGGCCTACGTGGGCAGCGCCCAAGCCAATGCCGAGGTGCCCTGCAATCTCAGCCGCGAGGCCGGGATTGGCATTGCCAGTGAAAACCATGAAATCGGGATTAGAGACAGACTGCATGCGCAATACCGGTGCGTGGCGAAAAAATTTGGCAGAGGAGGAAGGAGTCGAACCTTCGAATGCTGGAATCAAAATCCAGTGCCTTAACCAACTTGGCGACTCCCCTACACGGGTCAACAGCTTAAGTTAAGCTGCTAACCGACTATCTTTCATTGAAAGCCCAACCCGAGAGCGGATGAACTTCCAAATTGCTGCAAATTCGCATTTGCCACAGAGCCGGCAGTTTACCTAAAAATAAACCGCTTTTCAGATTTAGCTGCGCAAATACTGCGCTGCCAGAACCTGTCATTCGCCCTTGCATTCCTTGGGATCCAAGCCATTGAATTGCGCTTGTCATTTCTGGGCACAGTTGTTGTGCAACTGCTTGCAAATCGTTGCGGCCAAAAACAAATTTTTTGTATTTTGACTGTGCAGCAAAGCCTACGATTGTAGCAGTCTCTGTGTCGCGTTTCAAATCGCTGGCTGAAAAAATTTTTGCAGTCTCTAAACCTGCTGCTGGCTTGACCACCACAAACTGTGCTGCGTCTAGCGTGGCTTCCCCTTCCAGTGGCGTGATTTGCTCACCGATACCTTCTACCCAGGCGTTACGTCCGCGCAAGAAGAAGGGCACATCCGCTCCCAGTCGCAGGCCCAGCATTTCCAGTGTGGAGAGAGGCAGATTCAGCCTCCATAGCCGGTTCAACGCCAACAAGCAGGTTGCAGCGTCCGACGAGCCACCGCCCATGCCCGCTTGGGCTGGAATGTGTTTTGCTACGCCGATGTGAACGCCTAGTTTGCAGTCTGTATGGCTTTGCAGGGCGCGGGCTGCTCGCAAAATCAAATCATCAGCCGGTAAGGTCAGCGTCAAATCTTCACGGCTGAGTTGGCCATCGGTTCGCACTTCGAAATTCAGGCTGTCACACCAGTCGATCAGCATGAAAACCGATTGCAACAGGTGGTAGCCATCGGCTCTGCGCCCGGTGATGTGCAAAAACAGGTTGAGTTTGGCTGGTGCGGGGACGTCGTAAAAGGCTTTCATGGCTGATCGAGGACGACACGTAGCTCCGTGGCAGGGTTGGTTCGGCGGGCGAGCAGTCGGCCTTCGGGTTGGCGACTCAAATCGACTTCCCAGCCTTCAATAGGGGTTGGAACGCCTGCAAGCCAGTCAAACAGTGCTGTTACAGGGATGGCTGTACCTGTGGCGGACACCATTAAAGCCGCCAAAGACGCGAAATCTTGGGTGCTGTTAGGTGTGCGTAAACTGGCCTTGTCCGGGTTCCAGGTGAGCCGCGCTAGCGTGCTGCCCAGGGGCGAAAGCAGGTTCAACTCGCCCGTTTGCACGCCACCTTTCAGCTCAAAACTGGTTGAAAACGACTGTGAAGGCTGGTCGTCCACCTTGATCGCCATGCGGCCGTTCCACACCGGAGTTTGAACGTCATTTGGCATGACTGAGCGGGGTACACCGGCACAACCTGCTATCAAAAAAGAAGTAATCAGTAGCCAGAAGAGCCAGCAAAGCTTCCTGCACTGCCAGCGGCTTGACGCCCATCCTTGTGCCGTCACAGGCTGACGCGCAGGCGCTTGAGGGTTTCCATCAGTGTTTCGTTTTCACGGTTTAGGCGCTGACCTTGCTTCCAGATGGCGGTGGCCTTGGCGCGCTGTCCCAGGCTCCACAGTACTTCACCCAGGTGGGCGGAAATTTCTACATCGGGCTTGGCTTTGTAAGCAGCATCCAGAATGCGCAACGCCTCAGCTTTGTTGCCCATGCGAAATTCAGCCCAGCCTAGACTGTCCTGGATGAACGGGTCATTAGGAGTCGACTCCAGCGCCTTCAAAATCAGCTGTTTAGCTTCAGGCAGGCGCACATTGCGGTCTGCCAGTGAAAAGCCCAGGGCGTTGTAGGCTTGGTGGTAGTCTGGCTTGAGCTTCATGACTTGGCGCAGCAGCCGTTCCATCTCATCCAAGCGCTGTAGTTTCTCCGCGAGCATGGCTTGGTCGTACAGCAAGTCAGCATCTTCAGGGCTGCGGTTGATAGCTGCAGACAACACGTCGTAAGCGGTTTGGAATTGTTTGTTCTCGCGCAGCAGTTGCACTTCGGTCATAACCTTCATGCGTGCGTCGTCAGCCGTTTTTTCAGGCAGAGATTGGATCAGCTTGCGGGCTTCCCCCATCTTGCCCTGGTGCGCCAGGATAGATGCCCGGCGGCTTTGTGCGCCCACCAGGTCTTGGGCGTTGTCGATGCGGGCAATCCAAGCTTCTGCCGCGGTGTAGTCTTTGCGGTCTTCGGCGATTTGGGCCAGTGACAAATAGGCCTGTGCCAAGGCTCGGCTGCGGTCTTGGCCGCGCTCTGCATTGCCGTCAGTGGATGCTTTGGCCAGTTCAATATAGCGCTTCAACGAGGATTCTGCGCTGTCCGTTTGGCGTTCTTGCAGTTGCAATGTGCCCAGCAGCAGCCAGCTTTCGGCATAGTCTGCTTTTTCAACGGTCAGTTTTTGCAGTTGGACCATGGATTCTGGATAGCGGCGCAAATCGGCCAGCACGCGGGCATAGGCCATGCGAATCTCAGGTGCGGGCTGGTTATCAATGTAGCTGCGAACCAGGGTTTCTGCATTGGTTTGCTTGCGTTCCATCAACTCCAGGGCCAGCATGGCTGGGCCGATGCTGGCGTCACTGCCGTGACTGACTTGGGCGCGCTGGGCTGCCTCCATGGTGCCGGGTAAATCATCATTGCCCAGGCGCATCCTGCCAATGGCCAGCCAGGCGGCGGCGGCTGTGGCCGCCTGGCTGGTGTATTCGGTCATGGCCTGTTCGACGATGCTGGCGGCGAGTTTTTTGTCTGATGCCTGCAAATAACTGCGTGGAATCGCCGCAATGGCCTGCGGGCGTTCTTGCGGGCCAGCCATCATTAACTCGGTCTTCAGTGGCTCCAGCGTGTCGCTCAGGCGGTTCAAGGCCAGCAAAATTTGCAGCAGGGCGCGGTTGGCAGGGCGTGACGCTGGCTGGGCTTGGTGCCAAGCGCGAGCAGCCTGCAAGGCGGCTTCGCCTGAGCGTGATTGCAATGCCAGTTCGACAGCGCGCTGGTACAGCTGTGCATCGTTGTTTTTACGGGCAACATTCAGAATCAGCGAAAACCCAGCGCCAGGCTCATTGGCTTGAACGCTCAACTCACCCAGCAGCAACTCGTAAAACAGCTCGGCACCCATGGCTGAATTAGGGTTGCTCGCCATCGCCTCTGCTGGTGCCGCAGTTTTTGTGGTTTTGGGGGCTGTTTTCCCTGGGCTGACCGTTGGTGCCGCAGTAGGGGCAGAAGTTGCTGGCAGTGGCGTTGTTTGGGCGAAGGCTGCCGACAGGCACAAACCTAATAAGGCAAGGGTTGAGCGAGGGTGGTAGGCAGAGCGAGTGCAGGGTAGACGGGTCATAAACCCATAATAATCCAAGCGCGTTAATGGATTGTTGATCCGAACAACTTCAATGTGTCGCTTTTACCAGACTGAACCATGCCTGAATTACCTGAAGTTGAAGTTACCCGTCTGGGTTTTGCGGACCGCATCGCCGGTGCGCGCATTGTGGCTGTGCGCCTTGGCAAGCCACTTCGTTGGCCATTGGGGTGCGTGCCTGATGCCTTGTTGGCTGCTCGGGTCCTGGGCGTACGGCGACGTGGCAAATACCTGTTGCTGGATTTAGACCGTGGTTTGTTGCTCTTGCACCTGGGTATGTCTGGCAGCTTGAATTTCTCCCCTGGCTGGCCGTCTCGCCTGGCTCCACCAGGGCCCCATGACCATTTCGATCTGATCACCAGCCTTGGCAGCCTGCGCCTGCATGATCCTCGGCGTTTTGGTGCGGTCGTATTTTCAGTTGACGAATTTTCATTGCCTGCCACCAAGCTGCTGGGTAATTTGGGCATGGAGCCTTTGGATGCGCATGGTGGGTTCAACCTTAAAACCTTTCATACGGGACTCAAGCGCCGTAAAACGGCGGTCAAGCAGGTGCTCTTAGCGGGGGATGTCGTGGTTGGCGTTGGTAATATTTACGCATCGGAAGCCCTGTTTCAAGCCGGTATCCGCCCCACTACCAGCGCTGCGCGCGTCAGCTTGGCCAGAGCAACCCGGCTGCACGCGGCTATCCGTGAGGTGCTGCAGCGTGCGGTGGACAAGGGGGGCAGTACGCTGCGGGACTTTTCCAACACCGACGGCCAAAGCGGGTACTTTCAGCTGGAAGCCATGGTTTATGGCCGCGAGGGGCTGCCTTGTCGCGTCTGTGCGCAGCCGGTCAAATCTATCCGTCAGGGGCAGCGATCAACCTACTTTTGTGCGGTTTGCCAGAAACCTTGAGCTGAAAGTTGGCACTCGTGCTGCGGTCTTCGCAGCAGCACTGCGCTGCCATGGGTGCTATATTTCTCCAAGATTGTTCTAAAATTTACCAGCTCAACAGACCGTCAAACCGTGGGTTATTCACATTCATTCAATACGCAATTTGATCACCACGGCGTTTGGCGTCGTGGGTTCGCTCTGCGTCTGAAACTGTTGATGGCCTGGATGACCGAACACGAGCTGGTCAACACGGCAGTGGAGGAGCGCCTCAAGCGCCTGGAAGAGCGCATGCGTACCGACAAGGTGATGGTCGCTTTTGTCGCCGAATTCTCGCGGGGCAAGTCTGAGCTTATCAATGCCTTGTTTTTCGCTGATTTTGGTCGCCGCATGATGCCTGCCAGCGCTGGGCGTACCACCATGTGCCCGACCGAGATTGGCTATGAAATGGGCCAGGGTACATCGCTGCGTTTGTTGCCCATTACGACCCGTTTGCAGCCTCAAACGCTCTTGGAGTGGCGCGGTGCGCACGAGCAGTGGTTGCGTATTGACCTGGACGTGAACAACCCCGCTCAACTGGCGACGGCGTTGCAAAAAGTCTCTGAAATCAGCCGGGTGACGGTAGAGCTGGCGCGCAGTCTGGGCTTCTGGCACGACGATCAGCCGCACCATAATCCCACGCCTGGCCCTGATGGCTTGGTCGAGGTGCCCCAATGGAGGCATGCACTCATTAATATCGCTCATCCCTTGTTGCGCCAGGGTTTGGTGATTTTGGATACCCCTGGTCTGAATGCAATCGGTGCTGAACCCGAATTGACCGTCAGCCTGATTCCCCAGGCCGATGCCGTGGTGTTTCTATTGGCAGCAGATACCGGAGTTACCCAATCAGACCTTGCCATTTGGCAAGACCATGTCGGCGGCAATGGCCCGCAGACGGCTTCGCGGCTGGTGGTGCTGAATAAAATTGACACCCTGTGGGATGGCTTGAGCAGCCCCGCGCAAGTCCAGGCGCAAATTGACCGCCAATGTCATGATGCAGCGCAAACATTGGGTGTTCCGCTGGACAAAGTGCTGGCGGTATCGGCTCAAAAAGGCCTGGTGGCCAAAGTTAACCATGATGCCGCTTTGCTGGCGGCCAGCTGTCTGTTTACGCTGGAGCATGCCTTGGCCCACGACATCATTGGGCAGCGGCAGACTATTTTGCGTAACGCCCTGGTGTTGGCTGTAGACGAATTGCGCCTTGAGGCTTCACGGATGATCCACATTCGCCGCCGTGATCTTTCTGAGCAAGCCATGGAGCTCAAAGGCCTGGAAGGTAAAAATGCGGCCGTTGTGCGTCACATGAAGGCGCGTATTGACCAAGAGAGGGCCGAGTTTGAGGTGGGTGGTACAAAAATTCAAGCCATCAAATCGGTACATATGCGTTTGTTGCGGGATGTTTTTCGCATGCTGAGCGGCAAGACGTTGAATGAGGAGGTTGCACAGTTGAACGCTGCGCTGACCCATTCGGGCCTCAAATTTGGCGTTAAAAAGGCCTATGCGCAAACCTTCGAACGCCTGCGCTTGGGGCTGGGCAAAGCGCAAGCTGCCAGCACTGAGATCCACACCATGCTGGCAGCGTCGTTCCGCCAACTCAATGCCGATTTTGGCTTTTCCCTGCAAGCCCCGCCCGATTTGAGTCTTGCCCGCTACGAGGCTGATTTGGCCTTGGTTGAGCGCAGCCACAACCAGTATGTGGGCTTGGGCAGCGCGCTGAAGCTGGCCCAAGCGGACACGGCCAACCGCTTGGTGCGTGCGCTGAAAAGCCGCCTGCGCATCATTTACGAGTCTGCCCTTTCGGAACTTGAGTTGTGGAGCAAGTCCGCCACTTCGCAACTTGATGCCCAGCTGCTTGAGCGCAGACGCAATTTTTCCCGACGCATGGAGTCGATTGAACGTGTGCAGCAGGCCACTGGCACCTTGAGCGAACGTATAGCCGAGATTGAAACCGCACAGCAAGCAATGCTCGCGCAAGATGAAAAGCTTCAGGCACTGACGAACGAATTGCTACAGGCCGGGAGTGGGTCGTACAGCGATGACGCTGAAGAGGCCATCACCACGCCAGCTGCTATCGAATCTGTCAGTTCACCCCAACCTTTGCCGTTGACCCCGATTTCATCCTCGTCCGAACAAGGTGCGAACATTAAACTTGATATTGAACTCAATGCTGCCTCACGTCATGAGCCCACGTCGCTGACTGCCGCATGACCACAGTACACCCCCCTGCGTTTGCCGATCAAGTGGTTACTTGGCAGCGTCGCCATGGTCGCCATGATTTGCCCTGGCAAAACACCCGTGACCCTTACCGCGTCTGGCTGTCAGAAATCATGTTGCAGCAGACCCAGGTCAGCACTGTGCTGGATTACTTCACTCGCTTTTTGAACCGCTTTCCCACGGTTGCTGCTCTGGCTCAAGGTGCTTCAGACGAGGTGTTTGGCCTGTGGAGTGGATTGGGTTACTACAGCCGCGCACGCAATCTGCACGCCTGCGCACAAGCTGTGATGGCGTTACATGGTGGGGTTTTTCCCCGCACGGCTGAAGTGTTACAGACCTTACCTGGCATTGGCCCTTCTACCGCCGCCGCCATCGCTTCTCTGTGCTTCGAAGAGCGCGTGGCGATTTTGGATGGCAATGTGCGTCGGGTGCTGACGCGTTTCTTGGGCTTTGATGCCGACCTGTCCTTGTCTGTCAACGAGAAAACCCTGTGGACGCACGCTCAGCGGCTCGTACCGTTGTTACCGCAAAACATGCCTGCCTACACCCAGGGTGTCATGGATTTGGGCGCCACACTGTGTGTGCGACGTAAACCGCTGTGCGATACCTGTCCGTTGGTATCAAGTTGCGTGGCCAAGCGAGAAGGTCGCCCTGAGTACTACCCCGTTAAAACTCGCAAACTCAAACGCTCTGCCGAAGCCATCTGGCTGCTGCAAGCCTACAACGAGCACGGGGATGTGTGGTTGGTTCAGCGCCCAGAAAAAGGCGTGTGGGCCAAGCTGTATTGCTTGCCTACGTTCAGCAGCAGCGAAGCGTTGGTCGCTACCTTGCCAGCAGAGCAGGCTGAGGCGCTCACCGCCAGCCCCACTTTTACCCATGTGCTGACCCACAAGGACCTGCATCTGCACCCCATGCAGTTGCGTGTGGACAGTGCGACATGGTCACAACGTGATGGCCGGTGGGTCAGCCCCGCAGATTGGTCCCAGCTGGGCTTACCAGCGCCGGTGCGTAAACTGCTGGAGCAAATGACTGCCCCCCGTCTTTTGGGGCTTTAAAGGTCTTTCAATTCCCGGTGCCGTTTCAGCGTGACCCATTTTGGGCCGAAATGCTCTGCCAAGCGTTCCACCAGGTACACCGATCGGTGTTGCCCCCCTGTACAGCCAATAGCGACGGTGACGTAGCCTCTGTGATTACGTGCCAGCGGCTCCAGCCAGCGTTCCAGGAAGTCCCGAATATGGCTGAACATTTCAGCCGTCTCAGGCTGAGCGCGCAAAAATATGGCGACTGGCTCATCGCGCCCGGTTAAGGCCCGCAGTTCGGGTTCGTAGTAGGGGTTGGGCAGCATGCGCACATCGAACACGTAGTCTGCATCCATTGGGATGCTGCGCTTGAATGCAAACGACTGGAACACCAGTGTCAGCTCACTGGCTGGGGCTGAAATCAGTGCTTTGACCGTCGCTTGCAACTGCGAAGCGCGCATCACGCTGGTGTCCAGCACGTGCGATTGCTCACGCAACACAGACAGCAACTCGCGCTCTAATTCAATGGCACTGACCAAGGCCAAATGTTGATCGCCAGTGTTGCTGCGCGACAGTGGGTGCCTGCGCCGGGTTTCTGAAAAACGGCGCACCAAGGTGTCGGTGGTGGCGTCAAAGAACAGTGATTTGACATTAACGCCCTGCGCACGCAGATTGTCCAAAATTGCAGGTACTTCGGGTAAGGATGTCGCGCTGCGAACGTCCATCACGATCGCCACGCGGGCTTGGCGATGCCGCTGCTCCAGCGACACAAACGAGGCCAGCAACTCAGGGGGCAGGTTGTCCACGCAGTAATAGGCCGCATCTTCCAATGCTTTGAGGGCAACAGATTTCCCCGATCCCGACATGCCCGTGATGACCACGATTTGGAGGTCTGCAGGGTGTGGTTTTTGGCGGCGGTCGGTTTGCCTTTCCAAGGAGTTCAACATTTGGTCTGCGCCTTGATTCTGAGGCAAGAGACTCATGGTCGATTTCCCTGCATTGCCACGTCTGGTATTTCGTTCAGTACATCGTCCTGCACATTGCTCAGCATTTCGCGCGCATGCGCCAGCGTGGTGTCTGACAAGCGCTCACCACCCAGCATACGGGCAATTTCTTTCACCCGGCGTTCTCCGGATACCCCTTGCAATGTGCTGAACGTGTTGCCTTCAACGCTCTGCTTGCTGACCAGCAACTGTTGATCCGCACAGGCCGCCACCTGAGGCAGGTGCGTGACCGCCAGTACTTGACGGTGCGCACCCAGGCGACGCATCAGCTTGCCTACGGTTTCGGCTACCGCCCCACCAATACCGGAATCCACTTCATCAAAAATCAACGTGGGTGCACTGCCGAGCTGGCTGGTGGTGACGGCAATGGCCAGCGCAATGCGTGACAACTCCCCGCCTGAAGCCACCTTGCCAACCGGGCGGGGTGGGTGCCCAGCGTGGCCTGCGACTAAAAACTCCACAGCATCCAGCCCCAGTTGGCCCAATTCAGGCAGGGACTGAACGGACACGGCAAAGCGCCCGCCCTTCATACCCAGGTCTTGCATGGCTTCCGTGACTGCTGCTGAGAGTTTGGGCGCGGCTTTGATACGTGACTTTGAAACCAGTTTTGCTTCTGTAAGGTATTGGGCTTGCGTACGCTTCTCAGCTTGTTCTAATGCTATGAGATCTGTAGCGGCATCGAGCATGACTAATTCTTGTGTCCAACTGTTCAGCAAGCCATGTAAATCTTCAGGCGGGCGGCGGTAGCGCCGTGCCAGCGACATCCACAGCCCCATGCGTTCGTCCAGGTCGGCCACGTCTTCGGTGTCCAGATCGGTGCGACGCAGGTACTGGTGCAGCGTGTGGGTGGCGTCCTCAGCTTGAGCGAGGCTGGACGCCAGCACGTCAGCGAGCTCACGGAACTGCGGCTCCAGGTGCTCATGGCGGCGTAATGCATCCATTGCGTGAGAGAGCTGAGACACGGTGCTGTGGTCGTCGCCTTTGTCGCTGCTTTTATCGTTGCCCTCAAGCGTGCTGAGGGCTTGTGTTGCCGCGTCCAGCAGCGCTTGCGCGTTGGATAGGTGGGCGTGACGGCTGTTGATATCGTCCCATTCGCCGTCCTGGGGGGCCAGTTTGCTGAGTTCGTTGATTTGCCAGCTCAGGCGCTCGCGTTCACTTTGCAAGCTGACCTGCGCGCCACGCGCGTCTTGCAGCCGCTTGTGGGCATCGCGCCAAACTTGCCACAGTTGGTTCAGGTTCTTCAGGTTGTTACCGGCATAGGCATCGAGCAAACGGCGTACCGAATCAGCCCGCGTCAGGCTTTGCCAGGCGTGCTGGCCATGAATATCCAGCAACTGCTCACCCAACTCCCGCAGCTGGGTGGCCGTGGCCGGGCTGCCATTGATCCAGGCGCGGCTTTTGCCTTGGGTGTCGACCACCCGGCGCAGCAGCAAGGTAGGGGCGGCATCAAACCCCGCCGCTTCCAGCCAAATCACCAAGGTGTCGGGCGTACCAAATTCAGCACACACCTCTGCCCGGCTGGCGCCAGCGCGTACTACACCAGCATCGGCCCGTGCACCCAGTGTCAGCTGCAGGGCGTCAATCAGTATGGATTTACCGGCGCCAGTTTCACCCGTCAGCACGGTGAAGCCTCCGGTCAGCTCTAATTCCAATTCCCGCACGATCACAAAATCGCGCAACACAATCCGTTTAAGCGCCACTTATGCGCCTCCTTCATTCCAATGCAGCTTTTTGCGCAAGGTATCAAAATAACTCCAGCCCAAGGGATGCAAAAACCGCACATGGTGCTGCGAGCGTTTCACCAGAATACGGTCGCCATGTTGCAAAGATGCCAGGGACTGCATGTCAAAGTTGGCACTGGCGTCCCGGCCTGCTACTAATTCAATAGCTACCTCTGACGCATCAGCAAGCACAATAGGCCTGTTCGACAAGGTATGCGGTGCAATGGGCACCAGCACCCAGCCGGGGATAGCCGGGTGCAGCAGCGGCCCACCGGCAGACAGTGAATACGCCGTAGACCCTGTAGGCGACGCCATGATGAGGCCGTCCGCTCGCTGGCTCGCCACAAAATGCCCGTCCACCTCGACCCGCAGCTCCACCATGCCCGAGGTCGCGCCCCGGTTAACCACCACGTCGTTCATGGCCAGTGCGTCGTACACGCACACACCCTCACGCATCACGCGGGCATGCATCAGGCTGCGGTGGTCTTCGGTGAACTCACCGCGCAGCATGGGCGCGAGTGTGCTGGCGTAGTCGTCGAGTGGAATGTCAGTGATGAAGCCCAGTCGGCCTTGGTTGATGCCAATCAAGGGCACGCCATGCCGCGCCAACTGGCGGCCAATGCCCAGCATGGTGCCGTCTCCGCCGACCACCAACCCCAGATCACAATGCTCGCCAATCCCGGTGACATCGCGCACAGCGTAATCGGTGATGCCGGTACTCTCTGCGGTTTGTTGCTCCAGCACAACCTCACAGCCCTGAGCCTCCAGAAAGCGCGCAATGCCTTTGAGCACTTCCCCAGACGACGCAACGGAGAGGCCCGGCATGACCGTGTTGTATTTGCCGATCAAGGCGACTGTGCGAAATTGAGAGATCATCATCAAATTACATCACTAAAATCAGCCCATGCTCGATGAACGCGCCAAGTTGTTGTTGAAAGCCCTCGTCGAACGCTATATCGCCGACGGCCAGCCGGTGGGATCGCGCACGCTTTCCAAGGCCTCGGGGCTGGAACTGTCTCCTGCCACCATCCGCAATGTGATGTCTGACCTGGAGGAGTTGGGTCTGATTGCCAGCCCGCACACTTCAGCGGGCCGCATCCCCACTGCCAAGGGCTACCGTTTGTTCGTGGATACCATGTTGACGGTGCAGCGCGACCAGTTCGCGGGCGCCAGCCTGGCCCCCGATCAACCGCAAAAAGTCATCGCCAGCGCGGCCAGTCTGCTGTCCAACCTGTCGCAATTTGTGGGTGTGGTGATCGCGCCGCGCCGCAATTCGGTATTCCGACACATTGAGTTTTTGCGCCTGTCCGAGCGCCGTATCCTGGTCATCATCGTTTCCCCCGAAGGTGACGTGCAAAACCGGGTGATCTTTACTGACGTGGATTACGCTCCCAGCCAATTGATTGAGGCGGCGAATTACCTGAACACTAACTATGTTGGCATGGCGATTGAGCAGGTGCGTGAACGCATTCAAAACGAAGTCGAGACTCTGCGCGGCGAGATTGCCAGCCTCATGCAAGCGGCAGTGGTCGTCAGTTCTGAAGCTATCATCACCGATGTACAAGAAGAGGTCGTGATTTCTGGTGAGCGTAATTTACTGGCTGTGAGCGATTTTTCCAGTGACATGGGGCATTTAAAGCGGGCGTTTGAGCTGTTCGAGCAAAAAGCGCAGTTGATGCGCTTGTTGGATATTTCCAGCCGTGCCGAAGGAGTACGTATTTTTATCGGTGGCGAAAGCAAGGTCGTGCCCTTTGAAGAGTTGTCCATCGTCAGCGCTCCCTACGAGGTGGACGGCAAAATTGTTGGCACCCTTGGCGTCATAGGCCCTACACGCATGCCGTATGACCGAATGATTCAGATCGTGGACATCACTTCGCGCTTGGTCAGCAATGCCCTAAGCCATAGCAAGTGAGTCCAGTCTGCCAAAACCAAGGCGCACGTCTCTTACAATGCGAGTTGGTTAGGGCCGTTAGCTCAGTTGGTTAGAGCAGAGGACTCATAAGCCTGTTCTCTATGTGTTCTATGAATCATATTTCACCAATGAAAAATGGGTTTTGACTGTCAAAAAATGTCGTGTTTCAAGTTCATGGCCCCCTCATGGCCCCCTTTTACAAAGCCAAGATGCACTAAGATGCCCTATGGTCGGAACAACGGGAGGCAACGGTGGCGGCATTGAAAACAGAGTCGAAAAACGCGCCAGCGTGCGTCATGTCTGGCGAGCAAATCGTCAGGGAATTGGACGAGTTGTCAGACGATGTACTGCTGACTCCGCCGCAGATGGAAGCCATCATGCAAGCCACGAGCGAAACGCTCAAAAATATGCGGGCGACTGGCGATGGTCCCCTTTTCGTGAAATTGGGCGGTGGTGAAAAATCGCCTGTCCGCTATCCGCTTGGCGAATATCGCAAGTGGAAGGCAGCGCACACCTACAAGAACACGTCGCAACTGACGGTATCTCGCTTCAGAGGTATGGCGGATTTTCTATCCAACGGCATTTGGGGCGAGAAGTACATCGTCGCGTGCGATGCGAGCGGAAACCAGTGGGATTTTTGGGAAGCGATTAAAGGCAACGCTGACGTCGTGGACGTTCAATGGAAACCGATGGAGCAAATATTGGAAGGCTTTCGGGTCGGTGCTCAGGCAAGATACGCTCG
Source organism: Betaproteobacteria bacterium (assembly GCA_025356445.1). Taxonomy (GTDB): domain Bacteria; phylum Pseudomonadota; class Gammaproteobacteria; order Burkholderiales; family Burkholderiaceae_C; genus Defluviibacillus. The sequence continues at coordinate 2,575 of JANXSZ010000069.1, read as the reverse complement.
CCACGAGGAGGAGGACTTGAAGGCGTTCGTTATTCCAGGAAAACCAGATGGTCGTCGCCATATCGATGATTGACTTTGCACGGTCTTAAGACTGAACTGATTCAGACCATCGGAGTTGCCTACCTTAGGACGGCGGGTAAATATGCATGCATGCTCCCTCGGAAACGCACATGCCTCACAACACTGGCCAGCCAAATCGGCAAGCATGCCTCGCCCTGAAAGTCGATGAGGAATCGCTGTTGTTCGCCGATGGCTACGACGATGCCATCTTGGGCATCGCCGAACTGAACGGCACTGTATCCGTGGTCTATGACAGTGCAAAGGTCGTAAAGATCCTGCGTAGTCGAGACGGAATGACCAGAGTGGATGCCGAAGAATTCTTCGCCTACAACGTCGCTGGAGCGTTCATGGACGAATCTTCCCCAATTTTCTTGCAACGAATCAGGCCAGGGCGACAGCAGGGCATGTCTACCGGTTAGGGCGAACACCACGCCTCAACACGCTAAAGCCGCTTCACCCCACAAGACCCTGGAGACACTTCCTGCCGCCGCCTGACAGAGCGTTCAAGCTGGTATCTCTCCACCGCACCCACAACGCCCTGATTTCCAACCACAGCCAGATGCCCCAGGCTGCCTCCAGCCCGTGCCGCTTTCAGCAACTGCACCGCCAGCCTGCCGTTTTTTGGGGCCCAGGTCGCCAGAGCTTGGCGAAGCACCGTGCTGCCAGACCACCCTAATAGCTTCCAAAACTCATCTTCCTCAATGGAGAAGGCCATCACCGTCACGGTGCTCCAGCCATCCGTCCATTCCGACAAGTGCCCGTCCCGCCCAGCGTATGCCGCCCGGAACCCTTCGTCGTCCAGCAAATCCAACGTTGCAGCAACTGCCTGCCTTTTCGATGCCGCGGTCGCGACATAAAACTCCGACGTGATCCTGCCATCCCAATACGGGTCATGGCGGTCCGGTGGTTCCTGGTGCTGCTGCTGAATCAGATAGCACCGCTTGCGTTGGCTCGGCCGACGTTGTGCGGTTACTTCTGGGTGGAACCACACCCCGTCAATCGTCATCTGTTGGCTCATGATCATTCTCATTCCCATTTCAAAACAAGCATCTGTGACAACCGCCCCGGGTACAACCCCGGGGCAGCCATCTACTCAGTCATCAAAAGGCGTCTTCGCCGCACCGCCCGCTGCCGAAACACCGGTTTCCTGCTCGGCATCACTGTCAAAGCGGATCCGCACATGCCGCACTCGCTTGCCACCGACGCGGTGTTGACCGTCGTGCTCCAGATCCACCATAGCCCGCAAGGCTGTCCAGAACGCTACGCTGGTCATGTTCCGCACCTTGTTGGTCGTGCACCAGTAGCAATAGCGGGAAAAGACCGCGTCTTTGTCATGCTGGTCCGTGGCGTCCACCCCGGGTTCCACGCCTTCGTCCTGCACCCAAGCTGCCACCGGGTTGGATGCCACCACTGCCTTTTGCTTGGCCTGCCGAACGGCCATGGGCTCAGGCGGTAATTTGCCCCGCACCATCAGCCGTTGCAAACCCGTCAGACACCAATCCAGCAACAGCTGCAATTCGTGGGTGATGATGTCCTGGTCAAGGCCTGGAATCACATCCTTGGGAGCGATTTGCTGGGTGAATGGAACAATGCACAGCCGCCGCCAAAACCCGGTCGTGTTGTCCCGGCTGCGTTGGTCGTTGTTGGTGGAAATCAGCCACTTGGCGGTTGGCCGGTAGGAAATGGGACTCAGATACTTGCGGTCTACCGCTACCGACTCGCCGCTGATAAGGGCCTTGAGCATCTGTTCATCAAAACCCGCAGCCGGCACTTCCTCCACGACGACCAGCGACGCATGGAGCAGCGGCATCAGCTGAAAACCCGAGAGCTTGTCCAGCCGCATGGGTGCCACTCGCTCGTGCAGAGCCGACATCAGCCGCACCAGCACCGACTTGCCATTGCGACCACCACCCTTGAGCAGGGTGGCCACCTGGTGGCGATTGGTCGGCGTCAGCGTGTCGCCCATCAGCTCCTGCAAAAAGTCGCACAGATCCTGGTCCGGCACAGAGGAATGAAGGAACTTCGCCAGCCGCGACGCGGGCGGCAAGACACCCGGTGTATATGTCTTTCCACCGCCCGGTAGCGAAATCCGCAGGGCAAAGGTGATGCCAAAACTGGGATCTGGCTTGTGCCGCTCGATACTGCCGTCATTCTGCATTTCGATATATGCATTCTTTAGCGGGATAAGGGTCCGGTGAATATCACGTTCCGGCATCTGAGGCAGCAGCAGAACCGCTGCTTCCACACAGGCCTTGGCCATGGACTTGTTGGTCCGCTCCGGATAGGTGTCTGCCAGCCATTTCAATGCATGGCGAATACCGACATCACCATCAATGGCCTCGTAATAACTGCCATTCCAGCGGTGCATCACCTGGTCACGCACCGCTACCTTGCCCTTCTTGATCAACTCCTCGGCATAGATCAGTTCGGTGGAGCGGGTGTCGATCTTCTTCTTGCCGGTCTTGGCAAGCGGATCGGGCTGTGCACCAGCGGTCGTTGCTTGGATCGCCATCGG
>JANXSZ010000060.1 GCA_025356445.1 Betaproteobacteria bacterium | reverse complement strand
CCAGCCATGGTGGGCGTGGATTGAAACTTGCCAAAAAAGGCAATTGATCACCAAGCATAGCGGATCGCTCACCAGCCATGGTGGGCGTGGATTGAAACAACAACCGCGGGGCTTCGACCCCATCACCAAGGAGGATCGCTCACCAGCCATGGTGGGCGTGGATTGAAACTCGGGCATCAAGCCTGAGCATCTTTGCGTTGGACGGATCGCTCACCAGCCATGGTGGGCGTGGATTGAAACTGACGTTGAAATCATCCATCATTACTACCCATGACGGATCGCTCACCAGCCATGGTGGGCGTGGATTGAAACAGTCCTACGCTGCAAACCCAACGCTTGGCAGCATGGATCGCTCACCAGCCATGGTGGGCGTGGATTGAAACTACCAAGAAAACGCAGACCCTTCGGGCCAGTGGCGGATCGCTCACCAGCCATGGTGGGCGTGGATTGAAACATTTACGAGGTCGCCGGTGACACTGGGCAGGAGGCGGATCGCTCACCAGCCATGGTGGGCGTGGATTGAAACGACTGCGACGAATGCGAGCATACAGACGATCTCCGGATCGCTCACCAGCCATGGTGGGCGTGGATTGAAACAGTTTTGAGCGCATGTACATGGGTTGCCCTGTGCTGGATCGCTCACCAGCCATGGTGGGCGTGGATTGAAACTCATTGACGCTGGCAGATGCGGATTGAGTTGACCCGGATCGCTCACCAGCCATGGTGGGCGTGGATTGAAACAGGGCTTCCCAGGGATGGATGGCAAGGCCACGGCCAGAGTCGCTCACCAGTATGGTTGTTATAGCCGTGCGTCAAGGTGTGCGCAGTTTCTATGGTTAAGTACCATTCCCGTTTATTCCAAGTTACTTTACCCGCCTACAACACCCCCCGCAACTCCAGAGCCGCTTGCATCAGCACCGGCAGCCTTTCCCTCAGCAGCGCCTCCGGGTTTACCGCTGCCGGGGCGACCACGTTCAGTGCGGCGACTGTCTTTCCCTGCATATTGCGCAGGGGTACAGCCAGTGCGGCGACGCCCAGTTCGTGTTCGTCAAAGGCCAGGCAGTGGTCGTCAGTGCGGGCACGGTTGATGATGGTGGTGAGGGCTTTGGCGTCTGTCACGGTGTGTGCGGTCAGGCGGGCCAGTGTGCGGCCTTTGAGCCATTGAACAAATTCGGGTTTGGACTTGGCCGCCAGCAGCACCCGCCCGGTGGAAGTGGCATGGACGGGTAATCTGGCGCCCAGGTGAAGGCCGTAGGCTAGGCCGCGTGTGGAGCCGTGCAGGGCGTCGCTGCGGGCAATAATGACGACCTCGTCTTCGTCCTGAACTACGGCTGAATACGAGTCCTGCGTGAGGGAGGCCAGCTGGTTCAGTTTGGGCAGGATCACCCTCGGGAGTTGGGCCGAGGCGAGGTAGTTGCCTGAAAAACGCAGCACCTTGGACGCCAACCAAAAGCTGCTGCCATCGGTTTCCAGGTAGCCCAGGTGGGCCAGCGTCAGCAAATGGCGGCGGGCAGCGGCGCGGGTCAGGCCTGCACGCTGGGCGGTCTGGGTGGCGTTCAAGCGCTGGCGCTGGGTGTCAAAGCTTTCCAGTACGGCCATGCCTTTGGCCATGCCTGCAATGAAATCGGCCGGTGCAATGGTGTGCATGGGATGGATTGGGTTTGCATTCATTGCGCGATGATCGCACACTTTGTGCAATCATCGCGCACAGAGTGCTGGCTGCATCTCGCCAAATTCAGGCCACGCTTTTAACCTTGAGGTATTCACTTACCCCCTGGAGACAAACCCCATGAAGACCCAAGTTGCGATCATCGGCGCAGGCCCCTCTGGCCTGTTATTGGGTGCTCTGCTGACCAAAGCGGGCATTGCCAACACCATCATTGAGCGCCAAACCCCGGATTACGTGCTGGGCCGTATCCGCGCTGGCATCCTGGAGCAGACCACGGTGGATTTGCTGCACGAAGCCGGTGTGGGCCACGGTGTGAGCAACGAGGGTTTGGTGCACCACCACATTGAGTTGATCTTCAAGGGCGAGCGCCATCCGATTGATGTACACGCCCTGACAGGTGGCAAAGTCGTCACGGCTTACGGTCAAACCGAAGTCACGCGTGACCTGATGGCCGCCCGTGAGGCGAGTGGCAGCCCCACGGTGTATGCCGCCAGCAATGTCGCCGTGCACGACTACGACAGCGCCACCCCGCGTGTCACCTATGACAAAGATGGCCAGAGCCACACCCTGGACTGTGAATTCATCGCCGGTTGTGACGGGTTTCACGGCGTGTGCCGTGCCAGTGTGCCCCAGGGTGCGATCAAGGAGTTCGAGCGCGTTTACCCGTTCGGTTGGCTGGGTGTGCTGTCTGACACGCCGCCGGTGTCACCGCACGCCATCCTGTACGCCAACAGCGAACGTGGCTTTGCGCTGTGCTCCATGCGCAGCATGACGCGCAGCCGCTATTACGTGCAGTGCCCGATGACGGACAAGGTGGAAGACTGGAGTGACGAGCGTTTCTGGAACGAGCTGAAATCTCGCCTTGACACCGATACCGCCAGCCGTTTGGTCACAGGCCCGTCGATCGAAAAAAGCATTGCTCCGCTGCGCAGCTTTGTGGCTGAGCCCATGCGCTTTGGCCGGATGTTCCTGGCCGGTGATGCCGCTCACATCGTGCCGCCCACTGGGGCTAAGGGGCTGAATCTGGCGGCCAGTGATGTGAAGATGCTTTCCAGTGCATTGATCGAGTTCTTTGTGGAGAAATCGCAAGCCGGCATTGACGGTTATTCCGAACGCGCCCTGAGCCGTATCTGGAAAGCGGAACGCTTTTCGTGGTGGCTGACATCGCTGATGCACCGCTTCCCTGACGCCGATGGTTTCGGGCAGAAGATCCAGGAAGCGGAGCTGGAGTATCTGGTGCGCTCGCGTGCCGCCTCGACCACGGTGGCCGAGAACTATGTAGGCCTGCCGTTTGACTTTGCGGCTTGAGGGGGCTGGATTTTTGAGGAAATAGCCCACTGGTGCAAACCAGTTGGGCGTGAGCAGCTATGAATTTGTGAGTTGCTTACGGATGATGGCGAGGCGCATGTCCAGCTCAGGCAGCACCCAGGCGTCGAACGCTTGCGTGCTGGGCTGGTAAGCGGTGTGCGCTTGCAGCTGGGTGCAGGCCCACTGCATCAGCACCAACGCCACGGCGCGCAGGTACTCGCCAGCCACCCAGAAAGGCAGGGCGGCGTTGCCGGGGCTGGCCGTGACCAGTGCGGTGGTGATGTCCCGCAGGGCTTGGGTGTGAGCGGGCAGGGTGGCGCTGAGCGCGTTGCCTGTCACGTTAGCCTTTTCATGAGCTGTCAGTACATCGTCCAGCAGCGCGTTCAGTGCAGCGCCACCATCGGGCAGCACCTTGCGCACCAGCAGGTCAATAGCCTGGATTTCGTTGGTGCCTTCGTAAATCATCGCGACCCGCGAATCACGCACGATTTGCTCAATGCCCCATTCCTTCACGTAGCCGTGGCCGCCGAACACTTGCAAGCATTCGCTGGCACCGGTGAAGGCTTGGTGGGTGAACGCGGCTTTCAGCACGGGCGTCACGAGGCTGCACCAGCGGTTGGCTCGGGCGCGGCGCTCGGCGTTGGGGTGGTGTTTGGCGATGTCCAGCTCCTATGCCCGTGGTGTAAGCCAGCACGCGGCCACAGTCCACCCAGGCGCGCTGGGTATCGAGGATGCGGCGGATGGCGGGGTGTTGTGCGATCAGGTCGGCGGCTTCGGTGGATTGGCGCGGGCCGGGTGCTCTCATTTGGCGGCGCTCTTGGGCGTAGGCATCGGCTTTTTGCAATGCGGCGTCGAGCAGGCCAATGCCTTGCAAGGCGACATGCAGGCGGGCGGCGTTCATCATCACGAACATGGCGTTCAGGCCACGCCCGGGTTCACCAATTAACCAGCCTGTCGCGTCGTCAAAGCGCATCACGCAAGTGGGGCTGCCGTGCAGGCCCATTTTTTCTTCAATGCGCTCGCAGACTACCGTATTGGAAGCGCCGTCAGGCATGACCTTGGGCACCAGGAACAGGCTCAAGCCTTTGGAGCCCGCAGGTGCATCGGGCAGGCGGCCAATGACCAGATGGACGATGTTGTCTGTCAGGTCATGTTCGCCACCGCTGATGAAAATCTTGCTGCCACTGACGCGGTAGCTGCCGTCGGCTTGGGGCAGGCCACGGGTGCGCACCATGCCTAAATCAGACCCGGCGTGGGCTTCGGTCAGGCACATGGTGGCCAGCCATTCGCCGCTGGCGAGTTTGGCGGCGTAGCGGGCCTTCAGCTCAGCACTGCCATGGTGGCGCACGCATTCGTACGCGCCATGCAGCAAGCCGGGAGCCATGGTCCAGCCGTGGTTGGCGGCAGACAGCCATTCGTACAGCACGCCTTCCAGCACCCAGGGCAGGCCCTGGCCGTCGTCTTCAGGCGCTGCGCTGAGCGCGGGCCAACCGGCCTGCCAAAAAGCGGTGTAAGCCTCTTTGAAGCCAGGCGGCGTGGTGACTTGGCCCGCCTGGAATTGGCAACCGGGGTTGTCCCCCACCGTGTGAAGGGGGGCCACCACTTCACCCACGAACTTCCCTGCTTCACCCAGCACCTGGCGCATCAAGTCCCCATCCGTATCGGCGAAGACAGGGAGTTCTGCAAGCTGCACATCCGCGTGCAGCACGTCGAACAGCAGGGTATGGATGGCTTCGGGCAGGGGTTGGTAAGGCATGGCTTGTCTCCGGTTTTAGATCGTGGTATTTTGCTGCAATTTGATTATTTAATGTAATCATTTTATTCGACGCGCAGCATCTTTTAGGGTGCTTTTACGGGTGCCAACATCAAACCCCCCAGACGGCGACAATCAAAGCCATGCGTATTGCCCCGCCCCCCGCCTCTATCTGGCACACCCTTCGCCACCGTAACTTTCGGGGGCTGTGGGGCAGCGGTGCGATTTATTTCATTGGCAATGCCATGCAGACCATGGCTGCCGCGTGGATGATGGTGGAGTTGACGGGCTCTTCATTCCTTGCTGCCCTGGTGCAAACGGCGGTGTTTTTGCCGATGTTCCTGTTTTCGCTGCCAGCGGGAGTGCTGGCAGACATCACCGACCGGCGCCGCCTCATCATGCGGGCACTGATGGCGCAGGCGGTGGTGGGTTGCCTGTTGGCGCTGCTGCTCCTGGCCGGTTGGGCCGGGCCTGCCACGCTGCTGTTTTTGGTGTTTGTGGCGGGCAGTTGCACGGCGCTGATGTCTCCGGCCTGGAACTCCACCGTCAGCGATGCCATTCCGCGCGAGGAAATGCCCCAGGCCATCACCACCGTCGCCATCGCTTACAACGCTGCCCGGGCGCTGGGGCCTGCGCTGGCGGGTCTGGTGTTTGCAGAGATTGGTGGCGCGTGGAATTTTGTGATTGCCGTGGCCAGTACCTTGCTGATGCTCTACGCCATACGCCGCTGGCCACCCAAACCGCATCCCCCTTCGCGCTTGCCCGCAGAGCGTTTGTGGGGCGGGATGCTCAGTGCCCTGCGCTTTGCCCGGCATTCTGAAACCGTGCTGGCGCAGCTGGTGCGCACCATGGCCTACAGTGGCACCGGCTCGGCGCTGTGGGCCTTGCTGCCGGTGATTGGGCAGCGCCAGCTGGGCTTGGGTGCTGCCGGTTTTGGTTTGCTGATGGGCTGCCTGGGCACCGGTGCGGTGATGGCGGGTCTGGTGATTGGGCGTTTGCGGGCGCGGGTAGGGCTGGAGCGCTTGATCGGCGGTGGCTGTCTCGTGTTTGCCGATGTGATGCTGGTGGCCGCGTTTTCGCGCACGCCCTGGGTGGTTTATGCGGCACTGGTGGTGGGTGGCGCGGCCTGGATGTCGGTGATGTCCACCTTCAATACCGCCACGCAAACCAGCGTGCCGCCGTGGGTGCGTGCCCGGGCGATGGCGATGCACACGCTGTGTGCGCTGGGTTCTTTCGCCTTGGGTTCGGCGCTGTGGGGTGCGGCATCCGACATTTTTGGGCTGTCTGTGGCGTTGTCAATCGCTGCGGTATGCATGGCCGCAGGCGTGTTTTTGGCGTGGCCGTTTCCCCTGCGCATGGGCGACGCCCAAGCCGTGACGCAGACTTTGCCCTGGGACGATTTGTCGATTGCCCATGAACCTGCTCCTGAAGACGGCCCTGTGGCCGTGGAGCTGGGCTACCGCATCCGTGCTGAAGATGCCGCCCGTTTTTTAGAAGCCATCAGCCTGCTGCGTGCCCCACGCCGCCGCGATGGCGCGACGTTTTGGCGCGTCTACCGCGATTTGGCAGACCCGTCGCGCTTCACAGAACGCTTCCTCGTCACCTCATGGGCCGATTACCTGCACCAGCGGGCACGCACCACAGTGGCAGACCACGAGCTGGAGGTGCAGGTGCGCAGCTTTTTACTGCCTGATGAGGCCGTGGTGTTGCAGCATTACTTGGCTGAGGTTTGACTCAAGCTTTGGCTCCCACTCCCCGGCATTCAAGCACCGACAAACGCGACACAGCAAGCTCGACGGAGGACTGATTCTGGGTGAGTTGTGACAACAACGTGGTAGTGGCCGCACGAAAGGGTGCTGCGCCTTCAAAGCGGTAAATCAGGGCGCAGGCATCGAGGAACAGTTTCAACGCTCTCTCCAACCCTCATTCACCTCGGTCATGCGGGCGCTTATGCCAGCAACATCCAAGCCGCCCACTGCCCCATTTTCTTGCCGCAGCAGAATGTCCAAACCTGAGTTGCGCGGGGTCGGCGCGTTGTTTTGTGCTTGCATCAACAGCCGGGCGTAGTCGTCAGGGCGGAGCAGCACGGCACCGGGGCGGTTGCGCTTCATGAGGTGAAATCTACACCTGCGCCTGTCGCGTCACCTGCACCGTCGCCGTCAGCCCCAAATACGCGCCTGCTGCACCGTACCAGCTGCCAGACACGGGGGCAGCAAAGGCCGGGTCACGGGCTACGCCGACGCGGATCAGTTGGCTGCCGCCCAGTAAATTGTTGGTGGGGTCGAATGTGGCCCAGCCTGCGCCGGGCAGGTAGGCTTGCAGCCAGGCGTGGGTGAAGCCGGCACCAGCCATGGCTTTGCCTTCTGTGTCTTTCGCGCCTTTGCCCACGTCCAGCGCGGCGTCGTACAGGTAGCCGGAGACGAAGCGCGTCGCGATGCCCAGGCGGCGGGCGGCTTCCATCATCAGCAGGGCGTAGTCACGGCAGCTGCCGCTGCCAAGCTTCAGGGTGGTGAGTGGCGATTGCGTGCCTTCTTCGTCGCGGGGGATGTAGGTCAGTGTGGCGCCGATGTGGCGGTTCATTTCTTCGAGTAAATCACGGGTGCGGGTACGGCCTTCGGGGCGCATGAACTGGCTGCTCCAGGTCGCAAGTTCACCCTTGGGGTCTTCGTGGTGGGGGCGCAGGTAATGCTCCAAATCGCAGCGGTCTTCCAGCGAGTAGCTGAGCGGTAAAAATTCACCAGCGGGGGAGGGCAGCAGTACCACGGGCAAATCTACCGCCTGCTCAATGGTGAACGAGCACACCAGCTCCAGTTCCAGCGACTCGCCCAGCGGCTGCACCAGCGCGACAGAATTGGAGTGCGGGTCCTGGATCAGCCGGACGATGCTTTCCATGTTGACCTTCAAGTCGGTCGCCAGCACCCGCTGGTCATGGCTGTCACGCGGGCGGAACATCACGCGGTGCTCGCCAAACGTCACCGGTGAGCTGTAGCGGTAGGTGGTGGTGTGAACGATGTCAAAGCGGGTAGGCATGGGGACTTTCTGTGGACAGAGGTGCAGCGTCTGTCTGGGTTAACCCCTATCATCGCCCACTTTTCCTGGTCTGTGCCCGGCCTGTACCTATGCCCGCTTTGATGGGGTGTTCACTCCAGTGAGATGCCTGCCAGTTTCACGACTTTCACCCAGCGGGCGAGTTCGCTGCTGATGTAGTGGCCGTATTCCTCGGGCGTGGACGACAGTGCCTCCACCCCTTGCTGTGCCAGTTTTTGCTTGACCTCAGGCGTTTGCAAGGCCTTCAGTACCTCCAGATTCAGGCGCTGAACCACGGCTTTGGGCGTGTTGGCGGGCACCAGTACACCCTGCCATGCGCCTACTTCAAAGCCTGGCATCCCGGACTCTGCCAGCGTGGGCACGTCGGGGAACAGCGACATGCGCCGGGCAGTGGTCACGGCCAGCATCTTCATGCGTTTGTCTTTGACGAACGCCATCACCGAGTTCACGGTATCCGTCATGAACTGGATTTGACCGCCTGCCAAATCCACGTCCGCCGGGGCGCTGCCCTTGTAAGGGATATGCACGGCATCCAGCCCATTGGCCTGCACAAACTGGAATGCGCCCAGGTGGGTGACGTTGCCATTGCCTGCCGAGCCGTAAGACACCTTGCCCGGATTCGCCTTGACCCAGGCAATGAACTCCTTGACGTTTTCTACCGGCACATTCGGGGCTACCACCAAAGCCAGCGGAATCACCGCCGTCAGCGCGACGGGAGCGAAATCGCGCTTCAGGTCGTAGTTCAGATTTTTGTACAGGGCCGGGCTGAGTGTGATGGATGAGGTGTTGTAGAGCAGCGTGTAGCCGTCTGCCGGCGCTTTGGCGGCGACCGTGGCCCCCAGATTGCCATTGGCACCGCCCTTGTTGTCGATCACCACTGGCTGGCCCATGGACTTGGCCATTTCCTGGGCGATCACCCGTGCTACCAGATCGGTGGGGCCACCGGCGGGAAAGGGCACGATCATGGTGAGGGGTTTGGACGGGTAGAGCGGCAGAGTTTGGCCTTGTGCATGAGCGCTGAATAAGGCGCCAGTGCTTACCAGTAAAGCTGTAGCAGCTATCGAAAGCGTAGCGTTTAAAGTTTTTGCGATGGACGCAAGAGGTTCAAGAGGCTGCATGGCTTATTCCTGCTCAATCTTGGCTTGGGTGGCGATGCGTTTCCACAGGGCGATCTCCGCCGCTTGGAAGCGGCGCATCTCGTCTGCGCCACCGTTCATGGTTTCAGCGCCCAGCCGCTCGTAGAACTCTTTGGTTTCGGGCAAGCGCTCGATCTGGGCCAGCAGCGTGGCGAGTTTGTCGGTCTCCGCTTTCGGTGTCTTGGCGGCCACCATCGCACCGACCCACACGTAGGCGTTGAAGCCGGGCATCCCTGCCTCGGCCATGTGCGGCACGTTGGGCAGGGCCGGGGCGCGGTGGTCAGAAGCCACAGCCAGGGCACGGAGTTTGCCGCCCTTCACCAGTTCGTAGGCTGCCGTGATGTCCGAAAACGCCATGTCCACATTGCCCGATACCACCGCTGTCAGTGCTTCTGAGGCCCCTTTGAACGGCACGTTATGGATGTCGATTTTGGCGCTGTCGTTCAGTGATTCGGCCATCAGCTGGTAGCCGGCAGAGCCTGCGGCGTAGTTCAGCTTGCCAGGCTGGGCACGGGCTGCGCTTGTCAAATCGCTCAGCGTTTTGTAAGGCGAGTTGGCGGGCACCACGACCAAGGCTGGCGCGCGCATCATCATGCTCAGGGCTGCCAAGTCCGTTTGCGGGTCGTAGGGCAATTTTTTGAACAGCGCCACGTTGACTGCCAAGGTCGAATTGCTGCCCACAAACACGGTGTAGCCGTCTGCCGGTGCGGCCAGCAGGGTGCGCACGGCGATGAAACCGTTCGCGCCAGGGCGGTTGTCCACGATGACGGGCTGGCCGGTGAGTTCGGTCAACTTCTTGCCAAAGTAGCGTGCCGAGGTGTCTGTGCCGCTGCCGGGCGGGAAGGGTACGATAAATTTGATCGGTTTATTCGGGAATTCCTGGGCGAATACAGCTCCAGTGCAAGCCAGAAGCGCTATGCCAGCTATTGAAAGCGTAGCGACCAGTGTGCGCGTCAGTGTGCGTTTGAGCGCGGTTTTCAGGTTCAGGGCCATGTGTGTCTCCAAGACGGTGTGGGGCAATTGGTTTGTAAAAAGACTTTCTCTTTTTAAATCACGCCCTTGGCGCGCAACTCGGCCATGCGCTGTGCCGACAGTCCCAGCCGTTCGCCCAGGATGCTGGCGTTGTGCTCGCCTAACGTGGGCGCGGCGCGGGTGTACTGAAGGGGGGTGTCGGACAGCCGAATCGGGTTGGCCACGCTGGGCGCGTTGACGCCTGCACCGTGAGGCAGGTTCATCTGCATTTCGCGGTGTTGCACCTGCGGGTTATCGAACACCTGTTTCATGTCGTTGATGGGGCCGCAGGGCACGTTGTTGGCTTCCAGCAGCGGCACCCAGTCGTTCATGCTGCGCGCCAGCATGGCTTCGGCGACCAGCGGGATCAGCGCTTCGCGGTTGCGGTTGCGTTGGGCGGCGGTGCTGAACAGTGGGTTTGCCGCCAGCTCCGGGCGGTCAATGACTTTGCAAAACGCGGTGTATTGGCTGTCGTTGCCGACGGCGATGATGATGTCGCCCTCCTGGCAGCGGAACACCTGGTACGGCACCATGTTGGAGTGTGCATTGCCCATGCGCTGTGGAATTTTGCCGGACAAGAAGTAGTTGAGCGCCTGGTACGAATTGATGCTGACGATGCAGTCCAGCAAGGACATGTCGATGTACTGGCCTTCTCCACTCACATGCCGGTGCTCGATGGCCGCCAGGATCGCGGTGGTCGCGTACATGCCGGTCAGCAGGTCGCTGATGGCGATGCCGCTTTTCATGGGCGCGGCACCGGCTTGGCCGTCGGGCACGCCGGTCATGCTCATCAGCCCGCCCATACCCTGGAACACGTAGTCGTAGCCGGGCAGCGCGGCATAGGGGCCGCTTTGACCGAAACCGGTGACGGAACAGTAGACCAAGCGGGGGTTGAGTTGGCGCAGGTCAGCGTAAGCCAGACCGTAGCGGGCCAGGGTGCCGACTTTGTAGTTTTCAACCACGATATCGGCATCTTTGGCCAAGGCACGGATGATTTCTTGCCCCTCGGGCGTGGCCAAATCGCAGGTGACGGATTGCTTACCCCGGTTGGCGCTCAGGAAGTAAGAGGAATCCCGCGTCTCCTGACCGTCAGCGTCTTTCAGGAACGGAGGCCCCCATGTACGGGTGTCGTCGCCTACCACGGGGCGTTCGATTTTGATGACTTCAGCCCCCATATCGGCCAAGTTTTGCGTGGCCCAGGGTCCCGCGAGGATGCGGGATAAGTCCAGAACTTTGAGGTGGCCTAAAGCGGTTTTCATCGGTGTCTCCTGTTTATGCGAGGTGCATAGCACCAGAGAATAGGTGGCATACCTGGTTGCGTCCAATATCAAATTTGAAAAGTCCGATACTTGATTCGTATCAAAACTGCTGTTATCCATATTGGACTTGGGTCGCCGAATCTTCTACGCTAGTACGTTCACGTCACCCTCAACCCATTAACCGGACTTTTCATGCCGAACTTTCTGCTCTACACCCAACAAGACCACGTCGTCACGCTGACCATGAACGAGCCTGAGCGGCGCAATCCGCTGACAGGCAATTCGGCTGTAGCGGATTTTTTGGAGGCCATTGACCGCATCCACAACGACCGCAGCGTGCGTGCTGTGATCCTGACGGGCGCAGGCACGGCGTTTTCGTCGGGTGGCGACATCAAGGACATGGCACGGCAATCGTCCGGCGAAGTCAGCGGGATGCAGATTCGTCAGGAGTACCGCACCGGCATTCAAAAGCTGCCGTTGGCGCTGTTTAATTTGGAGGTGCCCATCATTGCGGCCGTGAACGGTGCGGCCATTGGTGCCGGGCTGGATTTGGCCTGCATGTGCGATATCCGCATCGCCTCGGAGCACGCCAAGTTTGCGGAAAGCTTTGTGAAGCTGGGCATCATCCCTGGCGACGGCGGCGCGTGGTTGCTGCCGCGTTTGATTGGGCTTTCCAGGGCGTCAGAAATGTCATTCACCGGCGAGATGATCGGCCCTGAGCTGGCCGCCAGCTGGGGTTTGGTGTCGCGTGTGGTGCCCGCTGACCAGCTGCTCTCTACCGCCAACGAACTCGCCCAGCGCATTGCCGCCAACCCACCGCACGCTGTGCGCCTGACAAAGCGGCTGCTGCGCGAGGCCATGCACACGCGGCTGGACACGTTGCTGGAGATGGCGGCAGCGTTCCAGGCGATGTCGCATCAGACGGACGACCACAAGGAAGCTGTGGCGGCGTTCCTGGGCAAGCGCCCACCGGTTTTCAAGGGCTGAAAACCGCGTGGATTTGCCCTGTGCAGGCTGAGCGCCTGCACAGGGCGCAGCCACTGCTGTTCCGCAAGGTGGCGTCCAGGTGTTTCACATGATCCGGTTGAACCACCACAGCGACAAACCTGCTGACAGCAGCGCCAGCGCGGCAGCGATCAAGGCGAGCAGCGCAGACACCTCGGTTTCTTTTTTCTCCACCGTCAGGCGCGAGCTGAGGTGCTCGTAGACTTTTTGCAAATCGGCTGCAGTGCCTGCGTAAAAGTAGTCAGCCTGGGTTTTCGTGGCGATGGCTTTCAGCGTTTCTTCGTCCAGCCGCACACGCATCGACCAGCCTTCAAACCCGATCGTTTCGCCGTTCACCGTGCCGATGCCCACGGTGTAGACGCGCACGCCCCGGTCAGCGGCGAGTTTGGCGGCCTCCAGCGAGTCCACACCGGTGGTGCGCTGGCCATCTGTCAATAAAATGATAGCGGCTGAAGCGTATGAGCCGGGTGCTACCGGTATAAAAGGCTTCTTTTCTTTGCCATCCTGAGTTTGGGACTGCTCCAGCGCCATACCGCGTGGGCGGCCCCCGTTACCCAGGTTGCTGCCGTTGTTGCCATAGCCCATTTGCCCCAGGTCAATGCCCGCGTCCGGGAACAGCGTGGCCAGCGACAGCACCAGCCCGTTGCCGATGGCGGTACCGCGTTGCAACTGGAAGCGGTCAATGGCGGAGACCAAATCCTCACGGTTCAGCGTGGGGATTTGCGCCACCTGGGCGGAGCCGGCAAACGCCACGATGCCCACCTTCACTTGGCGTGGCAGCTGTGCCAAAAAGGCTTTGGCCGCAGTCTGTGCGGCGACGATGCGGCTGGGCAGCACATCGGTGGCCCGCATGCTGCCTGACACGTCCATCGCCAGCAGAATCGTCTGTCCGTTGGACGGTAAAGCGATGACCGCTACCGGTCGGGCAGCGGCCAGCAGCATGGCTGCGATGGCCCACAAAAACAGCAGTGGCGGTATATGGCGGCGAAAGCTGTTGCCGCTGCCCAGGGCTTCGCGGATCAGGCTGAGCGAGGCGTAGCGTACGGCGTTCTGCTGCTTGCGCCGCAGCAGCCACAGGTGGAGCAGCACCAGCAGGGGGAGTATCAGCAGCAACCAAAGAAGGTGCGGCCAAAGGAATTGCGGCCAGAGGAAGTTCATGTCAGGCTACCTGTTTCAGGTGGAGAGGCAGACGGGCCGAGGCGCGGCTCCCGAAGGCCCGGCGTTTGCGCAGTTCGGTGAAGCGGGTCAGCGTGTCGACCAGATCCTCGTCTGTGGAGAGTTCCAGCGTATCGACCCCGGCCTTGCCCAATGCGGCCCGCAGTGCGTCTTCGCGTTCCGTTGCCAGCCGCTCAAACCGCTGGCGAAAGCCTGCATCGTGGGTGTCCACCCGCAGTTGTTCGCCGGTTTCGGCGTCGTGGAAGGTTAGCAAACCTAAATCGGGCAGGGCCTGTTCCAGCGGGTCAAACAGGCGCACGGCCACCACATCGTGGCGAAGCGCGAGCTGACCCAGCGGCTTTTCCCAGCCTGGCTCACTGATGAAGTCGGATACCACAAAGACGGTGCTGCGGCGGTGGATGAGGTGGGCGGCAGACTGCAGCCAGGCGGCGAGCGGGGTGGTTTGGGCTTGCGTGTGGGGTTGAGGCCGGGCTTGGGGTTTGGCACGCTCTTTGCTGCGCGCTTGGGCATGGGTGCCTAGCGTGTGCAACAGGGTCAGGAGGTGCTGACGGCCGGAGCGCGGAGGGATGACGGTATCGGCACCACCAAACAGCAGCGCCCCGACCCGGTTGCCATGCCGCATCAGCAAGCGCGACAGCACGGCGACGAATTCGGTGGCGACGTCGCTTTTTACCCGTTGGCCTGAGCCGAAGTCCACCGACGCGCTCAAGTCCAGCACAAACCACGCTGCTATTTCACGGTCTTCGGTGAACACGCGGACATAGGGCTGTTGCAGGCGGGCGGTGACGTTCCAGTCAATGTGGCGCACGTCATCGTGCTGCTGGTATTCACGCAAATCGGTCAAGTCCAGTCCGGTGCCGCGCAGCAGCGTGCGGTAGTCGCCTTGCAGCAGACCGTCCAAACGGCGAATCACCGTCCATTCCAGGCGCTGTAGGAGTGCTTGCGCGGTTTCCATGTTGCCAGGTGTATCAGGGGGTTGCGTCTTCATGCTGCAAGGGCTTGGGCGGTGGCGCAATCTTGGCCATGATCTGGCTGATGAGGGCGTCGGCGGTCAACCCTTCTGACAGCGCTTCATACGACAGCGCGATACGGTGGCGCAGCACGTCATGCACCAAGTCGCTCATGTCTTCAGGCAGTGCGTAGCTGCGGCCCCGCAGCAAGGCCAGCGCCCGCGCGCCCTCGGTCAGGCCAATGGTGGCGCGGGGGCTGGCACCGCAGGTCATCATCCGGGCCAAAGATTTCAGGTCATAGTGGGTGGGGTTGCGCGTGGCAGCCACCAGGCGCACAGCGTACTGCACCAGCGACGGATCAACATAGACCTTGCGGCACTCTTGTTGCAGGGCTGCCAGTTGTGCCATGGTGGCCACAGGGTTGGTGTGGACGGGCGGGCCGATGGCACGGTCAACGATAACGAACTCTTCTTCTTCGGTGGGGTAGTCCACCAGCACTTTCATCATGAAGCGGTCTACCTGCGCCTCGGGCAGCGGGTAGGTCCCCTCGGTTTCAATCGGGTTTTGCGTGGCCATCACCAAAAATGGCTCTGGTACGCGGTGCGATTCACCGGCGATGGTCACTTGGCGCTCTTGCATCACTTCCAGCAAGGCGCTTTGCACCTTGGCGGGAGCACGGTTGATTTCATCTGCCAGCAGCAGGTTGGCAAAAACGGGGCCGATTGCGGTGCTGAAATCGCCAGTTTTAGGGTTGTACATGCGTGTGCCAATCAGGTCAGCAGGTACCAAATCAGGCGTGAACTGGATGCGTTTGAACTGGCCTTGCACCGTGTTGGCCAGGGTTTTGACAGTCAATGTTTTGGCCAGGCCCGGCACGCCTTCGACCAGCAGATGGCCTTGCGCGAGCATGGCGACTATCACACGCTCTAAAAAACGGTCTTGGCCGACGACGACGCGTTTGACTTCATAGAGGATGCGCTCCATCAGCGGTGTGGTATCAAGCAAGGCGGCTCCTTGGGTGTTGAGGATGGGGGCGGGAGGCTGTTGGGGTGGGTCAGAAGGGTGGCATTCCGGCTGCCGTGGCGGCGTTTTCAATCGGGACAGCAAAGCCTATGCCGATGAAGGTGCGCGCGTGGGTGGGGTTCAAAATCGCGGTCACGATGCCCACCACCTCACCGTCCATTGTGACCAGCGGGCCACCCGAGTTGCCAGGGTTGGCGGCAGCGTCAAATTGGATCAGGTTGGTGAGTTGGCGTTTGCCCTCGGGTGACATGAACCCGCGCTTGAGGCCCGACACAATGCCCGACGTAGCCGAGGGGCCAATACCGAACGGAAAGCCGACGGCCATCACCGCATCGCCCGGGGCCAAATCAGCAGTGGAGCGCATCGTGGCCGCGTGCAAATCATCCGGTATCTTTTGCGCTTGCAACACGGCCAAGTCGTTTTCAGCTTGAAGGCCGGTGACCTGCGCGTCAGACTCCAAACCGTCTGCAAAGGTGACAGTGATGCGCGCTGCACCCGTGACCACATGCAGGTTGGTCAGGATCACGCCTTTGTCCACAATCACCACGCCAGTGCCTACGCCATGCTCGATTTCTTTCTTGGTTTTAGGGTCGGTAGCGTAAGACACCACGCGCACCACAGACGGCAAAATCGCCTCGTAGGCCTTGGTGGCGGGCGAGGGCAGCACGGTGGTTTCCAGCGTGTGGAGGACTGCTGCGTCGATCTGCTTTTGCGTGAGGGTTGGTGCATGGGGGTGCAGCAGCAGGGCGATGTTCAGTGCCAACATCAGGGCAATGAGACCTGCTGCGATCCAGGCCAGGGTGGCCTTGTTTGGGGTGAGGCCGGGCCGTGTGCTTGACGGGTTTGATAACGGTATGGAGGGGGCAGCTGCTATCGACGCCGCTGTTGTCGTTGCTGATGTCGTTGCTTCACTTGCAGCGCTGGGGCGGCGAGAACTGCTGTAAAGGGCTGGCCTGCGCATCCGTACACCTCATCATCCAGGTTTGTTGATGATTAAACGGTAACACGGTTTGCCATCGCTTGCACTGTGGCCGTAGCGCAGATACTGTGTGCCGATTGGGTTTGCGGCATGATGCAGTCATGATTTCCTGGACAGACACCCATTGCCACCTCGATGCACCTGAATTTAGCGCTGATGTGCAAGCTGTGCGGGCACAAGCAGCTATCAAAGGTGTAGCGCACTGCGTGCTGCCTGCGGTGGAGGTGTCCAACTTCGATACGGTGCGTGAGATGGCACACCGGTTTGGTGACAGCTACGCGCTGGGCATTCATCCTCTGTTCACACCCCAGGCCAAGGAGGCGGATTTGGCCGTGCTGGATGCGCAATTGGCGCTGCACTGTGATGATCCCCGTCTGGTGGCTGTGGGCGAAATCGGCCTGGATTACTTCGTCCCCGGTCTGGACCCGCAGCGGCAGGAGTTTTTTTACCGTGAGCAACTCAAGCTGGCGCGCCGCCATGGGCTGCCGGTGATCGTGCATGTGCGTAAATCGGCTGACCGTTTGCTTAAAAGTTTGCGTGAGTTGGCGCCCAACCGCGCTGACCCTGCACAACGGGTGGGCTGGACCGGTATTGCGCACGCCTTCAATGGCAGCGAGGTGCAGGCCAAGGCGTTTATCGACATGGGTTTTGCTTTAGGTTTTGGTGGCGCCGTGACTTACGAGCGGGCTTTGCAATTGCGGCGTTTGGCGGCCAGCTTGCCGCTGAGCGCCATCGTGATGGAAACCGATGCGCCCGATATACCGCCGCACTGGCTGTACCAAACTGCTGCGCAGCGTGCGGAGGGTCTGCCTCAGGGGCGCAATCAGCCCGGGGAATTGCCGCGTATTGCGGCCGTGGTGGCGCAGTTGCGCGGGATGTCTGTGCAAGCGCTGGCAGAAGCCACGCAGGCGAACGCACACCGGGTGCTTCCCAAACTATCCAAGTTGCTCATGTGACCCAAGTTGCCCACGCTATCCCCACTAAGCTGATTTGGCTTTAGGTGCAATTTTCCGTGCCAGCTCTGGCAAGGCCTTGCGTCCGGCTTCGTACCCGGCCTGAATCAGGTCTTTGCGTGCTGCAAAGTCGGTGCTGCTGAAGCGCGAGGTGTCTGGCCGGATCACAAAGTCAGCCTGCTGTGCTTCCAGTTCGGTCAAGGCACGGCCCATGATTTCGAACGACTGCAGTATGACCTCGTACAGCCCGTTGCCTGTGTTGTTTTGGGGCTTTGCACCCACGTCGACCGCAATCACCACATCCGCACCCAGCAAGCGGGTTTGCTTGACGGGCAGGGGGCTGACCAAGCCGCCATCCACCATTTCGATGCCGTTGACCAGGGTGGGGACAAACACGCCGGGGATGGCGCATGACGCTCGTACCGCCAAGCCTGCATCACCTGTGCGCAGCAGCACGGGTGCGCCCGTCAGTAGGTTGGTGGCGACGGCGCCAAAGGGGATTTTGAAGCGCTCAATCGGCTGGTGGCGGGCGTATTCGTTGACCAGCTTTTGCAAGGCTTCTCCGGCAAACATGCCGCGCTTGTTGGCCGAGTTGATGTCTGCCACGTCAATATCGCGAACTTTCAACGCCACTTCTTCCATTTGCCAAGGGGTGTAGCCTGCCGCGTAAAACACGCCGACCAGTGAACCTGCACTGGTTCCTGCCAGCACGTCTGCTTTGTAGCCTGCTTCGTCCAGTGCCTTGAGTACGCCGATGTGCGAAAACCCGCGCGCTGAGCCACCACCCAGCGCCAGCCCCAGGCGTGCCCCACCCGGACCACCCAAACGGCGGGGTGCCGCTTGGGCATGGGCAGAGGTCGTTCCCGCAGTGAGTCCCCAGGCCATGGCTGTGGCCAGCATGGCGGTCATGGCTTGGCGACGGGGAGCTGCGCTAGGGTGCATTATTTGCTTTCCAAGGGCTTGATAAGCCCTTGCTCAATCATCGATTTCAACTTGGCCCAGGCGGATTCGAAGGCGTTAGGGGCTTCGCCTTGGGTGATGTTGTCGATTTTTTCGTCCAGGATCAGGATTTCAACCCGGCGGTTGAGTTTGCGACCTTCTTCAGTGCTGTTGGACGCTACAGGGCGGTTGAACGCATAGCCTACGGTGCTTAAACGTGCGGGGGCTACGCTCAGTTTGACCAATGCATCACGCACCGTGCGGGCACGGGCTTCAGACAGCGCTTGGTTGCTGGTGCCAGAGCCGACGTTGTCGGTATGGCCTTCGAGCTGGATATTGTTGACGGTTTTGCTGTTCAGCAACTGCGCTACCCGGTTGAGGTAGGCGGCTGATTCGGTGGGGTTCAAATCGGCTTTGCCAATTTCAAACAGCGCTGCGTTGGGCAAGAAAATTTGTACACCGCGTTCGGACTGTTCGATCGGCAAGGTAGGGCCGTTGTAGCTGGGTACCACGACAGGTGGTGGCCGTGGTGCGGGTGGCGGTGGGGTTTGGCAGCCCAGCAGCGCCAGGGCTGTGACGCTGGCGAGGCCGAGGCGGCTTAAGCGAGAAGGGGTTAACAGCGTGCGCAGGGGCATAAGTATCAACATAAGTTATCGAATTGGGAATGTAAATCAGTAACTGAATGTAACTGTTGTCGTTGCCCGAGGATTGCAAAAGCAGGGTGCTCACCCCTTGCCCGCATGTTTGAACGCCATGACCGCCTGGTTGCGCAGGGTTCGAAGCAGCGACAGTTCACGCTCTTGCACCATGATGCTGCCAGCTACCGCGCGGTCTGCGTAGATCAGGCCCATGGGCGCAGCTTTGATAACCAGAGGCAGCAGCAAAAAGGTGGGTGCATTGACACCTTGAACGAACCATGGCGGCAGGCGGTTGACAATGTTGGGGGCCGTGGCATCTGCGATCAGCATGTCCACGCCTTTGCCACACACGGTGGCAAATAAATCCTGAGCGCTGCCCTGGGTTGCGCCGAGTTTGATTTGGAATTGAGGCGCTACGGTCTCTGCATCCTGGCCCAGGGCGAGTCTGCCTGTCAGCATGCCGGTGCGCGGGTCGCGCAGGCAAAACACCACGCGCTGGAAGGCCAGTGCGCGGTACAGCGTTTCTAAAATCATGCGCAGCACTTCATGGAGCTTGAAGTTGTCCTCCACCAGGGTGTTGCTGATGTCTTGGATACCTGAGGCCAGCAACTGGGCTGCTTGGCCTGACTCTACCTGCTCATTCGATGCTGTGACCTTACTGGATGTGCTAGACGTGCTATCGTTTTTGACAATTGTGTCTAATTGATGCCGGTTGAAGCCATCGGTAGCTGGGTCTGGGTTTAGGGTGTTCACAAGCTGCTTTTCAGTCGTTTGCCCCAGCAAATGGGCGGCGGCGGAGCCTGGTGTGATGCCCAGCCGCAGACTTTTGGCCAATTCTGCGAGGCGCAAGCGGGCACGTTCTACCGCCTCTTTGACCAGTTTGGGGGTCAGGCCCAGTGCGCGGTCGTAGCGTTTGCTGATGGCTGCCAGTTGCCGGTTGCACTCGGTTTCAGGGCTGCACAGCAGCGCCTCGGTGATTTCGTTGCCTGCGGAGGCAATGGTGCGCAGCCGTTCAGAGGCCAGGGTTGGCGGGTGTGCGATACCGTCAGCGGGCAGGCGTCGCATGGCGGTGGTCAGGCCATCGGGCAAGCCCCAGGTTTTGGCGACACCTGCGCCCAATTTTTGAAAGCTGATGCCGAGCACAGCCGATGCCGCCGCCTCTTCGTCAGCAAAGCTGGGTGGATTGAGGGGTGCGTTGACCGCGCTGTGGCCCGGGTCGCTGCCTGAAGCTGCTCCTGCTTTAGGCGGTTGAGCGGCCAGGCGGCGGCGTATTTGCTCGGCTTCTTCGGTGAGGTAAAACTGCGTCAGCAGCCGCCCTAGGTTTTGAAAGCTGGCGGTGATGAAGGCTTCTTCGGCGTCCTTGGGGGCGATGCAAATCTCGTTGGCAACGATGCCCGCCATGATGGATCTAAAAAACGATTCACGCAGCACGCCAGCGTTGTGTTTGTCTTGCATGTGCTCCATCAGCACCAGTGAGAGCGCCATGTTGCGTATACCGACAAACCCCACGAGGGCCACAGCCCGTGATACGGTGCTGACCGAGCCGCCGCCTGCGTTGTTGTAGTAGCTGGAGTTAACCAGGCGCAGCAGCTTTTGCGTCAGCGCCACGTCTTTCAAAATCTCGTTGGCGAGACTGTGAATATTCTCGTCATCCGATTGTGAGATTTTCTGAATCCGGTTGATCGAGTCTGACAGCGCAGGGAAATCACTTTTATGGTGCATGCGGCGCAGCAAAAACTCCAGTGTGCTGCTGCCTGTGGTCACGCTGGTGTCGTCGTCTGCACTCTCGGCGTGGGGCTTTTGCCATTCAGACAAGGCGTGGTGCAGGGCGTCAGCGGTGTCAAAGCGAACGGTCAAGTCGCGTGCCAGGGCACGGTTCACAATCGCGCGCAAGGTATCGTCAACCGGGTGGGGCAGGGTGCTGGGCAGGGTCAGATCTTCATGCGCTAACCGGTAGATGGCACGGTAGGGGTCGGTCTCTGTGATGGCGGGGTGGCCAGTCAATATTTCGTAGAACACCAGTCCTGCAGAAAACACGTCCATCGCGGGTATGGGGGCACCTCCGCTCAGGGCTTCAGGGGCCATGTAGGTGATAGTGCCGAGCAAGCCCGGGCCAGGTGCGTCAGGTGCCGAGGGTTGGCCGATGCCATGGCCCACATGCGCCGCGCCAAAGTCCATCACTCGAGGCAATCCGCTGCCACTCAAGAGAATGTTGGATGGCTTGAGGTCGCGGTGGATAACGCCTGCTGCATGGGCATGGCCCAAGGCCGCCAGCACGCCCAGCATCAGCGTGACGGCGGTTTTGTCCTCCAGCGCACCGTGGCGGCGCAGGTGGTCGTCCAGCGTCAGCCCGGCTACCAGCTCAAAGACCAAATAAGCCCGGCCTGCATCCACATCCGCTTCAAACACCGGCACGATGTGGGGGTGGCTCAAGCGGCTTACGGCGCGCGCCTCGCCCAGCCAGCGCTGCACGGCTTTCGCGTCAGTACCCAGGTTATGCATCTGCTTGATCGCGACTTCGCGTTCCAGCAGCGGGTCAAACCCCAGCCATACTGTCCCTTGCGCCCCACGCCCCAGCATCCGCTTGAGTTGAAATCGACCCAGCGTTTGGGGGACTTGCGGTGGTGGTGGGTTGGCAGGCATGGGGCGTTGTCTTTTTAGGGGTTGCAAACGTACCGCTGCATGATGCATTGCCCCCTGAAAACGTGACTGTTTGTAACTGCTTGTCCCGGTAGCGAACGCGGGCAATGCGGTGGTGCTCGTTTCAGGCAGGGCTGCCGCCCTTTCTGCGCTGGTGCAATCCCTTTGGCTGGGCCGTCTAAAATCGGTACATGCTAGACATCACCCTGCTCCGAAAAGACCTCGCCTCAGTCATCACCCGGCTTGAGACCCGCAAAACGCCTCAGGTTTTCCTGAACGCTGATGCTTTCACCGCACTCGAATCCGAGCGCAAAACCATCCAGATTCGCACCGAAGACCTGCAAGCCAAGCGCAATGCGATATCGAAAGCCTTTGGTAGGTACAAACAAGGCGGGGATCGGTCATTACTTGATACGGTGACGCATGATGAATACATTGCTATGGAGCCGGAAGGAGCGGCTAGAGAGGCTGGCAATTCTGTTGTATTTAAGTTGAGCGAAGCTTCTAAGCGGCTTGAGGCCATTCAGGCCGAGTTGCAGACCATGCTGGTGGCGGTGCCTAACCTGCCTCATGACAGCGTGCCCGTAGGCGCCGACGAAGGCGGCAATGTGGAAGTACGCCGCTGGGGTACACCCACGGTGCTTGATTTTGCAGCCAAAGACCACGTAGACATTGGCACACCGTTGGGTTTGGATGCTGAAACAGGCGTCAAGCTGGCTGGTGCGCGCTTCACCTTCATGCGCGGCCCGGTCGCGCGCTTGCACCGTGCGCTTGGTCAGTTCATGCTGGACGTGCAAACGCAAGAACACGGCTACAACGAGTGCTACACGCCGTGTATCGTTAACGCTGAAACCCTGCGCGGTACTGGGCAGCTGCCTAAGTTCGAGGGTGATTTGTTTGCGGTCAAAAAAGGCGGTCAAGATGGCGAGGAAGTGCCTGACCACAGCGCTCTGTACCTGATTCCCACGTCCGAAGTGACGCTGACGAACACCGTGCGCGACGTGGTGGTGGCCGAATCCGACCTGCCCCTCAAGCTCACGGCCCTGACTTCGTGCTTTCGCTCGGAGGCGGGTAGCGCCGGGCGCGACACGCGTGGCATGATCCGTCAGCACCAGTTTGACAAGGTGGAGATGGTACAAATCGTTCACCCGGAGAAGAGCTACGAAGCGCTGGAGGCCATGACTGGCCACGCCGAGGCCATCCTGCAAAAACTGGGTTTGCCTTACCGCGTGATGTCTTTGTGCACGGGCGATATGGGCTTTGGTGCTGCCAAAACCTATGACCTGGAGGTGTGGTTGCCCGCGCAGGGTACCTACCGCGAAATCAGCTCGGTCAGCAACTGCGAAGCTTTCCAAGCCCGCCGTCTGCAAGCCCGCTTCAAAAATGCCCAAGGCAAAAATGAGCTGCTGCACACGCTGAACGGCTCCGGCCTGGCCGTAGGCCGTACTTTGGTGGCCGTGTTGGAGAACTACCAAAACGCAGACGGCTCCGTGACTGTACCAACGGCTTTGCGTCCCTACCTGACGGGCCTAGAGCGCCTCGCCATCACCTGTTAGAATTCGTGCCAAGAATCAGGAGAAGTGGCAGAGTGGCCGAATGTACCTGACTCGAAATCAGGCGTACCGCAAGGTACCGTGGGTTCGAATCCCACCTTCTCCTCCAGAAATGTTTCAATGAAATTATTAAGTTAGGGCCATCCAAGCGGGTGGCCCTTCTGGTTTCTGGATACCAAAAATAGATTTATTTCTGTAGCCTGCTCCGGCAAGTTGGCTTGCCCTGGGCATTTTGTTCAAATAACGTGAATTCATGGATAGGCAGTGGGCGGCTAAACAGGTAACCCTGATAAGCATTGCAGCCCAAATCGGCCAAGAAACCTCTTTGTGCTTCGGCTTCCACGCCTTCAGCAATGACCGCCAGTCCCATGCTTTGCGCCAGAGCAATGACCATCTTGGCAATCGCAACATCGTTCGCGTCGGTGAGAATGTCGCGGACAAAACCTTGGTCGATTTTGAGTTGGTTCAGCGGTAACCGTTTCAAGTACGAGAGCGATGAATAGCCAGTGCCAAAATCATCTAATGAGAAACCGACGCCCAGATCCTTCAGTGTCATCATCTTGGCAATGGCACTTTCCACGTTGGAGACCAACAAGCTCTCTGTGAGTTCCATCTTGAGCCTCAGCGGATTTGCGCCGGTTTTCCCGAGTACCTCCACCACCTGACTCACAAAGTCGTTTTGGTGCATCTGATTGGCACTCACATTGATGGCCAGCGTGAGGTGTGCTGTGCTTGGGTTGAGAGCCCAATTTGCCAATTGGGTACACGCGGTTTCCAGTACCCAATAGCCCAAGGGCAGGATCAAACCCGTTTCTTCGGCCATGGGTATGAATTCTGCCGGTGATACCAAGCCGCGTTGTGGATGTTTCCAGCGTATCAACGCTTCGGCACCTGTTAATTGACTGTCACCAATGATTTGTGGCTGGTAGTAAAGGATGAACTGTTTTAAGCGCAATGCTTCGCGCATATCGGCTTCCAAGGTGGCACGGTCGCTTGCGATGTCTTGCATTTTTTGATCGAAAAACCGCTGGGTGTTGCGTCCTGCGGTCTTGGCTTGGTACATGGCCAAATCAGCCTGCTTTAGCAGCTCTTCGATGGCAGCGTTGTGGCCTTCAAACAGGGTCAAACCTATGCTGGGGGTACTCCGGTTCTCGTTCCCACTGAGCTGGTACGGTTGAGTCAGTGCAGCAAGTATTTTTATACCCACTGCTTCAGTCTGTGCTGCGGCTTCCTCAGCGTTTTTGCTCAAAAGCTCTAGTATCACGATGAATTCATCGCCGCCCAGACGGGCCACGGTATCGCCTTCGCGGACACAATCAACAAGCCGTTGCCCGACTTGTTGCAGAAGCAGGTCGCCTTTGTCATGACCGAGCGTGTCGTTGATCGTCTTAAAGTTGTCCAAGTCAATCAAAAGCAACGCACCCCTGTTTCCGCTGCCCGCACTGGAGGCCAACGCGCGTGCTAAGCGGTCCATCAGCAGTCGCCTATTTGGCAGTTGGGTCAGCGTGTCGTAGAAGGCCAGATTCATGGCAACCTCTTCCGCCCCTTTTCGTTCTGCCTGCATGGCTGTAATGAGTAACCCTGTGGCCACCGTACTCGCCATATAACACCACAGCAGAAAAAGGCTGGCATGTGTGTTGGGCAAAAAGAACGTGCCATGGCCCAGGGTTGTTCCCAGCGCGGCAACCACCGAGAAGCCCAATCCCGCTATGGCTGCGCCGGTAATGCCAAACCGTAAGGCCGCCCAGACGAAGAGAGGAAAGGTCAGAAAAGCCAAGGGCAATGACCGAACCATTGGACCAAAGTCTTGTATGAATACCAGCCACATCACCGGGCAGGCAACTGCCAGCCACAGCAACAAAGCCACACGGTTCTGACTGAGTTGTTCAATGTTTTTTTTGTTGAGTGTCAGTAGCAGGGGTGCAATCAACAGTACGCCAACGGTGTCTCCCATCCACCAGGATAACCACGCAGATAAACAGACTCCAGGGGACATCAATCCAGCCAGATGAAGGTTGGTGATACCGAGTGTTGCTGATATGGCCATGCCCAGACCCGCAGCCAATATGAACAAGCCCACGTCTTTTTGGCGCGTGAATCCAGGTCGAAAGGCTACGCGGTTAAGCCATTGCACGGTTAAGAGTGGGCCCAGCGTGTTACCTACGGCAATGCCTAATGCCAGTGGCCAAGGGGAACCAATGGACAGGTTGACCAAAAATGCACCGAGGTATATGCCCGGCCAAATGCTGCGTCCCCACATCAGCAGTGCGGCGACTGCGATGCCTGTAGGCAACCAGATGAGCGTGATGTGCGTTCCCGCATAGGGCGTTTGAAGCCCGAGCCAGCCTGTTGCCAAGTAGGCCAGAGCCAGCAAAAATACGCGACGTAAAACCATGAGTTCAGATAACTTCAGATGATGGAATGACTTTGCACTTACTGAAGTGATCAAGGCTGCCAGGAGTCGCTGTTGAGCTGACTGTTCTGGCGTGGGGATGGGTTGGTAGCGCTGGGTAGGTAGCAAGCTTTGTGCATCAAGTGGGAGGCTGCTTATTCACCGCAGAAAGATCCTTGGTGGGCGCTGCTGACTGAGAAGCACGTGTGTAAAACTGGAAGTTGTCACGTCCCTGTTTTTTTGCCTGGTACATGGCGGCATCCGCGCTTTTGAGCAGTTGGTTAAGTTCTGTGCCGTCTTGTGGGTAGGTGCTGATACCGATACTGAGTGTCATATTAACCGGCTGGCCAGACAGCATACAGCTTGGCTTTAGCGCTTCCCGAATTTTTTGCGCCACTTGCACCACGTCCTCTCGTCCATCCAAATCTTCGATCAGCACAACAAACTCGTCGCCACCTAGGCGTGCCACGATATCACCCTCGCGCATGCTGGCCCGTAGCCGGGATGCGACGGACTGCAACAGCTGGTCGCCTATATCGTGGCCCAGAGAGTCATTGATCTGCTTGAAATGGTCAAGATCAATGAACAGGATCGAGAACATGCTGTTTTTGCGCTGTGTGTTGCTGATGGTGCGCCTGAGTGCTTCCAGGAACATGGCACGGTTGGGTAGGCCGGTCAACT
Source organism: Betaproteobacteria bacterium (assembly GCA_025356445.1). Classification (GTDB taxonomy): domain Bacteria; phylum Pseudomonadota; class Gammaproteobacteria; order Burkholderiales; family Burkholderiaceae_C; genus Defluviibacillus. The sequence continues at coordinate 17,341 of JANXSZ010000060.1, read as the reverse complement.
CGTCGTGGAAGGCGCGATGGTGCAAGGCGTTATGGGCGCGCTGTCGTTCCTCTATATTGTTGAGTGCCGTCAGTAAACATTTTTCCCCGCCGTAGGAGATGAGCCGGGTCGAGATCAAGGCCCAAAAGCTTTTGTCTTGTGCGTCTTTCAGCTGTACTTCGCGGTCACGTATGCTGTTGTGTTCTTGCACCACAGCCATGATGTCGTCGTGCTCCTCACCACGCACATAGAAATTACGCGACGGGATATGGCCCAGTGCAGACTGGGTTATGCGCAATTGATGCAGGGCTGGATCATTGGCATAGAGGATCGTTTGGTCAGAGAGTCGAACAATGATAAGCGGCAGCGGTGCGAACTGAAGCAGCCCGCGCAACTGGTTTTCGCTTTCTCGCAGTGCACTTTGGGCGGCCTCGGCTTGGCGAAGTATGTGCCGTGACAGCATAAATGCGAAGGTCAAAAGCACCCCAACCGCAATAAACATCGTGAACATGAGCAAGGCTTTTGCCCGACGCGAAGCCTGTCCCAAGGTGTAGGAGAAATCGTCCTCCAGTGGGGTGACCTGCTTGTTGATGTAATCAAGTTCTTGTAAAAACTGCTGGGTTTGCGCAGTGCTCAAGGTACCAGCCCGAATGGCCATGTTGACTCGATTGCCGACATCCATGAGCGCATGGATGTGGTCATCGGCTTGGGCCCAGATGCTAATGGCTTTGTCAATCTCTGCCAGATGACGAAAATTGCGAAACAGCTGAATCATCCCGTCAATGTCATCGGGGTGGTTCCGTCCTTGGGCAAAACCTGCGATGGCCACAGCCATGTTGGGCTGTTGCTTTTCTAGCTCGTGCCGGGTACGTTCATCTCCCAAATTCACTGCCAATGAAGCTTGAAAGGCATTGAAATCAACGGGATTGCGGTACAGGGTGTAGCGCGAGAGCATGTACACAGCTTCCTTTTGCGCTTTGGACCATAGGCCCTCCGCGCCCACAAACGCTCTGGCTGCAGACAACAGTCCCAGGCTGTAATAGCTGAAGGCGAGCATGGCGACCACAATAGCGACAAACATCCAGACAATCACAATCAGGCTGTTTTTGCGCGGTGTCGCCACGCGAAGCGGCTCAAAACGCAGTGGGTCGGGCTGCGTTATTGTTGATGCAGGTGCATCGGAGTCGGGCAATCTAGCGAAGGAGTGAGTCATATTGCTGCGCTAGCGATGTATTGAAGACAATGGCACCATGACCGCTCAGGATGGTCTGAATAACTGGCTTCGGCAAGCAATAACGGGTGAATCTGTCCCTATGAGATGTACCTCTCAGTCGCTTTATTATGCCGCTTTCATGGGTTTGTTGTTTGCTTGTTTGGGGCCACAAAGTGAGTCATAAAACGCCCGCCACCACATTGACTGTTATGCCAATAATAATGATGTTAAAAAAGAACGATACGACGCTGTGAAGCATCACCAACCGGCGCATGGAGCTGGCGTTGACGGTTACGTCTGAAGTTTGGCAGCACATGCTCAGTGTTGCCGCGAAGTAGAGAAAATCCCAGTAATCCGGGTCAGGTGTTCCTGGGAAGCTCAATTGACCTTCTTGGGTATAGCAGTTGTGTGCGTAGTGCTGCGAAAAAATAAAGGCTACAAACAGCCAAGACAGCAAGATGGAGCTGCTGGCCAGGCCAATGTCCCAGAAAGATTTTTCTTTGGCGGCATGCAGCTCGACTGACAGCGCACCGATCACTACCCCCACCACGCACAGGCTGGCGAGAAGCACCCGCCACTTCCCTTCTTCTTGTCTGCTGGCGCGGTGACGCCGTGTTGCCGTGGTGGCCTGCGACATCAATCGGAGGATCAGGCCTATGAACAGACTGGAGCCAGCATTAAAGGCGATCAGCATGGCTTTGGCACTGGGCATGAAAGAGGCTAGCGTGAAGAACACGGCAATAGAGACGGCTGCCGAGGTGAGCAGCCGTGGGCGACGTACCGTTCTGGCAACTGTCGTTGAAAGGTTTTGGAAAAAGGTGTGCATGGCAGTGAGTATCTACTGCACCAATGAAAAAGCCCACTGCACGGGTGGGCTTTTGACAGGGCTGGGTGCCAGGTTAGGTTATTTGCGGGTAACCATGCCATAGACCAGCAGCAAAACGGCAGCACCCACCACGGATCCAATGAAGCCTGCCATTTGGCCCGGATGGTAAAGCCCCAGCATTTCGCCCAGGTAGCTGGCGACCACGGAGCCTGCGATACCCAACACAGCCGTCATAAAAAAGCCACTTGGACCATTGCCAGGTGTGACTGCTTTGGCGATGAGACCAGCCAGGAAGCCGATAACAATAGTCCAGATCAAATGCATCATTGGGAGTGCTCCAAAAAGTTGAAACCAAAAGTTGTTGCTACTGTAACGAGGGTATGTCGCTGCGTTAGCTGCGCCTGCCTGTTTTCAGTCGTGAAAATCGTGATGTAAAGCACAGTTCACGCTATCTTCATGTCTGTCCCGCTTCGGCGTTACAGGGCGTTTTGGTGCTGCTTCACGCAGGCAATTCACCCAGCAGCAGGTATTCCATCAGCGCCTTTTGGACATGCAACCGATTTTCGGCTTCTTCCCACACCACGGATTGCGGGCCGTCAATCACCTCCGCCTCCACCTCTTCGCCCCGATGTGCTGGGAGGCAGTGCATGAACAGGGCGTCAGGCTTGGCAGTCCGCATCATGTCGGTGTCTACGCACCAGTCGGTAAAGGCTTTCTTGCGTGCCTCGTTTTCGGCCTCAAAGCCCATGCTGGTCCATACGTCCGTGGTGACGAGATCCGCTCCAGCGCAGGCAGCCATGGGGTCGGCAAACACCTTGTAGCTGTCTGTTGAGCGAATGCCCGCAACCGATTGATCTACGCCATAGCCGCTGGGGGTGCTCAGATGAACAGTGAAGCCCAGAATCTCACTGGCTTGCAACCAGGTATTGGCCATGTTGTTGCCATCCCCTACCCACGCCACTGTTTTGCCCTGGATGGAACCCCGGTGTTCAATGAAGGTGAAGATATCGGCCAGGATTTGGCAGGGGTGAAATTCGTTGGTCAGGCCATTGATGACGGGCACGCGTGAGTGCGCGGCAAAGGTTTCGATTTTGGTTTGTTCGTAAGTGCGGATCATCACCAAATCAACCATGCGGCTGATGACTTTGGCGCTGTCTTCCACTGGCTCTGCCCGGCCCAGCTGGCTGTCACCCGTGGTCAGATGGACTACGCTGCCGCCCAGTTGGTACATGCCTGCTTCAAAGCTCACACGCGTGCGGGTTGAGGCCTTTTCAAAAATCATGGCCATAGTGCGGTCCACCAGCGAGTGGTGCTTTTCGTAGGCTTTAAATTTCTTTTTAATCAAGGCTGCACGAGCAAACACGTAGGCGTATTCTGCGGCAGTAAAGTCATTGAATTGCAGGTAATGTTTCAGGACTAGTTTCATGGCTGTTCTGACAAAAGTTGCTTGATTTGGGGAACCAGGATGCTGATGATTTCATCGGCTTCGGCCATGGTCAAAATCAGTGGAGGCACCAAACGGATGACGCTGTCAGCAGTCACGCTGATGAGCAGGCCTTTGTCCACGCAGCGCTGTACAAGTGCACCGCAGGGTTGTACGAGCTCTACACCGATCATCAGGCCCTGACCCCGGATATCTTTCACGCCAGCCAACCCACTCAATGCGCGTTGCAGGCCGTCTTTGAGGTGTGCACCTACTCGGGCTGCATTGTCCAGCAGGCCGTCATCTTCCATGATTCGTATGGTTTCAACCCCCGCTCGCATGGCCAACGGGTTGCCGCCAAAAGTGGTGCCGTGGTTCCCAGGCTGGAAGATGTGGGCTGCTTTGGGGCCTGCCACAACCGCACCAATCGGTATACCTGAACCCAGCCCTTTGGCCAGCGGCATCACATCGGGCAAGATACCTGCCCACTGGTGGGCGAACCATTTGCCAGTACGGCCCATGCCGCATTGCACTTCGTCAATCATCAACAGCCAATCGCGCTCATCGCACAAGGCGCGGATGGCTTTCAGGTATTCCACGCGCATGGGGTTGACGCCGCCTTCACCTTGGATAGTCTCAAAGAACACAGCCACCACATTGGGATTGCCTGCTGTGGCTTGCTTCAAGGCTTCGATGTCGTTCAATGGCACGCGGATAAAGCCTTCGACCAAAGGGCCAAAGCCCTTTTGTACTTTTTCATTGCCTGTCGCGCTCAGGGTGGCAATGCTGCGACCATGAAAGGCTTTTTCATACACCACGATTTCAGGACGCTCAATACCCTTGTCATGGCCGAACTTGCGCGCCAGTTTCAGTGCCGCTTCGTTAGCTTCCAGGCCAGTGCTGCAAAAGAACACATTGGTCAGTCCTGACATTTTGACCAACTTGGCTGCAAGCCGCTCTTGGTTAGGAACGTGGTAATAGTTGGAACTGTGGATGATCTTGGTCAGCTGGTCTTGCAAGGCGGGCACTAACTTGGGATGGTTGTGGCCCAAGGTATTGACGGCGATACCACCCAGTGCGTCCAGATAGCCATTGCCGTTCATGTCCCACACGCGGCAACCTTTGCCATGCGACAGCGCAATCGGTAGGCGGCCATAGGTGTTCATGGTATGAGGCGATCCGGCTTCGATGTGTGCTGTCATGGGTTAACTCCAAAAGGCTAAAAACAATTCGATCCCATGGCAGAGTTCATGGGGTTGGGCAAAATGCCTGTAAGTTTCAATTCTAGGTGGCACAACAGGCTGTGCTGATGAGCATGTCGCATGACTGCAATGCCTGTTAGGTTCGTTTCCATTGCGGTACAACCCCTAAAAAGAAAAGGCCACCCGAAGGTGGCCTTTCAGCGGTATTCGGTGAAGCTCAACAGCTGTATCAGAAGCTGTGTCGCACGCCGAATTCGATGCCTGAGCTGCTGCCGCCGGCATCGGTCACCGCATTGCCTGCACCCACGGTAAATTGCTTGCCAGTGCCTTTGTTCTTGACTTGGGAGTAGTTGCTGTAGAGCGCTGTGCGCTTTGACAGGCTGTACACGTAACCAACAGCCCACTGATTTGCATCGTTGGCCACACCATCGGCCTTGAGCGTGGTGTAGGCAAAGCGAATCTCACCCAAGCCCATGCTGTACTGTGTACCGATCATGTTGATGGTGGTTTTGGTGACGCCTACCTTGTTTTGACCGTATAAATACATCAGTTTGGCGCGGCCAAACTGGTAGTTGGCGCCCAGGTTGGTTTGGGTGAAGTCACCTGTCGCGTAATTGGTTTTGCCGGTGGCAAAGGCCACGTTCAGCGGGCCAGCAGCGTAACCAATGCGACCACCGATGTGGTTACCGTCTTTCGAAGTGCCTGCGGCAGCGTTACTGGCTTGTTCACCCATGGCGTACATGGCTTGACCGTACACACCACCGAGCGTGGAAGGCAAGATATAGCCGACTGAATTCGATGCGCGGACGTTGGTACGAACTGTCGTACCGCCAGTGCTCACGGGGTAAAAGAGCTGTCCTGCACTGCCAACGCCGTTGGTACCAAACGGATGCATGGCGACGGACAAATTCCAAAAGCTAGGAACATAGTCACGGCCCAAACGCAATTCGCCCATGCTGTTGGACAAGCTGACGGTGGAGCGACGGCCGAAAGTCAAGCTGCCTGGGTTGAGGGAGTCTTTGTTGTTGGTGCTGGTGCTGCCACCAGTGCCTGTGTCGGGGTTGATTGCACCTTCCAGCCAGAAGCTGGCATTCATACCGCCACCCAGATCTTCGGTGCCGCGAAAGCCCAGACGGCTGGAGGTATTGCCATCGGGATTAACAGAAGATACCGAACCTGAGCCACTGGCCCGGGTGTTCAGGTAACCCAGATCAAGCAAACCAAACACTTGTACGGTGGATTGTGCTTGGACCAAGCCAGCGATGGATGAGAGAGCGGCGACAGCGAGAACAGGGGTAATTTTCATAGAAAGCTTTGTCAATTAACTTTACGTTGTGTTTACGTTACGGGTTTCGATTCTCACTGGACAAGCTGAATTTATGGCGCTCGTCCCGCACTTTTTACCTGTTGTCATGTGCTTAGTTGTCTTGCCGCAACGCATTTTTAATGTTTGTAGTGGGCACAGGCTTTGCATCATCCTCAAAGTCACGGGGCTTCGCCCCGATAGAATGCTATTGCACTGCAACGTAAATGCCTATGATCTCTAATTCGGCCAAAGAAATTTTTATCCAAGGTATTACCCGCGACGGTAAGACTTTTCGCCCCAGTGACTGGGCTGAGCGGCTGGCTGGCGTGATGAGCTCTTTTCGTCCTGGTGGTGCACAGCCAGGCAGCCATTTGAGCTATTCGCCATGGTGTGTGCCCACCACGCTCAATGGCGTGCGCTGCGTGGTCGTACACCGTGATTTGCGTGATGCAGAACCCATGGCCTGGGATTTTTGTGTTAATTTTGCAAAAGACAATGATTTGCAGGTGGTCGAGGCCTGCTTGGTGCCTGCACCACCCTGATCTGTTCACCATCCAACGTAAAAAAACCGCCAAGGCTTTAACCCCTTGGCGGTTTTTTACTTTGCTGTCAGCGCACCCGGTACAAACGGCAGGTCGCCTTGCGACGACCCGTGCTGTGGTTGTTGGTGTTTAAGCGGCGGCTGTCGCCAATACCAAGGCTTTCACCTTGGTAGACAAACGGCTCTTGTCGCGCGCTGCCTTGTTCTTGTGGAAGATGCCCTTGTCGGCCACGGTGTCAACCACGGCTTGCATCTTGGCAAACAACTCGGTCGCCTTGGTTTTGTCGCCAGCGATAACGGCTTTTTCAACGTTCTTCACGGCGGTGCGGTATTTGGAACGCAGCGAGGTGTTCGCAGCGTTGATTTTCACGTCTTGGCGAACGCGCTTGCGGCCGGATGCGAGACGTGGGTTTTTCTTTTTGGGTTTGGTAGATGCCATGGATTGTGTTCCTTGATTGGTTTGAGGATGATGCCAGCAAAGCCTTCCATTATAGCTGTCAAGTTACACTTGACGCCGTGAGTCTCTTTAAAACCGCTTCAACCGTATCCCTATTAACCCTTGCCTCGCGCATCACAGGCTTGGTGCGTGAGCTGCTGATCGCTTCTGCATTCGGGGCCAGCGCCATGACGGACGCTTTCAATGTGGCGTGGCGCATCCCCAATTTGTTTCGCCGTTGGTTCGCTGAGGGCGCGTTCACGCAGGCTTTTGTGCCCTTGCTGGCGGCCACCAAGGCTGAGCACGGTGAAGCCGTGACCCAATTGCTGATTGCCCGTGTTGCCACCGTGCTGTTTTGGATGCTGGCAGCGGTCAGTGTGCTGGGTGTCGTTGCTGCTCCGTTTTTGGTCTGGGCCATGGCCAGTGGCTTGAGGACTGGTGTGGATGCGGCTGTGCTGATGACGCGCTTCATGTTCCCTTACATCATGTTCATGTCGCTGGTGGCTTTGGCTGCAGGCGTGCTGAACACCTGGAAGCGCTTTGCCGTGCCCGCCGCCACCCCCGTGCTGCTGAACCTGTGCTGGATCACTGCCGCGCTATGGGGGGCGCCGTGGTTTGCGTCCAAAGGCATTGAGCCGATTTACGCGATTTGTGTCGGGGTGATGGTCGGTGGAGCTTTGCAGTTGCTGACTCAGGTGCTGGCTGTTAAAAGAATGGGTTTGCTCCCAAAAATTGGGCTTAATTGGTCTGCTGTGCAAGCTGCATGGGCAGATGAAGCTACGAAAACCATAGCGAAACGCATGCTGCCTGCCATTCTTGGGGGGAGCGTGGCACAGATTTCTTTGCTCATCAATACCCAAATCGCGTCGCGCCTGGAAACGGGCAGTGTGAGTTGGCTGGGCTATGCCGACCGCTTCATGGAGCTGCCTGTTGCGCTGCTCGGTGTCACGCTGGGGGTGGTGTTGATGCCCCAGTTGGCGGCCGCCAAGGCCAGTGACGATACTGTCAAATACTCCGATATGCTGGACTGGGGCCTGCGTCTCGTTGTGTTGTTGGCCGTGCCCTGCGCTGTGGCGTTGGTGACATTTGCCACGCCGGTGGTGGCCACCATGTTCCACCATGGTGCGTTCACGGAACACGATGTCGATCAAACCGCACTGGCCCTGATGGGCTGGGGTGTGGGCGTGCTTGGCTTGGTCGCCATCAAGGTGCTGGCCTCGGGTTTCTATGCTAACCAGGATGTGAAGACGCCGATGTGGATTGCCTTTGGGGTGCTCATCACGACGCAGCTGCTGAACCTGGTGTTTGTACCGATGTTTGCGCAGGCTGGGTTATCGCTGTCCATCGGTGTTGCCGCCATGTTGAATGCGCTGGCGTTGCTGATCGGGTTGATTCGGCGGGGCAGCTACAAACCTCAGCCTGGCTGGTGGATGTTCAGCCTGCAAGTGCTCGCAGGCAGTGCATTGATGGCGATTCTGCTGATGTGGGCCTCACAAGCGGTACCTTGGCTGGCGATGCACGACCAGGGTTTGATGCGTGTGGGTTGGTTTGCGCTGACGGCGGTTGCCGCAGCACTGTTGTATTTTGCCGCGCTGTGGGCGGCAGGGTTAAAGTTGCGGGCCTTGTTTAGGCATTGAATATCCCTGTAGTGCACAGCATGCAGTGTTACTTTCTGTTTCAATAGCACCATGCAGATGCAATTTTTGGTTCCTACCCCTTTGGCGTATTTCGCTGCACTGGTGCAGAGCGATGAGCACTTCCCTCTGCTTGAAGCCGCCATCGCGTTAGCCCAGGACGAATACCCTGAACTGGACATCCAGCAGGTGCTGGGTGATGTTGATCAACTGCTGGCACGCCTTAAGCGCCGCATTCCTGAGGGTGCTGCCGCCTTGCATCGCCTGCGCTTGCTGAACCATTTTTTCTTTCGCGAGCTGAGCTTTGCGGGTAACGTCAACAACTACTATGAGCCCGATAACAGCTACCTGAACGCTGTGCTGCTTACCCGCAAAGGTATTCCGATTTCACTGGCGGTGCTTTGGATGGAGTTGGCGCAAGGCATCGGTCTGCAAGCACGCGGTGTGGGTTTTCCAGGGCATTTCATGGTCAAAATCAGCTTGCCCAGGGGGCAAGTGGTGATTGATCCCTTCAGTGGGCACTCGTTGGGGCGTGAAGAACTGGTTGAGCGTCTGGAGCCCTACAAGCGCCGCAGTGGGCTGGTGGATGAGTTTGATGTGCCGCTGGCGCTTTATCTGCAGGCGGAATCGCCGCGCCACATCATTGCGCGCATGTTGCGAAATCTGAAAGAAGTCCACCGTGCGCAGGGGGACTGGAGTCGTTTTGTGGCCGTGCAAGACCGTCTGATCGTGTTGCTGCCTGACGCTTGGGGCGAGCACCGTGACCGGGGCTTGGCCTTGGCCGAATTGGGGCGCAGCCGGGCGGCGGTGGCGGATTTGGAGACTTACTTGGCGCAAGCCCGGGATGCGCTGGACAGGGACGCCATTGCGGAGCGTGCTGGCGAATTGCGCCGAGCTAAAAACTAAAAACAAGAGCAGGGCAGCTTCAAGCTGCGCCTGTGGTGTCTGTTCTGTCCTGTCCGTTGTTTGCTGATTAGGCTACCACGACCGCTTCGCCTTCGCCCTGCGCGGCAATCACGCCAATCTCATACACCGTTTCACCTGCCTCGCGCAGGGTTTGCGCGCAAGCTTCAGCATAGGCGGTGTCAATCACCACCACCATACCAATACCGTTGTTGAAGGTGCGGTTCATTTCCACATCGTCAATGCCAGCGGTTTTTTGCAGCCATGCGAACAACTCGGTTTGCGGCCAGCTGCCTTTGCGCAGGTGGGCAGCAGTGCCTTCTGGCAGCACGCGGGGAATGTTTTCCAGCAAGCCACCGCCGGTGATGTGGGCCAGTGCCTTGATGGGGTGCAGGGCCAGCGCCGCCAGCACGTTTTTGACGTAAAGGCGGGTGGGTTCCATCAGGGCTTGCTTGAAGGGCTTACCGTCCAAGGTGGCGGGCAGGTTATTGGCGGCACGCGCAATGCATTTACGCACCAGGCTGAAACCATTGGAATGCACGCCATGGCTGGCCAGTCCGAGCACTGTGTCGCCGGGTTTGACGTCTTTTCCGGTCAGAATTTTGGATTTCTCAACCGCACCGACAGCAAAGCCGGCCAAGTCGTATTCACCTGCCGGATACATGCCCGGCATTTCAGCCGTTTCGCCCCCGATCAAGGCGCAACCTGACAACTCACAGCCTTTGGCAATGCCGCCAATCACAGCGGCGGCGGTGTCAATGTCGAGCTTACCGCAGGCAAAGTAGTCCAAAAAGAACAGCGGCTCAGCGCCTTGCACCAGCACATCGTTCACGCTCATGGCCACCAAATCAATGCCCACGGTGTCGTGCATGTTCCATTCAAATGCCAGTTTGAGCTTGGTGCCCACCCCGTCCGTGCCACTGACCAAAACCGGTTCTTTGTAGCGCTTGGGCACCTCAAACAGCGCGCCAAAACCACCAATACCGGCCAGCACGCCTTCGCGCATGGTCTTTTTGGCCAAGGGCTTGATACGCTCGATCAGGGCATCGCCTGCGACGATGTCCACACCGGCGTCTTTGTAAGACAAGGCGGCGTTGGGGGTGGAGTTGTGAGGGGACGAGGTGGTGGTTTGGCTCATGAACGGCGATCAAGTGGGGGCCAAGGTGTTTAAGCAATAGCCCGATAGAATTTGCGTGGATTTTACGGTCAACGCCTTGAGGGCCTTGGCGCTGCCCCTTTTTTGTCATTTATCCCATTTTTTTATCCACTCCATGCCCATCACCGCCAGCCAAAAACGTGCTATCGCCTGGACTTCTATCGCTTTGATAGCCGCGTTGGTGCTGTGGGCTTTGGGGCCGGTGCTGACGCCGTTTGTCGTGGCTGCAGTGCTGGCTTATGCCTTAACGCCCCTGGTCGATACGCTGGACAACCTCGGCAAAGGCCGCGTACCCCGCGTACTGGCCGTGGTGGTGGTTGAGCTGCTGTTTATCGTGGCGATGCTGGGCGTACTGCTGCTGATTGTGCCGATTTTGACCAAAGAGCTGCCGCAAATGCGCGAGCAAATCCCCGTGATGCTGGATGGCTTGAGCGCGTGGCTTAAGCCCCATTTGACCCAGTTGGGCGTGCCGTTTTCGCTGGAGGTAAAAAGTATCAAGGCGTTTGTGCTCAAGTACCTTAACGCCAATGGCGACGACGCGCTGGCCTCGGTGTTGTCTTCTTTGAAGTTGGGGGGCAGCGTAGCCCTGGCTGTGGTGGGCAATGCGGTGCTGATCCCGGTAGCGTTGTTTTATCTGCTGATGGAATGGCACCGTTTCATGGCGCAGTTGACCAGCTTTGTGCCACCTCGCCTGCGCGAAGCGGTGAGCAACTTCACAGGTGAGGCCGATGCTGTGCTGGGCCAGTACCTGCGAGGTCAGTTGCTCGTCATGCTCAGCTTGGCTGTGTTTTACAGCATCGGACTGGCACTGTTTGGACTGGATTTAGCGTTGCCGATTGGCGTTTTTACGGGGCTGGCAGTGTTTGTCCCTTATTTAGGCTTTGGTATTGGTTTGGTGCTGGCGGCGCTGGCTGGGCTGCTGCAATTTGTCTCGGTGAAAGCGGTGGTCATGGTTGCGGTGGTTTTTGGTGTTGGCCAGATGATTGAGAGCTTCTTTCTGACGCCCAGGCTGGTGGGCGAGCGCATTGGTCTGCATCCCTTGGCCGTGATTTTTGCTTTGCTGGCCTTTGGGCAGTTGCTCGGCTTTGTTGGTGTGTTGATTGCCTTACCCGCCAGTGCTGTGCTGCTGGTTGCCATACGCCGTGTACGTGCTGGTTATTTGGCCAGCAAGCTGTACCTGGGCTAGGCGCTACAAGGACACCTGCCATGATGAAGCAACTGACGCTGGACATTGGACTACCCACCGGGTCGACGCTGTCTAACTTCTTTGCGGGATCGAACGTCGCTGCACTGGCACATCTCCAGCATTGGGTGGGGCAGGGCGCCAGCCGTCCGTTCGTACCGATGTACCTCTGGGGCGGTACGGCCAGCGGCAAAACCCATTTGCTCAAAGCCTTGCGCGAGGCGCTGCGCGAGCAGGGCGCCACTGTGGGTTGGCTCGACAGCACCATGCTGAATCCACCCGACTACCAAGAAGGCTGGAGCTTGGTGCTGCTTGATGATGTGCAGTACTTCAACCCCGAGCAGCAGCACACAGCCTTCAAATGGTTTGTCAATGCCCAAGCCCACCAGTGTGCCGTGCTGGCCACTGGCGACGCTACGCCTGCTGTACTGAAGCTGCGCGAAGACCTGCGCACCCGCCTGGGCTGGGGCCATATCTTTCAATTGCATGTGCTGACCGAGCCTGAGCGCCGCGCTGTGCTGCGCCAAGAAGCCGATGCACGCGGTGTGGTGTTGGGCGATGAGGTGATGGATTTCATGCTCAGTCGCTTTTCCCGCGACCTGGGCAGCTTGATGCAGTTGCTGGAGCATCTGGACGCTTACGCCCTCCAAAGCAAGCGTGCCATCACTATCCCATTGATCAAAGCGATGCTGGAATCTGAATAACTGAGCCCCATGTCACTCTCATCCCAACCTAAACCCAAACTCACGCTGTTTGACCTTGACCACACGTTGCTACCGATAGACTCGGACTACACCTGGGGCGTCTTCACCACCGACATTGGCTGGACTGACCCGGTTGCGTTTCAGCATAAAAACGATGAGTTTTACGCCCACTACAAAGCCGGCACGCTGGACATCAACGACTATGTTCGCTTTGCTACTGACGCCATTCGTGAGCGTGGTGCTACGGAATCCATAGCTGCTCATGCCCAGTACATGAGCACAGTGATCGAAAAAGAGCTGAATCCTGAGTCCAACCAAGCCATTGCGTTGCTAAAGGCGCACCAAGCTGCTGGGGACACCGTGGTCATCGTCACGGCCACCAATGACTTCGTCACCGGCCCCATCGCACAAGCTTTGGGCGTGACTGAATTGATTGCTGTCGAACTGGAGACGGGCGATAACGGTTGGATCACAGGCCGCATTGCGGGCGTGCCGTCCGCCCGCGAAGGCAAGGTGACCCGCGTGAACCAGTGGCTCGCCGCACGCCAACTCACGCTTGCCGATGTGGAGAGCCGGTTCTACACCGACTCTGTCAACGACCTTACACTCCTAGAGGCGGTAGACTTCCCCGTTGCCACCAATCCAGACGACCGTCTGAGGGCCATCGCTGTAGCGCGCGGCTGGCCCATCCTCGATTTATTTACCAAGCGCTGATGCAGCTTTTGCCGCCATCTCTATCTCTGCTGATATGCCTCCCTGCTCATCCCAGGCTTTCATGATTAAAAAATTCATAGACAAACTGCTCGGTAAAACCCGGGCACCCCGCGTGGCTAAAGCCACCGCCTCTGATCAAATGTTGCCCCCCTCCAAACTGGGTCAGCGCCAGGAATGGGGTTTTGACACCCACCGTATCGACCCCAGCTTGGTCGACGAACGTGCCGCCAACGTTGTACATACCCTCAAACAGGGCGGTTACGAGGCCTATATCGTCGGCGGAGCCGTGCGCGATTTGCTCCTTGGCTTGCGTCCCAAAGATTTTGACGTGGCCACCGACGCCACGCCAGAGCAGGTTAAAGGCTTGTTCCGCCGCGCTTTCATCATCGGGCGGCGTTTTCGCATCGTCCACGTGGTGTTTGGCCGGGGCCGCCAAGACCGTGGCTTGAGTGAAGTGATCGAGGTGTCCACCTTCCGTGCTTTGCTGGAGAGCGCTGATGCCGCCCAGGTCAAAGGCAACGAGCGCAGTTCCAAAAGCGAGCTGGCCGGCATGACCCATGCGGTGGATGGCGCAGGCCGCGTGCTGCGTGACAACGTGTGGGGCAGCCTGCAAGAAGACGCAGCCCGCCGCGATTTCACCATCAACGCCATGTACTACGACCCCGAGGCGCAGGTCGTGGTGGATTACCACGGCGGCTTCAAAGACGCGCAAAACAAGATCCTGCGCATGATTGGCGACCCCGCTGCCCGCTACCGCGAAGACCCGGTACGCATCATCCGTGCTGTGCGTTTCTCGGCCAAACTCAGCGCCTTGGGCTTCATGTTTGACCCGGCTACTGCCGCTCCACTGATGGCGATGAAAAAGCTGCTGGCCGATGTGCCGCAAAGCCGCTTGTTTGACGAGATGCTTAAGCTCCTGCAAACCGGCCATGCGCTGGCGACGGTTGCACAGCTCAAATTTCTGGGTCTTGACCGGGGTATCTATCCGCTGCTGGATGTGGTGGTCGAGCGTGCTGACCAGCCGTTTGTGCGTGCTGCCTTGGCCGACACCGACCGCCGTGTGAACGAAGGCAAACCCGTGGCCCCCAGCTTCCTGCTGGCCTGCGTGCTGTGGGCCGATGTGCGTGACGGCTGGACGTTGCGCCAGTCGCAAGGCCAGTATGTGGTGCCTGCCTTGCAAGACGCCGTGGATGAAGCCTTTGACTCCCGCATCGGTGACGTGTCAGGCCGTGGCAAGCTCGGTGCCGACATGCGTGACACCTGGATGATGCAGCCCCGCTTTGAGAAGCGCAGTGGCACCACCCCTTTCAGCATGGCCGATCAACCCCGCTTTCGCGCAGGCTTCGATTTCCTTCGCTTGCGGGCCAATGCGGGTGAAGTGCCTGAAGAACTGGGGTCATGGTGGGAGGACTTTTCGCTCGCCAGCGACGATGACCGCGAACGCATGGTGCGCGACCTGCGCGAAGCACAGCGGCAAAAAAGTGGCCCTGCCAAAGGCGCGCCGCGTGTTCATTTGCGGACCCCCACCAGAGTACCCAAGGTGGTGGATGACGCTGTAGATGGCCTGTCGTCCACCGAGCCTGAGCTCGCCCGTGATACGCCACCCGCAGAAGGCGTTGACGGTGATGCTGCCCCCAAAAAGCGCCGCCGTCGTCGCCGCAAACCCGGTGAAGGCTCTGCAAACAGCACGGACGCACCGTCCGAGCCGTGATGTGGAGGTACCAATGCGGGAGCCTGTAGACGCCTTCATCGCTTTGGGGGCCAATCTGGGCGATCCGGTGCAAGCGTTGACGCATGCCATGGCCATGGTGGGGGGCTTGCCCCACACACACATCACCCGGCACTCCTCTTTTTACCGCAGTGCCCCGGTCGAGGCCACCGGGCCAGACTACGTGAACGCCGTTATTGCTGTTTCCACCTGCTTATGCGCGCCAGATATGCTTGAGCAGCTACAAAAAATAGAGCAAAGCGCAGGCCGTGAGCGCTCTACTCGCAATGCGCCGCGCACCTTGGATTTGGATGTTTTGCTGTTCGGAAGTGCCCGTATCGACAGCCCCGCGTTAACAGTGCCGCATCCGCGCATGACGCAACGTGCTTTTGTGCTGTATCCATTGGCAGAGATTGCCCCCGAATGGACTGAAATGGCCCATAGCCTTGGGATGGCCGCGCAGCGCATTGAGCGTATCGAGCCCCCATGAACCTGCTTCAACCCACATTTTTTCGCTTTTCGCAGCAGCTGAAGGGCACGGTTACACTCCCCACCGAGCCGTGAGCGTCATAAAAACGCCATAACCCTGACATATTTTCGGGGTCAGCTTCCGGTCAGGTGAATGAAACTTTTCGCCTTTCCTGAAGCCTGCCCTGTGACCCCACCCCATTGAGGAGTTCGCCATGTTCTTTGGCAAGTTGCTGCCCCGCGAAGGCAATTTTTTTGAAATGTTTAACCAGCACGCCGACCATATCGTCGAAGCTGCACAAGCCTTCTCAAAACTGGTCGCTAACTACAACGACCCCCACCTGCGTGAGCAGTACAACCGCGATGTGGACAACGCTGAGCGTGCTGCTGATCGCGTGACCCACGAAGTGAACCGCACGCTGCACAAGACGTTCATCACGCCCATCGACCGCGAGCAAATCCATAACCTCATCAACACCATGGACGACGTGGCTGATTTGATTCAGGATTCAGCGGAAACCATGGCGCTGTACGACGTGCGCCACATGACGGAAGAAATCGTGCGTCTGACGGACATCAGTGTGAAGTGCTGCGAGCGCCTCAAAGATGCCGTCAAGATGCTCGACAAAATCGCCGACCATGACGTAGCGGAAGCCGCCTTGAAGACCTGTGAGGAAATCGACAGGCTCGAATCCGATGCTGACCGCGTGATGCGTGCTGCCATGAGCAAGCTGTTTCGCCACGAACCCGATGTGCGCGAACTCATCAAACTCAAAGCCATTTACGAGCTGCTGGAAACCATCACCGATAAGTGTGAAGATGTGGCCAACCTGATCGAGGGCATCGTCCTCGAAAACTCCTAAAACCTGGCGTTGACAGAGATGACAACCGTTCAGGTCTCCCTGTGGGTGGTGGTGTTGCTGGTCGCGCTGGCGCTGATGTTTGATTTCATGAATGGCTTCCATGATGCAGCCAATTCGATCGCCACCGTGGTATCCACGGGTGTGCTGAAGCCTGCGCAAGCGGTGCTGTTTGCCGCCACCTTCAACTTCATTGCGATTTTGATTTTCCACTTGAGCGTGGCTGCCACTGTGGGCAAAGGCATCGTGCAGCCCGGTGTTGTGGATGTGCATGTGGTGTTTGGCGCGCTGGTCGGGGCTATCACCTGGAACGCCATTACCTGGTATTACGGCATCCCCAGCAGTTCATCGCATGCACTGATCGGTGGCATTGTGGGCTCCGTGATGGCCAAGTCAGGCGCTGGTTCCCTGGTAGCCGGTGGCGTGCTTAAAACGGTGGCGTTTATTTTTATTTCACCGCTGCTAGGCTTTTTGCTCGGTTCGCTGATGATGGTGGCGGTGGCCTGGATTTGCCGCCGCGCCACGCCTTCCAAGGTCGACCGTTGGTTTCGCCGATTGCAACTGGTGTCTGCGGGGGCTTACAGCCTGGGCCACGGTGGCAATGACGCACAAAAAACCATTGGCATCATCTGGATGCTGTTGATCGCCACCGGTTACGCCGCTGCTGAAGACGCATCCCCACCCTCCTGGGCCATCATCAGCTGCTACACCTGCATTGCAGCGGGCACCATGTTTGGTGGCTGGCGCATCGTGAAAACGATGGGTCAAAAAATCACCAAGCTCAAGCCTGTCGGTGGGTTTTGCGCTGAAACGGGGGGGGCGATCACCCTGTTCCTGGCGACGGCCATGGGCGTGCCCGTGTCCACGACCCACACCATCACCGGTGCGATTGTGGGCGTAGGCTCTACGCAGCGCGCCAGTGCCGTGCGTTGGGGTGTAGCCGGTAACATCGTCTGGGCCTGGATTTTCACCATCCCGGCCAGTGCCTTTGTGGCGGCTGTGGCGTACTGGGTTAGCCTGCAGATATTCTGATGACCACACGACGCACCGCCACACAGGCACTGCTCTGGCCCCTCTTGGGTGCT
>JANXSZ010000045.1 GCA_025356445.1 Betaproteobacteria bacterium | reverse complement strand
CCAAGCATGGCCAGTCGCCCATCAACCCGGTCAAGGTCAACAAGCCCGGCCACTTTGCCGACCTGGTAGCCGCTCTGCCCGACGCAAGCAACCCAGCCGCCCAGGCCATTGCCAATGCAGCCGCCTGCAGCAGCGGTGCCTGCGGCTTTGTACAGGATGATGACGTGGCCCTGATCTGGCTGCAAGACCAAAAACAGACCCAGTCCGTGGCCGAGTACCTGAACCGCAATGCCGCTGCATTGTTCATCGATGAAGTGCTGGCCGGTGATGCACTCAAACTCAAGTTCAACAACCCGGCAACCGACAGCCGCACGCCCGACATCATTGTCCAGCCGCAATACGGAACCATCTACACCGGCTCCAAGAAAAAGAATGCCGAGCATGGCGGCATGAGCTACGGTGACACCAATGTGGGCCTGATCCTGTCCAACCCGCGTCTGCAAGCTACCACGATCAAGACGCCTGTAACCACGGCCCAGGTGGCGCCTACTATTCTGGGCTTCCTGGACATGGACGCTGACGACCTGGACGCTGTGCGCATCGAGCACACACAGGCACTGCCAGGCGCAATGGCACGCTAACTAGTCAAAAGTCCTCATGCCTGGCACGTTGCGGGCATGAGGCAACGTTAGCTTGCCGTAGCTTCAAGAGTCGCTTCACCAGAAATGACATACCTTTGACCCGCAGGAATGTAGGCGCGTACCCTACCCGGTCGAATTGCTCTGCCGATATGTCAAATGAGACCTATTTTGCGCCCAAAGACTCAAGATACTGCGCCACTGCCACCATATCCACCTCAGATAGTGCATGTGTGACTTGCTTCATGGCAGCACCACGTGGACGTTGATCGGTGTTCTTAAAGACCTTGATTTGCTCCACCAAATAGCTTAAGTGCTGACCAGCCAAATGCGGGAACGGGCCGTTACCGTTTGCTTCAGGACCATGGCATGTGGCGCATGCCACCACACCGTTTTCCGCAATTCCATTACGAAAAATATCCTCACCTCGCGCTAGAGAAGTACCTGCAACGGTCTTGCCTCGCATGGGCGCCTGGCTTGAAAAGTAGTCCGCCAGTCCGTCCACCTGAGCGGCTGACAGGTGCGTAAAGCCCCACATGTATTGGGTACCGCGCGAATCACTGCGCTCATGTCCCTTGAAGTCGGTCAGCTGGGCGACCAAGTAATCCTTTTGCTGCCCTGCCAATTTGGGAAAGGCAGGTGAAGCTGATTCACCGGTAATACCATGGCAGTTCGAACATACTTGAGCAGCCACTACCTTGGCGGGCACCTCGGGATTGGCCACATCACGACTACTGACCAGATTGGTGCAGGCGGACAGGGTCACAAGCAGGCCAGCGACAGAGGTCACTAGCAAAAGAGGGTGTTTGATGTTCATGATGGTTTCTACGCCTTAAAACGCTGCCCACAAATACACATAGGTCGAGTTGTTGTCGCTGGCATTGCGGCCTGCACCGTCGTAGTTCGATTCCGTTCCCAAGTACTTGGTGAAGAGATTTAATTGCAGACCAACACGCACATTCTGGTTAATCAGATAAAAAAACTCCGGAGTCCAAACCTCCGAATCGGGGACGCTACTGGAGTTATAGGTGTAGGCAGATGCATCCGCGCTGCCTGAAACGCTGCGGTAGGCCAAGCTTGCTCCGTAAGTTTGTTGGTATACGTAGCTTGCTTTGGCAAAAAAGGTGTTCAATGTGGATGGCCCGCCATAGGTCGGGGTGACCTGATTGTCGTCAATGTTCTCCTGTATAGCCCTGATCTGGGCGGTGAAGGTGTGAGGCGCCAGTAGGTATTGATACTGGGCGTCTAGGCCTACATCGCGGTAATGCACATTCCCCAACGAAGCATCGGGAATAAAATTGGCGTTGTCACCCAGCGTTTTGGCATCGAAGCCAAAAGCACCCACCATGAAGTTGTGCGCGTCCCACTCCTTGGTGTAGGCCAAGCGCCAATACAAATTATTGCCGTCCAAGTAGGTGCCGCCAAATGCATGGTTAGCGTCGCCGCTCAGTGTCGGATAGCTCATGAATGACAAGGCACCCGTGGCAGCTTGGTAGGAAGTCAGTTCAGCATAGAACGACTTGTTGAGATAGGCATAAGCGCCCACTCCCGCGACCTTCTGTGCCAAGCCGCCCTCCAGCAGTGTGCTGTAGG
>JANXSZ010000006.1 GCA_025356445.1 Betaproteobacteria bacterium | reverse complement strand
CGCTGAGCACATGGTCTATATGCTGCACATTCACCCCCAGGACGGGCGCTCGGTGCTACAGCTGAGCTATGCCAAGTCCCGCGTGCTGCGCAATGGCAAATGGGCCAAGGCCAAAGTCCCGAGCTACCTTGATATAGACCGCTTGCCCAGCCGGGACAAAGAAATCGTGGGACTCATCCGAGCACAAACAGGAACCGGTGGCAGCTACTACAGCGCACAGACCAAAGCCACGCTTGAGGGTGAAACCGGGCAATTGGCGCTGCACATGGCAGCCGCTACTGGCTGTTTGTTTTATCCCGAGCAAGAGCGCGTGCTGACCACGCCGGTACGCCTTGGCCCACCTCGCGCCGTGCAATGGCTGTGGAGTGAGGCTCCTGCCCCCCTCCACCGCATGCAAGCTGACCCGCTGTGGCGCTTGCAGGCCACGGTCGCCCCGCCTTTTGACAGCACGCTCTGGCTGGCCAATACACCACCGCTCTACCTGGACGCCACAGCAGGGCTGTGCGGCCCCATCGAGTCACCCGGCATCTCGACCACCCATCTGGCGCTGCTGCTCAAAACACCACCCATCCCGCAATCGGCATTTGCCAAACACGAAACCCGCCTGCTTAGCCACTTCGCCGGACTGCCGCTGCCACCGGTGCTGACGCAGCCCACCGTGATGCAAGGCATAGCTCCCCAGGCGCACCTGCTCATCACCTCTGTCAACACCCAAGACATCGCCCAGCACGGCCTGCTGAGCGCCAGCCTGCACTTTGATTACGACGGTCTGCCCTTTTACCGCCGCACCACACAAAGCCCCGTGCTGCTGGACACTCCGCCCGCCACCGCCGCTATCGACGGAAAAACGCCACCGCGCCTGCTGCTGCACCGCGATACTACCGCCGAAAAAGCAGCCCATGATGCGCTCGCCGCTCTGGGCCTCACCGGCAACCCCTACGGCGTATTCCACCTCCTGCCGCCCCACAGCCAACACCCGTGGCCGCACTGGGCCGATGCCGACTTCGCCCCGCTGCGCGAAGCGGGCTTCACCGTGACTGTAGACCCCGCCTTGAACGACTGGATTGCCCGTGCCGACACCCTCGACGTGGCGATGACACCCGGCGGGGGCGATGCGTCTGCCCACGGCGATTTCAGCGATGTCAACGATCTCGCAGGCAGTGACGACAGCCAAAGCCCCTGGTTTGACCTCTCGCTAGGGATGCAGATCAACGGCGAGCGCCACAACATCCTGCCGCTGCTGCCCGATCTTTTGGCGCAACTCCGAGATGCCCGTACCGCCGAAGAATCCACCGCGCAACTGCCACCCTTCATCTACCTGCCCAAAGCCGATGATGGCTACCTGCGCCTGCCTACCGAGCCACTGCGCCCCTGGTTGCAAGCCCTGCTCGATCTGGTGGGCGAACGCACGCACAACGGCGGCCTGAGCGGCGACAGCCTGCGCCTCTCGCGCCTGGAAGCCCTGCGCGTCGGTGCCGCACTGGGCCAAGGTGCGCAGTGGTCGGGCGCGGACAGCCTGCGCCAAATGGTCACACAGCTCGTGGGTCACAGCGCCCTGCCGGAAATACCGCTGCCCACCGGCCTGAACGCCGAGTTGCGCCCCTACCAGCAACAAGGCCTGAACTGGTTGCAGTTCCTGCGCAGCCACGGTCTGGCCGGCATCTTGGCGGACGACATGGGCCTGGGAAAAACCCTGCAAACTCTGGCGCATGTGCTGGTTGAAAAGCAAGCCGGTCGACTCGACCGCCCCGCCCTCATCATCGCCCCCGTCAGCCTGATGGGCAACTGGCGGCGCGAGGCTAACCGCTTCACGCCTGAGCTGAAAACCCTGGTGCTGCACGGCGCCGAGCGCCACGAAGCCGCCACTGAGATCGCCCTGCACGACGTGGTGATCGCCCCCTATTCGCTGCTGCAACGCGACCGTGACCGCTGGGTCGAGCAACCCTGGCACATCGTGGTGCTGGACGAGGCGCAAAACATCAAAAACGCCAACAGCCACGCCGCCCAGGTCGTCAGCGAACTCAACACCCGCCACCGCCTGTGTCTCTCTGGCACGCCCATGGAAAACCACCTGGGTGAGCTGTGGAGCCTGTTTCACTTCCTGATGCCGGGCTTTTTGGGTAGCCAAGCCCGCTTCAAAGACCTGTTCCGCACACCCATTGAAAAACAGGGCGACAGCGAACGCCTCGACCAGCTGCGCCGCCGCGTCACCCCCTTCATGCTGCGCCGTGCCAAACGCGATGTGGCGACCGATTTACCCGATAAGCAGGAGTTCGTCTCCAGCATCGAGCTGAGCGGCAAGCAGGCTGACCTGTACGAAACCATACGCCTCGCCACCGAAAAAGCCGTGCGCGAAGCGCTGAACAACAAGGGTTTGGCGAAATCACAAATCCAGATTCTGGATGCGCTGCTGAAACTGCGCCAAGTCTGCTGCGACCCGCGTTTGGTGCCACTCGACGCCGCCAAAAAGATCAAGCAATCGGCCAAACTGGAGTTGCTGATGGAGCTGCTGCCCGAGATGCTGGCCGAGGGGAGGCGCATCCTGCTGTTCTCGCAGTTCACGTCCATGCTGTCGCTGATTGAAGACGAACTGAAAGCCCGTAAGCTGCCCTGGGTCAAGCTGACCGGCCAAAGCCAGCACCGCGACGCGCTGATCGAGCAGTTCACCAGCGGCCAAGTCCCGCTGTTCCTCATCAGCCTGAAAGCCGGTGGCGTGGGCCTGAATTTGCCGCAAGCCGACACCGTCATCCACTATGACCCCTGGTGGAACCCCGCCGTGGAAAACCAGGCCACCGACCGCGCCCACCGTATCGGTCAAACGCAAAGCGTGTTCGTCTACAAACTTGTGGCGCAAGGCACGATTGAAGAGCGGATTTTGGCGCTGCAAGCGCGTAAAGCTGCACTGGCCGACAGCCTGTACAGCGGCTCGCAGGGGCGCAAACAGCCGCTGTTCACCGAGGACGATGTAGCGGAGTTGCTCAAGCCACTGGGCAGCTAAGGTGCGGGAATAACGCGCGGAACGCCTTACCCCACAGCGCTCCATCCCAGCAGCACAGCCACCCAGTTGAAGGCCAGTCCTGCCACCACGCAAGCTATGGCGCTGACCATCATGGCGCGCAGGCCCAGGCGATGGGCATCCAGGCCGCGCTGGGTGATTTGGGTACCGGGCCATGCATAGACCACGGCGGACAACACGCACACCAGCCCCAGCCCCCAGGCGCTGAGCGCGGTGTGCAGCCACATCACTGGCGAAACGCGGGCGAACACCAAATCGGCCACGTTGCGGACATCGCCCACGGCCAGCACCAGTTGCGCCAGCAAGCCCAGAGCCAAAACGAACAAGACCACCAAAAAAGTACACGCCACGCACACCGCCGCATGCGCCACGATCAGCGGTACGCACAGGTGGGCCGCCAGCGCGGAGCGGGTGCGCAGGTCGCGCGGATCAGCCCCGGTGAATTCGCCTGCGGCTTCGCGCTCGGTGAGTTGCAGCGCGATGCCGGGGGCATTCAGCATCGCCATGGTTAACGCACACAGCATGGGGGCGATCTGCACCACCCAGATCGGCCACAGCGTAGACAGCGCCTCGGTGGCCTGCTCACCTAATTTTTGCGGCAGCACGACGAACATCAGCGCGGCCACCATCAGCGCCACCAACAGCAGCAGAGGCACCATCTCGGCCAGCTCGGTATCGCGCTCAAGCCGCATCGCGGTACGGGCACGGGGAAGGCGCCAGTAGCTGCGGTACCACCACAGTTCACGCAGCGCCCGCCAGCGCACACGGGCCGGGGTCAGCAGCAGGGCGTTGAGGCTGAGGGGTGCCAAGGCGGTGGTTGAAGCGGAGGCCTCGGTACCGCTGGTGCTCATGGCACGGTGCCCCGCAACGCCAGACGTGCAGCCACGGCAACGTCCAGCAACGCTTGGTAGCGCTGAGTTTGCGCGGTGTCGTCCAAGGCCCGGTAGGCGTCAACGAGGACGCGCAGGTCGTCCACCACCCGAGCAGCGAGGCCCAGGCTTTGGTCCAGCGCCAAGGCGACTTGGGCATCGTCAGCAGCAGCGCGGGGCTGTTGCAGCGCCAAAGCGGCCAGCGCACGCACACGCAAGGCATTGGCCTGCTCTGTGGCAGTGGAATAAGCGCTATTTTTTGCTCCCGTGCGCTCTGGATGGGCTGTAGCAGCTATGCTTTTAAGAGCATTACCAGCTTGTACCAACGCCTGCGGTGCTTGGCCTTGCTGCAATGCAATACGGGCTTGCAGCACCTGCAATGCGGCCTGCTGCGCGCAGGTGCCCGTACACAGGGCCAGCGCCTGCTGAACATGGGTCTGCGCGGCGGCAGTGTCACTCGTCATCTGCAATGCACCGGCACGGCCATGGGCAAGCAACTGGATGCCGATGTCCAAGCCCTTGAAACCTGGCTGGGCCAGCACGCGGTTGACGGTTTGCAAGGCGAGCACGGTTTGCCCAGCCTGCGATTGCACACGGGCAAGACTGAGCCAGGCGCGCAGCTGTGGCTCGACCAGTGCCAAACTGGCGTAGACCTCGGCGGCGGTTTGGTAATCGCTCTGCGCAGCAGGCCAGTCACCTTGGGCAAAGGCCTGTGCAGCGCGCTGCTCCAGGCGCTGCGCGGCTTGCAAGGCGGGAGGGACAGGCGGGGGAGGTACAGACGCGCAGGCCAGCAGGCACAGTGGCAAGAGCAGCAAAATCACTCTCTTATTGATAGCTACCATCACCGACTGGCTGTTGGTTAAATGGCTCTTTATCATTTCATGGTGCCTTCAAAACCGTCCAGTGGCAAGGTAGCCTCGGGCGGCACGCCCGTCACCGTGGACAGCGGCCAAAGACGCTTGGCCCCTGCCGTGATGTCGGCTGCATCTTGCACCACGGTGCGCCCAGCACGCAAGGACGGGGGCAGCTGCTGGCGGGCATCGGCACTGATGGCTTTGGCATCGCTGGTGATCTGGTTCACATCGCTGGCGCTTTGCTGGGCTTTGCCGAGCAACACGGGCAACTCTTTTTCAACCACTTTGTCCACAGCTTTGAGCGTGGCGTTGGCCGTCTCGGTGGCCTGGGTGGCAGCGGCAAGGGCACGGCGCAAATCAGCCACCAGGTGGGCACGGTCTTCGTCGGCATGGCTGACCACACGGGTGGCGGTGTCGCCCACGCGCTTGAGCTGGGCCGAGATGGCTTCCATGTTTTGCAGCATGGTGGTCAGCGACTTGCGAACATCCGTGCTGACCGCGCTGGCCTCGCCGGTGAGCTTTTTGGTGTCGTCCAGAATCGGGTCAACCTTGCCAATGGCGGTGGCGAGTTTTTCAACCGCGTCTTTGACGGTAGCCATCACGTCGTCCAGCTCGGTACCAGCCTCCATAGGCAGCGTGGCGTTGGCGGCCAAACGTGCCATGCCGCGCGTACCGGGGTTGATCTCGATGAATTTGCCACCAATCGGGCCGTCACGGCCAAAGTGGGCACTGGCGTCTGCGGCCAACAGAGGGAGGCGCTGCAACACCACACGCAGGCGAAGTTTGACGTTCAAATCGGGCATCAACTCCAGTTCATCAACCTCACCAATCTTGAAACCCTTGAGCTTGACGGGTGTGCCCACCTGCACCCCGGTGATGCCAGGCAGCTCGACGTACACCGCCGCAGTGGGCGTGAACCAGCCTTGGCGCCACGCCGACAACCCCGTCAGGCCCAGCGCCGCCACCACGGCCAGGACAAGCCAAGCACGCCCCGGGTTACGCCGGGTGAGTTCAGCCATGTCGCGGTCGAAGAGCGAGTTCTCGGGAGGGGGCAGAGATGAAGTCATGGAATGATTGTGCGTCAATCCTCGCCTTACTTCATTTACTTCTTGCGCTGCACAAAAACCACTTTGTCCACCACCGATTCGCCTTTGTCATCCGTCTTCAAGAGAATGTTGGCATCGTAATCTTTGGCGACATTCAGTTGGGCTTTGCTGGACATTTCCCGGGCCATTTTGGAGGCCGTCCAAAGCGAAGTCACGAGTCCCAGCAGCAGCAAAGGGCTTTTGGCTGCCACGGTGGAAGGTGGAGGCACAACTTTGACCTTGCCACCGCCAGCCTCCACCGAAGCCATCCAGCTTTGCAGCCGGGGCGGCAAGGCGCTGGGGGTGACGCGGTCGTAGAAAGCGACATCAACGGTGGGCAACGTGGCGGACAGGGACGATGCCAGCTCACGGTCAAAGCCTTGCAGGTCAACGAATTGGAGCGCCGCTTTGGGTGGCTCGGTATTCGCGGGCTCAACGGGATTGGTGGCGCAAGCGCTCAGCAAGACATTCAGTACCAACGATGCAACGAGGATCAAGCCCAAAGAGTGACGGTTCATTTTTGTTCCTCAACCGACACCATCAGAGCACCGTAAGCGTCTGAGCATAGCGGGTTGTTTTGGCGTGCCGCAGCGGTGCTGCACGTGGGGGCGCTAAGCCCTTGAGAGCGGCTCATCAACGCACCGAGCTGCGCCCGGCCTTGGGCGTCATTGAGCGACGCGACAAACGGCCCGGCTTTGGGTGCATTGGCACTGGCGGCGAGTGCGGTCAAGTCCCGCGGGCCGTCAGTCACCATGACCAGCAGGCTGTCAGTACCTGCGGGGCCACCAGCCTTGACGCGCCAGTTGGGGCGGGGCAACCGCAGGGGTTGACCCGCTTTGATGGTGTTGTCCTGGTCCAAATCGTTGGGAAACAGCAGGTGAAGCGCTTGGTTGTCGGAGCCCGCCATGGCAATGTACACATAGCCTGCGCGGTCAGACTGCACGGCCAGGTCGAGGGCATCCTGGCCAATTTTGAGGGCGTTTTTGCCCAAGGTGACCTGCACGCGGCGTTTGGCATCGCGCTGGTCAAACATCTGGCGCAGCGCCTGTTCGCCGGTGAGAGCCGCGACGGGGACAGCCGGTGTTGCAGGTGTGGCAGATGCAGCTGATGTGGTGGTAACGCTTGCTGGTAGAGCATTAGCCGCTACGCTTGTGATAGCAGTCACGGGCATGGCCTGGCTGAACCAGGCGGGCACAAAGCCAGCATTGCCATTCAAGGTGATGTTATGCGGCTTGAAGTTCGCGTCGTTTTGCATCCGTTTATTGAGCTTGTCTTGCGCACACATGCGGATTTCGTCCATGGTGATCGCGCCGCTGCCGTCCAGGTCTTTGGCGTCACGCAGCATGCAATCCCGCATGAACTGGGTAGCAAGCCCCCCCTTTTGCGCGTCATCAAAGCTGACTTCGTTGTCCCGGGAGGCGCTGACGTGGACGATGTCTTGCGGCAGTACACCCTGCGCCGTCTGCTCGATTTCAAGGTTACGCCCTTTGATATTGACGGGGCGGCCACATTCTTCGCTGATGGACGCGAACTTGGGGCGCAGCAGGCCGTCATCATTGGCATTGGTGTAGCCGCGGGTGCGCACGGTGCTGGCGTCTTTGATAACGCCACCGGAGTGGCAGGCGTCGTACATGACAAACAGTTTGTCCGTTTTTTGGGTCAACGGCTTGAGCAGATCCGCAACTTCACGGTTGGTGATAGTGCCTCGGGTGCCGCCATCATGGGCCAACAGCGCTTCCACGCAGCCCCCTGCGTTGGGGTCGTTGTAGCGGGTGCCATGGCCAGAGTAGTGGACGAAAACGCGGTCGCCCTCTACCACGCGGGCGTTCAAATCGGCCAAAGCCTGGCGAATGCCGTCGCCCGTGGCCTGCTCGTCTTGCAGGTAGCGGATGTTGCTCTCGGGCACTTGCATGGCGCGGGCCATTTGGGTGGCCGATTCACGGTCGATATGGGCACCGGGTAAGCCAGGGATGGCGGGGTCGGCGTAGCGGCTGATCCCGATGATGAGCGCATGGCGGTTGTCACGCGGGGTCAAGCTGCGCACACCCAGCGACAGCGCCGCGTTGTTGCTGGCGAGCCGTCCATTGGGCAGGTCGGCTGCTTTGGCGCTGCCCGCTTGCAGGTTGAGGGTGCTGGCACGCACCCAGCCGGTGCGGGTGCCTTTGGCCCCATCGCGCACTTCAACCTGCACCCATCCGCCCTCCACGCTCAGCACGCGGGTCGCCGCACCCGCACTGAGCTGACCGATAACGGCTGACGAGGGCAGCTTATCCGCTCTTATTTCAGTAGCGCGCTGTGCCGATACAGATTGCGCAAGAACAGGTTTTGATCCCCAAAAAAACACCACAGACAGGGTACAGGCGATGGTGCTCAGCAAAATCTTCATGGCGGCCTTTCAGTGGCGTGGTTTGTAACGGAATTTTGCAAGACTGACCATCCCCTGAACAGGGTAGGCAGCAGCGTTTCAGGGGTCACATCACACAGCGGGAGTGGCGCATGTGAAGCCAGCATGGGCGCCAACGCTGTTTGCAAGCCTGCCCATCCCAGCTGCAGCGCGGAGGCAGGGCCCACCACAGCCGCCACACAGGCCAGCTCAGGCCAATGCAGCCGACTGGGCCACACGGCAACCGCATCGACAGCGACCACACGGCACCGAGGCGCGTGCTTTTGTACCGCGCTCAGCAGGCGGTCAAAATGCGCATCAACCCACGGGGTGTTGCCCACAATCAGCCATGCCAGCATGGGCTCGGGGTCTTTGACCCTGACACGCGGCATGCGGCACCAGTAGTCCCGCCGCAGACCGTTCCAGGTGCGCAGACTGGCCAGAAACAGCAGGCCCAACCCCGCGCTCAGGTGCAAATCGACAAACACGGGCGAGCCGTTCAGCGTGAGGTAGCTGATGCCCAGCAGCACAGCAGGCAGCACCAGCGTGACAGGCGCCAGCGAAGACACCCCGCGCACACCGACCCACAGCGCCATGCCGATGAACAACACGCACGCAAGGAGCGCCAGCAGTGCCTGGGGCAGTTCGTGCACGTAGCGCTGGTTGAGCGCGTTGTCCAGCGCTGTGGCCAACGAATCTACGCCGTTCTGGTGCGGCGATAGCGGGGTGGGGTGGATGTCATGCAAGCTGGGCGCCGTGGAGCCAACGATCACCACCTTGCCTGCAAAGCTGGGAACGGGAGCCTGTGGCACCCCCCCTTCCGCCACGGTGAACACATCGGCAAAAGCAACACGCGGGTAGGTGTTGGCCACCGCACGGTAGGCAATCAATGTATCGCCTGTTTTAGAGGCAGAAGGGGTATTTGCCTTTGCCGCAAGGGCTGAGGCAGCTACGGTATCCATAGCAAAAAGCACACTCAGGGAGAGCGACTGAATCACGCTGTCGTCGCCCAGGCGCTCGGCATAGCGGTAACGGCGCAGCACCCCATCGCCATCCACATAGCCGTTGTTGTAGCCCAAACGCGACGCCGCCACGACGGGCAGCGCAGGGGGAATCAGCGCAACGGTGGAGGTGCGAGATACAGAGGTGGGCGCCACAGTGGCGACGGGTACAGCCGCCTTGACCCACAGCCCCGGCAGCACGGTGCGGGTAATTTGGCTTTGGGGGTCGTTTGCAGGGGGCAGCCGCACGACCGAAAAATGGCTGTGGGGGCTTTGCTGGGCGGCGGTGTTGAAGGCCGCATCACCCCCAGGATTTTGCAGATCAGCGTCAGAAAACACCATATCCCACACCACCGCAGCGGGTTGCTGCTTTTCGATGTACTCAAGCACCGTGGCCAGGGTATCGCGCGGCCAGGGCCACTGGCCAAACTCTTTGCCCATGCGGGCAAGGGATGCCTCGTCAATGTCCACAATCACCACACGCGGGTCAGCCGCTGCCGTGTGAAAGCGGGCCCGGACCATGGCGTCGTAGGTGGGCAAAGACAGGCCACTGCTGACGTGGAACACCATCACATCGAGCACCGCCCACACACAAAACACCGCCGCCAAACCCCAGGTCACGCGGTGCGCAGGGAAGCGCCCTAGGGAGCGCCAAGCGGATTGGAGTTGTTGGAGGAGGCTCATGGCAAGAGGCGCTGTCGGCTGTTGGCGTCAGTTCTTGGCCACGCGGTCGCTGCTAACCTCATAACGGGAGCGTCCATGGTTGCCAAACCGGCGTTGCCGCTGCGAAAGCTGCGGGTAAAGGGGTTGTTACGGCAGGCGTCCAAAATCATGATGTTGGTGCCATTGCCAGCAGCTTCCATCTTGTCCAGCACGGCCTGGGCATCGACGGCGGCATAGGCCACTTCGTCTTCACGCTCGATGGCAGCACCGACAGGAATCAGGTAATTGCGGCCTTTGATCTGCATCCCATGGCCTGCGTAGTAAAACAAGCCAACGCCACCACCGCGTAACTTGTCACCAAACTCGCGCAGGGCGCTCAGCAGCGCTTTTTGGCTGGTGTTTTCACGCAGGATGACGGTAAAGCCGCTTTCCTTCAAGGCCTGGACGATGGCGCGGGCGTCGTTGACGGGGTTGCTGAGCGGGGCGTCTTTGTAGTCACCGTTGCCAATGACAAGGGCGATGCGCTGTGCTTTGGCGGGATTAGGGGTCGCATCGGGGTCGGCGCTCTGGCTGGCCACGTTGACCACGAGATTACGGTCAGTCGATGCCGTTTGCGCTTGTGGGATGGAGGGAAGCAACCCCATGGCTGCCAACCCAATCGCCATGGTTTTAATAACTTCATACGCTCTGTTCACAAGCACTCTTCTCTGTTGGTTTGATTGTTGGTTGATTTTTTGACCATGTAACAATTTGAATATTTGAATTGAAGACGTGCAATCACTCCAAATTAACGATGCGTACACGTCGGTTTTCAGCAGCAAGGGGATCAGCGGCGTTGGCCAAATCGCTGGCCCCTTTGCCGCTGGGCACCAGGCGGCTGGCGTCTACGCCTTGCTGAGCCAGGTAGTCCCGCACCGCATCGGCACGCAGGGCGCTGAGTTTTTGGTTGTAGTCGGCACGGCCTTTGGCATCAGTATGGCCTTCGACAGCGAATTTGGCGGCGCTGAGGTCAGGCGACTGCAAGGCCTGAGCGAGGTTGCGCAACGCCTGTTGGCTTTGCGCGTGGACGCGGGCGGAGTTAAGGTCAAACAGGATTTGCAAGGAAAGCGAAGGGCGCGCAGGGGTGGATGGGCCGCTGGCATCCGCGGCCTCAACACCCAAATTGCGCAGACTGCGGGTGCGTGCAGCGGGGGCTTTGAGCTGCTCAATCATCTGGGCAGCGCTGGGGTTGTCAGAAGCTGATGGGGACTGCGCATTGGCGATAGCGCCTGTGGCCAGCAGCCCCAACAGGGTCATCCGAAAAAGAAAGAAGGCTGGCATGGCAGTGGTGATCAGAATAGGGTTCGTGAAGCACCGCATCTTGCCATTAACTCAGGGCGTAAACACGGTCCAATTTGGGCAGTATTTACATTTACACGGAGCCTGTGCAGGCCCAAAGCCGATTACCGTTGGCGCAGCGGCTGCAGCAGCCCGCTCAGCCCGTTGTGATCAATCTCGTGCATCAGCGCCAGCAGCCGCCCGATTTCTCCTGGCGGAAAACCAGCCCTGGCGAACCAGGTGAGGTAATGGCCGGGCAGATCAGCCATCAGGCGGCCTTTGAATTTTCCGAAAGGCATCGCCAAGGTGACGAGCTTTTGCAGGTCTTCGGGGTTCATTACAGCCCGAATGCCTTATGCCATCCCGCTCAGCACCGCACCTGGCTCATCGGCCTCCAGTACACGCTGTGCCCAGGCCTTGAGCTTGCTGGCGTCTGAGCGCAGCACCTCTTGCTTTACCGTCAGGATTTGTGCGGGATGCATGGAGAAGCTGCGCAAACCCAGGCCCAGCAGCAAGCGGGTAAAGCTGGCATCCCCCGCCATCTCACCGCAAACGCTGACGCCTTTGCCTTGGCGCTGGGCTTCACTGATGGTGTCGGCCACCAAACGCAGTACGGCAGGGTGCAGAGGGTCGTAGAGATGGGAGACAGCTTCGTCAGCACGGTCAATCGCCAGGGTGTACTGGATCAGGTCGTTGGTACCGATCGACAGGAAGTCGAAGTATTTGAGAAACAGCTTGACGGTCAGCGCCGCAGCGGGGATTTCGATCATCGCGCCGAGTTTGACAGGGCCGTAAGGCACAGCGCGCTCGTCCAGATCAGCACGGGCCTGCGCTATCAGTGCCAAAGTTTGGCGGATTTCGCTGGCGTGGGCGAGCATGGGGATGAGCAGGTGGACGCTGCCATGCGCAGCAGCGCGCAGTATGGCTCGCAGCTGGGTGAGGAACATGGCTGGGTCAGCCAAGCTCCAGCGGATGGCACGCAGGCCTAGCGCAGGGTTGAGGTAGCTTTCGTCTTTGCTGGTTTTACCGGCTTTTTCACGCCAGCCATCGAGCGGCTTGTCAGCACCAACATCCACCGTGCGGATGGTGACAGGCAGGCCATGCATGCCCTCTACAGCGGCGCGGTAGGCGGTGTACTGCTCTTCTTCATTGGGCAACTTGCCCTGGCGGCCCATGAACAGGAATTCACTGCGGAACAGGCCCACGCCCACGGCACCGGCATCCACCGCGACTTTGGCGTCTTCAGGCATTTCGATGTTGGCGAGCAGTTCTACTTTTTGACCATCCAACGTGATGGACGGGGTATGGCGCAGGCGGTTCAGGCGGCTGCGCTCCAGTTCACCCTGGCGCTGCTTGAAGCCATATTCGGCCAGAATGATGGGCGAAGGATCGACCACCATGACCCCGGCATCGCCGTCGATGATGACCCAATCGTCTTGCCGCACCAGCTGGCTGGCGCTGCGGGCACCGACCACAGCGGGAATGTCCATGCTGCGGGCGACAATGGCGGTGTGTGAGGTTTTACCGCCCACATCGGTCACGAACCCGGCGAACACGCTGCGCTTGAATTGCAGCATGTCAGCAGGGGAGAGGTCATGGGCGATGAGCACCAGCGGTACGTCCACCGTATCGTCCAGCATACCGTCCAGCTGTGCTTGCTGGTCACTTTTGCGCCGTTTGGCGTTGGCGCTGCGCTGGCCAGCGGACATGGGCAAGGCCGCTCCGACCATGCGTTGCAGCACGCGCTCAACGACCTGCTCCAGATCCGCTTTACGCTCGCGCAGGTAAGCATCTTCCATCTCGTCGAACTGGCGAGAGATGACTTCGAGTTGGGTGGTCAGCGCCCATTCGGCGTTGTAGAGCCGGTCGGTGATCCAGTGCTTGACGCCATCGGTGAGGTCGTCGTCCTGGAGCAGCATCAAATGCACTTCCAGCAAGGCGCCCAGTTCATGGGGGGCTTCTTTTGGCCCCATTTGGGTCAGACTGACCTGGAGATTTTGCAGCTCTTCGACGACGGCATTGCGCCCAACGCGCACGCGGTCAATCTCAGCTTCAATCTGCTCAGGCTTGATGAAGTAATGCTCCACATCCACGCGCCCGACCAGCACCGCACGCCCAATCGCAATGCCGCGTGAGACGGCAAGACCGTGGATGGCGAAGGTCATGGCAGGATTCTCGAGGCGAGGTGGCCTTGCACGGCGGTCATTCGCCTTCTCCAAACTTGTCGGCCATCAACGCCAGAATGGCGTCGTTGGCGTCTTGCTCGCGCTCGCCATCGGTTTCTAAAACGACGGTGCTGCCCAGTCCCGCAGCCAACATCATCACGCCCATGATGCTTTTGGCGTTGATGCGGCGCTCGCCCTTGGATAACCACACTTCGCAGGGAAAACTGCCGGCAAGTTTGGTGAGTTTGGCAGAAGCCCTGGCGTGCAGGCCCAATTTATTGCTGATGGTCGTGCTGGTCTTTATCATGAATTCGTCTCGTTTGATTTTGAGGGGCAGTGATGGCAACTTGCATCACGCCTTGGGTGCCACCGGCCACAGCACGCGCGGCCAGCAGCTCCAGCGATTCGCTTCGGTAGCCGACACAGCGCAACAGCATGGGCAGGTTGACGCCCGCGATGAGCTTGGTTTTGACGCCATCCACCAGTTTTTGTGCCACATTGCACGGTGTGGCCCCAAACACATCCGTCAGTACCAGGGTGGTAGGGGTTTTGAGCTGCGACAGCATGATGCGCGCAGAGGCCAGCGTTTCCTCGGGCGGCATATTGGGGGGCACATCGAGGGCGATAACGGCATTCCCACAGTCAGGAAACACATGCAGGGCGCATTCGCGCAGGGCATGGGCCAGAGGGGCGTGAGCGACGATAAGTAGGCTGTTCATGGGACAAATAATTTAGGCGAATTATGCGCGGCGCTTGGCCAAAAACCAGCCATACGACCCGATGCAGCACAGCAAAAATACGCTCATCGCGGCCTGGAACGCGGCAACCTCAGGCCAGCCGGCGGCTTTGAAGACGTCAATACCCAGGCCCAGGCTCCATTGCACAACAAACACCCCGGCAAACAACACCAAGTTGTAAGCGGACAAAGCCCGCCCCGCCAACGCGGGAGGAAACGCCAAGGCGACCGCAGGTTGCGACAATGCCACAAAACTGCTGCCCACAAAAAACAAGGCCCAGAGCACAGGTGTGTAGGTGCTACCGGCTGGGCCAGCTACGATAACCATAGCAAGGGCTGCAAAACTGGAGGGCACGCCCCAGGCCATCAAGCGGTTGGCGCTCAGGCCACGTTTGAACAACCAGGGGCTGAGCATCCCCCATGCCCAAAACGTACAGAGCATGGTGACGTTAATGCCAAACAGCCCAGTCGCCGCCTGCAAGGCACTGAAACCGGCCACCTTGACCATCCACGGCCCGGCCCACAGCGTTTGCATGGCAACCATGCCGCCATAGTTGAAAAATCCCAGTGGCATGAGGCGTTGAAAGTAAGGGTGACGCCAGACCTCGGCATAACCGGAAGCGGCTTCAGGCGTTGAAACAGAGGCGGCGGGGGCAGGTGCAGGCAGGGGTGGTGCAGCCCAACCCGGCACCTGCCAAGCGATCAAGCCCATGGCCAGTACAACCAACGCGGCCAGAATCCAGAACAAAGCCCGCCAGCCCAGCACCGGCATTAGCCATTGCACAGGCAGGGTAGACGCCAGCATACCCAGTGAACCGGTCATCAGCATCCACGAGTTGGCACGGATTTGGGCGGCAGCACCAAACCAGCGCCGGTAGCCTGTTAACGGCGCCATCAGACAAGCGCTGACACCCGCACCACACAGCACGCGTGCGGCCAGCAGGCCCGAGAAACTGGTAGCCATGGCGAACGCGATGCAGCCCACGACAGCCGCACTCAAAAAGCACAAAATGACCCGCTTGGGACCATGCCGGTCGAGCCAAGTACCCAACGGTAGTTGCATGGCCGCAAAACCCAAAAAGTAGCCCCCAGCCAGCAAACCCAAATCACTGGCTTGCAGGTTCAGCTCTTGCGTGAGCGCAGGGGCCAGCGTGGCTGTGATGGCACGGATAAGGGCAGATAGAAAGTAAGCAAAGGCGAAGACCAAGAATACCCGCACAACCTTGGCATGGGAGAGGGTACTGGAGGTATGGGCAGTGGGCTGGTTCATTGGAGTTTCAGCCCTGAAAAAAAGGTTTCTGCTACGTCGGCGTTGATGTGATCGGCCAGGATGACGGCTTGAAAAAGCTGTTGACCTTGAACAAAATAGACGGCCTGGCTTTCCACTCGGCTGCCGTCAGCGCGCTGGCCCTGAGCCATCACTTTTTGGGGCAGCGGCTGGTCTGGCGCACCAGCCACACGCGAGGGCGCGATGTGAGGTGTGGAGGCATGCAGGCTCGCAAGGCTGGCTGCCTGCCATGCGTTGAGCAGTACAGGCAATGGGATAGCAGGGGTTGCCTGCGTTGCCGTACCGCTTGGCGCATTCATGTACGCAATGGCAAAGGTAGCAGCACCAGCTTCACAGCCTTGCAGGTGCAAATCCACCGGCGTGACACCCAGCGCCACCGGCCGAACCGCAGCGTCAGGCTTGCAAGGCAGCAGTACCGCAAGACGGGTATCGGCTATGCGCACTTCGCGCCAATTGAAGGTGGGATTACAGGCCGCAAGGGCAGTGAGGCTCAGCAAGCCTAGGCAGGTCAACAAACGCATCCACCTATTATCGTAGTGCTTCACATCCGCCGTTTTACCCCTCCAAATGCACACCGATGAACGCACACCAGGACACGCACGATCCCCTGGCGGCAAGGGCATAAGGTTATTTGAGCGCGCCAAATACCTTGGTGAGAATACTGCTACCGGCACCAACAGGGTCTTGGCGTATCTTTTTCTCTTCTTCGCCAATGATGAGGTAAAGGCCATCCAGCGATTTGCCGGTAACGTACTGCTGGATGTTGGCGTCTTCTTTGCGCACCAGGCCGATGCCCGCCGCCTTGCCTGCGATGGCGTTGTATTTGGCCGCCAGACCGACTTTTTCGGTGGCCTGAGTGACGATGGGCAAGAAGGTAACGCCTAAAGGTTCACGGGTTTTGTCAGCGAAAAATTTCGTCACGGAATCGCCACCACCGCTCAGGATATTCTTGGCGTCCGTCACGTTCATGCCCTTAACAGCCTTGACGAGCAGCTCTTTGGCCAGGGGAACAGCGGCTTCAGCGGCACGGTTCATGGCCGTGACCAACTCGTCAATCGGCTTACTTTGGCCAAAGGTTTTCATCAGCTTGGCTGCATCTTCCAAATAACCCGGCAAAGGAATGCGAACTTTATCGTTGCCCATGAATCCATCAGGCTTGCCCAAGAGGCTGACCGCCATGGTGGCACCTTTTTCCAAGGCGAGCTTGAGGCCCTGCGAGGCTTCACCCTCGGTCAAGTCACTGAGGCTCAAAGCATAAGCGTGTTGGTAAGTAGACAGCAGCAATGCGCTCAAGCTACCGACAGTGGCTGTATTAAACTGACGACGATCCATAAGGGGCTTTCTGTCCATGAAAAAAATAGTTTACGTGATAGCCGCTGCAGCCTTGTTGGCCGTGGGTGCAGGCACCTACATGGCCACCGCAGCGACGCAAGCACCTGAGTCTACGTTTGTCTTGCTCGATGGCAGCCAAAAGACCAGCGCCGATTTGAAGGGAAAAGTCACTTTGGTGAATTTTTGGGCGACCAGCTGCACCACCTGCGTGGCCGAGATGCCCAAAATCATCGCAACTTACGACAAGTACAAAGACCAGGGCTTTGATACTGTGGCTGTGGCGATGCGTTACGACCCCCCCGCCTATGTGGTGAACTTCGCAGAAACACGCAAATTACCGTTCAAAGTCGCGATCGACAACACCGGAGCTGTGGCACGCGCTTGGGGCGAGGTGAAGCTGACGCCCACCACCTACCTGCTGAACAAGCGCGGCGAAATCGTCAAGCGCTATGTGGGTGAACCTGATTTTGCGGAGCTGCACCGGCTGGTGGAGCAATTGCTGGCACAAACTTGAACCCCAAATGACCCCAAGTAGACCCCAACCCACCGTGAAAAGCAAGCACCTGCTGACTGTCCCGACGGGCGATGAAGGCATGGAAGCCACGAAAGCGATATTCCGCGAATACGCCATGAGTCTGGGAATTGATCTGGGGTTTCAAGATTTCGAGTCAGAGCTGCTGAACTTGCCGGGGGACTACGCAGCACCACGTGGTGCGCTGTGGCTGGTAACGGTAGACGGCAATGTGGCGGGCTGCTGTGGCCTGCGTCCATTAGATACCGTGGACTATCCCAATGCCTGCGAAATGAAGCGCTTGTTCGTGCGTCCTGGATTTCGAGGCCTGGGCTTGGGCCGCTTGCTGGCAGATGCCACGCTGGACAGCGCCCGCATGGCAGGTTATGACTGCATCCTGTTGGACACCTTGGACACCATGGAATCAGCCCGTGCGCTGTATGCCGAGCTGGGCTTCTATGAAGTGCCGCCTTACTACCATAACCCTCTGGCAGGCGCTCATTACCTGAAGGCCGACTTGTAAGCCTTCAGGATTCAGGGGGAGCCGAAGATTTAGCTCTTGGCTTGAGCCAACAGCGTCGCCGCATCGCTCACTTCAAACTTGCCAGGGCCTTCGTTGTTCAAAGCTACGACGACGCCATTTTTGACCAGCATCGAATAACGGTTGCTGCGCAGGCCCATGCCACGGGCGGTCAAGTCCAAGGTCAAGCCGGTTGCTTGAGCGAAAGCAGCGCTGCCATCAGCCAACATACGCACTTTGCCAGCGGTTTTTTGGTCACGTGCCCAAGCGCCCATTACAAACGCATCATTCACACTGACACACCAGATTTCGTCCACGCCTGCGGCTTTGAAGTCGGCAAAGCTCTCAACATAGCCAGGCACATGCTTCGCGGAACAGGTAGGGGTGAATGCACCGGGAAGGGCAAACAAACCGATGGTTTTACCGGCTGTGGCTTTGGCAATGTCAACGGCATTAGGGCCAATGCTGCAGCCTTCGCCTTCCACTTCAGAAAATTCCATCAGGGTGCCTGCAGGCAGGGTATCGCCAACTTTAATCATGGGGTGCTCCTAAATTGAAAGGTAAATTAAGTGAGAGAGAAATACAAAACCAAATCTGAAAACAAAAATGGCCCACAAAGTGAGCCATTTTTGAAACAGGCATTGACGCCTTGAGTTTAAACCGCAGCGGCCTTTTCAACCAAGCGGGTAGCAACCCAGTTCTTGGTCTTGGAGATCGGACGGCTTTCAGTGATTTCGATCACGTCACCGGTTTGGTACTGGTTGGTTTCGTCGTGTGCGTGGTACTTGCTCGATTTGGCAACAATTTTGCCATACAGAGCATGTTTAACGCGACGCTCAATCAGCACCGTTACAGTTTTCGCGCGCTTGTCGCTGACAACCTTGCCAATCAAGGTGCGCTTGAGGGATTTTTTAGCTTCCGTCATGTTTGCTCCTTAAGCTTTTGAGGCGGTTACAGCTTCGGCGGCTTGTTTTTCAACAAGAATCGTCTTAGCACGGGCGATGTCACGGCGCGTGGTGCGCAGGGTCATCGTGTTGTTCAGCTGTTGCGTGGCTTTCTGCATACGCAGACCGAAATGGGCCTTTTGCAAGGCTTTCACTTCAGCTTTGATACCGGCAACGTCTTTTTGGCGCAGTTCAGTCGTGTTCATTGCTTCATTCTCCTGATTACTGGCCAATCATGCGAGCGACGAAGGTGGTACGCAAAGGCAGTTTGGCAGCAGCCAAACGGAACGCTTCACGGGCCAACTCTTCAGGCACGCCGACGATTTCAAACACGATCTTACCGGGCTGAATCTCAGCCACGTAGTACTCGGGGTTGCCCTTGCCGTTACCCATTCGCACTTCAGCAGGCTTTTGGGAGATTGGCTTGTCAGGGAACACACGAATCCAAATGCGACCACCACGCTTGACGTGGCGAGAGATCGCACGGCGAGCGGATTCGATTTGACGGGCCGTCAAACGGCCACGGTCTGTGCATTTCAGACCGAAATCACCAAACGCAACGGTGCTACCACGTGTTGCGATACCGGTGTTACGGCCCTTTTGCTCTTTGCGGTACTTGCGGCGAGCGGGTTGCAACATAGTTATTCTCCTTTACCGTCAGCTGCAACAGGTGCAGCAGGCGCGGCTACTTTACGGACGCGCTGAACGGTAGATTTCGGTGCCAGAGCACCTGAGGCTTCAGCAGGCTTGTCGCTGCCGTCAGCAGGGGCAGCATTACTACCCGCTGGACGACGCGCACCACCACGTGCTGGAGGACGGTCATTGCCACCTGGACGGCCACCACGGTCATCACGGCGAGGGCCACGGGGGCGGCGCTCGTCATCAGGACGTGGGGTTTCCACTGCGGGCAAATCATTGCGACCCAAGGTATCACCCTTATAGACCCAAACCTTCACGCCAATAATGCCGTAAGTGGTTTTGGCTTCGGAAGTGCCGTAGTCAATGTCAGCTCGCAAGGTATGCAATGGCACACGGCCTTCGCGGTACCACTCGCAACGGGCAATTTCAATGCCGTTCAAGCGACCGGACGACATGATCTTGATACCCAAAGCGCCCAAACGCATAGCGTTTTGCATGGCGCGCTTCATGGCACGGCGGAACATGATACGTTTTTCGAGCTGCTGGGTGATGCTGTCGGCAATCAACTTGGCATCGATTTCAGGCTTGCGCACTTCTTCGATGTTGACCGCGACAGGTACGCCCAGTTGGCGGCTCAGTTCACGTTTGAGGTTCTCGATGTCCTCGCCTTTTTTGCCGATCACGACACCCGGACGAGCCGAGAAAATCGTGATACGGGCGCTCTTGGCGGGGCGTTCGATCAACACACGCGAAACGGAAGCGTTTTTCAGCTTGGCTTTAAGGTACTCACGAACCTTGATGTCTTCGGCCAACATGCCGGCGAAATCACGGTTGCTGGCGTACCAACGGCTGGACCAGTTACGGCTGACAGCCAGGCGGAAGCCTGTTGGGTGGATTTTTTGTCCCATAGTTCTTCCAGGCCTTTCAGTTACCAACCGTCACGTACACATGGCACGTGGGTTTGCTGATACGGTTTCCACGGCCTTTAGCGCGAGCGGTAAACCGCTTGAGCGTGGTGCCCTGTTCCACGTAGATGGTGGTGATCTTGAGTTCGTCGATGTCAGCGCCGTCATTGTGCTCGGCATTGGCAATAGCGGACTCCACGACCTTCTTGATGATGACAGCGGCTTTTTTCTGCGTGAATTGCAGAATATTCAGCGCTTGGTCAACTTTCTTGCCACGAATCAAATCGGCGACAAGGCGGCCCTTATCGACCGACAGACGGACGCCCCGGAGGACTGCACGTGTTTCCATGGTCTTTCCTTACTTTCTCACGACTTTTTTGTCCGCAGGGTGACCCTTGAAAGTACGCGTTAACGCGAACTCACCAAGTTTGTGGCCAACCATTTGGTCAGTGATGTACACAGGTACATGCTGTTTGCCGTTGTGCACAGCAATGGTCAGGCCGATGAAATCGGGCAAAACCATGGAACGGCGCGACCAAGTTTTGATCGGCTTCTTGTCCTTGATGGCCACTGCTTTTTCCGCTTTAGCGAGCAAGTGGTGGTCAACGAAGGGGCCTTTTTTAAGAGAACGTGTCATTTAGTGTGCCCCTTACTTCTTACGACGCGAAACAATCATCACTTGCGTGCGCTTGTTGTTGCGAGTGCGGTAACCCTTGGTCAGATTGCCCCATGGATCAACAGGATGCATACCTTCACCGGTTTTGCCTTCGCCGCCACCGTGTGGGTGGTCAACGGGATTCATCACCACACCGCGAACGGTTGGGCGAATACCCTTCCAGCGCTTGGCACCGGCTTTACCCAGGCGGCGCAGGCTGTGCTCTTCGTTGGCGACTTCGCCCAACGTAGCGCGGCAGTCCACGTGAACCTTGCGAACTTCACCCGAGCGCAACCGCACTTGAGCGTAGATGCCTTCGCGTGCCAGCAAGGTAGCAGATGTACCCGCTGAACGGATGATCTGGGCACCTTTGCCAATTTGCAATTCAACGCAATGGATGGTGGAGCCCACAGGGATGTTGCGGATTGGCAAGGTGTTACCCACGCGAATCGGTGCTTCAGAGCCACTCATGATGCTCGCGCCAGCTTCCAGACCACGCGGTGCAATGATGTAAGCGCGCTCGCCATCTGCATAGCAGATCAGGGCGATGTGTGCGGTACGGTTTGGATCGTACTCAATGCGCTCGACTTTTGCCGGAATGCCATCTTTGTTGCGCTTGAAGTCAACAACACGGTAATGGTGCTTATGACCGCCGCCTTTATGGCGAACGGTGATGTGACCATTGTTGTTGCGACCAGCGTTCTGGATTTGAGGTTCCAACAACGGTGCATACGGATCACCTTTGTAGAGGTGGTCACGAGACACCTTCACCACAGCACGTTGGCCGGGTGAGGTAGGTTTCATTTTAATGACGGCCATGATTACGCAGCCTCCCCAGTCAGGTTCAACTCTTCACCGGG
Source organism: Betaproteobacteria bacterium (assembly GCA_025356445.1). Taxonomy (GTDB): domain Bacteria; phylum Pseudomonadota; class Gammaproteobacteria; order Burkholderiales; family Burkholderiaceae_C; genus Defluviibacillus. Next base: position 2,272 of record JANXSZ010000006.1, on the reverse strand, counting down.
CATCAGGCGCACATAGGCTTTGCGCACGCTAGCGCGCTTGCCCATGGACTTGCCAAAGCGCTTGGACTTACCTTTGGTGTTGAGTACCGAAACGCCTTTAACGGCTACCTTGAACATAAGTTCAACAGCAGCTTTGATTTCAGGCTTGGTAGCGTCTTGCATGACGCGGAAGGTCACAGCGTTGGACTGTTCAGCGACCATTGTTGCCTTTTCAGACACGATAGGGGCGATCAGAACCGACATCAGACGACCTTCGTCGAATTTTGGTTTTTGTTGGACTGCGCTCATGCGAACATCTCCTGAAGCTTGCCGAGGGCAGCCTTGGTGACCAGCACCTTGCGGTAATGCACCAAAGACACGGGATCGGCGTAACGAGGTTCCACAATCAGGATATTCACCAAATTGCGAGAGGCCAAGTACAGGTTTTCGTCCATCTCGTCGGCAATCACCAACACAGATTCCAGGTTCATAGCCTTGAACTTGGCAGCGAGCTGCTTGGTCTTGGGCGAATCAACTGTCAACGAATCAACCACAGACAGACGGCCATCACGGGCCAACTGCGACAAGATCGAAGCCATACCAGCGCGGTACATCTTCTTGTTGATCTTCTGGCTGAAGTTTTCATCAGGCATGTTCGGGAAAATCCGACCACCGCCACGCCACAGAGGCGAAGAAGTCATGCCAGCGCGAGCGCGACCAGTACCTTTTTGCTTGAAAGGCTTCTTGGTGGAGTGACGAACTTGTTCACGGTCTTTTTGGGCACGGGTGCCTTGACGCGCGTTAGCTTGGTACGCCACAACGATCTGGTGAACCAGGTCTTCGTTGTAAGGACGGTCGAACACTGTCGCAGACGCATCTACTTTAGAAGCGGCTTGACCTTGGTCATTGAGGAGTTCGAGGTGCATCAGTTCGCCCCTTTCGCGTCAACTGTAGATTTAGCCTTGATGGCGTGGCGAACGGTCACAAAACCACCCGCATGACCAGGGATAGCACCTCGAATCAGCAGCAGTTGGCGTGCTTCGTCGATACGAACGACATCGAGATTTTGGGTGGTCACGGTATCGACGCCCAAGTGGCCCGTCATACGTTTACCAGGAAACACACGACCTGGATCTTGCGCCATACCGATGGAGCCAGGCACATTGTGCGAACGGCTGTTACCGTGCGACGCGCGCTGCGAGCTCATGTGGTGACGCTTGATGGTGCCGGCGAAGCCTTTACCGATGGTTGTGCCTTGCACATCCACCTTTTGACCGACCACGAAAACCGACCCCGCCAGCACCGTAGCGCCAGGAGCGTATTGCGCAGCGGCGTCAGCCGTTACACGGAATTCTTGGATGATCTCGCCGGCGAGAACGCCAGCTTTTGCCAGATGCCCGGCTTCGGGCTTGGTCACGCGCGATGCTTTGCGCTTGCCAAATGTGACTTGAAGTGCCACATAGCCGTCATTTTCCTGGGATTTGACCTGGGTCACACGGTTGTCAGACACATCGATCACTGTGACGGGAACAGTAGCCCCATCATCAGTGAACAGACGCATCATGCCCACCTTGCGGCCCAGCAACCCTAAGCGATTGCTAAGACTCATTTTTTAATCTCCAGTCCAGAGGACTTGGGTTTAAGAACCGGTAACGATTGACCGGAACTGTGGAAAGGCTCACCCAAAAAATTTAGGTAAGCCTTAGATTCTAGCGCGCATTGAAAATAAATGCAAATCGCCTACTCCATACATCGCAATGCAAGGACAGACGGTTCGTAAATGTTGCTTATTTGCGCTGAGCGATACCGCCCAATTGCTTATTGCAGTTTGATTTCAACGTCCACGCCAGCGGGCAGATCGAGCTTCATCAACGCATCAACTGTTTTATCAGTAGGGTCAACGATGTCCATCAGACGCTGGTGCGTACGGATTTCCAACTGATCGCGTGAGGTCTTGTTCACGTGAGGTGAACGCAGAATGTCAAAACGCTTCATGCGGGTTGGCAAAGGCACGGGACCCTTGACAATCGCGCCGGTACGCTTGGCAGTGTCCACGATTTCAGCGGCAGATTGGTCGATCAACTTGTAGTCAAACGCCTTTAGGCGGATGCGGATTTTTTGCTTGGTAGGAGACGTAGACATGTTCGTATTCCTTAAGCAATAACCTTAGCGACCACACCGGAGCCCACAGTCTTGCCGCCTTCGCGAATAGCGAAGCGCAGGCCTTCTTGCATGGCGATGGGGTTGATGAGTTTGACGGTGATGCTAACGTTGTCGCCGGGCATGACCATTT
>JANXSZ010000080.1 GCA_025356445.1 Betaproteobacteria bacterium | reverse complement strand
CGGAGCGGCCTTGTAGCGCTATCGCAGCCATACTGGGACTGGAGAAGAGGTGGTCACGGGTAAAGATAACGATGCCATCTTGTATAGCCAATATGCCTTCTGCCAATAGGCTTGCCCGAAAGCGTTCCCCGGATGTGCCTTGAAAGGATGCCACACTTTCTACACGCCCACGTGAACCCTTATGCACCACAAAGCCTTCAGTTGTGTATTCACCTATGCCATTCGCACCAGAGCCATTGCAGTAAAAAAGCTCTTTTTCACCTTTGGAGGTAGGTGCGTTGATCAGTGGTTCAAAAATCGGTTGTCCCAGAGTCGCCAGCAGGATCGCTGCCGTTTCGTGGATTTCGTGGCAGTCCGCCTCTAGCGGTGCAGGGGTGTGTGGTCGAGCACCTGTGTTCCCATTCTCTAGACTGTAGCGTCCGGCCTTGGTTGCTTCGGCCAAGGCAAACCACTCCAGAAACAGGGCGTGCGTTTGTGTCATGTTGTTGGTGAGTGAAATCACCACCAGTGCTCGGTTCCAAAAGTCTTTGTTTTGGTTGTGCTGCCCTAGCCTAGTCCCCAAGTTTCCGGACTGACCAATGTACACACGCGGTAATCCAGCTTCAGACAGCTCGCCAATTAAAAAATATACACCAACTTGCTGTGCCTCATTCCAATTTGCATTAAAAGCGTGAATAATATGGCCATGATTTCAAGGAGAATAAATCATGGCCAGAAGTGCAAGTGGCTCGGAACATATCGAGGCGGCACGCAAGCTTTTAAAGACGGCTCGTACGGCCGATGATTTGCGTCTGGCGCAGTCCGTTCTGTTGCCTTTGGAATTGGGGCTGAGCATCGAGCAGACTGCACTGGCCATTGGTCGCTCCAGTGGCGCCACCTGCACCATGCGCACACGCTTTGCCAAGGTGACAGCAGGTGAGATGACTGCACCTCGTAGTAAGCGTGAGTTACGCAATCGGGCCAAGGCCAATCTGGAGCGCGAACGCCAGATCCTCAATGAAGTTTTACCCGATGCTGCGACCGGCGGTGTGGTCGTCATACCCCGCGTCAAACCTGCCATTGAAGCCAAGCTGGGAAAAACGCTGGCGCTCTCCAGTGTGTACCGCATGTTGGCGCGTCACGGTTGGCGCAAGCTTGCCCCCGACACCTATCATCCACAAGGCGACCCCGAAGCACGCGATGACTGGAAAAAAAACTCCCCGGCGCTTTGGACGAAGTCGTAAAGAGCTTCGCCACAGCCAGGCCCATGCGCCTGATGTTTCAGGACGAAGCCAGATTCGGGCGTATCAGCGACACGCGCTATTGCTGGGCGTGTCGTCCCGTGCGACCCATGGTGAAGGCGATGCTCACCTACCAGTACACCTACGCTTACGGCGCAGTCTCCCCCATGGACGGGAAATTCGATTCGCTGGTGCTGCCCCATGTCAACACCGAATGTATGCAGCTGTTCATCACCGAAATTGGCAAGCGCTACCCAGAGGAAAACATTGTCATGGTGGTCGATGGCGCAGGTTGGCACAAGAGCACGACCCTTGCTCTACCGCAGAACCTGCGGTTGCACTTCTTGCCGCCATACTCGCCGGAACTCAATCCGCAAGAACACATTTGGGATGAGCTGCGGGAGAAGTACTTCCACAACCAAGCGTTCGACAGCATGGACGCCCTGGAGGCGCAACTTCTCAAGGGATTGCAGAACCTCGAAAAATCACCCGAAGTGGTCAAATCAATCACTGGATGGGAATGGATAATTAATTCTGTTTCTAATGCGAATTAGAATCAGATGTCTTCGAGAACTCGCTTAACTGGCTGCGTGGTATTTCAATGACCCGCACAATGCGTGTTGTGATGTCGGCTATGCGGACACCACGTGGATCGCCTGACGGTAGGAATATTTGGATAGTTTGGGGGCGGGGCATGGTTTATTTTTTCGTGTGCTGCAAAATAGCTTGACAAATTTATGCTTGAAGTACGTCAGTTTGATTGAGCCGCCGTAATTGCGGTTCAAATCCCTTGCGTTTCCGCCTTTGCCCCCCGCCCCATCAACTGCGCCAAAACCTCGCGCATGTTGCATTCCCCATCCAGCAAGCTCACTACGCTTTGCGCAATCGGCATGTCCACACCCAGGTGATGTGCCCGCTGCACCACGGTGCGGGCGCAGTAGACGCCTTCGGCCACATGGCCTAGTGAGGCTACGGCTTGCGTGAGCGTTTGGCCGCTGGCCAGCAGCAGGCCGACTTTGCGGTTGCGGCTGAGATCGCCAGTGGCGGTCAGCACCAAATCGCCTAAACCGCTCAGGCCCATGAAGGTTTCTGTGCGGGCGCCCATTGCCAGCCCCAGGCGGGTCATCTCAGCCAAACCACGGGTAATCAACGCAGCGCGGGCGTTCAGGCCGAGTTGCAGGCCGTCGCAGAGGCCGGTGGCGATGGCGAGGACGTTTTTAACCGCACCACCGACTTCGACCCCCACCACATCGTCACTGGCGTAGATGCGCAGGGCGGGGCTGTGGAAGGCCTCTACCAGCAGCTGACGAAGCTGTGGGGAGCGGCTGGCGGCGACCAGGGCGGTGGGTTGGCCGCGTGCGACTTCGGCGGCGAAGCTGGGGCCATTCAAGACGGCGCAGTCCAGGCCTTTCGAGGCATTTGGGGCTGTATTTTCCGCACTGATCTCAGCTTGTATTTCGTGGGGCAGCAAACCGTAGGGCAGCGATACCGGAGCCTCGAAACCTTTGCACAGCCACGCCACAGGCGTTGATGTGCCTTGGATGGCCCGCAGCATCTGGCGCAACCCGGCAACGGGGGCGGCGATGACCAGCAGGTCTTGTGTGTCGGCCAAAGCGCGAAGCGCGGGGAGCGGGTCGGCGCGTACCGTCAGACTGGGAGGAAAGGCGTGGCCCGGTAAGTACAGGGCGTTGACCCGTTGTGCTGCCATGGCCTGCGCTTGCAGCGGGTCACGTGCCCACAGGGTGACTTGATGGGTGTGGTGGGGCCTGCTGTGGGCTTGCCCGCTGGCAGACAGGGCCAGCGCTGTGCCCCATGCGCCTGCGCCCAGGACTGCAATTTTCATAGCTGCCCATGCCTATGGGTTGTGCGCAGAGGCATGTTTTGCTCGTTAATTAAAGCTTGATCTAAGCGCTGAATTACTGCACCAGCGCAGGGGCTTCTTGCGTAGATGCGGCTTGGGCTTGTTGTTGCTCGTACATGGCCTGAAAGTTGATTTCTGCCAAATGCACGGGTGGGAAGCCAGCGCGTTGCACCAAATCTGCCACGTTGCCGCGCAGGTAGGGGTAGACGATTTGTGGGCAGGCGATGCCCATGATGGGGCCCATTTGTTCGTCGCTCAGGTTGCGAATTTCGAAAATACCGGCTTGCTTGGCTTCCACCAAGAACACGGTTTTGTCTTTGATTTTGGTTTGTACGGTGGCGGTAACGGCCACTTCAAACATGCCTTCAGCGACGGGATTGGCTTCGATGGCCAACTGGATGTCCACGGCGGGCTGCTCTTGCTCCAGCAAAATGGCGGGCGAATTGGGCTGCTCCAGCGAAGCTTCTTTGAGGTAAATACGTTGGATTTGGAATACGGGTTCGAGTTGGTCAGCCATGGTCTTCTTTCAGATACGGGAATAAGGGATTGCCGAGCTATTGCCGCTCTGGCGGCGAACTGCGGATTATTGCAGGTGAGGCAGCGGCTTAAGCCGCCTGCAGCAGCGGCATCAAGCCACCGCTGGCATCGAGGGCTACCAAGTCGTCGCAGCCTCCCACGTGCGTGTCGCCAATGAAGATTTGCGGCACGGTGCGGCGCCCCGTCAGCGTCATCATGGTGGCGCGCTCTGCGGGGGATTCTTCGATGTTGATCTCGTTAATGCTGCTGACGCCGCGTGCGGTGAGCAGTTGCTTGGCGCGACTGCAATAGGGGCAGTACGCGGTGGTGTACATCTTGACGGTTTGCATCGTGGGCATGGCGGGTTACGCCTTTTCGAGAGGGAGGTTGGCCGCACGCCATGCGCCCAAGCCACCGCTCAGGGCTTGCGCTTGCTCGTAGCCGAGTTTTTGGGCCATGGCCATTGCCTTGGTGGCACGAATACCGGCACCACAGACCAATATCACGGGCAGGGCTTTGTTTTTGACGATTTCAGGTAGCCGCTTCTCAAAATCGGCCATAGGCACGTTTTTCGAGCCGTTCACGTGGGCGGCTGCGAATTCGCCGGGTTCAGACACATCAATTACCACGGCTTTTTCGCGATTGATGAGATGAACCGCGCCGCTGACTGTCAAGCCGCCGGTGCTGGCCCCCATGATGACGGGCCACAGCAGCAGTGCGCCGGAGACCAAGGCCACCGAAATAAGCATCCAATTGTCAATAATGAACTTCACAGATTTCCTTATAAGTAAACCGCATTTTAGAATCATGGGCTACAGGTTGTTTTGACAGCCCCATTTTTCTCTTTTCACAGGGTTTTGCGCCATGTACAAGCTAGTTCTCGTTCGCCACGGCGAATCGACTTGGAATCTCGAAAACCGCTTCACCGGTTGGACCGATGTGGATTTGACCGACACGGGCGTAGCCCAGGCCACCCAAGCCGGGCAGTTGCTTAAGGCCGGTGGCTACGAGTTTGATCTGGCCTACACCAGCGTGCTCAAGCGCGCTACCCGCACGCTGTGGCATTGCCTGGACGCGATGGACCGCACTTGGTTGCCCGTGGCCCACAGCTGGCGTTTGAACGAGCGCCACTACGGCGCGCTGCAAGGCCTCAACAAGGCTGAAACCGCCAAGCAGTATGGCGACGCGCAGGTGCTGGTATGGCGCCGTAGCTATGACACGCCGCCGCCAGCCCTGGAAGCCGGCGACGAGCGCAGCGAGCGCGGTGATTTGCGCTACGCCAAACTGAACGCCGAGCAAGTGCCGTTGACCGAATGCCTGAAAGACACCGTGGAGCGGGTGCTGCCGTTCTGGAACGAGTCCATGGCACCGGCCATCCGGGCGGGCAAACGCATCATCGTGGCCGCGCATGGCAATTCCATCCGTGCCCTTATCAAGTACCTGGACGAGATTTCTGACGATGACATCGTTGGCGTCAACATCCCCAACGGTATTCCTCTGGTGTATGAGCTGGACGCCAGCTTGAAACCTATCCACCACTATTATCTGGGCGATGCTGAAGCGGCGGCCAAAGCTGCGGCTGCGGTGGCCACCCAAGGCAAAGCCTGAACGAACACGGCTCAAACTGCCCCTTTGCAAATAGGCCGTAAAGAATATGGCCTTCTTGTGAACCCTTGCGAGCCGCTGGGCTCCATAGGTGTATATTGAACGGCTAAGGTGCATACAACATGGGTCAGAAACTGAAAATTACGGGTTGGATTGCTGTCGGTGCCATTGCCGGTGCTTTAACGACGGTGTCCTTGCAAACGGTGGCGCGCGGTGCGCTTGCCCCCTTGCCACTCGAAGAGCTGCAACAGCTCGCTGCCGTCTTCGGCATGGTGAAGAGCGACTACGTCGAGCCTGTGGACGAGAAAAAGCTGATTACCGATGCCATCTCCGGCATGGTGGCCAGTCTGGATCCGCATTCGCAGTATTTCGATAAAAAATCGTTCAAAGAATTTCGTGAAGGCACCTCGGGGCGTTTTGTGGGGGTGGGCATCGAAATCACGCAAGAAGACGGCTTGGTCAAGGTGGTGTCCCCCATTGAAGGCTCACCCGCCTTTCGTGCTGGTTTGAAGCCGGGGGATTTGATCACCAAAATCGACGACACCATGGTCAAGGGCTTGCCCTTGAACGATGCGGTGAAAAAGATGCGTGGCGAGCCCAACACCAAGGTGCTGCTGACGATTTTCCGCAAGGACGAAAGCCGGACCTTCCCTGTCACGATCACCCGCGAAGAAATTCGTACCCAATCGGTGCGTGGCAAGGTGATGGAGCCTGGCTATGCCTGGATTCGCCTATCGCAATTCCAGGAGCGTACGGTGGACGACTTCACCCGCAAGATGGAAGAAATCTACAAGCAAGAGCCTAATCTCAAAGGCTTGGTGCTCGACTTGCGCAACGATCCCGGTGGTTTGCTGGACGCTGCGGTGGCGATTTCTGCCGCGTTCTTGCCTGAGAACGTGACCGTGGTTTCGACCAACGGCCAGTTGGCGGAAAGCAAATTCACCTACAAAGCCGCTCCCGAGTTTTACCAGCGCCGCAACGGGCCAGACCCGCTCAAACGTTTGGCGGACGTGACCAAAGGTGCGCTGAAAACCGTGCCATTGGTGGTGCTGGTGAACGAAGGTTCTGCTTCGGCCAGTGAAATCGTGGCTGGTGCGTTACAAGATTACAAACGCGGCACGATCATGGGCAGCCAAACCTTTGGCAAGGGATCCGTGCAAACGGTGCGCCCACTTGGCCCCGATACAGGCCTCAAGCTGACCACGGCACGCTACTACACCCCATCGGGCAAGTCCATCCAGGCCAAAGGCATCGTGCCCGAAGTGATGGTGGACGATACCGAAGGCGGCAGCCCCTTTGCTGCATTGCGCACCCGTGAAGCCGATCTGGAGAAGCACCTCTCCAGCGGCCAAGGGGCCGAGGTGAAAGACCCCGAGCGCGATAAAGCGCGCGAAGAAGCCATGAAGAAGCTGGAAGAAGAGTCCAAAAAACCCGTGGCCGAGCGCAAGCCGCCTGAGTTCGGTTCTGACAAAGACTTTCCGCTGCTTCAAGCCATCAACCAGCTCAAAGGTCGCCCTGTGATGGTCAGCAAGACCCTGATTGAGCGCAAGGAAGAGAAGAAAGAGAATTGAGTAGCCGCGCCCTGTGTGATGGATGACCACCAGCTGCTGCGTTACTCGCGGCATATTTTGCTCGACGAGATCGGTATTGAGGGCCAAGAACGCATCTTGGCCTCTCACGCTTTGGTGATCGGTGCCGGGGGGCTGGGCTCTCCGGTCGCGCTTTATTTGGCTTCAGCGGGCGTGGGTCGCATCACGCTGGTAGACGACGATGTGGTCGATCTCACCAACCTGCAACGCCAAATCGCCCACACCACGGCGCGTGTAGGTGAGTCCAAGGTCAGCTCCGCCCAAGCCGCCATAGCGGCCCTCAACCCACACATCCATGTTCATGCTTTACAGGCGCGTGCTGATGCCGTGCAACTGGATGTGTGGGTGGCTGCTGCTGATGTGGTGCTGGACTGCAGCGACAACTTCTCTACCCGCCACCTCATCAACGCCGCCTGCGTGAAGCACCAGACACCGCTCGTATCGGGGGCTGCCATTCGCTTTGACGCTCAGCTGTCGGTCTACGACGCCAACCAGCCCCAGTCGCCTTGTTACGCCTGTGTTTTTCCTGAAGACGCTGCTTTTGAAGAAACCCGCTGCGCCACGATGGGTGTGTTTGCGCCGCTGGTGGGCATCATCGGCTCCATGCAAGCCGCAGAAGCGCTCAAGCTGCTCAGTGGCATGGGCAGTACGCTTATCGGTCACCTGCTGATGTTGGACGGGCGCAGCATGGACTTCAGCAACATGGGTCTGCCCCGCAACCCCGCTTGTCGCGTGTGTGGTGACGCTGTGCCGTAAATTCACGACAATTTCTTTCTGGTTTTTTTATTTTCCTTTTATCTTTCCATTCATCCCCAGGAGACTCCCATGACTTACGCCAACCCTCAACTCTTGATCGACGGCCAATGGTGCGACGCTGCCGATGGCAAAACCATGGCCATTGTGAATCCCGCCAATGGCCTGGAAATCGGCCGTTTGGCTCACGCCAGCATTGTGGATCTGGACCGTGCTCTTGCCGCTGCCCAAAAAGGTTTCGATATCTGGCGTAAAACCCCCGCTGTAGAGCGCAGCGCCATCATGCGTCGTGCAGCCGTGCTGCTGCGTGAACGCTCGGGCGCTATTGCTGCCTTGATGACGCAAGAGCAAGGCAAGCCCCTGGCCGAGGCCAAAGGCGAGACCATGATGTCTGCGGAAGTGATTGAGTTCTTTGCTGAAGAAGCCCGTCGCGTCTATGGCCGTATCGTCCCGGCCCGTAACCTCACCACCCAGCAGCAGGTGCTGAAAGAGCCGGTCGGTCCTGTCGCCGCTTTCACGCCGTGGAACTTCCCCATCAACCAAATCGTGCGCAAAATGGGTGCAGCTTTGGCCACCGGTTGTTCCATCTTGGTTAAAGCGCCTGAAGAAACGCCTGCTTCTCCCGCTGAGCTGATCCGCGTGTTTGTCGATGCCGGTGTGCCCGCAGGCGTGGTCGGTTTGGTCTATGGCGACCCGGCTGAAATTTCCAGCTACCTGATCGCTCACCCGGTGATCCGCAAAATCACGTTCACCGGCTCCACCCCCGTGGGCAAGCAACTCGCCGCGATGGCCGGCTTGCACATGAAGCGCGCCACGATGGAGCTGGGTGGCCACGCCCCAGTGATCGTTGCCGAAGACGCCGATGTTGAACTCGCTGCTCGCTCTGCGGGTGCTGCCAAGTTCCGCAACGCCGGTCAGGTGTGCATTTCCCCCACCCGCTTCTTGGTGCATTCGAGCCTGAAAGACAGCTTTGCTGCGGCCATGGTCAAGCAGGTGCAGCGCCTGAAAGTCGGTAACGGCATGGACGACGGCACCACCATGGGCCCGCTCGCCAACCCCCGCCGCGTGACCGCCATGGCCCAGTTCACCGAAGATGCTGTGCGCCGGGGCGCTACCGTCGCGGCTGGTGGCGAGCGTATCGGCACCACGGGCAATTTCTTTGCGCCCACCGTGCTGATGGATGTGCCCTTGGATGCCATGGTTTTTAACGATGAGCCGTTCGGCCCCATGGCCGCTATCCGCACTTTCGACACACTGGACGAAGCCATCGCTGAATCCAACCGCTTGCCTTTCGGCCTTGCCAGCTATGCGTTCACCGGCTCGCTGAAAAGCGCCCACCAGATCGCACAAAACCTGCAAGTCGGCATGCTGTGGATCAACCAGCCCGCCATGGCCTGGCCTGAAATGCCGTTCGGTGGTGTGAAGGATTCGGGTTACGGGTCTGAAGGCGGCATCGAGGCATTGGAGGCCTACCTGAACACCAAGTCGGTGTCGATCGCCTGCGTTTAAGGTTGTTGTAAGAGGCCCTGCTGGTGCTCCGCGCTAGCCCATCGGGTGCCTGGAGCGGCCGCCGCGCCGCCGGTTCGCCTTGGGCAAGTCCTCTTGCCCCAGCAAGTTTTCCGCTTGCTTTTGGATGGCGGTCAGGGCTTTGTCCAGTACCGCCAGTTCTTCGTCCGTTAAGGTCTGCACCAACTGCGCGTTGAGCTGTACGACCAGCGGAAACAAGGTTTCATACAGCTGTTGTCCCTTGTCGGTCAGCCTGACCGTGGCCCGGCGCAAGTCGCTTGCCACCGTTTGGCGGTCGAGCAAACCCTTTGTGACCAATGAGGTGATGCAGCGCGATGTGCGTGCCCGGTCAAGCTGGGTATGTACCGCCAAGTCAGACGATGCCATGTCTGTGCCGGGCTGCAAAGAGGCGATCACCCGCCATTCACGCCGGGTGATGCCAAACCTTCCCTCGCACAAGCGAATCACAGAGCTGCCCCCCACACTCAACGCATGGCTGAAGCGGTAGAGCAGCAAATCGTCGATGGCAAGAGGTTGTCGTAGCGTTGTCGTCATGGCGGTCATGGGTATACAGCGCACCCAGGGTAAATACGGTAAGTAATTGATTAGATCAATCAATTGTCTGGCGATTACAGTGGCTTGGCAAACCGGCGCGGTGCCCAGGTTTGCACAGGCTCGGGAGCATGTGATGTTCGAATCAAGACGACAGTGGATGGCGGTAGCTTTTGCCGCAGTGACGACAGCGGCTGTAGTCACTGTAGTGACGTGGGGCGTGCAAGCCCATGCCCAAACCCCCGCAACACCTTTGCTGGCTGGAGACAGCACCTTGCGCATTGTGGTGGGCTACCCCCCTGGCGGCTCGACCGACCGCGTGGCGCGCATCGTGGCCGACAAGCTGCAAGCCAAACTCAAAATGACGGTGGTGGTGGACAACAAAACCGGTGCCGGTGGCCGGCTTGCTGCGCAGCAGGTCAAAGCCACGCCCACAGGCCAAAACGTGCTGATGCTTGCCAACCCCGCCGTGATGGTAGTAGCCCCCCTGGTGTTCAAAGACAACGGCTACGACCCCGAGCGCGACTTTGTGCCTGTCTCGCAAGTCAACAGCTACGAATTCGCTCTGGCGGTGGCGACAGCCGTGCCGGTGCGTGAGCTGTCTCACTTGCTGGCGTGGTTGCGTGCCAATCCCGAGAAAGCCAACTTTGGTGTGCCTGCGACCGGTAGCCTGCCGCACTTTTTTGGTCTGATGATGGGCGACAAAGCCCGTGTGCAGGCGCAGGTGGTGGGTTACCGCGGTTCAGCCCCCTTGCTGACCGATTTGATCGGCGGCCAAGTGCCCGTGGCCTTTGACACTTTCGACAGCGTGCTGCCTCAGCATGAGAGCGGCAAGTTACGCATTTTGGCGGTGTCAGGTGACAAGCGTTCAGCCTTTGCGCCTGCTATCCCGACTTTCAAGGAAGCCGGTCTGGATTTGGTGGCCACAGGCTGGAACACCTTCTTCGCACCTGCAACCATGCCTAAAGACAAGGTAGATGCGTTAAGCGTGGCCCTCCGTGAGGTGATGCAAGACCCCGACACCCAGCGCAAATTCGCTGATGCCAAGATGACGCCGGTGGCCAGCACCCAGGCACAAACGCAAGCCATGCTCAAGAGCTTTCGCGCCCAGTGGGCACCTGTTGTGCAGAAATCGGGTTTTCAACCATGACCCAAGCTGTGAATGCCTTGTCATGAATACTCTGAATATGCTTAATGCCATTGAAATTGATAGCGAACTGTCCAGGCGCAGATTGCTTGGTGGTCTGGTTTCGGCCAGTGCACTGGGTTTTTTGCCTGCTGCGCGCGCGCAGACCTTCCCTTCCAAGCCGATCAAAGTGTTGATTGGTGTGCCTGCAGGCAGCGGCCAAGATTTGCTGACCCGCGCCATCGCAGATGCCGTGCGCACCAGCTTAGGCACCATCATCATCGACAACAAATCGGGTGCCGCAGGGCGTATCGCGGTGGATGCGGTCAAACTGGCCGAACCTGATGGCCATACCTTGCTGCTGGGCACAGCCAGCATGATGACCATGTTCCCCAATGCCTACAAAAACCTGAGCTACGACCCCATCAAAGACTTTGCGCCCATCGTCAACGCCGCCAGCTTTGAGTTGGCCTTGGTGGTCAGCGCCAACGTGCCCGCGAACACCCTGGCCGAGTTCATTGCCTGGGCCAAAACCCAGGGGCCGAACGGCAACAAACTCAGTTTCGCCTCCTACGGCGCGGGCACGCCCTCGCACTTTTTGGGAGAAATGCTGAACCGTGCCGCAGGGCTGAACATGGTGCATGTGGCCTACCGAGGCTCCACCCCCGCGCGGCAAGATGTGATGGGCGGCAACATTCCGGTGTACTTCGACACCGTTGCTGGCGTGATCGCCATGCGGCCTAGTGGGCGTATCAAGGTGCTCGCCACCAGCGGCGCCAAGCGCTCGCCCACTCTGCCAGATATTCCGACGTTCACTGAGTTGGGTTACAAAGATGTGCTCGCTACCGCTTGGTTTGCGTACTACGCCCCGGTCAAAACGCCCAAGCCTGTGCTGGAAAAGCTGCGTGCCGAGTTTATCCGCGCTGTCAACACCCGCGAGGTGCGCCAACAGTTGGTGCAGAACGGCATGTACCCCGTGGGCGATGGGCCCGAGCAACTGAAGCAGACCATGCGTGAAGACACCGCCCGCTGGGGCAAGATCATGAAAGCTACGAATTTCGTAGCATCAGAGTAAGACTGAGCTTGCGCAATATGCCTAAAACCCTTCAAAATTCTGTGGGCCAACGCCCCAACATCATCTTCATCGTCGCTGACGATTTGGGCTTTGCCGACTTGGGCTGCTACGGGGGGCGGCCAGCACGCTTTGGTGATGTATCGCCCGTGCTGGACGGTTTGGCCGCTAATGGCCTCAAGTTCACGCAGGGGTATTCCAATTCCCCCGTGTGCTCGCCTACCCGGTTCGCGCTGATGACGGCCCGCTACCAGTACCGTTTGCGTGGTGCAGCGGAAGAGCCTATCAACAGCAAAGCCCGCTACAGCACCACCCTGGGTTTACCGCCTGAGCATCCTACGCTGCCGTCCCTGCTGCGTGACAGCGGCTACAGCACTGCGCTGGTTGGCAAATGGCATTTGGGCTACCCGCCGGCATTTGGCCCCTTGGGTTCAGGCTACGAAGAGTTTTTTGGCCCTATGTCAGGTGGTGTGGACTACTTCACCCACTGCGCCAGCAATGGCACGCACGACCTGTGGCACAGCGCGCAAGGGGCTGAAGAGGAGCACGCCGAGCCCGGCTACCTGACCGATTTGATTTCCGAGCGTGCGGTGGATGTCGTCCGCCGCATGGCTGATGGGGCCAAAGCGGGGACACCGTTCTTCATGAGCATCCATTACACGGCCCCCCATTGGCCCTGGGAAACCCGCGACGATGAAGCCTTGGCGGAAGAACTCAAAACCAACTTGTTTCACCTGCACGGCGGCAATATCCACACCTACCACCGCATGATTCACCACATGGATGAGGGGATTGGTCAGGTGATGGCGGCGCTCAAGGCCCAAGGCATTGCGGATAACACACTGGTCGTCTTCACCAGCGACAACGGTGGCGAGCGCTTCTCTGACAACTGGCCCCTGGTGGGCGGCAAGATGGACTTGACCGAAGGCGGCATCCGCGTCCCCTGGATCGCCCACTGGCCTGCCGCCATTGCCCCCGGTCAAACCAGCGAACAGCACTGCATGACGATGGACTGGTCAGCCACGATGTTGGCTGCCGCAAGGGTGCCCGCGCACAGTGACTACCCGCTGGACGGTGTGTCGCTGCTGTCCACCCTCCACGATGCTTCGGTACAAAGCCCCCGCCTTTTGCACTGGCGCATGAACCACCGGGGCCAGCGTGCGATGCGGGACGGCGACTGGAAATACCTGCGGGTGGATGGCAACGATTACCTCTTCAACATCCCGGCTGATGAACGTGAACGCGCCAACCTGGGCCAGGTTCACCCCGAGCGCTTGAGCGCGATGCGCAATGCCTGGGAAGCCTGGAACGCCACCATGCCACCGATACCGGAAGACGCCACGGTGAGTCTGGGGTATTCCAGCAAAGACATGCCGCAGCGCTGAGCTAAGCTGCGGGCCATGGGTTCTCCTTCCTCTGCTTCTTCGTTTTTGGCGCGTCTAAGCCACTTTTTTCCCTTCCTCTACTGGCCCCGCCCCAATGCAGCCTTGCTGCGCAGCGAAATCATTGCCGGCATCACGGTGGGTCTGATCGTTGTACCGCAGTCGGTGGCCTACGGCGCGTTGGCTGGTATGCCGGTGGTCACAGGCATTTACGCGGCACTGTTGCCCTCGCTGGTGGCCGCGCTGTTCAGTGCATCGCCGCGTTTGGCTGTTGGGCCGACGGCCTTGTCATGCCTGTTGGTCTATGCCTCGTTGTCCGGCTTGGCGGAGCCGGGCAGTGCGCAGTGGGTGGGCTTGGCGGTATGGCTGTCTTTGCTCAGCGGGGTGATGCAGATCGTTCTGGGGGCCGGGCGGTTCGGCTGGGTGCTGCACCTGGTCAGCTCGCCGGTGTTGATGGGGTTCACGCAGGCGGCCACGGTGCTCATCATCGGCTCGCAGTTACCTGCGTTAGTGGGCCTCAGTATGGCTGGCGCAGGAGCGTGGTCGCTCGCAGGGGTGCATGTGGATGGTTATGCCGCTGCATTTGGTCTTTCGAGCCTGCTGGCGTTGGCGCTGGGCAAGCGGTTTGTGCCGCATTTCCCCATGGTGTTGATGTGCATCGTGGGGGCTGCCACTGCCAGTGGGATGATCGGGTTCAGTGCGCAGGGCGGCAGTGTGATTGGCGCGTTGCCCTCGGGGCTGCCCAGTCTGCACCTGCCACAGGGCATCTCCTTGTCTACCTTGGGCGGGTTGGTCGTGCCAGCGATGGTCATCACGCTGGTGAGCTTTTTGGAGACAGCTTCCAGTGCAAAGGTTGAAAACCAACAAACCCGCCAACCCTGGAACGAAAACCAGGATTTGATTGCCCAAGGCTTGGCCAAACTGGCTTCGGCAGCAACGGGCAGCTTCCCCACCAGTTCTTCGTTCTCGCGCTCAGCGCTCAACCTCTATGCCGGGGCGCGAACAGGCTGGGCCACGGTGGTCACGGTGGCGATGGTGCTGGTGGTCTTGCTGTGGCTCACGCCCGTCTTGGCCTTGGTGCCCAAAGCGGTCTTGTCGGCGGTGGTGATCGCTGCCATTCTGGGTGTTTTCAAACCGATGCAGTTTGTGCGCCTGTGGCAGCTGTCATCCCTTGAGGCGGCCACGGCAGGCATGACGTTTGCCGTCACGCTGTTGACGGCTCCCCGTATCTACTGGGGGGTGATTGCCGGTGTGCTGATGGGGTTGATCCACTTTTTATACCAGCATCTGCATCCACGCATCATTGAGGTCGGGATGCACCCAGACCACAGTTTGCGTGACCGCCATTTATGGCATTTGCCACCCTTGGCCCCCGCACTCTACGCCTTGCGCATGGACGCAGAACTGGATTTTGCCGCCGCCAGCACGCTGGAACGCAACATCACCGAGCACTTGGCGGCCCACCCTGGCATGCAGCATGTGTGTTTGTTCGCCCAACCCATCAACCGCATTGACGCGACCGGTGTTGAGATGTTCGGCCAGCTTCGCCGTGCACTGGCGGAACGCCAGATCACGCTGCACCTCAGTGGCATCAAATTGCCAGTAGAAACAATGCTCAAACGTGCCGGGGAACTGCCTGATTCCCCTTGGCTGCGTTTGTACCGCACCGATGCCGATGCGCTGGTGGCCTTGCAAGCGCTGGCACTCGCCGCTGCTGGTCGCGAAGACTACAGCATTTAGGCCTGCCACCACACCGGTATCACGCCGGGGACTCCCCATGCTGCGCCACCAGCTTGGCCGTGAGTCGAAACGCCACCACCAGGGCCAAGCTGCCGAAAATAGCCGTGCCCACCGCCTGCCCAGCCAGCACCCCTATCGGCCCGTAGTGCGAACCCATCCATGCAAACGGGATGGTGCCCAGGCTGGCCCGTGCCCAGTTAAAGCCGGTAGACCACAGCGGTCGCCCCAGGTTGTTGAACGCTGCGTTCGCCACAAACAAAGCACCGGCAAAGAAGAAGCTGCCCGCCAGCCATGAACAAAACGCGTGCATCAGTTGCGCGGCCATGCCATCCAGCGAAAACGCTTGAATCAGCAGGTTTTGCGTCAAAGCCAGCACCAGCCAAGCTGTTCCCACCGCTATCACCATGAACCACAGGCTGTTGCGCAGACCATCGCGCACGCGCCCGTACTGCCGCGCCCCCAGGTTTTGTGCCAGGATAGGCCCTACCGCGCCGCTGAGCGCGTAAATCAGGCCGAAGGCCACCGGTGTGACGCGGTCAATTGTTGCCTGCCCCGCTACGGCCGAATGGCCAAATTGCGCAATGCTGTGCGTCACAAACGCCGCACCTACCGGCGTTGCCAAATTGGTCAACACCGCAGGCCCAGCCACCGAGGCCAGCAGACAGGCATCAGCGCGCAGATGGTTGCGCTCGAACCTGCCCAACAGATGGTGCTTGCCCAGCACGCTCCACAATGCCACGCTGGCCATCACGGTGCGCGACACCACGGCGGTGACAGCGGCACCGTCCAGTCCCAGGTGCAAGCCAAAAATCAGAATAGGGTCGAGCAGAGCTGTGACCGCAGCCGCACCCAGCGTCACGCCCATCGAGCGCCCGGCGTCCCCCACCGAGCGCAGCAAGGCCGAGCAGGCCATGCCGATGCCCAGCAGTGGCATCGAATGCACCGTCACGCCCAAGTAGCGTGCCGCCAGCCGCTCCGTTTCACCGGTGGCCCCCAAAGCTGCCAGCAGGGGGTGCAAAAACAAAGCTGTGCCACTGCCTACCAGCAGACATAAACCCACCATCAGCACTAAGCTGGCTGTGGCGATGCGCTTGGCCTCAGTCACGCTGCCTTGCCCCAGCTTGCGCGATACCACGGCGGTGATGCCAATGGTCAGGCCAATGCTGAGCGAAGTATGAAAAAACCCCACCACCCCCGCAAAACCCACCGCCGCTGCAATCTCTTGCTCGCCCAGCTGAGAGATATAAAACAGGTTGATGAGATCGACCGCAAACACGGCCACCAAGCCAATGGCCGCTGTACTGGCCATCACGCTGACGTGGCGCAGCAGCGAACCCGTCACGAAACGGGCTGCAAGGGGTGGGGGGGTCTGAGGAGCAGCCTGAGAGGCTGCTGGAGAGGAGGGGCGCGGTGGCCGATGGGTAGGTTGGTTCACGCGTGCGAGCTTACGCGTAAGTCACCCAGTCTGCGTATGCCGGGCTATCTAAATGCGACAGCGAGTTGTACGTCACCAGCATGTGGCGCTTGGGCGTGAAGGCGAACTCGGTCACGCTCGCGTTGCGGATGCGCAGGTTCAGTTCAATGGTCGTTTCGGGGCTGGTGCCCAGTACATGGCCTACCGCTGTGGAAATCGGCCCACCGCTGGAGACGATCAGCACGTTGGCATCGGGCTTGCTGATGCTTTGCCGCACATGGTCAAGCGCATCGACGATGCCGCGTTGCCAGTCCACGTAGCTGGGCATCCCTTTGGGGGTAATGACGCCCGCCATCCACTGCGC
>JANXSZ010000053.1 GCA_025356445.1 Betaproteobacteria bacterium | reverse complement strand
CCGCCCCAGCTACGACAAGTCGGCAGCCACCTACGCCCAGAAGCTGGCCAACGACTGGCTGAAGAAGCACAAGGTCTGAGGTCTTGCAGACCCTGGCGGCTGCCAACGCGCTTTGACAGCCGCGCCCCCTTTCGCACCATCTACACAGGACATCCAATGACCAACGCCGCCCGCTTCGAACTTTTCTCGTTCTGGCGCACGTCCGCGACCTACCGCGTGCGCGTCGCCTTCAACCTGAAGGGCGTGAAGCCTCAGGAGCAAAACGTCAACCTCGATGCCGGGGAGCAGCGGAGTGAGGCTTTTCTCAAGGTTAATCCGATGGGCGCAATTCCAGCGCTCGTGGATCACGGCCCCGGCCAGCCGCAAACGCCGCTGACGCAGTCGCTGGCGATCCTGGAATTCGTCGACGAATGCTTCCCGATGCCGCCGTTGCTGCCAGCCGATGCACACGGCCGTGCTCGCGTGCGTTCGCTGGCTGCGATGCTGGCCGCCGACACACACCCGCTCATTACGCCGCGGCTGAAGAAGTACCTCACGACGACTGGTGGCTTCGACGACGCGGCCTGGCGAGCCTGGCAGATCCACTGGTTCACGACGGGCCTGCAGGCGCTAGAGCAGCGCTTGGCCGATGAACCTGGCACCGGTATCTTCTGCCACGGCGACACCCCGACGATCGCAGACATCTGCCTGGCCAGCATCATCGTGGTGATGCGGGTCTTCAAGATCGACGTGCCGGACATCCCGACAGTGATGCGAGTGATGGCGGCCTGCGAGCAGCTCGATGCCTTTGCGGCGGCGGAGCCCAACCGTCAGTTGGGTGCGCCCCAGGCCTGAGAGTCAACCTACCATCGTCCGCGCCCGCGACGGACGCAAGGGTTCGTCAGACCGCCAGCTGTTGCACACTCGCCTCTCGATCGGTGACCTGCGTGCAGCCGCCCGACATCATCACCGTACCGCTCTCCAGCACGGAGAAGTGTGGCACCAGCCCTATTGCTCGGTGCCATGGGCCAACGCCGACGAAATTGCGCTGGAGATGCGCTAAGGGGATGACACTTCATTTGGGCTGGATGAGCAGTTGGCCAGGCGCGCGCAAGTGGAAGTCGACGATAAGCGCAACCAGCAGCTGCTAGCTGGCCACGAAGAAGCTGCTACTTTTGAAACGGTGTTTTCTGATCCGGATGGGCATCGTCTGAACTTCCTGAAGCGTACCGGAACAGCACCAGCTCAACACAGAGTACTTCCCAAATCCGATGGGGGTGTGGCGTAAAACGTGGACTGGTTTATGCCGGGTGGCTTCTTCTTTTAGCCACTAAAAAAAGTTGCGCGCTACGTCGTCTTGCGTTGCACTGCCCGGGCGGCCTTTGCAGCCTTGGCATTCCCTTGGGTCTTGTCCTCCAGCGGCAAGAACCCGATGGAGTGTCCTGTCCGCAATAACGCAATGTCCATAACGCTCACAGCCACCCCATTTTTTCAGCCAATCTGCTGAATTCACAGGCTCGGGCTGCGGGTTTTACGTCAAACCGGCGACTTGGCGAGGCTTCAGTTGCTTATTTTTTGTGCAGGTAGCACCACCAAGGCGTATCAACTCCGCATCCTTGCGGACACCCCTCGTTTCATTGCTGTTTCGCCGTCCTCCAGATGGCATCAACAACGCAGATGAAACCCCACTAACAGGCCCCCCATCGCAGATACCCAGCGCCCGCTGTGGCCGTTGGCTTGCACATCGGCCAGGGTTTTGCCGCTCCAAACCTCCATCGGCGTGCGGCCCTGCAAGCTGATATGCCGATGCACATGGTTGTAAAAAATGTTGAACTCGACCAAGGCTTGCTTCATGGCCGCTTCGGTTATGGGCTTGAGCTGGCGCATCAGCGGTTTCAAGTGGCCAAACAGGCGCTCAATCACGGGGTTGTCCCAGGGACATTTGCGCCTGCTGCGCCGGTGCCGAATACCCATGTGCCCGAAGACGGTTTTCCACACATGGCTTCGGAACATGCCCTCGTTGTCCGTACAGATCACTTCAGGCACACCGTGCACGGCCATGACCAGCAACAAGTGCCCCATCAGGCTCAGCGCGCACTTGCGCGGCAACAGCTTCAAGGCCAACAGCCTGCGCGAGCCGTGGTCAATGATGCCCAGCAGGGTAAAGGTCAGCCCTTCTTCATCTTTACATAGCTGCCCAATCATTAAATGATTAAACAATCATTGTCTAGGCAATATAATTATTGCCATGCCTATCGTCACTCCACCGCCAGCTGAGTCTGAGCCGTTCTACAAACCCGAGTCCTACGACCCCGATGCCAGCGTGGGCCATTTGATGAAGACCTTGCTGGCGTACCTCAGCCAGGAAATCGAGCGCGAACTGGAGCCTTCGGGTTTGACCAACGCACAATGGAAGCCGCTTTTCACCTTGGCTCTGGGCCGCGCATCCACCGTGGCTGAGGTGGCGCGCAGCTGCCAGCTTGATGCAGGGGGTACCACACGTTTGTTAGACCGCCTGGAGTCCAAAGGTCTTTGCAAGCGGCTTCGCTCACTGGATGACCGCCGGGTGGTCAATGTGGAGATCACGGATGCAGGGCGCGAAGCGGCCAAAGCCGTGCCCGTTGCACTCAGCCGCGTGCAAAACGCCCATCTGGCAGGCTTTTCCGTCGAAGAAGTCAAGCTGTTCACCAGCTTTCTGCGCCGTATGCAAGACAACGCCAATGCCATTCAGGCCCAAGGAAAAAACCATGTTGACTGATTTCAAAAGGGTGTTTCATTTCGCCCTGTCTGCCTTGCTGGTCGCCACTTTGGCTGCCTGCGCCAACCATGCGGGCATTGCCCCCACTTCCCACCTGCGCGATGCCACGTCGCTGGGGCTGGCGTTCGGGGCAACGGCGGACAACCCGATTGCTGCCGATTGGTGGCGCGCATTTAACGATGCACCGCTTAACCAGCTGATCGACACCGCGCTGGACACCACCGCCGCAGGGCAGAGTCCCAGCCTTAAAACAGCCCAAGCCCGTCTTGCCCGTGCTCAGGCTGTCACCGAGATGGTGGATGCGGCCAACGGCCCCCAATTGAATGCAGGCGCAGACCTCACCCACCAGCGCTACACCGCCAACGGTGCCGTGCCCCCGCCGTTAGCAGGTACGGTGCGTGACAGCGGCACCTTGCAACTTAGCGGCAACTGGGAGTTTGATTTTTTCGGCAAAAACCGCGCTGCCCTTGATGCCGCTTTGGGCAGTGCCCAGGCTGCGCAAGCCGATGCGCAGGCAGCCCGTGTCCTGCTGGCAAGCCAAGTCGCTCGCCAGTACTTTCAGCTGGCCCGCTTGATGGACCAACTCAGCGTTGCCCGCCGCACCCTGGCCCAACGTGAAGAAACCTTGTCGCTGGTGCAAGACCGCCTGAAAGCCGGCCTGGATACCCGCCTGGAGCTGCGCCAAAGTGAGGGTGATTTGCCTGAAGCCCGCCAGCAAATCGAATCCTTGAACGAACAAGCCCAGTTGACGCGCCATGCCCTGTCTGCGCTACTTGGGCAACCCAAAGTGGCTGATACGCTTATTCCATCGTCTTTAGCAGCTATCACAAGCATAGCAATGGTCAGCCGTATTCCCGCTGACCTGCTGGCCCGCCGTGCCGATATCGCTGCGGCCCGCTGGCGTGTCGAAGCCACAGGGCAGGATATGGTGAGTGCCAAAGCCCAGTTTTACCCCAACATCAATCTGGTGGGTTTTGCAGGTCTCTCCAGCATCGGCTTGGGTCGCCTGGTGAACAGCGGCAGCGAACAGTGGGGCGTCGGCCCAGCGGTGCGTTTGCCTCTTTTCGATTCGGGCCGTTTGCGAGCCAACTTGGCCGGTAAAGCGGCTGACGTGGACGCGGCCATTGAGGGTTACAACAGCGTGGTGATTGACGCCCTGCACGATGTGGCCGACCAAATTACCTCAGTGCAGTCCATCACCCGCCAGCTAGCCGAGCAACGCCATGCGCAAGCTGCTGCCGATGGGGCCTATGCACTGGCCGTTCAGCGTCAAAAAGCCGGTTTGGTCAACAAACTGCAGGTGCTGAGCGCTGAAACCCGTTTGCTGGCCCTGCGCCGCCAGCAGCTTGACCTGAGTGCGCGTGCGCTGGACACGCAGGTTGCGCTGATTCGCGCCCTGGGCGGCGGCTACGCCTCTGCCCCGGCTCATACCACCACCACCGACAGCAAGATTGCTGCGCAGTAACCCCCTTTTACGTGAAAGTCCTGTCCATGAGCACATCTGAAAACATAGCACCTAATGCCCTACCAGCAACCGCTACAGCATCTAAAGGCAACCCTAACCGTAAAAAATACCTCGCCCTGCTGGCTGCCGTTGTCGTGCTCGGCGGTATTGGCGAAGGCGTCTACGACTGGGTGGTGTCCCGCAACTTTGAAGGCACTGATAACGCCTACGTGAACGGCAACATCATCCAGATCACGCCACAAATCACCGGCACGGTGCAGGCTGTTTTGGCGGAAGACAACGATTTCGTGAAGGCGGGGCAAGTCCTTGTCAAACTCGACCCCGCTGATGCCAAAGTCGAGCTGAACCAGGCCGAAGCCAACTTGGCCCAAGCCGTGCGCCAGGTGCGTACGCTGTACGCCAACAACGCCACCCTGTCGGTTCAAATCACCGCCCGCAATGCGGATGTGACCAAGGCCCAGAGCGACATTGCCCGGGCTGCTGACGACCTGGCCCGCCGCCAATCACTGATAGGCAATGGCGCGGTGTCTACCGAAGAAGTCAACCACGCCCAAAGTCAGCTCGACCTGGCCAAAAGCACGCTGGCCTCCGCCCAGGCTGCTGTCGTGGCGGCCAAAGAGCAACTCACCAGCAACCAGACCATGACCGATGGCACCACAGTAGAGCTGCACCCCAGCGTGCAGGCCGCTGCCGCCAAAGTGCATGAGTCTTTCCTGGCCAGCCAGCGCGCCGCCTTGCTGGCACCGGTGGATGGCTACATTGCCAAGCGTACAGTGCAACTCGGTCAACGTGTTGCCGCAGGCACGCCCATGATGTCCCTGATCCCACTGAACCAGGTGTGGGTGGACGGCAACTTCAAAGAGCCGCAGCTGCGCAACATCCGCATCGGTCAACCCGTCACGCTGACGGCAGACATGTACGGTAAAAAAGTCGAGTACCAAGGCACTGTCTCCGGTCTGGGTGTGGGCACGGGCGCGGCTTTTGCCCTGCTGCCGGCCCAAAATGCCACCGGTAACTGGATCAAAGTGGTGCAGCGCGTGCCTGTGCGCATTGCCCTGAACCCCGAGGAATTGGCCAAAAACCCGCTGCGCATTGGCTTGTCGATGGATGCAGCCATCAATGTGCGCAACAAAGACGGCAAAACACTGGCGGATGTGCCGCGCGCCGCTGCTGCCAGCGTCAAACCCGAGGCCAGCGCTACCGATCTGGCCGCTGAAGCCGACGTGCGCCGCATCATCACCGCCAACCTGGCGGGTGCCAAAGCGGGCGTGGCCCTCACTGCGGTGGCTGCCCACTGAAAGCACGCATGTCCACCGCGCCTGCCTCTGCTCCTACGCCGACCTTCATTGCCCATGCCCCGCTCGAAGGCTCTGCCCGCCTGTGGGGTACCGTGGCCTTGTCGGCGGCGACCTTCATGAACGTGCTGGACACTTCGATTGCCAACGTTTCTTTGTCCGCCATTGCCGGGGACTTGGGCGTCAGCCCGAACCAGGGCACCTGGGTGATTACCAGCTTTGCGGTGGCGAATGCGATTGCGGTACCGCTGACCGGCTGGCTCTCGCAGCGCTTTGGTCAGGTGCGGCTGTTCGTCGCCAGCGTTATCTTGTTTGTCATCGCCTCGTGGCTGTGCGGCTTGGCGCCCAACATGAACACGTTGATCGCTGTGCGTGCCCTGCAAGGTTTCGTGGCCGGGCCGATGATTCCGCTGTCGCAAACCCTGTTGCTCGCCAGCTACCCGAAGGCACTGGCAGGCACCGCCATGGCCATGTGGGCCATGACCACGCTGATTGCACCAGTGATGGGGCCGCTCTTGGGCGGCTGGATCACCGATAACTTCAGCTGGCCGTGGATTTTTTACATCAACATTCCCGTGGGTTTGTTGACCGCCACGGCTACTTGGGCCATCTTCCGCCAACGTGAATCGCTGGTGCAAAAGCTGCCGATTGATTCGGTCGGTCTGGCGCTTCTGGTGGTGTGGGTCAGTGCCATGCAAATCATGTTGGACAAAGGCAAAGAGCTGGACTGGTTCCACTCCCCTGAGGTGGTCGCCCTGGCCGTGGTAGCGGTGGTGGGCTTTGCTTTCTTTGTGATCTGGGAACTGACCGAAGAGCACCCCGTGGTGGATCTGACGCTGTTTGCCCGGCGCAATTTTTGGGCTGGCGTGGTGGCTACGTCGGTGGGCTACGGGCTGTTTTTTGGCAATGTGGTGCTGCTGCCCCTGTGGTTGCAACAGTTCATGAGCTACACCGCCACGCAGGCCGGTATCGTGATGGCACCTGTGGGGCTGATGGCGTTGATACTGTCGCCCGTGGTGGGTAAAAACATCACCAAAGTAGACCCGCGCAAGTTCGCCAGCTTCGCCTTTTTGGTGTTCGCCGTGGTGCTGTGGATGCGCTCTAACTTCAACACCCAGGCAGATTTGCTCACTGTTTTGGAGCCCACCTTGCTGCAAGGCGTGGCCATGGCTTTCTTTTTTATCCCGCTGATGAGTATCACGCTGTCGGGCTTGACGCCAGACCGCATTCCAGCCGCTTCGGGTTTGTCCAACTTTGTACGCATCACCGCCGGTGCGGTGGGCACGTCCATCGCCACCACCCTGTGGGAAAACCGCGCCGCCATGCACCACGCCCACCTGGCCGAGGCCATCAACGTGGGCAACCCCACAGCCACCGGCACCCTTACCGGGCTGTCTTCCGCCGGGCTCAGCACCGATCAAGCACTGTTCCAAATCAGCCGCCTTATCGACCAGCAAGCCTTTATGCTGGCTGCGAACGATGTGTTCTATGCCTCAGCGATTTTATTTCTGCTGTTGATCCCGCTGGTCTGGGTCACTCGCCCGCAAAAAGCCACGGCAGGGAGTGCCGACGCCGCAGCGGGGGCGCATTAACCACCTGCAACACGCTCCCCTTGGGCATTGATGACTTGCTCGCCGTCTTCTTTGCTGAACGCGCCTTGTTGGGGGGCGGGCAAGATGTCCAGCACCAACTCTGACGGGCGGCAAATGCGGGTGCCCAAGGCGGTAATGACGATGGGTCGCTCCATCAGAATCGGGTGCGCCACCATGGCGTCGATCAGCGCGTCGTCGCTCAAGGCCGGGTTGTCCAGCGCCAGTTCGTCATACGGTGTGCCTTTGCGGCGCAACATGGCACGAACCGGCAGGCCCAATTGAGCGGCCAGCGCGACCAGCTTGTCGCGGCCAGGGGGGGTTATTTGGTAGTCGATCACTTCAGGTTCGATGCCTGCATTGCGGATCAATGCCAGCGTGTTGCGGGAGGTGCCGCAGGCGGGGTTGTGAAAAACAGTGGTGTTGCTCATAGGTCTGTGGTCAAAGATCAAGAAAAAATCAAATACAAAACTAAGGTTTTGGCGCTAACGCATGGGCCAACCCCACACCCGCCAAGGCCCCCAGGCACTGCGCCAGCACGAAGCCCGGCGCACTGGCAGGTGCAATCCCGGCAAAGCTGTCGGTCAGCATCCGTCCCAGCACAGCCGCCGGGTTGGCAAAGCTGGTGCTTGCGGTGAACCAGTAGGCCGCCCCGATGTAGCAAGCCACCAGCACGCTGGCACGGGCATGGACCTGTGTACTGAGCGTGCGCAAGATGACGAACACCAGCCCACCCGTCGCCACGGCTTCGGCAAGCCATTGCCCATAGCCTGTAAATGCCCCCGTGGCCGTCCAGCCACCGCGCAGTTTGTGGCTGAGTTGCCAGACCGGCAAGTCAAACATGGCGTGCGTGGTCCAGGCACCAGCTGCTGCACCCAGCAACTGAGCTGCTATATAAAGCATAGCTACCTGTGCCCATCCAGTTTGCGCGAGCAGTCCTTTTGATGCTAAAACCAAGGTGACAAGCGGGTTGAAGTGCGCACCGCTCACTGGCCCCAGGGTTTCAATCAACACGAACAGCGCAAACACCGTGGCCAGCGTATTTGCCAGCAGCGCCACCGCCACATTGCCCCCCGCCAGTTGCTCGGCCATGATGCCTGAGCCGATGACGGCGCAGAGCAGAGCGGCGGTGCCGGTGAATTCAGCCAGCAGCTTTTGACGTAAAAGGAACGTGGTGGTCATGGTTGAGGCGTACTGGTCAGCAGTAAGCGGAAAATTCGTCAATTGCGAGCGAATGTAATCGCTGTTGGTTCAACCATTCAAGGGGGCAGGGTAGTCGCGCTGACTATACGGGTATTTACCGCCCAGCCGCCCCCCAGCGCCTGGTGCAGAGCCACCGTATCACCCAGGTACATCGCATGGCTTGCGACGCGGGCCAGTTGCGCTTGCAGCACCGCTTGCTGCGCGGCCAGCAGCACCACGCGTGAGGTGTAGCCCAGGGTGAACTGCTGTTGCGTATGCGTCAAAAGCTGGGTGTTAGCTGTCTCCACATCTTGTGCGGCGGTGAGGGACTTGGCATCGGCGTCCAGGGCGTACAGGGTGTCCGCCACGTTTTGAAACGCCGTCAGCACCACACTCTGGTACTGCGCTTTGGCTGCTTGGGCAGTGGCCTCGGCGGCACGTTTGCGTGCGCTGAGCATGCCCCCAGCGAACAGCGGCTGTGTCAGCCCACCCAGCAAGCCCCAGGACGTGTTGGCCGCAGAAAACAAGCCCCCCAAGGCGCCACCACTGAAGGCGAGGTTGGCTGAGAGTGATAACTGGGGCAACATGTTCGCCACCGCCACACCAATCTGCGCGTAGCTGGCGTGAAGCTGCTCTTGTGCCGCTTGCACGTCGGGACGGTGTGCGACCAGGCTGGAGGGCACGATCTGTGGCAATGCGCTTGGTTTTCGGATGGCGTTGCGGGTCGCCTCAGCATCGCCACCGGGCAAGGCTTGCGCAGGCAATTGCCCACACAGGACGGCGAGCAAATCACGGGTCTGGTCAATTTGCTTTTGCAAGGGCGGCAGCAGCGCCACCGTTTGGGCGTAGGTAGCCTGCTGTTGTGCCACATCCAAACCGCTGGAGTAGCCCGAATTCTTGAGCCTCAACAGCTGCTTCAGCTGGTCTTGTGCAATCTGGATGGCATTCTTGACGATGGCAATCTGCTCGCTCAGCAGCTGCTCCTGGATGGCCGCTGCCACCACGTTGCTGACCAGGGTGATTTTGAAGGCGTCCAATTGGTACGCTTGGCTGAGTGCCGAGGCCTGTAGCGATTCCACTTGACGACGGTTACCCCCTAAAACGTCTGGCACAAAGCCCACCGTGAGCTGAGCGGTATGCAGATTGAACAGGTTATCGCCTGAATTCAACGGTGAAGACAGCACACTGCCCGAGTTTTGCCGCGACGCCCCGTAGCCTGCCGACACTGTGGGGTAAAACAGGCCGCGCTGGGCCGTGACGTTTTCTTGTGCCGCCTTCAGGGTGGCAAGGCCCGCTTCGATACTGGGGTTGTGTGCCAACGCACGGGTAACCAAGGCATCCACACGGGGTGAGCCGTAGGCCTTCCACCATTCGGCGTGCACTTCTTCTTGGCCCATCAAGCTTGTGTTTACGGTCGTATTCACGGATTCACGGGTGAAGCTGCTGACAACCGGTGCTTCAGGGCGCTGGTAATCTGGCCCTACTGCGGCGCAACCCGCGAGCAGGACAGCCAAGGCGAAGGGCAAAGGGCTCAGCTTAGGGAAGGTATTTTTAAGCATGGTTGTCACCGCCTAAGCCAACACGGCGTTTTTTCGGATTGATATTGCGCAGCACCATCAAGCGCATGGCGGGTACCACCAGCAGCAAGAACACGGGGCCGAGCAGCATGCCACCCACCACCACCGTCGCCAACGGGCGTTGCACCTGGCTGCCAATGCCATGGCTGAGCGCAGCAGGGAACAGGCCAATGCACGCGGACAGCGCCGTCATCAAGAGCGGGCGCATCCGGTGGATATATGCGTCGTAAATCGCCTCTTCTGCGCTTTTACCGGCAAGGCGCAGCTCTTTAAAGGTGCCCAAAATCAAAATACCGTCCATCACAGACACCCCCAGCAGCGAGATGAAACCGATGATGGCTGAAATGCTGATGACCTGCCCTGAGATATACAGCGCCAGCATCCCACTGGCGACGGTGAACGGCACAGCACCCAGTGTCAGCAGGCTGTAGGCGAAGCTGCTGAACAGGGCATACAGCAGCACCAAGATCAGCATGATCGCCATCGGGATCAAGATGGTCATGCGTGCTTTGGCGCTTTGCAGTTCTTCAAACTCACCCGCGTACAAGATGCGGTAGCCTGTGGGCAGCTTGATCTCGTCACCAATGCGCTTTTGGATTTCTGTCACTGTGCTGCCCAAGTCACGCCTACGCACGCTGAATTTGATGGGGATGTAGCGCTCATTGCGCTCGTGGTAAATGTAAGTAGCCCCAGTGTCCAGGCCAATATCGGCAATGTCTTTCAGCGGGATGTAGCCGGTGGTTGCCCCTGTGCTTGAATTGGTGGTGTACCCAATGCGCAAATCCCGCACGTTTTGGATGTCAGCCCGCGCTTTGGGCGCATAGCGCACCGAAAGACCGTATTGGCGGTCACCCTCTAGCACCGTAGTAACAACGATGCCGCCCATTGCAGCTTGGATGGCCGTGTTCACATCCCCTGTGTTCAGTCCATAGCGAGCCGCTTTGGCCCGGTCAATCTGGATATTCAGATTAGGCTGGCCCAGGATATTGAAGATGCCCAAGTCTGCGACACCGTTGATCTTGGACATGGCTGCGACTACCTCTACGGCCAGCTTTTCCAATGTCGCCAAATCGGGGCCAACGATTTTCACGGAGTTTGCGCCCTTCACGCCTGACAAGCCCTCCTCCACGTTGTCCTGGATGTACTGCGAAAAATTAAAGCCGATGCCAGGGAATTCTTTGGCAAATTTTTCTTGAAGCTCACTGACCAACCGCTCTTTGGTCATGTCGGCGGGCCATTCGTCAAACGATTTGAGGGGCGCGAACAACTCCACGTTGTTAAAGCCCGAGGCATCGCTGCCGTCATCAGGTCGGCCGTGTTGGGACACCACCGTCAGCACCTCGGGGTAGCTTTTGATGATCTCGCGCATCCGGTTGGCCTTCTCGGTGCCTGCTTCCAGCGAAATCGTGGGGGGCATAGCCGCACGAATCCACAGGTTGCCTTCTTCCAGCGCAGGCAAAAACTCGCTGCCCATGTGGGTGGTGAGAACCGCAATAGCGATCAGGAAGGCGACACCCATGCCGAACACCAGGGTGGTGTTGCGCAGCGTCCAGCGCAGCATCGGCTCATAGACTCGGCGGATGAATTCCACCACTTTGGTCTCATGCTCTTGTACGCGCCGGGGCAACAAGTACGCGGCGAGTACGGGGGTGATGGTGAAGGTGGCCAGCAGCGCGCCGCCCAGAGCGTAGCCGTAGGTGCGTGCCATGGGGCCAAAAATCTGCCCTTCCACGCCGGTCATCAAGAACAGGGGCGAAAACGCGGCAATGGTGATGACGGTAGAAAACAGCACCGAGCTGTCAACTTGCAGCGCGCTCATGAAGATGATGCGCAGGCGCTGCGTCCAGCCCATGGCCGGATCGGTTTCCATGCCGTGCGGCCCCATCGCCATGGCCCGCAACGCTTCCACACGCTCACGGGGCGCTTTTTGGAAGTTACGGAAGATGTTTTCCACCAGAATCACCGCCGAATCCACGATGATGCCGAAATCTACCGCGCCCAGTGACAGCAGGTTGGCTGATTCGCCCGTCATCACCAAAATCATGATGCTGAAGAACAGCGCGAACGGGATATTCACGCTCACGATCACCGCGCTGCGCAAATCACCCAGAAACAGCCATTGGATCAAAAATACGAGAACACAGCCAAAAATCAGGTTATGGATGACGGTGTGGGTGGTGACGTTGACCAGCGTGGAGCGGTCGTAGTACTTGGCTACCTGTACGCCCTGGGGCAAGCTGCCATCGCTGTTGAGGGTGTCTACCGCTTCTTTCACCCGTGCGATCACGTCTTTGGTCTGCATCATGCGGTTCATGACGACCACGCCTGTCACCACGTCGTTTTCCGCATCGCGGCCCGCTTCGCCCAGGCGAGGTACGGTGCCCAGTGTGACGGTAGCTACGTCTTTGATGAGAATGGGCAGGCTGTTTTGCTGTGTCAGCACGATGTTGTTCACGTCCTCAATCTGGCGTACCAAACCCAAGCCACGCACGTTCACCGATTGCTCGCCCACGCTGACCGTGCGCCCGCCCACGTTTGAGTTGGCATTGCCTACCGCAGTCAGCACCTGTTGCAGGGTAATGCCATAGCTTTCCAGTTTTTGCGGGTTGACCTCGACGTGGTATTCCTTGGTCGTGCCACCCCAGGTGATGACCTGGGCCACACCGGGCACAGTCAGCAGGCGGCGCTGGATCACCCAGTCCTGGATGCTGCGCAGATCGGTCAGGCTGTACGTGGACGGCCCTTTAACTTGGTAGCGCAAAATTTCGCCAACCAAGCTGGAGGCTTGAATTTGCGGCTGCACATTGTTCGGTAGATTGACGTTTTGTTGCAGGTTGATGGCGGTCTGCGTCAACGCGGGCACATAGTCCACACCGTATTTGAACGTCACCCGCACAAAGGCCAGGCCATAAAACGAGGTGGAGCGGATGTTGTCCACGCCCATCGTGGTCGCCAAGCCGATTTCCATGGGCCGTGTGTAGTAGCGCTCCATTTCTTCAGCGGAAAGGCCTGGCACTTGGGCTGTAATCTCCAAAATCACAGGGGCCGGGTTGGGGTAGGCCTCCACATTCAGTTTGTAAAAAGCCAGCACACCGGCCGCCAGGAAGGCCATGAGGCCAAGCAACACAATAGGACGGCGCGTCAGTACGAACGCGAGGAGTGATCGAAACACAGTGATGGCCCGCTCAGTTGAGGGTGATGAGGTAAAGGTTGCTCAGGAACAGCGCTTTGTCTTGTGCAATTTTTTCCCCAGGCACCAGCCCAGTCAGCACCTGCACCATGCCGTTTTTCACCAGTCCGGTGGTGACGTTACGGCGTTTGAAATGGCTGCCGTCTTGCGTTACCCAGGTCGACAAGCTGCCATTTCCCTCGCGGGCCAGCGCGTTCGCGGCGACGGCTACCGAGGTGACGGGCGCGCCCACGGTGATGCTGAAGCCCGCCATCATTTGGGGTTTCAGCAGGTGTTTGGCGTCGGTGATATCGGCCCGCACCGTGATGCGGTGGGTAGCGGCATCGGCCACATCGCTGATGTAGCTGATCTTTCCTGCGAAAGAGGTGTCGGGGTAGGCCTGTACCTTCACCGCCACAGCCTGTCCCGTGTGGTAGCTGGCCAGTTCCGATTCAGGCACGCTGGCGACCATCCACAGGGTCTGAATATTTGCCACAGTCAGCGGCGCAGTGGTGTTGCCGGGTTGTACCAACTGGCCCACTGCACCAGAGCGGGCAGTGACACGGCCTGAGAACGGGCTGCGCACCTGCATTTCTGTGTCCACGGTGTGCTTGGCTTCGATCTCGTCGATGCTGGCGTTACTGAGTCCAAACAGCGCCAGCGATTTACGGGCTGCGCGGTAGGCCGCATCAGCAGCCTGCTGATCGGCCGTGTTTTGTTGCAGCTCTTTTTGAGGGATGCTTTGCGTCTCGAACAGGCTTTGCGCGCGACGCAGCGTTTCGCCTGTCACTTTCAAGGTGCCTGCCGTTGCAATCAGCGCGGCCCCCGCAGCGGCCATGTCTGGGATTTGCACGGTATAGAGCACTTGGCCTTTGACCACATCATCACCCGCACGCACGGCGATGCTGCCGATACGGCCTTGGTACGGCGAAAACACCTGCACCGACTGGTCTTGGTTGAAGTCGATGATGCCCAGAGCCTCACGCTGCATCTCAAAAGCAGCAGACGTGACGGCGCCCACTTTCAGCTCAAGTGTTTGCTCGGGGCTGAGTTGTAACTCGTCCACCCCTGTACGCACAGCAGGTTCTTCGGCAGCTGAGACGGGCGTCTTCGTTGGCGCTGGGCTGGTGTAAGTCAAACCCAAACCAAGAGCGATTGCCAGCCCCAGCCCCCCCAACGCGAGGTGCAGTGGGCGAACGCGTCCCGAAACGGCGATCGGAGGAGGGCGGTGAGGGTTTGAAGACATGGGAATGTGAGGCATTGAAAAGAGTGGCAGAGCGCGATTTGCAGGCTTTCACTGTAAAAAGACAGGGCTGACCTGACTCTGACCAAAAGTGCTCAAGCCGCTCGTAAACCCTCAGTAAAACTACGTAATTGTGTGAACCTTGTGTGAACCTCACAGCCTCGCAAGAGAGACGCCGCCACGTTGCTCCTGGCACAGACGCCGTCACACATTTCGCGTCAAACCGCCATACCAGCGTCACACCACGTAGCCACACTGGGTGCAATTCAAAGTCCAAAGTCATCAGCCTTAAAACGACACCTTAAAGGAGTACCCCATGAAAGAGCTGCCCAACCCTACTTTTGCGCTGTCTCCGCTGGTCATGCCCAGGGGGTCACTTCATCGCCGCGACAGTAGCCTTGACGCGGCGAATGGCGCAGTACCCGCTGTGGGTGAACACCGGGGCATTGCCGTCTCATGGGCCAAGCACCAGGATGAAGTCCGCGCCGCGCAGCGTCTGAGGTTTGACGTGTTCGCCACCGAAATGGGCGCGCGTCTGAGCACATCTGTTCCCGGTCATGACATCGACCTGTTTGACGACTACTGCGAGCATTTGCTGGTGCGCGACACGGCAACACAGAAGGTTATTGGCACCTACCGGGTTCTGACGCCTGTGCAGGCCAAGCGCGTGGGCAGTACTTACAGCGATACCGAGTTTGATTTGACCCGCCTGCGTGGCTTGAGAAGCCGCATGGTGGAATTGGGCCGCAGCTGCGTTCACCCCGATCACCGGCATGGCGGCGTGATTTTGGCGCTGTGGGGCGCGCTCACCGAGTTCATGCTGCGCAATGAGCTGGACACCATGATCGGCTGCGCCAGTATCCCCATGTTAAGCAACGGCGTGGTAAGCGCCCAGGCAGCAGCGACCATCTGGCACCAGCTGAGTGCAACCCACCTCGCACCGTTTGAGTTCCATGTACAGCCACGCTTGGCACTGCCCGTAGAGGCGTTTGACCACAGCATTTATGTGGAGCCCCCAGCACTGATCAAAGGCTACTTGCGTCTGGGAGCCAAAATTTTGGGCGCTCCTGCGTGGGACCCGGACTTCAACTCTGCCGATCTGCCCATGCTGCTGCGCATCAGCGACATGTCGCCGCGTTACCGTCGCCATTTCCGCAGCCGCACACCTGCGGGTAACTGATGCTCGCAGCTGCACTCGCTACCCATCGTCCTGTTTGGCGAGAAAGTTCCGTCGCCACGGCGCTGGTCAACACATTGCCTGCGACAGCGCTTATCCAAGAAGACGGCGATAGCGGAAAAGACGAGGATGCAGATTCCGCACCTCGCCTGCGAACCGTTTTTATTTCAGATATTCACTTGGGTACCGCAGGCTGCCAAGCTGAGGCGCTGCTGTCTTTTCTCAAGGCACACCCCAGCGATAACCTGTATTTGGTGGGCGACATCGTGGACGGCTGGCAGTTGCGCCGCAGATGGTTTTGGCCACAATCGCACAACGATGTGGTGCAAAAGCTGCTCAAGCGCGCACGCAAAGGCTGCCGGGTGGTCTTTGTACCGGGTAACCATGACGAATTTGCACGCGCTTTCGTCGGTCACCAATTCGGCGGGATCGATGTGCAGCAAGAAGCCGTCCACACCACAGCGGATGGCCGCAGCCTGTGGGTGGTGCATGGGGACTATTTTGATGGTGTGATCCAGTGTGCCAAGTGGCTGGCCTACCTGGGTGACACACTGTACGAGCTGACTCTGCGCTGGAACCGCCATTTGAACAACTTGCGCGGGCGCTTTGGCCTGCCGTACTGGTCACTTTCAGCCTACCTCAAGCACAAGGTGAAAAAAGCACTGAACTATGTGATGGACTTTGAAGCTGCTGTGGCGGCCGAAGCCCGACGGCGTGGCCACGATGGCGTGGTGTGCGGCCATATCCATCGGGCTGAGATGCGTGAGATTGCCGGCACGCTGTACTGCAACGACGGCGATTGGGTGGAGAGCCGAACTGCTCTGGTTGAGCACCAGGATGGGCGCTTGGAGCTGCTGCATTGGGATGGACTTGCGCTGAAAACGGCGTTACCTTTGACCGACACTGCTACAGCCACCGCGACAGCAGCGCACTGAGGCTTGTGGTTAGCGTTTTAGAGCACTCTTTTTTTGCACTTTTTTGGCACTATTACCATTTCTCTTGGGTTAACCCGCATAGCGGCTGTCTTTGGCTATCATTTGCAGGTTTACAAAAATCCAGGGAAATCCCATGTCCAGCGTCTTGAATACCGTGCCCTCTGCTATCCAGCCTGTGATCCTGTGCGGTGGCTCTGGTACCCGCCTTTGGCCGCTTTCGCGCGAAGCCATGCCCAAGCAGTTTGTGCCCCTGATTCAGCGCGGCGAAGGTTATGTCAGTCTGCTGCAAGGCACTCTGGAGCGCATGAAAGGCCTGTCGCCCCAGGTGCTGACGGTGGCGTCTGAAGACCATCGCTTTTTGGTGGAAGCCGCTGCGCTGCAAGCCCAGGTAGAGGCGGAATTGATTCTGGAGCCAGCAGGCCGCAACACCGCAGCGGCCATGGCTGTGGCGGCGCTGAATGTACCCGCAGACACCTTGCTGCTGTTCGCACCGGCAGACCACTTTATCCCTGATGTGCAAGCCTTCCACGACACCGTACACCGTGGTGTGCCTGCGGCAAGCGCTGGCCAGATT
Organism: Betaproteobacteria bacterium; assembly: GCA_025356445.1. Lineage (GTDB taxonomy): Bacteria > Pseudomonadota > Gammaproteobacteria > Burkholderiales > Burkholderiaceae_C > Defluviibacillus. The sequence goes on along the minus strand of JANXSZ010000053.1, from coordinate 64,516 downwards.
GTGACGTTTGGCGTGGTACCCAGCTTCCCCAGCACCGCCTATGGCTATGTCCAGCAGGGCTCCGCATTTGATGCGCAAGCCCACCGGGTCGCAAGGTTTGTTGAAAAACCAGCGGTGGACAAAGCCACTGAATTTCTGCTTTCCGGTGGCTATCTATGGAACGCTGGCATTTTTCTGGTGCAGGCCAAAATCTTGCTGGCGGCGCTGGCGCAGCATGCACCCGATATTTTGGCCTCCTGCCGCAGCGCCATGGATGCCGCGTCCATTGACCGCCATTTTGTGCGCCCGGAAAAAGCGGCTTTCCTGGCCTGCCGCAGCGAAAGCATTGACTACGCGGTGCTGGAACGCCATGCCGACGTGGCCATGGTGCCCTTTGCAGGCCAGTGGAGTGATGTAGGCAGCTGGAATGCCGTCGCCGCACTGACCACACCCGACGAGAAGGGCAACCGCATCCGGGGTCACGGCTTTGCGCTCAACAGCAGCAACACGTATATCCATGCCGAACACCGCCCTGTGGTGGCACTGGGCACCAACGATTTGCTGATTATTGACACGAAAGACGCGCTGTTGGTGGCCGACGCGGCCCATGCCGAGCAGGTTAAGCATGTGGTGGCCACGCTGAAGAATGCAGGCATTGCCCAAGCCACCGAACACCGCCACGTGGCGCGCCCCTGGGGCGCTTATGACAGCATTGACCAAGGGCCACGCTTTCAGGTCAAGCACATCACAGTGAAGCCCGGCGGCACACTCAGCCTGCAAATGCACCACCACCGGGCTGAGCATTGGATTGTGGTGTCAGGCACGGCCAAAGTGACCAAGGGCAAAGAGACGTTTTTACTGACAGAAAACCAGTCTGTCTACATTCCACTGGGAGAGGTTCACCGGCTGGAGAACCCCGGAAAAACCCTGCTGGAGATGATAGAGGTGCAGTCAGGTAGCTACCTCGGTGAAGACGACATCGTGCGCTTTGAGGACACCTATGGCCGTGTGGCCCCTTAAACCGCCAGTGCTTGTGCGCTCAATCCAAAATGAAGGCTGGGAACACGTTGGCGCGAAAACGCAGGGCGTGCGCCTGCCATGCTGACTCGGTCAGTCACCAACAGCTTGGACGGTTCCATCGCGTAAATGATGGCTTGGCTGTGCTCGGGCGTGGTGAAAGTACGGTGAGCTTCCAAAATAATATCGCGCGGATCATTGTCCAATGTGATCCACACGGCGCCAGATTCGCAGGTAATGTCCAAGCCTGACGCATCAGGAACGCTGAACAGGGCACGGTAACCCAGGTTGACATCGAAACTGACATTCGACGTGGTGTAAGTGGTAGTGGTGGTGTTCATAAAAGCCCTTTCAGATTCGTGATGGGAATGAATGTACTGCTGGGCCAATGCACTTACAAACGGTGATTAGGAATGTCTTCCATGCGCTGACGGAATGTGAACTAACACGAAGCAGCATGAAAAATCATTTATGCTCGCGGTATGCCTGCTTTTTCGGCCCCCATTCACCGCTCCGAGTTGCCCCGGCTTGAGTTGCTTCAATGCTTTGAAGCAGCAGCCCGCACGCTGAGCTTCACGCAAGCAGCGGCAGAACTGTCGCTCACCCAATCTGCGGTCAGCCGCCAAATCCAGCAGCTTGAAGCCAGTGTCAACGCACCGCTGTTCGAGCGCCGTCACCGCGCGTTGGTGCTGACAGAGGCCGGACGGGTGATGCAGCGCACTGTGGTGGACTGCCTGGAGCGCCTGCGCGATGCGACTGCCTTGGTACGGGCCAGCGTCAAACCGGTGTCGTTGGTGCGGCAGGTGGCCGTTACCACCACACCAGGGTTCGCATCGCTGTGGCTGATTCCCCGTTTGGCCAAGTTCACCGCCAGTCACCCCGATGTGGATGTGCGCTTGTCTGCCACGCTGGAGGTGCTTGACCTGGCCCGAAGTGACATCGATCTGGCTGTGCGCTTTTGCCTGACGCAAGACGGCGTAGGCAAACCCCTGTTTGAAGAATCTGTGCTGCCTATGTGCGCACCGCAATTGCTCAACGACCCGTTACACCCCTTGCGCGAACCCGCTGATCTGGCACATCACACCTTGCTGGGATTGGACACCCCCAAAATGTCGATCACCATGGACTGGGAGCCTTGGTTCACTGTCATGGGTTTGCAGAGTCTGCGCATGAAAAACACCCTGCGTTTCAGCCAGTACCCGGATGCCGTGGCCGCAGCCATCGCTGGGCAGGGTGTGGTGATAGGACGCTTGCCGCTGCTCAATACTTACTTGGACGATGGCCGTCTGGTCGTGCCGTTTCAAGGCAAAGCCTCATCACGCCGCGCTTATTTCATTGCGATGGCACCGGGTGCAGCAGCTAACGCGGATGCGCAGGACTTTGCGCGGTGGTTGGCACAAGAGGCCGAGGCCACCTCCAACCCTGCGCTGCACGTATAGATATCAAACGCTTAAATCAGCTTCTTGATCGGCTTCTTGCGCCATACCAGCCGGTAATAAGTGCTCTGCAAAATCAGCATGGATATGAATGCAGCGGGGTAAGCCAGCCAAATTCCGTTCAGCCCCATCTGCTGGCTCATCAACCAGGCGACGGGCACTTCCACGCCCAGAATGCAGCAGATTGAAATGGCGGTTGGTACCAGCACGGTGCCACTGGCACGCATCACCGCAGCCACCACACCGGCCATACCCAGCACAATGCTGCTCCACAGCATGGTGTGCAACAGGGTTTGGGCCAGTTCCACCACCGCGTCGTTGTTGATGAACAGACTCACCAAATGGCGCGAAAACAAGTAGCCCACCAGCACCAGCGAGCCCGTCAACACCACGTTCATCAGCAAGCCCGTGCGCAGAATGGCACCGAGGCGCTCTGGCTTGCCCGCACCAATTGCCTGAGCACCAAGAATGGACGAAGTAATAGCGATAGAGATGGCCGGGAATTGCACGTAGTTCACCACCTGGTTCACGGCACCATAGGCCGCTGTAGCCTGCGATCCATAGCTGTTGACCATGGAGAGCAGCGCGATTTCCGCCAGTGAAATCACCACCATTTGCAAGCCAGTGGGGATGCCAATGCGCAGCACGGCTTTGACGATAGCGGGGTCAACCCGCAGGTGGCGTAGCAGCTCCGCATCCGGCGCCATCGGGTGTTTTTGCCCCAGGTAGAGCTTGGTTCGTAAGCGCAAAATTAACCACACCATGGCGACGAGGTAGGCAATGGTGGTTGCCCACGCGGCGCTGGCCAACCCCAGCTGCGGCAAGCCAAACCAGCCGCGAATCAGCGCCGGTGTGACCAGCAGCCCCACGCCGGTGGACAAGAGCAGCGCCAGCAGTGGGGATATGGTGTCACCCACGCCACGCAGCATGGACGTCATCAGCAAAAACAAGAACAGACCGGGAATGGCAATCCACATGACGTGGGCGTAAGTGGCAGCATCCTGAAAAATATCGGCTGGTGTGCCCAAAGTACGCAGTAATGGCTCCGTGATGAGGCTGCCCACCACCGCCACCGTCAAACCCAAAATCAAGCCCAATGTGAGGGTTGTGCCTGCTACAGCTTGTACACGTGCTATCTTTTTTGCACCCCAGGCCTGTCCAATCAGCACCGATGAGCCCGCACCAAGCCCGATGATGAAGGCGATGAAGAAAAACATCAGTGGGAAAAAAGTGGATGCAGCTGCCGCCGCCCCCACACCCAGCATCTGTCCAATATAGATGCCGTTCACGGTACCCGACATGGATTGCAGCATGTTGCTTAGCACCATGGGGCCAAGAAATGCGAAGAAAGTGCGCCACAAGGGCTTGGCCACAGCCGCGCTGGCGGAAGGCGAAAGGGGAGAGGCGGGGGGCGTGCTCATAAGGCGGCTTTCAGGTTGGATTCTGGGGTATTTTGTTGATAGGGTGGGCCGACTTCGGGCACAGCCTCAAAGGCTGCCACAGCCAAGCTGCGCGCATGGTCGCGTACATCGGCAGGCCAGTCAGCGGTGAGTGCTGTGAAGCGCTCTGCTTGGTGGGTGAACAAAGCCCGAGTGGCTTCTTCAAACCCAGGTTCATGCCCGGCAATGCCCATGATGAAGCGGTAGCAAACGACTTGCGCATGGCGAATACGGTCTGCACCTTCGCTGAGGCGACGCGCTTTGAGCACCAATTTACGCAGGGTGACCGATGCCCCGCCGGGTTGCTGGTTCAGCCATTCCCAGTCATGTGGCAACAGCGTGATTTCGCGGGCAACGACACCGAGTTTCGGCCGGCCAGGGCCAGCCGGTGGTGCACTGATGGTGGATGCTGGCGCTTCAACGGGCGTGCTGCTGGCGAGGTAAAAGCGAGAAAGTTGTTCGCTGCTGGCAAGGTCAAAGATCAGGATGTTGTCTTCGTCCTCAGCGCGCTTGGCCAGCTGCTGGGCCAGTTCAGCCTCGGTACCAACGGCAATGCGCTTGCCGTCCTGGAAGGCCACGTAACGCGGGGAAGAGAGTGGAGAAGGAGGGGCGACAGGGCTGGCTTTGGTCATGACCACGAATATACCCGGATAAAATTAAACAGGCAAATTTATCCGGGTAAATTTATGTAATGCAGCCCAACGCTGACGCATATGGCTCAATTTATTCAGACGCCCACCACCGGCGAACACTTGCCATCAACGCGCGCACCTGTGCCTTGATTTTTCGCCCCTGCTGCCATACCGCAGAAGCACGGATTTGCGCGATCACGCCGTCTTTCCAGGTTTTCCAGCGGGGATACCAGTGCGCGAACCATTCAAACTGCATCAGTGCGGGCTGGGTCAGCTGAAACAAGCGGGCGACGATGGCGGTACCCAGCAGTTTGGCTCCCAGAAGCAAACCCAAACCCAACAGCTTGTGTCCGCTGCTGAAGAGGTAAATGGCCAGCAGCTTGACTGGCAATAGCGCCAGCACAGGGAGGCCAAACACCAGCAAAGCGGCCCAACGTGGCAAGCCTTGAATGTAGCGTTCCAGCTTGGCCCACAGTGGCAACTTGGACAGTCGGGTCAGTGCCCGTGCCAGTGGCTCCCAACCCCACTCTTCAAAAAGTAAGAGCAGTGCCAGCAGTACCGTCAGCAGGCCACGCAGCACGGATCGCAGACTGTTCATCAGGCGAACAGCTTAGCCGCGCATTCGTCCGTCAGCAGACAAAATGCCCAAATCAACAAACTTGGAGCCTACATAAGGTTTGCTGGCGTAGTCGATCACAAAACCACCCAGGTCAAAATTGCGAATACCGGCAATCGCTGCCCGAATTTTGTCGCGGTTGGCGTCTCTGCCACTGCGCTGCAAGGCCTCCACCATGACGCGTCCGCTGACGTAGCCTTCAAGCCCGGAGGGCGTGAAGTTGTCGCTGCCGTTGGTTTTCATGGCGGTTTGGTATTCACGCACCAACTGCGATTTGGCACGCGTCGGATCAGGAAACACCATGGTGAGGGCAATGCCCTTGGCCGATTCGCCCAACTGTTTGATGCCTTCTGGCGTTAGCGCGGGGCTGATACCGGCAATGGGGATCAGGCTGGAGCCCTTGCGCAGTGCAGCAACGACGCCTGTCGTCGCAGCTCCCGCTGTTCCCAGCAGCACCGCCGCAGGTTTGGCCGCTAAAACGCTGCCGACCACCGCGTCTATATTGCTGCCATCAGTGGCCAGCGCGACTTGTACGACGGTTTTGATGCCGGCCTCTTCCAGCGCCAGCGTCACATCGCCCAGCACTTCTTTGCCGTAGGCGTTGTCGAGATGCACGATGGCCAAACTGCGAATGCCCATGCCCACCAGGTTATGAACCAAGCGCCGGGTCTCGTCGGTGTAGCTGGCGCGCACATGGAACACATTGCGCGAGTCTGGCCGCCGCAAGCTGGTGGCCCCCGTCATGGGGGCCAAATGAACCAGTGAGGTGGCTTCAATCAACGGAGTGATCGCGGCATTATTGGGTGTGCCCACACAACCCATGATGCCCAGTATGTCGGCATCGTCCAGGATTTTTTTGATGTTCACCACGCTGCGGGTCGGCACATAGGCGTCGTCCAGCACGTTGAAACGCAGTTTGCGGCCATTGACACCGCCACGCGCATTGGCTTGCGCAAAGGCCGCATCCACACCTTGCTTCATCCCCGTGCCAAAGCTGGCCAACGGGCCGGTCATGGCGGCAGTGCTGGCAAAGCTGTAGAACTCGCCCTCACGTCCGCTTTGAGCCGCCACCGGTAAACCTACCGTGGCGGCTGCACCCAAGGCGATGAAGGGGGGTAAGGTATTCAAAAACTGTCTGCGCAACATGGGGAATCCATTCAAAAATCAGGATGAAATTGAGAGGCTGAGTTGATGAGAAAGAAGGCTGAGTGGCTTAGCTGGTGCGCGCATGAACCTTGTCATAGGCCAACAGCAGCTTTTGGTGCATTTCGCAGCCTTCCAGCATCAAGCCTGGGGCCGAAATGCCCATGAACCTGTCTGTTTGCATGATGAGCGCGTGGGCTTGCTCCACAGCACCGGCCCCGTAGAGCTGGCGCAAAGCGTCCATGTACGGCCCGCTGTCGCCCATGTCGGCCAAGTTGATGATGGTTTCGATACAGGCGTAGACGTTGCGGCGCTGGGGGTTGATCTGGTCAAAATGCTTGATCCATTCGCAGCCTTCCAGCGTGGCAGCTTCGTCACCGATGGCCAGGGCAAGCAGGGTTTTGAGTTCGCCCACACGCAGGTCACTCCAAAACGAACCCGCATCGGCTGCCATGCCGATCACAGCAGCAACGGGGCGCTGGTCAGCCAGGGCGGATTCATTCAGCGTGTCCAGCAAGTCGGAGCACTCTTCATCGTCCAGATCAGGCAGGTTCAAAATGGCTTCACGGACAGCGTTGCCCACGCTGTTATTTTCGAAATCAAGGTCATCAACAGGGTAAATTTCGGACTTGCCGGGTACCAGAATGCGGCAGGCGTAAACACCCAGGTGGGTGAAATCGGCGATGTAGATGTCGCTGCCGTCTTTGTGCAGGCGGTCAACCGCCCAAGCGTAATCTTCGGCGGTGGTAGTGCTGAAGTTCCAGTCCACAAACGGGAAATCAGGTTCATCGCCCAAAAACTTCCAGTGGATAACGCCACTGGAATCCACGAAATGGATTTCAATGTTGGTGGCGCTGGCGGTTTCTTCGAGGTCGAAACCAGGAGGTGGGAAGCCGCCCAGCGCGTCCAAAGCACGGCCTTGCAGCAATTCGGTGAGGGCGCGTTCCAGGGCCACTTCAAACCGGGGGTGTGCGCCGAAGCTGGCAAAGCAGCCTTGGTCGTGCGGGTTCAGCAGGGTGACGTTCATCACCGGGTACTTGCCGCCCAGCGAGGCATCTTTCACCAAAATGCCAAAACCGGCATCGCGCAAACCTTTGATCCCGGCGGCAATGCGCGGGTAGCGGGCGATCACAGCATCGGGCACGTCGGGCAGGCACAAGCCTTCACTGATGATGCGACCTTTAATGTTGCGCTCAAAAATCTCGGACAGCGCTTGCGTGCGGGCTTCGGCCTGGGTGTTGCCTGCCGACATGCCGTTGCTGACATACAGGTTGCCAATGATGTTGACGGGGATGTAGGCCACCGTGCCATCGCGCTGGCGGGTGTAGGGGATGGCGCAAATACCACGCTCCACATTACCCGAGTTGAATTCGATCAGGTTGCTGGCGTCGATATTGCTCTCTGGGTTGTAGAACCTGTGCAAATCGTCGTTGAGTAAACCCTGAGGCCAGCTGCCGTCTTCATTGGGCTGGAACCACTTTTCTTGTGGGTAATGCACGTAGTCACGCTCAGCGATCTCGGGGCCGAGGTAGTAATGCGTCCAGAAATAGTTGGTGGACAGACGCTCAAAGAACTCACCCAAGGCGCTGGCCAAGCAGGCAAGGCGGGTGGCACCTTTGCCGTTGGTGAACAGCAGCGGGCAATCACGGTCACGGATATGAACCGACCAGATGCCGTCCACCGGGTTCAACCAGCTGCGTTCCTCAATGTGAAACCCGCGTGCCTGGAGCTTGGCCTGCATGCTGTTGATGGTGGATTCGAGCGAGGCATCTTTGCCCGGAATGAAGTTTTCGGTGTGCATGGGCGGGCAGCATACCCCAGGCCCGTCATAAACCCGTCATGGCGAACCATGAGCAACAGTTACCATCCGCGCATGAGTACCCACTACGAAACCCTGCAAGCCACCGCCCTTTATTCAGATGCCTTCAACGTCGAACCGCTCAGCGCAGCAGGGGAGCGCGACATGTGGCCGCGCAAAAACGGTGTGTTTATCCGCAAAATGACGGCGGGGACAGCGGCTCAAGCCGTTGTTGAACAGGTGGTGGCGCTGCCCATTGACAGTGAAAACGATGCAGTGCCTGCTGTCGCATCCGCTACACCGGCAATCCAGCGCGAGCTGGTTACAGGCCAATGGGGCTTGGTGCCCCCGTGGGTGAAGTCGGCTTCCGACGCCAAGCTGCGCTCGACCAAACTGGTGAATGCCCGTTCAGAAACCGTCTCCACATCCAACAACTTCCGCGATGCGTGGCTGGCTGGACAGCGCTGCATTGTGCCCATGATGGCGTTTTACGAGGATGACTGGCGCAGCGGCAAAGCCGTGCCCACACGCATTTCCCGTATCGACGGCAAACCGATGGGCGTGGCAGGTTTGTGGGAAAGCTGGACGGGTGCCACCGGTGAAAACATCATCAGCTTCACACTCTTGACCGTGAATGCCAACAGCCATGCTTTGATGCACCGCTACCAGCAGCCTGGCAGCGAAAAGCGCATGGTGGCGGTGCTGAACGAAGGCGCTTACGACGCATGGCTGAGTGTGCGCTACGAAAAAGCCCGTGAATTCATGCGGGCCTACCCGGCGAATTGGCTGGCGGCAAACCCGGTGGAGACCAAGGCGAGCAAGGTGCCGCAGTTTTAGAGCCAATACCGGTTCAGCAGTGTCTATCGGAGGTCGATTTGCGCTGCTAGTCCTTATTCGCCAACGCCAGCAGCATCTCCTGCGACCACACGATATTGGCTTGCTCGAACAAGATCCCACGTTTCAAAATCATGTGCTGGATGCGTGCGTGGCGTGACAGGGACTGACCTGCGGGGAAGTCACGCTGCGCGATGCGCTGGTAATGGGCCAGTTTGTCCTGGTGTGCTGCGATGCGTTGCGCCAGTTCGCCGCGCAAATCCACGTCACCCAACGCCGCATCAGCGCGCAGCCGCACGGTGAATTCGTCCCGCAGATCATGGGGCGGGGTGGGCTGACCCGCCCAGCGCGCCAACTCGGCGCGGCCAGCGGGAAGTACCGTGTATTCCCGCTTGCGGGTTTTTCCGGCATCGGGTGCCGCTGTTGACGCAATCCAGCCCGCCGCTTCCATGCGGGCCAACTCCCGGTAAATCTGCTGGTGCGTGGCGTGCCAGAAATAGCCAATGGATTTGTCAAACCGACGCGCCAGCTCGTAGCCTGAAGAGGATTTTTCGATGAGCGAAGTGAGTACAGCGTGAGACAAGGACATACCCGCCAGTCTAAACGCAGGTTGATAGCCATGCAACCAGTTGCATAAATTTCAAGATAACCCTAAACTCATGCAACTGGTTGCATAGCTACGCTGTTCAAATGCTCACACTGGAGACATCATGACCCCTTATCCCCACTTGTTTGCCCCGCTTGACCTGGGCTTCACCACGCTTCCCAACCGCGTCATCATGGGTTCCATGCACGTCGGTCTGGAGGAGGCCAAGGACGGTTTTGCCCGCATGGCGGCCTTCTACGCCGAACGCGCACGCGGTGGCGTGGGTCTGATCGTGACCGGCGGCATCGCACCCAACGAGCTGGGTCGCCCCATGCCCGGCGGCGCTTGCATGACCACCGAAGAAGAGGCTGACAAGCACCGCGTGGTGACGCAAGCCGTTCATGCAGCGGGTGGCAAGATCGCCATGCAAATTCTGCACTTTGGCCGCTACGCTTACCACCCCGAGTTGGTCGCCCCCAGTGCGCTCAAAGCGCCCATCAGTCCGTTCCGCCCGCGTGCCTTGAGCACCGATGAAGTAGAAAAAACCATAGCAGACTATGCCCGTGCGGCCGCGCTGGCGCAAAGCGCGGGCTATGACGGCGTGGAGATCATGGGCTCTGAGGGCTACCTCATCAACGAATTCATCGCTCAACAAACCAACCAACGCGACGATGATTGGGGAGGCTCTTTTGAAAACCGCATCCGTTTCCCGCTCGAGATCGTGCGCCGTACCCGCGAACGGGTAGGGGCGAACTTCATCATCGTGTTCCGGCTGTCGATGCTGGACTTGGTGGAGGGCGGCTCCACACTGGAGGAGGTGGTGCAACTCGCGCAGGCGCTGGAGGCCGCAGGCGTGAACATCTTGAACACCGGCATCGGCTGGCATGAGGCGCGCATCCCCACCATCGCCACCAAGGTGCCACGCGCCGCCTTTGCCTGGGTGACACAACAGCTCAAAGGCAAAGTGGGCATCCCGCTGGTAGCCACCAACCGCATCAACACACCCGAAGTGGCCGAGCAAATTTTGGCCGACGGCATGGCCGATATGGTGTCGATGGCGCGGCCTTTCCTGGCTGACGCTGACTTCATGCGCAAAGCCGCTGAGGGCCGGGCTGACGAAATCAACACCTGTATCGGCTGTAACCAAGCTTGCCTTGACCACACCTTTGGCGGCAAGATCACTTCGTGTCTGGTGAACCCCCGCGCTTGCCACGAGACGATCCTGATCGAAAAACAGACCACCAGCAAGGCGCACATTGCCGTGGTGGGGGCTGGCCCCGCTGGGTTGGCGTTCGCCACCACCGCCGCACGCCGGGGCTTTACGGTCACGCTGTTTGACGCCGCCAGCGAAATCGGCGGCCAGTTCACCGTGGCCAAGCAGGTGCCGGGCAAAGAAGAGTTCTACGAAACCTTGCGCTACTTTGGCAAACAGATCGAATTAACCGGGGTGAAGCTGCACCTCCATAAGCGCGTATCCGCCCAAGACCTGATGGATGCGGGCTTCAAGCATGTGGTGCTGGCGACGGGTGTCATCCCCCGCACGCCCAAGATTGAAGGTATCCACCACCCCAAGGTGGTGAGTTACTTGGATGTGCTGCAGGGCAAATGCGCCGTGGGCCAGACGGTGGCGTTGATTGGTGCGGGCGGTATTGGTTTTGACGTGGCCGAATACCTGCTGCACGAGGGCACCAGCCCCAGCCTGGACAAGTCCAAATTCTTCGCTGAATGGGGTGTGGACGCCACCTACGCCCAAGCTGGTGGCCTGATGCCCGCCCATAGCGAACCCAGCCCGCGCAAGGTCTACCTGCTGCAACGCAAGAGCAGCAAAGTAGGTGATGGTTTGGGCAAAACAACGGGCTGGATCCACCGCACATCCCTGAAAAACCGCAAGGTGGACATGATTAACGGCACCACCTACCAACGGATCGACGATGCAGGCCTGCACATTACCGTTGACGGTAAAGCCATGAGCCTTCCTGTGGATACGGTGGTGCTGTGCTCAGGCCAGGAACCTCAACGCGAACTGCAAGTTGCGTTGCAGGCGGCAGGCGTGGCGGTACATCTGATTGGTGGTGCTGACCTTGCTGCTGAGCTGGATGCCAAACGCGCCATCAAACAAGGTACTGAACTGGCCTTGAATTTTGAGACGCTTGAGACGCTTCCACCTGTTTCTTCCACCACCACTGAACCTAGGAATGCTATGAACCTCGATGCAACTCTTCTTCCCGCCGTGGCTGCCAGCTTAGACAAATGGCACGTCATGGCGGCACAAGGCGATATGAGTGAACTCGGCCCCCTCTTGCACAGCAAGGCCGTGTTTCGCTCGCCGATGGCCCACACACCTTACCCCAGTGCACAGGTGGTACAGATGATTTTGGGTACGGTCATCAAGGTGTTTGACAACTTCACCTACCACCGCCAGCTCGCCAGCGCCGATGGCCTGAACGTGGTGCTGGAATTCAGCGCCACCGTGAACGGCAAAGAACTCAAGGGCATTGATTTGATTCAGTTCGATGCCGAAGGCAAGATCACCGAATTTGAAGTCATGGTGCGCCCCATGAGTGGCCTGCAAGCCTTGGGCGAAGAAATGGGCAAGCGCCTCGCACCCTATTTGGCTGCGATGAAGGAAAGCAAGCCAGCGGAAAAATCAGCGTAACAACGCAAGGACGAGACTCAACCCTGGCAAGACAAGCTCAGCGCTTGCAGTGTCTTGCCAGTTTTACCGTCAAACACCACCAAATTCACCTGCCGGGCGTGCTCAGGCGTGCCTGCGACGGTGTTGAATTTGAGCGTTTGCGTGCCTTGGTAGTCACCCACTGGCACATACTGGCGCACCACAAAATCGTGCTTCAGCAGCTCGCCAGCGTTTTCACCCGCCTTGACTTTGGAGCTGTGTCCATGCTCGGTCACGCTCCAGTAGGCAGACCAGTTGCCCGACTTGTCAGTGGGTGAGACGGTGGCCTCAAAGGCTTCAGCAGCGGTGCGTTGCAGGTGGATGCTGGCACGACCAGGTTCAGTGTTGTTGATGGCACGCTCATAGTCCCGCCAATCTGCCCCGTTACGTACCAGCTGCGGCGTATAGATACTGCGCAGGCTGTTCCAACTGGCAATTTGCTTTTGGCGCGCGGTGTAGGCTGGGCTGGCAAAGCGGTCTACCCAACCAATGTAGTCCCAGTAGGCAACGTGAAACGCCTGCACCACGGCCTTGCCCTGGGTCGCAGGGCCTTTCAAAGTGGAGAGCCACTGGTCTGCCGGTGGGCAAGAGCTGCACCCTTCCGAGGTGTACAGCTCAATCACTGGGGTGAGTGCGGCTGTGGAGTCAGCTTTGCACGCAGTTTCAGCACTGAATACGGCTGTAGTGCATGCCAGAAGGGCTACAGCAGCTATCGAATGAATAGCATTCATGGCGAATCCTTGGGTGGTGAAGAGGGCTACGGCTTGGTCGCGCAACCCATCCGTTTTCTTACATCGTCACCCCGTATTCAAGGAACACGTCACTGCACAAATGTCGTATCGCCACTCATCTGCGGTGGAATCTTGATCGCAATCGCCTTGAACCGGCCCGTTGTCTCTACCGTGCCTGCGTGCGCTGTGCCCTTGGGGATCACGATCAGCATGCCGGGTTTCAGGTCGATCTTTTTGTCGCCCAGCCACGCCGTACCCGTGCCTTCCACGATGTACTGGATTTCGTCTGACTTGCTGTGAAAGTGCTTGCCAACATTGCCCATTTGCACACCAAGGGTGGCGTTGTCAGTCACCACCAGCGTTTTGGCCCGCAAATCCGGGTTGGGCGTGGTGGGCAGATCGGCTTCTTTGATGCTGTCAATGTCAATGACGGACGCGACCAAGGGCACTGCTTGGGCATGGGCCAGACTCAGCACATGCTCGGTCGCCGGGGAGATCGCCAAGCCGGCACAAAAGGCGGCACTAATGGCCAGCGTGGTGAGAGTGGCTTTGGATTTAACAAGCGTCGTAGCGGTGAATCGCATGGTGGTTTCCTTGAGGGGCAGTGACAACGAATCAGGGTGCGCGGTGCAACCTGGGGGAAGAAAGCGCGGTGATTTGGTCTGACGTCGCCTCGTCAATATTTCGGTTTTTGGCCAACAAATTGTCTGTAGCCAGCAAAATACGCAGCTGTTGCAGGTCTTTGACAGTCGGTGCAGCCTTGATTTGCAATAACGCGCCGGTGCTGTTGCCGCTTTTAATCAGCGCAGCAACTTTGGGTGCCCAAGCAGTGGGACGGGCCATGAGGGGAACTCCTGAAAACGATTGACGGGGAAGTGTGGCACAAACCGCCATGAGATTCACCAGCGCTACCAGTACCTAACCTGTATTAGGGCTGTTATGGGTGTATAACCCAATCCCCTTTGAGCCTTCTGCCGCATCTATTTGACAAGCGCACAAGGCTTAATCATCCCCACAAAAACTTGGCGCACCAACGCGCTACAACACAAGGAATCTCGATCATGGGCGCGCAATGGAAAGCAAAAGGCAAGGAACTCGCAGCGAATGCCAGGGGCCGTCTGTTTGGCCGCTTGGCCAAAGACATCATGATCGCAGCGCGCAATGGGGCTGACCCTGCTACCAACGCGCGCTTGCGGCTGGTGGCCGAGCAGGCCCGCAAAGTCTCGATGCCCAAAGAAACGCTGGACCGTGCCATCAAAAAAGGCGCAGGTCTGACGGGTGAAGCCGTTAATTTTGAGCACGTGATTTACGAAGGCTTTGGGCCACACCGCGTGGCCGTGATGATCGAATGCCTGACCGACAACGTGAACCGCACGGCCTCGGACATGCGCGTGCTGTTTCGCAAAGGGCAACAAGGGACTTCCGGCTCGGTATCTTGGGATTTTGACCATGTGGGCATGATCGAAGCCGAACCCGCTGTCAAAGACGCCGATGCCGAGTTGGCGGCGATTGAAGCCGGTGCGCAAGATTTTGAGCCAGGTGAGGAAGAGGGCGGTACGCTGTTCCTTACCGACCCCACCGATCTTGATCTGGTGAGCCGTGCATTACCGGCCCAAGGCTTCAAAGTCTTGTCCGTCAAGCTGGGCTACAAGGCCAAGAACCCGATTGACCCGGCCAGCCTGAGCGCCGAGCATCTGGAAGAAGTCGAAGCCTTCCTCTCTGCTGTGGATGACAACGACGACGTGCAAAACGTGTTCGTAGGCTTGGCAGGCTAAGTACAGGCGGGCTGCTGCGCAGCAACCCGCGCCACAGTTCAGTCTCTACGGCGCGATGGATTTGGAGAAAACATTCAAAACCGCCACGCCTGACACGATGAGTGTGAGACCGATCACAGCGGCTACGTCCAGCTTTTGGCCCAAAACGAGCCAACCGATCAAGGCAATCAGCGCCGTCCCTACGCCCGACCAAATGGCATAGGCAACACCTACCGGCACAGTGCGAATCACCTCGGACAGGCAGTAAAAAGCAACGCCATAGCCCGACACGACAGCCACAGAGGGCCAAAAACGGGTGAAACCGTCGGCCGCTTTGAGGGCGGAAGTGCCTATAACTTCAGAGATGATCGCTATCGCGAGGTAGAACCAATGCATGGGCTAGTTTAACCAAGCGATGCCCGCCAGATTGACCACACGCCAGCTGTTTTGCAAAGCAGTTCGTCGATCGCAAGCCCTCCCAAACTGTGGCCTTTTCCACCTTTGCACGCCTCCGCCTGTGGCAAACTTCGCCGCTTCGCTAGCTATTTGACCTTGTTGTTGACCTCTTCATGCAAAAAATCATCCGCCAAATCGCCTCAGAAATCAAAGTAACCGAACAACAGGTGAGGGCAGCGGTGGACTTGCTCGATGGCGGGGCTACGGTGCCGTTCATCGCCCGTTACCGCAAAGAAGTGACCAACGGGCTGGACGATATCCAATTGCGCGAGCTGGATGCGCGCCTTTCGTACCTGCGTGAACTCGAAGACCGGCGCGAAGCTGTGCTCAAAAGTATTGACGAACAAGGCAAGCTCACCCCCGAGCTGCGTGCCGCCATCGAATTCGCACCTACCAAACAAGAACTGGAAGACCTCTACCTGCCCTTCAAGCCCAAGCGCCGCACCAAGGGCATGATGGCCCGGGAAGCCGGTATTGAGCCGCTGGCTGACAAACTGTTTGCCGACCCCTCGCTTGACCCCATTCTGGAAGCTACCGCCTTCGTGAAGCCTGCGGGCACACCAGAAGGTACTGATTTTTCTACACCACAGGCGGTTTTGGACGGCGTGCGTGACCTGCTGTCTGAGCGCTGGGCTGAAGACGCCTTCCTGGTGCAAGGCCTGCGCGAATGGCTGTGGAACGAGGGCTTGCTGCGCTCCAAACTCGCCGACGGCAAAGACGAAAACAACCCGGATGTGGCCAAGTTCCGCGATTATTTTGACTACGATGAGCCGATTGGCCGCGTGCCCTCGCACCGCGCACTGGCCGTGTTCCGGGGGCGGACGCTGGAGGTACTTGATGCAAAATTAATAGCGCCTGAAGCCGATCCAGTAAGCGCTACGACCACCAATGATGCAAAAACACCGCGTGCTGTGGTCGTCAGCCTTGCTGAAGGGCGTATCGCGCTGCACCTGGGCTGGAGCCACCAAAAGCGGGCCTCCGATGACGTGATCCGCAAATGTGTGGCCTGGACATGGCGCGTCAAACTCAGCATGTCCACCGAGCGCGATTTGTTTGCCCGGCTGCGCGAGGATGCAGAAAAAGTCGCCATCAAAGTCTTTGCCGATAACCTGCGTGACCTGCTGCTGGCTGCACCTGCGGGACCGCGCGTGGTGATGGGCTTGGACCCGGGTATCCGTACCGGTGTGAAAGTGGCGGTGGTGGACAGCACGGGCAAACTGCTGGAAACCTCGACCATCTACCCCCACGAGCCGCGCCGGGATTGGGAGGGCTCGCTGCACACCTTGGCGCTGCTGTCGCGCAAACACGGTGTGAACCTGATTGCCATTGGCAACGGCACAGCCAGCCGCGAGACGGACAAACTGGCGGGCGATCTGATGAAGCGTCTGGAAAGCGTGCATGACACCGGCGCTACCGGTTCTACCGCAGGCCCTGCGATGCAAAAAGTTGTCGTCAGCGAAGCGGGTGCCTCGGTCTACAGCGCCAGCGAATTTGCCAGCCAGGAGATGCCCGATGTGGACGTGAGCCTGCGCGGTGCCGCCAGCATTGCCCGCCGCCTGCAAGATCCGCTGGCTGAGTTGGTGAAGATTGACCCCAAGTCCATTGGTGTTGGCCAGTACCAACATGACGTGAACCAAAGCGAGCTGGCCCGCACACTGGAAACCGTGGTGGAAGACTGCGTGAACGCGGTGGGCGTGGACCTGAACACCGCCAGTGTGCCGCTGCTGAGCCGGGTGTCCGGCCTCTCGGGCAGCGTTGCCAAAGCCGTGGTGCGCTGGCGTGAAGCCAATGGCGCGTTCAAAAACCGCAAGCAACTGATGGATGTGTCTGGCCTCGGAGCCAAAACATTCGAACAAAGCGCAGGCTTTTTGCGCATTCGCGGCGGTGACAATCCGCTGGACATGACCAGCGTTCACCCCGAAACCTACGCCGTGGTTGAGAAAATCATCGCCCAAACCGCCAAACCGATTACCGAACTGATGGGCCGTGCCGAGATGCTCAAAGCCCTCAAGCCCGAGTTGTTCGCGAACGAGAAATTCGGCGTCATCACCGTCAAAGACATTTTGAGCGAACTGGAAAAACCAGGCCGTGACCCACGCCCCGATTTCAAAGTGGCCCGCTTCAGCGAAGGTGTGGAAGACATCAAAGACCTGAAAGAGGGCATGGTGCTGGAGGGCACCGTGAGCAACGTGGCTGCGTTTGGTGCGTTCATCGACTTGGGAGTCCATCAGGACGGTTTGGTGCATGTCAGCCAAATGAGCCACAAGTTCATCAGCGATGCCCGCGAAATCGTTAAAACGGGCGATGTGGTCAAAGTGAAGGTGATGGAAGTGGACGTGGCGCGCAAACGCATCGGTTTGTCCATGAAGCTCGACGCCGCCCCCGCCCGCAAAGATGGCCCGCGTGACAACCGTTTTGAAGGCGCTGGCCGAGGCCAAAGTCAGGGACGAAGCCAGCAAGGCAGCTATTCCGGGGGCAACCAGCCTGCTGCGGGCAACGCCATGGCCTCGGCCTTTGCCAAGCTGCAAGGCTTGAAGAAATAGCATAATCGTCTAGGACAAAAACCAAACTAAAACCCTTTGCCGAGGCACCCCATGAAGTTGGAACAACTGCTCAAACAACCCAATGCGCTGCCCACCGTGCCCGAGTTGGCACTGATGTTGATTGAAACTTTCGACAAAGAAGACGTGGACGCGCGCGAAATCGCTCACCATATCTCCACCGACCCGGTGCTGCTGGCCAAGCTGCTCAAGCAAGCAAATTCGGCATTTTTTGGCTTGGCGCGCTCTGTCACCACCGCGCAAGAGGCTATAGCCATGCTGGGCTTCACCCGCGTGCGGGCTGTGGTGCTGGGCGCGGTGATGGACAACTCGTTCAGCGTGGTGCCCGGTGTCAAGCTGGAGCAGTTTTGGCGCTACAGCTTCAACACCGCCAACATGGCACGTTATGTGGCATCCAAAATTGACATTGATTTGAACCTCGCTTTCACCGTGGGCGTGATTCACTCCATTGGTGAGATCGTGATGCACGTGGGCATGCCCGATGTGATGCTCAAACTGGATGAAACCATGGCACCGCTGGCCATCAAGCGCTCGCAAACCGAGTTTGAGATGTTCGGCTACACCTACGCCGACGTGGGTGCGGCGTTGGCACGCGACTGGCGTTTTCCGAAAAGCATCGTCAACGCGATCGAACACCAGCGTGCGCCGTTCGACAACGACCTGTACGAACCGATGGCCGGGGTGATCCACATGGCGGCGTGGCGGGCGAGGGCGGCAGAGCTTCAGCAAAGCCGCGTTGACCTGATCCACACCTACCCCGATGAAGTGGGCGAATTGCTGACTTTAGACCCTGATTTGCTGATGGACGACTTTGAAGGCGTTTTAGAAGCTTAATGACCTCTGCCTCGTCCCACGCACTGCGCATCTACGCTGGCCCTCAAGCCCGCGCCCTGCTGGCCCGTGACGGCCTTCAACCGCACCACGTCAAACTCATCCCTGGTGCCGCCGGTGGCCCCAAAGGTCTGATTTTGGGGGCGCTAGACCGCTACCTGTTTGGCGACTGGCTCGCCCAAAGCACGCACGCCGTGCACCTGGTGGGGGCGTCCATAGGCGCGTGGCGCATGGCGACGGCTTGCCTGGCTGATCCGATCACGGCGCTGCACAAGCTGGAGCATGACTACATCCACCAGGATTACGTGGTGCCACCGGGGCAAAAGCGCGTCTCCGCAGACCAAGTGAGTGAGGTGTTTGGCCGTAATTTACAAGCGTTTTACAGCGGACGGGTGGGTGAAATCCTGGCCCACCCCCGTTACCGCCTGCACATCATCACTGCACGCGGACGCCATGTGCTGCGGCGCGAACACCGTATTGGCACACCGCTTGGCTACCTGGGTGCTTTTGTCACCAACACGCTGCACCGCAAAGCCTTGGGTGCATGGCTGGAGCGGGTGGTTTTTTCATCGCACGACGCCGGTATACCGTTCGCCACCGCCGATTACCGCACCCGGCAAGTCCACCTGAGCGAGGCGAATTTCAGCCCTGCTTTGCAGGCCAGTTGCTCAATACCCTTTGTGCTGCGCTCGGTCAACCACATCCCTGGCGCACCCAGCGGTGCCTACTGGGATGGCGGCATCACCGATTACCACCTGCACCTGGACTACCGCAAGCTGTGTGGCGAAGAGGTTGGCCATGAAGGTATCGCTCAAGGTACAGCGCAAGGTGTGGTGCTGTATCCCCACTTTCAAAAGAGCATCGTCCCCGGCTGGCTGGACAAAGGCCTGAAATGGCGACACGGGTCTACCCACTTTCTCGATAACGCCGTGGTGCTGGCACCTGATCCCGGTTGGGTCAAAACACTGCCCAACGCCAAGCTGCCGGACCGCACTGATTTCACCCATTACGGCACTGATTTTGCAGGCCGCGTCAAAGCCTGGACAGCTGCGATATCTCAAGCCCAGCAATTGGCCGATGAGTTTGCTGCCTGGGTACAAAAGCCTGACATGGGGCGGGTTGAGGCACTGTAGAACTTAAGTTGTTGTCAACGACGCTTACATCGAACTGCCCAGCATTCCCTCGTAGTCTGCCGCACTCGCCAACCTTGGATTGGTCTTGTGGCAGTGGTCAACCAGTGCCCCTTGAATAATCTGTGCAAACTGCACCCGTTCCACCCCCATCGCAGCCAGCCCGCTAGGCAGGCCCAACCGGGCGTTCATGTCGGTCAGTGCCTCGGCAACATCACTGCCTGTATCCAGCCCCATGGCATGCGCCATGCGCTTGAGGCGCTCTTCTTTTTGAAGCGATTCCACGTCGGCATTGAAGCGTACTACGGCCGGTAAAAACATCGCGTTCAACGTACCGTGGTGCAAGCGTGGATTCACCCCGCCCAGGCTATGGCTCAGGGAATGCACACAGCCCAAGCCCTTTTGGAAGGCCATGGCCCCTTGCATGCTGGCGCTCATCAGGTTCAGGCGGGCTTCGCGGTCGAGCCCGTTTTGGGTCGCACGCTCAATGGCACCCCAGCCGCGCCGCAGGCCTTCCAGGGCGATGCCGTCAGCAGGTGGGTTAAAAGCGGGGGCCATGAAGGTTTCCATGCAGTGGGCAATGGCGTCCATACCGGTGGCGGCAGTCAACATGGGGGGCAGGCCCAGCGTCAACTCAGGGTCACAGATCGCGCTTTGGGGCACGAGGTGCCACGAGTGGAAACCCAGCTTGCGGTGGTCGTCCACGATGATGATGGCACCGCGTGCCACCTCAGAGCCCGTGCCACTGGTGGTGGGCACTGCAATCAGCGGGGCGGTACGCTCGGTGATGAGGGCCGAGCCACCTTCGATGGTGGCATAGCGTGTGAGTGGGCCTTCGTGCGTGGCGGCAATGGCGACACCCTTGGCGCAGTCAATGGCACTGCCACCGCCGACCGCGATCAGGCCATCACACGCGTTGTCTTTGTACATTTTGGCGGCGGCGAGCACCGCAGCTTCGGTCGGGTTGGATGGCGTTTGGTCAAATACCGCCACGGTCAAACCACCGAGCTGGTCCAACGCCTTTTGCAGTACGCCTGCGGCTTTGACACCCGCGTCAGTGACGACCAGGGGGCGCGTGATGCCGATGCGCTGGCACTCCGCCTTGAGCATCTGAACCGCACCAAATTCAAAATGGATATGGGTGACGTAGTAGATAAAAGCCATGGGGATCTTTCGTGTCTCTTTGTTTATAGGGCGGGGCCGGGCCGTGAAAGCAACACGGTACGATACCAGCCTTCACGGCTTTGCCCGTGCCCCCTGCGTGACTGTTCAGTAACTGTTTGGCGACTTTGGGATCGCTGTTTTGGAGACCGTTTTGAGCCTGCCCCCGCCCGAATCCCTGTTGACCTCCGCCATGCGCGGCGTACTAGAGCGCATGACCCGCGCTGGGCATCCACCGCTCTATACCGTGTCGCCCCGCCAAGCCAAAGCTGCTTATGCGCTGGGGGCCGAGGTACTGGAAGTTCCCAAGGCGCAACTGGCCCGGGTTGAGGATTTCACCATCCCCGCCCGGGATGGGTTTGCGCTGCCTGCCCGGCTGTATGCGCCGGTGGCCAAAGAGGCCGGTGCTGTTGGTGTCGCTGGTACCGGTCTGCCCCTGCTGCTCTATTTCCACGGCGGGGGCTTCACCGTAGGTAGCATCAACACCCACGACATCCTGTGCCGTGAGCTGAGCCGCCTGAGCGGTGCAGCGGTCATCTCGCTGGACTACCGTCTCGCACCAGAGCATAAATTCCCTGCCGCAGCAGAAGATACTTGGGATGCGCTTGCCTGGCTTGCTATCAATGCTATGGATTTAGGATTGGATGCACGCCGTATCGCTGTCGGTGGTGACAGTGCCGGTGGCACGCTGGCGGTGCAATGCGCAATGCGTGCCCGCGATATCGGCCTTAAGCTGGCGCTGCAATTGCTGTTCTACCCCGGCATGATGGCCCACCAAGACACCCCCTCTCACCAGCGCTTTGCCCAAGGCTTTGTGCTGGACGAACCGGCCATCAGCTGGTTCTTCAACCATTACGTGCGAGACCCCTCCGACCGTGAAGACTGGCGCTTTGCCCCGCTGCGAGCGTCTAATTTTTCCGACCTTGCCCCCGCCTGGATAGGTCTGGCCGAATGCGATCCGCTGGTGGACGAAGGCGTGCAGTATGGCGATGCCCTGCGTGCCGCCGGTGTTCCCGTTGACCTGGAAATCTACCGGGGCGTGGTGCACGAGTTCATCAAAATGGGCCGAGCCATCCCGCAAGCCAAAATCGCCCATGCCCACGCGGCTGCAGCGTTAAAACAAGCCTTTGACCTTTGACATGACAAGCACCCCCACCCCCATGAACCGACAAGACTTCCGACTGATTCACCGCCTGCGTGTACGCTGGGCCGAGGTGGATGCGCAAAAAATCGTCTTCAACGGCCATTACCTGATGTACCTCGATACCGCCATGGGCGAGTACTGGCGGGCGCTGGCCTTTCCCTACATGGACGCCATGCACACGCAAGACGGTGACATGTTTGTCAAAAAATCCACGCTCGAATACCACGCCTCAGCCACTTGTGACGAGCTGCTCGACGTGGGGATGCGGTGCGCGCGCATTGGCACCTCGTCGTTCCAGTTTGTGGGCGGCATTTTCAGTGGTGACCGGCTGCTGGTCAGTGGCGAGCTGATTTATGTGTTTGCTGACCCGGTTAAAAAGGTGTCCAAGCCTGTGCCGCAGGCGTTGCGGGATTTGTTCATGGGCTTTGAGGCTGGAGCGGCAACGGTGGAGATTAAAACCGGATCTTGGGCTGAATTGGGTACAGACGCCGGTGCGGTGCGCGCACAGGTCTTCATCGAAGAGCAGGGTATCCCTAAAGACATGGAATGGGATGACGCTGACCACAGCGCCCTTCACGCTGTCGCTTACAACCGCTTGGGCATGGCGATTGGCACAGGCCGTTTGCTGACACACGCACCGGGCGTAGGCCGAATAGGCCGCATGGCCGTCAACAAAGTGCTGCGGGGTTCCAGCGTGGGGCGTGATATTTTGACCGCCCTGATGGGCAGCGCGAAAGCGCGAGGCGACACCGAGGTGCTGTTGCACGCGCAGACCAGTGCCCAGGGCTTTTATGCGCGGCTTGGTTTTGTGCCACGCGGCCCAGTGTTCGATGAAGTGGGTATACCGCACCAGGAAATGTTTGTGCGGTTGGGTGCATGAGCAAGAAAAAACGAGCAGCGCCCACCGCGCAGAACACCTCCACATCAGCCCATGCCTCCATCAAAATACCTACGCTGCCTTTAGAGCAAACGGGCAGCGCTCTGCCTGGTGAGGCCCGCCCGGGCGACTGGACGGCGGTGCTGTTAGCGCTGATGATGTTCCTCGCTCCGGCACTGGGGGTGCCCGACGAGCTGATGCTGCAAGACACGCTCAAATCCATCGTCGTCAGCATGCTGGCGCTGTCGGCATTGGTTGTGTTTTTTTGGCGCGAACAAGGCCGCACCACACCGCTGCGCTGGCATGGCATCGTTGGCTTGCCACTGGCCCTGATGGCTTACGCACTGGGCAGTATGGTCTGGTCGCATGTGTTTTTGGGGGGTGTGGAAGCCATCCGTTGGTTCGTTTTCAGCGTCATCGTCTGGTTGGGGTTGAACAGCTTCAGTCGCGATCGGTTTTCGACGTTGGCAGTCGGTATCCACACCGGGGCCTTGGTGGCGTCGATCTGGACGGCATGGCAATTCTGGGCGGACTTCAAAGGCTTTCCGCAAGGGCCCAATCCTGCATCAACGTTTGTGAACCGCAACTTTTTTGCCGAATTTTTGGTTTGTACGCTGCCGTTTTCAGTCTGGGTGCTGCTGCGTGCCAGAGCGCATGCCGTCCTTGTGCTGATGAGCTTCACCACAGGCTTTAATCTGGTCGCCATGCTGATGACGGGCACGCGCTCCGCCCTGATCGCCCTGGCCGCATTGCTGGTGCTGCTGCCCGTGATGGCGTTGCTGTACCGTCAACGGCTGGCAGCGCTGACCGCCACCGAGCGCAATATGGTCAATGTTTCGGCCAACGTCTTTGGCGCCCCCTGGAGCAAGCTGCAACGTGCCATTGCCGCCGGGGTGTTGATCGCGACCGTCATCGGTTTCGGCAGCCTGGGCACGGGCAATGCTGCGTTGATCGAAGAGCACCGCGTCGAAAGCCGGGGCCTGACCCCCATCGCGCGCAGCTTTGCCCGGGCGCTCTCCATGACAGACAAGCGCGAGTACACCGAACGCTCATTCTCCTTGCGTTGGGTGATGTGGTCAGCCACAGGCCGGATGATCGCCGACAACCCGCTGGCGGGCGTGGGTGCAGGCGCATGGGAGGTGCAAATCCCCCGCTACCAAGCTTCAGGCGCGCAGCTAGAGACAGACTACTACGTTCACAACGAGGTGCTGCAGCTGCTGGCCGAGTATGGGTTGGTGGGATGGGGCTTTTTGCTGGCGCTGTTCAGCTACCTCAGCGCCGCTGCCTGGAAAACACTGCGTGCCACAACGCCAGAAGCGCTCGCTGAAGCACCATTGCGCGCATTCACGCTAACAAGTTTGCTGTTATTTTTGATCATCAGCAACGCAGGCTTTCCGTGGCGCCTGGCCGCAACAGGGGCCTTGTTTGCCGTGTGTCTGGGTATTTTGGCGGCATCGGATGCCCGGCTGTGCTGGACAGACAATCGCCTGCTGGCAAGCCACTTGCGCTGGTCACCCCTGCATTCGAAAGTCTGGCTGGGCGCGAGTGCGGCTTGCTTGGCGCTGTGTCTCTACATCAGCCAGCAGGCTGCCGAGGCCGAAAATAAAATCGTCAACGCCGTGAAGCTCGCACTGACGGTATCGGCCTCGAACCAGGTTCACAGTCCCCGCTGGAAGGACTCTAAAGTCCAAATGTTCCAGCTGCTGCGCGAAGGTATCGCTATCACCCCGCACTACCGCAAACTCACGCCCATGGTGGCCGACGAGGTGGCCAAGTGGGGCGACTGGACGAACGCCACCTGGATTTGGGAATCCGTCACCACCTCACGCCCCTACGTGGTGGCCATCATGTCCAACATCGCCCGGGGTTACTCGCAAAACGGCCAGTTCGACAAAGCGTTTGAATTCCTGGAGCGTTGCAAACAACTGCAACCCAACGCCCCCTCGGTGCGTTCGCTGGAGGTGATCTTGCTGAGCCGCACAGGCCGCATGGCGCAAGCGCTGGCGCTCACACGGCGCTCTTTGGACCAGGGTGTGTACGACTACGACCTCGTCAACGCCGCGTATGTCATGGGGCTGGCAGAAAAAGAATGGGATGTTGCGCTGAAGGGCCTGACCCTGCGCAGCCAGTACTGGCCCGCGACTGTGGTGGATGGCTGGGTCAAAACCGGCCTGTTGTACACCGAAGAGCAAAACCCGCAACGTGACGAAGCGAAGGCCCTGGCTGCGTTTCAGCAGGCCTATGACTTGGCGCTGGTGAAAGACAAAGAGGCCGTGAAGAGAGATGTGCCAGCGGCGTACCGGAGCAAGCTGCGGGCTACGCAGCCTACCCCAGTCGCCCAAACGCCACACTCAACGCCCTGAGCTGGGCCCCCGGCTCATTCCCTACCCAGGCCCACACAAAGCGCCATTCCCATGCCCCCATCAGCCCGGGCGTGTTCATGCGATGGGTGCTGTCCAGGCCCAAGACATCTTGCAGGGGCAGGATGGCCGTGTTGGCGACAGAGGCCATGATGGCACGGGTCATGCCGTGGTGGGCTTGGGGCTCTGTGCAGTTCAGGTAGGTTTGTGCCGTGTGGCGCTCATGGGCG
The DNA here is from genome assembly GCA_025356445.1 of Betaproteobacteria bacterium. Taxonomy (GTDB): domain Bacteria; phylum Pseudomonadota; class Gammaproteobacteria; order Burkholderiales; family Burkholderiaceae_C; genus Defluviibacillus. The sequence goes on along the minus strand of JANXSZ010000053.1, from coordinate 39,127 downwards.
GTGGCGGTGGCCCACCAGCCGCGTGCGGTGTCGTTGTCGTGCGTGCCGGTGTAAGTCACGGTATTGGTGATGTAGTTGTGCGGCAAAAAGGCATTGGCAGGCGTGTCGCCAAAGCCAAACTGCAAGATGCGCATGCCAGGGAAGGCAAAGGCATCGCGCAAGGCTTCCACATCAGAGGTGATGACACCTAAATCCTCGGCAATGATGGGCAAAGGAAGGACTGAATCAGCCTGCAATGCAGACTGGATGGCGCTGAACAGGGCATGACCCGGTGCTGTGACCCATTGGCCGTCCATGGCAGTGGGACAGCTGGCAGGTATTTCCCAGTAGGCGGCAAAGCCCCGAAAATGGTCGATGCGCACCACATCGGCCAGCGCCAGTTGGCGCTTGACGCGGGCAATCCACCAAGCGAAGCCTTCAGCCTCAAAGGCGTCCCAGCGGTAGAGCGGGTTGCCCCAGCGCTGACCCGTGGCCGAGAAAAAATCAGGTGGCACACCCGCAACCACGGTGGGCTGGCCGCTGTCGTCCAGCCAATACAGGTCAGGCCGTGCCCAGCAGTCGGCGCTGTGGTGAGCGATAAAAATCGGCAGATCGCCGACGATAAAAACGCCACGGGCTTGACCATAGGCCCGCAGCGCCTGCCATTGGGTCTCAAAACACCACTGGGTGAACTGCCAAAACTGAATGGCGTCAGCGAATTGAATACGAGCGTCGGCCAGCGCGGCAGGCATACGTTTGGCAAGACCTCCGTCCATCTCAGTCCAATCGCACCACGCACGCCAGTCGCTGGGGGCCGTGTCCGGAGGGTTGAAGGCATGGTCCAAGGCCATGAAAAGGGCGTAGTCATCCAGCCATGTGGATTGTGACTTGGCATAGGTGCGCAACGCGTCGCTGTCTTCAGCCGTGGCAAACTGGCTGAAACCTTGCCATGCTGCGCGCAGTTGTTGCATACGCCAAGGGATGGTTTGGCCGTAGTCCACCCGCAGGGCGTCGAACGTGGCCAAGGTTGTCGTGTCAGGGGCGCTGAGCCAACCTCGCTCGACCAACGGCTCCAGCGCCACCAGCAGCGGATTGCCTGCAAAGGCCGACACCCCCGCGTAAGGTGAGTTGCCGGGGCCAATCGGATTGAGCGGCAGCACCTGCCACAGGGTTTGACCTGCACCTTGCAACCAGTCGATGAAATGGTAAGCCGCTGGGCCGAAGTCCCCACTGCCATGGGGGCCAGGGAGGGAGGTGGGGTGCAGCAAGACGCCGCTGCAGCGGGTTTGGAGGGTAAAGGTCACAGCGACTCAGTGGGGAAAGTTGCGTTAAATATCTTCAAGCAGGGCGTAGGGCAAGGGTTGCACGGCCAATGCAGCGCCGTCGGCGGATACCAAGCGCAATCCGCTTTCCACAGCGGCTGTTTGTACCGAAACCATCGCATCCCAGCCACCACCAGGTGCCGGCGCAGCCAGGGCCACGAGGCCACAGGGCTGCTCGGCATCACTTGAGGTGAAGACTTCTTGGCCCGCGTGCATCTCAACATCAGCATGAACCAGGAAAGCCCGGCGCTTGAGCGTGCCGCGGAACTGGCTGCGGGCGACAATCTCCTGGCCGGGGTAGCAACCTTTTTTGAAGTTCACCCCGCCTACTGATTCGTAATTGAGCATTTGCGGCACAAAGGCTTCAACGATGGGCTGGGTGAGCGTGACGATGCCACTTTGCACTTCTGTCCATTGCCACTGGGCTGCGCTGAGGTTCGCAGGATGGGGCAGGGGCGTCGCAGAAGGTGCGACCCACAAGGCACGATGCTGGCCATTGGCAGGGTAGAGGTTGATAACGTTTACACCATCCATAGCGCTCATAGACCAGACTGGTTGAGCTGTAGGCGCTACAGAATCAAGAGCAATCCCTGTCCCGCCTGCAATCTGAAAATCTGCTGACGCATCGCTCAGCTTGACTTTGGCACGCATGACGAACATGGACAGGCGCTTCAAGGTTGCCGCCAGAATGTCCTGGCTGCACACCAGCAGGATGTCGGTCGGGCTGCGCTTGAAGCCGATAAAGCTGGCCAGCATCCGGCCTTTGGCGGTACACAGGGCGCACAGGCGGGCTTCACCCAAACCCAGGAGGGCAAAATCTTGCGTCAGCTGGTTGTGCAGAAAACTGGCGGCGTCCACGCCTTCAGCGCGGATCACGCCCAAGTGCGGCAGCAAGGCCAGACCGTTCAGTGGTGACGCAGGCGAGGAGGAAATAGGGGTAGTCATAGGGTGGATTATCATCGCCGCCCATGCTCCGCGCCTTCCTTAGACTCTTCTCCACACTGATTTTTACCGCCGTTTTGGCAGGTGCTGCTGCGGCGTGGTGGTTGCACCAGCCCCTGCTTCTGCGCGCCCCAGTGCTGGATTTGTCCATTGAGTTAGGCACTTCGCCGCGTGGTGTGGCCCAAGCAGTGGCCGATGCCGGGGTGGACGTGAATCCGGCATGGCTGCTGTGGTGGTTCAAAATTGCAGGCAGTGCAAAGCAGATCAAAGCGGGTAGCTATGAAATAGTGAGTGGTGAGACGCCCCGCAGCCTGCTTCTGAAGCTGACGCGTGGCGAGGAAACCCTGCGTTCGCTGGTGCTGGTGGAAGGCTGGAACTTGCGCCAGGTGCGGGACGCCTTGCAGCGCGAGGCCTTCATTCGGCATGATGTCCAAACCTTGAGCAACGACGATCTTATGGCCCGTCTGGGTCGCCCTGGCACGCCCGCAGAAGGGCGGTTTTTCCCCGACACTTACACCTACGCCAAGGGCAGCAGCGATGTGGATTTGCTGCGCCGTGCCCTGAAAGCGATGGACAGCAAGCTGGCTGCAGCCTGGAACCTGCGCGCCCCCGGCGTTACCCTCACCAGCCCGGAACAGGTGTTGATCTTGGCCAGCATCATTGAGAAAGAAACTGGCAGAGCCAGTGACCGCGCAATGATCGCCTCTGTCTTCCACAACCGCCTGCGCGCGGGCATGCTGCTGCAAACCGACCCAACGGTTATTTACGGCCTGGGCGACAAATTCGATGGCAACCTGCGCAAACGTGATTTGCTCACCGACACCCCCTGGAACACCTACACCCGTGCAGGGCTGCCCCCCACACCCATCGCCATGCCCGGCAAGGCGGCCTTGCTGGCGGCAGTGCAACCGGCGGATAGCAAGGCGCTGTACTTTGTGGCGCGGGGCGATGGCAGCAGCCAGTTCAGTGACGACCTGGACGCGCACAATAAGGCGGTGAACCGCTTCATCCGGGGTAAATCTGGTGGCTGAGCGGTTGAACATCAAGGAACTCAAGGACATACCCAGAAAATGCGAACACCATGAACGGTCTCTTCATCAGCTTTGAAGGCATAGACGGTGCGGGCAAATCCAGCCATATCGACGGCTTGGCCAAAGCCTTCACCGAACAGGGCAGGGCGGTCACTTTGACCCGTGAGCCAGGCGGTACGCCCCTGGCTGAAAAACTGCGCACCATGGTGCTCAACGACGCGATGGACCCGCTTACCGAAGCCCTGCTGATCTTTGCCGCCCGGCGTGACCACCTGGTGAATGTCATTGAACCCGCCTTGGCAAGGGGTGACGTGGTGCTGTGTGACCGCTTTACAGATGCCAGCTTTGCTTACCAAGGCGGTGGGCGTGGCTTCAACTTGGGTGTGCTATCAACTTTAGAGCAATGGGTGCAATCCAGTCCTGCACTACAGGCTGATTCCTCTCAAATAATACTGCGCCAACCGCATTTGACGCTGTGGTTTGACCTGGCGCCCGAAATCGCAGCAGCCCGTCTGGTTGATGCCCGTACGCCCGACAAGTTCGAGTCCCAGCCACTGGCATTTTTCCAAAAAGTGGTTGCAGGCTATGCCACCCGAGTCGCCGCAGACCCCCGGCGCTTTGCCCGCATCGACGCCGCCGCTGAGCGCCACCAAGTCTGGCAACAGATCACCCGCGTGTTGGTTCAAAAAGGCTGGTTGTCCATCATGGTAGCGGCGCGACCATGAGCAACACGTCCGTTCCATCAGCGCAACTCGCCCCCTGGCTTCGCGCCCAGCAAACCGCACTGCTGCGCCAGCGCGGCCATGCCTGGCTGCTGCACGGCCCGTCAGGCTTAGGGCAGTACGCCTTGGGTTTGGCCTTGGTTCGCGCCTGGTTATGTGACAACCCCACCGAACACGGCGCTTGCGGCCAGTGCGGCAGCTGCCACGCTATCGACGTGCGTACCCATGCTGACCTGTGTGTGCTGATGCCTGAGACCGCCATGCTCGAATTCGGTTGGCCTTTGTCTGAAAAAGCCCAGGCCGACATTGACGACAAAAAGCGCAAACCCAGCAAGGAAATCCGCGTCGAAGCCATGCGCGATGCTGTAGTGTTTTCGCAACGCACCAGCGCCCGTGGTCGGGGCAAGGCCGTGCTGGTCTACCCGGCTGAGCAGATGAACACCATCACTGCCAACGCGCTGCTGAAAACCCTGGAAGAGCCACCTGGCGATGTGAAGTTCATACTCGCCTGCGAAGCAGCACACCAGCTGCTGCCCACCATCCGCAGCCGCTGCCTGGGTCACGCCATGGTCTGGCCTGAGCCGGCCACCGCGCAGGCCTGGCTGGTTGAACAGGGTTTGAGTACCACCGACGCCGCTGTGTGGCTGCGTGCCTGTGGAGGTCGGCCTGACGATGCCCTTCAGTTTGCCAACACCGGCGCCACTGCCGCCAGCTGGTCAGAGCTGCCACGGGCCATTGTCCAGGGGGACATGAGTCGGCTCAACGGTCTCTCCATGCCGCAGGTGCTAGAGACGTTGCAAAAGATTTGCCACGATGCCATGGCGTTCAAAGTGGGGGCGTCCCCTCGGTTTTTTGACACCAAAGTGATTCAGGATTTGCGTTTGACGGCTGATTTGGCGCGTCTTTCTGCCTGGGGCAAAGCACTGGCTATCGCCACCCGTACCGCTGAACACCCGTTCAATGCGGGTTTGATGCTTGAAGCCTTGGGGGAACAAGCCCGTGCGGCACTGAGAGCACCTCCTTCAACATCTCCATAATCCGTACCATGAGCACCGCACCATCCCCCCAAGCCGCGTCCAGCACAGCCACACCGGGGGCCGTGCCTGCGTCGCCACGTCCCAGCGTCATTCAGTTGGCGATCAAGGAAAAAGCGGCGCTGTATGCCGCCTATATTCCGCATTTCACAGAGGGCGGCATCTTCATCCCGTCCACCAAAGACTACAAGCTGGGCGACGATATTTACCTGCTGCTGTCCTTGCCCAATGAACCACAGCGCTACCCGGTAGCCGGCAAAGTGGCATGGGTGACGCCCGCGCGCTCGTCCAACAACCGCACCCAGGGCGTAGGTGTGCATTTCCCGGCTGATGAGAAGTCCCGCCTGTTGAAGCACAAAATTGAAGAAATTCTGGGGGCTCATTTGGCCTCTGAGCGCCCGACTCAAACGATTTGAAGACAATTTAAAATATGTACGTTGATTCCCACTGCCATCTGAGTTTCCCCGCCCTGGTCGAGCAACTCCCTGCAATCCGGCTTGCCATGGCTGAGGCGCAGGTTGACCGCGCCCTGTGTATTTGCACCACGCTGGAAGAATTTGACGACGTGCATGGCTTGGCATTGGCCTATGACAACTTCTTTGCCACAGTCGGCGTCCACCCCGACAACGAAGCCAGCGATACCCTGCGTGAGCCCACGCTGGACGATTTGCTGCAACGCGCCCAATCGCCCAAAGTCGTCGGCATCGGTGAAACTGGCCTGGATTACTTTCGCCTGAATGGCCGCACCGTAGCCGATATGGCATGGCAACGCGAGCGCTTTCGCACCCACATCCGCGCCGCTCAGCACACCACCAAACCGCTCATCATTCATACGCGTAGCGCGTCGGACGACACCATTGCACTGCTGCGCGAGATGGGTGAAGACGGCTCACCGGGCGCCGCTGGCGGCGTATTCCATTGCTTCACCGAAACCGAAGCCGTGGCCCGCGCAGCACTGGATTTGGGGTTTTATATCTCGTTTTCTGGCATCCTGACCTTCAAGACGGCGCAAGATTTGCGTGACGTGGCCCGCTTTGTGCCGCTAGACCGCATGCTGATCGAAACCGACAGCCCCTACCTCGCCCCCATGCCACACCGGGGCAAGACCAACAACCCCTCGTATGTCCCGTTTGTGGCCAAGCTCCTGGCCGAACTGCGTGGCTTGCCCATAGAAGACATGGCCCGTATCACCACCACCAACTTTGAGACACTGTTTAAAAACGTGAAGCTCAAATCCAAGGTGTCGGCATGAGGCTTCTGCCTGTTGTACGGTACTTTATTGCTACGTTTTCAGTAGCTTTCACAGCTCTGTCCACGGCCTATGCGGGCTCTTACGAGGATTTTTTCTCAGCCATCCGGCGTGACGACAGCCCGGCCCTGCAAGCGCTGTTGCAACGCGGCTTCGACCCCAACACCAAAGACCCTCAAGGTCAGCCTGGCTTGCTGATTGCCACCATGGTTCCTGCCTGGAAAGCTGCTCAGGTGCTGGTGCGTACCCCAAAAATCGAAGCTGAAGCTCGCAACAAAAACGACGAAAGCCCTCTGATGTTGGCCGCGCTGAACAATCAGCTCGACCTTGCCAAAGCCTTGATCGACAAAGACGCCGATGTCAACAAACCCGGCTGGGCACCGCTGCACTATGCAGCCACCAAGGGCCATGTAGAAATGATCAACCTGCTGTTGGAGAACGACGCCTACATCGACGCCGAATCGCCCAACAAAACCACCCCGCTGATGATGGCCGCCATGTACGGCACCACCGGCGCGGTGAAAGCCCTGCTCGAAGCGGGTGCCGATCCTGCATTGAAGAACGAGCAAGGCCTCTCTGCCATCGACTTTGCACAACGCGTTAACCGAGCAGAGGCCGCAGGCATCATTGCCGCTTTTATTCGAGGCAAGCAACCTAAAGGAGCATGGTAGATGTACCTCCCCGCTCAATTCAAAGCGAAAGAACGCCGCCACGCGCTGGACGTGGTTCGTGCCTACCCCTTTGCAAGCCTGATTTCCGTCGATGACGATGGCTTCCCTTTCGTCACGCACATCCCGCTGCATTTGGAGCCTGTAGACGAAGCAGACGACAGCGCACCCATCGTTTTGCTAGGCCATGTTGCCAAACCCAACCCGCACTGGCGCTACCTGCGCGACCGCCCCCCAGCGTTGGTGAGCTTCCTCGGCCCCCATGCCTACATGTCGCCCAAGGTCTACCCGGATTTGGCGCGCGTACCGACTTGGAATTACCTGTCTGTGGATTGCAAAGTCCAGGCCACGCTGATCGACGAACCTGAAGCCAAAGACCGCCTGCTCAAAAAGTTGATTGGCGACCATGAGCCGCCTTATGCCCAACAGTGGCGCGACCTCGGCCCCGAGTTCGCCTCCAAAATGCTGATGGGCATCGTCGCTTTTGAGCTGCGTGTCACCCAACTCGACTGCAAGCTCAAACTCAACCAACACCGCCCCGAAGCCCATGCTGCAATGCGTGCCGCCTATGCACTGGGCACCGAAAATGAGCGGGCACTGGGTGAGTGGATGGACAAGCTTGGTTTGCAATCAAAAGCATCATCTGAGCAAGCCCAGTAGGCTTTAGCAGCTACGGTAGTCATAGCACATGCCACCCTTAACCGACCTGCAAGCCATGCAACAAGCCTTGGTTCAGGCGCAGCTGGCAGGTGCGGCAGGTGAAGTACCTGTTGGCGCGGTGGTCGTTAAGAATGGGGAAATCATTGCCTCCGCGTGCAACGCTCCCATTGCCCTGAATGACCCTTGCGCCCATGCCGAAATCCTGGCGCTGCGCACAGCAGCCAAGGTGCTGGGCAACTACCGGCTGGACGGCTGCGAACTGTTTGTCACGCTGGAGCCCTGCGCCATGTGCAGCGGCGCGATGCTGCAAGCACGGCTCCAACGTGTCGTTTTTGGAGCCACAGAACCCAAAACTGGCGCAGCAGGATCGGTACTGAACCTGTTCGCGCTGCCTCAGTTGAACCACCACACCCAGGTCACAGGGGGTGTGCTTGCCGAAGAAAGTGCCACGTTGATGGCTGAATTTTTTCAGCACAAAAGAGCCCAAAAACGCATGGAACGCCAAGAGACAAACCCCCATCCCCTGCGTGACGACGCATTGCGAACCCCAGATGCACGATTTGCCGATCTGCCTGGTTACCCGTGGCGACCGAATTACGTGAGCAGCCTGCCCAGCTTGAATGGCCTGCGGCTGCATTACCTGGACATTGCGCCAGAGGCTCCCGCCAACAGTTCACCCGCTGCAATCACGTACCTTTGTCTGCACGGGAACCCAGCCTGGAGTTACCTGTACCGCAAGATGATCCCGATTTTTTCCCAGAATGGGGGCAGGGTGGTCGCCCCTGATTTGATAGGTTTTGGCAAGAGCGATAAACCCAAAAAAGACAATGCCCACCGTTTTGAGTGGCACCGCCAAGTGCTGCTCGAATTCATTGCGCATCTGGACTTGCGCAACGTCGTGCTGGTGGTGCAAGACTGGGGCGGGTTGCTGGGCCTCACACTGCCCATGGTGGCCCCTGAGCGCTACCGAGGTCTTGTGGTGATGAACACCACATTGGCAACAGGCGAGACACCACTATCGCCCGGGTTCATCGGCTGGCGTGAGATGTGTGCCAAAAACACCGAGTTCGACATTGCCCGCTTGTTCGCACGGGGCAATCCGCAGATGAGCGCAGAGGAATGTGCGGCCTACATGGCCCCCTTCCCCGATGCTGGCCACCGCGCCGCTACCCGTTCTTTCCCGGCCATGGTGCCTGAGTTTGCAGATTCGCCTGGTGCGGCCATTTCACGCGAAGCACAAGCGTTTTGGAGCAACAGTTGGTCAGGCCAAACGCTGATGGCCGTAGGCGCGCAAGACCCTGTTTTGGGGTTTCCGGTGATGCAAGCATTGCAACAGCGTATTCGCGGCTGCACCGAGCCGATGGTGATTGCGCAAGGCGGGCATTTTGTGCAGGAAATGGGTGAGCCTATTGCGCAAGCTGCGGTCCAACTGTTCAGCCGTTCAAACTGAGCGACTGTGCCACCACCTGGGGGGAAACCAGTGCGATACTTGCTCGTGTGAAAAAGCATATCTACATCTATTCGCCCTCTGGCGCTGTGCGCGACAAAGCCGCCTTTAAACGCGGCATCGCGCGTCTCAAATCGCTGGGCCACGAGGTCGAAATCGACAGCGCAGCACTCCGTTCTCACCTGCGTTTCGCGGGCGACGACGACACCCGTGTTGCAGCCATTGCCAGAGCCTGTGCCAGCGGCGCCGACGTGGCGCTGGTCTCACGCGGCGGCTATGGCCTCACGCGCATCCTGCCGCATATTCCTTACGCGGAAGTCGCGCGAGCGATAGGCCAAGGCATGAAGTTCGTTGGCCACAGCGATTTCACGGCATTTCAAAATGCGGTACTCGCCAAAACAGGAGCGCAAACCTGGGCGGGCCCGGCCTTGGGTACTGATTTCGGAACAGAAGAAGAGCCGGATGACATCATGCAAGCCTGCTTTGACGACCTGCTGAGCGACCAAGGTGAAGGCAGCGGCTGGCGCTTGCCCGCAGTGCGTCGTTCCGCAAAAAATCCGCCTGATAACGCGGCGCATACCGTACCGACACGGCAACAGACGCCGATCACTGAACTGTCCACTTCGGGCGTGCTGTGGGGCGGTAATCTTGCAGTGTTTGTCTCCCTGCTGGGTACGCCATATTTTCCAGCCATCCAAAATGGCATCTTGTTCTTTGAAGATGTGGCCGAATACCCTTGGCGCATTGAGCGGATGCTGACACAGTTGCTGCATGCCGGTGTGTTGGCGCAGCAAAAAGCGATTGTTTTTGGCCAATTCACCAACTACACAGCCACACCGCACGACAAGGGCTTCAAGCTGCAAACCGTGGTGGACTGGTTAAGCCATCAGATCAATGTGCCGGTATTGATGGGCCTGCCTTTTGGCCATGTTCCCACTAAAGTGCTGCTGCCAGTGGGTGCGCAAGTCGCGCTAGAGGTGGAAGGCCGTGATGCGTTTGTGCTCTGGGGGCACCAGCATGATCACGATCATGCACATAAGCACTGAAAAGTCAGTAAGCAGCCCAAGCCGTTCTTGGCATGCTGTTTATCCGTTCAAGCACTAACGTTTAGGCCGGATGGGTTGCGTCAGACGTGAGGTCAGGCTTTCAGGCAGCATGCCATGGAAAAGTTCGCTGATTTTCTGTAGCGATTTGCGTGCCTGGGTTTCACCATACATATCCGCCAGCGCTGCCATCAACTCACTGCGGCAATACCAAAGACCGTGGATATCACTGGCAAAGATCACTTTGCGGTAAACCTCAGGATAAGCCTCGCTGCCGATGTCTCCCAGACTTTCCAGCATGGCCGCACGTACAAGCTGGGTCTGCACTTCGGGATCGGCTTGTGGCTTGACAGGCGTCGCAGGTGCGTGATTTCCCAGCAAGTTGTAGATACTGGTTCTAAGGCTCGCTTTGGTCCAACGCATAGTTTTTTGACTGAGATAGATACATTTTGTAATGGACTGTACCTTAAACGGAATCGCAAGCTAAAGACAAGTATCTTTGCACAAATTTGCAAGAAAACATCAATAAGATCAACCACTTGTTATGCAAATATGAACTGGTTTCTACCTTTTTCAACCAGTTTTTGTAGGACTTGAGTCATTGCATGCAAAACAGACTGTAGTATTTGGTAAGCGGCCAGCGAAGTCTGGAGTTGACCCGTTTCCACGGACGGAATGAGTTTCTTCATTGAAGCTCGTGAATTAGCCAGGGCAATGATCTGCGATGGGTGAATTCTGAGCTCAGCCCAGTCTGGCCATAGACTGTTGGCGCACCACAAAAAACTGAAGACTTGGTTGGCCAGGATGGCATTTTGAATGCAACTCAGCGAAGCCTTGGTAAGGGAGACTTTAGTGAACGACTGATTACATATTTGTATATCGCGTCTGAAAAGGTTTGCTCACCATTAAGGCAATCCAGTGATTGCTGTGGCCTGATGCCGACGCCAGACTTGGGTGCGGCCTAGCAGTGGCACGCCAAAAAAAGCTCTGACCTCGAGCCTCTCACCGTCCTCCATAGTACGCACAATACATTGGTAAACCCGGCCATTCTCGGGATCCAAAATCTCGCCTCTGGCCTGCTCCAGATCAGGGCTGGGCAACGCATGCAATATCACCATACCCACAATCGGTTGGTTCTTGTGATCACCATGGCAGGCCTCGCACAAAGGATTGGTTGACCCTGCCTTCGGTGTGGAGACGCTCACCACAACGCCTTCTATCCGTCCGTTGTCTGCGGCTATTTTTACCTGAGCTTCAATTTCAGCCGTCAGCTCGTTGACAGCGTCCCAAAGCCCGGTCACAGGCCATGCCTGGGCTGTACAAGCCATAGTCAAGACGATAGCCACTAGGGTAGGGGGCCAACCTTTCATTGCATGCTCCTGTTGTGGCTGTCCCAGGCAGAGGCTTGGAATAACTCGGGGTCAGCCTGCCAGACGCGCTGTACAAGTTGGTTGTAGCCTTGCTGTTTACCTTGGCATACAGACTCACCATGCATTTCCATCAGTCTGGACAAATCCTCCGGCGGATAGGTAAAAATAGAGCACGCTAGGTTGAAACTCATGGGCCAGCCACGCAACAGCATGAGGTTATCCAGATGCTGGCGCAGCTTTGCTAGCAATATGTCCATGTGTTGTGCCCCGGTTTCCGGTAGCACGATCATGAACTCGTCCCCGCCGTAGCGGGTGATCAGGTCGGTGCTGCGGAACTGACGTGACAGGGCGTCAGCCACAGCTTGCAACAGTAAATCACCAGTGCTATGGCCCTTGCGCTCATTGAAACCGGCAAAATTGTCGCAGTCGATCGACACCAGCGTCAGGCTGTGCCCATAGCGACGGCTGCGCTGAATTTCCAGCTTCAGCGCATCGTACAGCGAGGCGCGATTCGCTAGGCGGGTCAGGAAGTCCACACGCGACAGCAACCTCTCCATCTCCAAGGCCAGTCTGAGCTTGGCGACCACCCAGATCAGGGCACCGTAGAAAACCACATTCAACACCACGTCCCAGTAGATGTAGGACGGATGGCTGTAGCTGCGTCCTCCATAAGTGCCCACCAGCCATTGAACCAGGGAGGCGGCGATAGCGTAGAGCAGCGCCTGTAGTCGTCCAATGCGCCAATCCATGAGCAAGCAGGGAAAAGCGTACATGGGTGACATCATGAGTTCAATACCCGTGGCGTAGTCAGCAACACTGATGCAACACAGCATCAGGGTCGAGAGCAAATAAGCTTGGCTCACCGAGAGCTGGTTGATACGCCGAAACAGACCTGTACCTGAATCTATTCGGTGCCAAGTCGCGATGGCGCTAATCTTAATGTCGTACATGAGGTCGAATCATCGGCGGCCAATCCACATTCGGTTCATGGGCGTTGCAATAACCCGGTACCCCCAGGGTTATTGGCCCTAACCAGATAAAGTACCGTCTGTGATATTTTCACAGTGTATAGTCAATTTGATAAAAATTCCAATTTATCATATAATTTACTTTATACGATGTATATTCCGATGAATAAAATCGAATGAAAAGCTTCAGGAATAAATATTCCTTGATATTGCCATTGCAGCAACACATAAAAAATACAGCGTTCAGGAGAATCGCAAGGGAAACAAACTCACAGTCAATATACCACTTTTAAAAACGGTTTTTTCCTTATTCATGACACTTTTGGTGTAGGAGCATGGTTAGCAGAATGGAAGTAATACCTTCATTTTTGCCATAGCATGTTGGCCGCATTGTTGATTCAGTCATGTAAACCGTACTTTTTTACGACTGAAATTCAACGACCCTCGTGGGTGATGTTCTGCAATGAGTTTTTTAGCAAACACTCGACTGACCTGGGTATAGATCGTTGTGGTCTGTATGCTTTCGTGGCCCAGAAGCAGCTGGATTGCTCGCAAATCCGCACCACGTTCGTACATGTGCGTCGCGAAACAGTGGCGTAAAGTGTGTGGTGAAACACCTGGAATCAGGATGTTGGCTTGTTCAGCCGCCCGTTTGACAACCAAGTAGAAACGTGTGCGGTCAAAATCGTTGCCACGGGCCGTGACAAACAGTCTGTGGCTTGTTTTTCCGTTGAGCTGCATCGGTCTTCCATGAGTCATGTAGCGAGCCAAAAATTCAGCAGCAACCTCTCCATAGATAACATAGCGCACCTTGTTACCTTTTCCGTTGACCAAGATGGTTCGCATTTTGAAATCAACATGGCCAACCTCAACGCCAGTAAGCTCGCTGGCACGCATCCCAGATGCATAGCAAAGCTCAAGCATTGCTCGATTTCTAAGCCCGCTGCTGGTGCTGAGGTCTGGGGATTCGATAAGCCGATGAACTTGCATTTCGTTCAGCACAGTAGGGTAGCGAGGCGGTGCCTTGGCTGAAATGAGAGTTACAGATGGATCCATTGCAAAGTGATGCTCATAAACTGCCCACCTGCAAAATCGACGCACAATGGACAACTGGACGTTAAGTGATGCAGAACACAGCTTGCGTCGTTCAACGTACAAATACGCCTTGAGGGCATCTTTGTCTAGGGTAAATAAGGTCATGCAAGTTTTCGCCAAATGGTGGGCTAACTCTCGAACAGCTTGACCATAGATGTTGACGGTTGATGTGGCAAGACCGTCTCCAAACCTAAGCACAAACAAAAACTCATCAATGAGCATTTGACTGCGTTGGTACGCTTGTGCAGGATTGATCGGGCCTAGAGGTATTTTTTGTAGAAAGTTACTTGAACACGCAGCATTAGTGCGCTGCAAATGGCTGTAGGCAGAAAAATCCATGCAGGGTCAAAAGAAAGGGGGATGCAAAAGAACAGGCCAGCGGCCAAGGGAGGAAGCAGTCGCCAGCCATACAGCTTAGCCCGATGGTACAACGCGGAGGACTCATAACCGCCACAAGCACGGCGCACAAAGCGCTGCACCATGCCGTCCACCCCTGCGGCCACCATAAGCAAGAAAAACAGGCATCCAGCGATAGAAACCAGTCCCAACTTGACGCCAAAAAGCACGGTTGCGTAGCCAGCCACCAGTAAATCAGGTCGGAATGCAGCCCAAAACCCACGCCGTGTTGCCAATCCCACGTTGGGCGCAACAGCACCCTTCGGCGCTGTGGTCGGCGCAGTCATCAGGCTTTGAGCTGAAGTGGCTTCAAACACAAGCCAATAGGCTTTGTCGGCAATCAGCTCAACGTAGGCATTTTCGCCCTTAGATTGATCGACGTAGTAGCCAATCAGGGATTCCATGTGCTGTGCGGGATTCAAGTGATGCCACCGAACCCATCCAATTTGGATCGCCACGGACACAAACCAGAGGACAAGCATCGCCATAACCAATCGCCATGCGAGCATGAACGGCGCAAAGACAGCATCTGTTGCAGTTCGTTCTGTTGGGTTAGTAGCTACCGCCTGTGCCCTCTACGGTTAGCTCATCTTGTGGGCGGCCATCGAAGGCACCAGGTGGTAAGGCAGAGTTGTGTTCAACTCGGTCTACATAGCGCTGATACTGCGCGTGCATCCCGTCGAAGGCAGCGGCCAAATTCACTGGCCAGTGAATATCGCTGGCGTCCCCCATCGCTAGCGGCAAACGTATCTTGGCCAGTTGCCCACCTTCGAGCAAAGCAAAGGCCTGCCCCTTGGGCAACTGAACCAGATCCGCTGGTTGAATCATGGGCACTTCGCGCGTTGTCAATCTGTCCCCAGAGCGCGAGCTGAAGTCCGCAAAATCATCGGGATTTTGAACATCGGAAGTGCCCGAATCGGTGGTCGTGGAATACACCTCCACCATAGGCAATTGCTCCGTGAGAATCTCAGCCGTGTCTGTGGTTTTGACGCGCAGCATCACCAGGGTGTTCAAATTCCCGCCGATTTGAGCCGCTTTGGCCTGATTACCAATTTTGGCCTCCACGTCAGACCATGTTTGGGTGTACACCGTGACTTGGTAGCCTGCGCCACCGGCCTTGTTCAGGAGAGGCACAAATTCGTCGCCAATGAGTTCGTTGAACTCGTCGGCATGAATGGCCACCTTGGTCGACTTGTCAACGTCTTGGCCCCTGCTTTGCCCATAGTTGGTGCCAAATTTGTAGCGGCGACCTGCCGTTGACGTCAGATCGGCAAACATGGCATTGCCCACCGCTGCCGCCACTTCATGGTCGGACAGAGAGTCCAGTCCGACATAGGCGATCCCGCCCATGTTCATGATTTTGTCCCAGTCGAACACCCTGCGGCGGTCGTTCAAATCATCCCAGGCTGGACTCAGCAATTCGCTGACCTTGCCTGTGGTGAGCTTTTCCAGAAGCGGGTAGAGCGAATTGATGAGCATTTGGAACCGGGTCTTGTCGTTGGACAACACCGATACCAAACCATCGGCTACGGGGTCATGCCAGTTTTGTTCGCGCAGCAACGCTAAAAACTCCAGTACCTCGACTGTGCGACCTGTCTTTTTAATCAGCGTCTCCAACTCCTTGCTTGGAATGCTTTGCATTTGACCCTGCCACCCAGGGTGATCTCTGTTGAGCCAAAAATTGAAATACTGCTGGCCCAGTGCATCCACATCCACCGCGTACTGGTAAATCAAGGTGTAGGTGGGGTTCATGCCGAGCGCGGAGATAGCACGGGCGATCACGTTGATGAAGAGCCACACAAACTCTTTGAACGCCTGACTTTGCCCTTCACCGGGTAACGCATTGGCAATGCGAGTCGCCACCTCAGTGATACGCCCGATGGTGGAGATCGGGCTGTATTTGTCGGACAGTTCGGGGTAGCCCAGATGAAAAAACCAGAAATCCTTCTCCCGACCGCTGCGCTTGGCCTCGGCGTACATGCGTTTAAGCAGCTGCACGTCGCCCTTAGGGTCAAACACGATCACCACGTCGCCTCGGCGGATGTCTTGGGTGATGAGCAGCTCGGCCAAGCGTGTTTTGCCGACGCGTGTTGTGCCCAGCACAACCGTATGGCCAACGCGCTCACTCAAGGCCGTCCAAATAGGCCGCTCGTCCGGCTCAATACCATGGATTGCCGGATCACCACCTACCGGGGGGAGGGGAGACACCGGATTCCAGCGGCTTTCCAGGTTCAGCAACGGGGTGAAGCGGCTGTTTGGATGGTCTCTTGTGAACTGCCGCGCTCGTTCATAAAGGTCGTTGCGTGCCCGGAGATGGCGGTTTTTAGGCATGCGGGCGAGATACAGCCGTTGTGTATGACGCTGATCCCACCAAAACCCCATACCTAAAAACAGCTCTTTGGTGCCAAACGGAATCTGGTCGCTGGTCAGTTCATATTTGGGGAGCCAGCGCAGGTTCATTTGGAACCGGACAACAGCGATACCTTGCTTCAGTCGCCATACTGCATGGACAACCAATCCCACGCAAATACCCCAAGTTGCCCAGGCGCTGAATCCAACCCATGGTGACCCCACTGCAATCGCCAATGCACTGAAACAAGATGCCACAGAAGCAAAGAACTCCATCGGTGGACGAAAAGGGTTGTCAATGGGATAGCTCATGGTTCGGGGTAGAGGTTGCTGCACTTGGTTCGCAGAATGCCCTCCAACGCTTCCGAGTGTGTTTCAGTCCTTACGCTGTGACTTATCAGACGCAAGCCCTGGTTGATGCATTCGGCTTCCCGACCACGACCAATATGCGGTTCCGTTTTAATGTCAATACTCAGTGACCACCGCCCATCCAGGGTTTGTGCCCAGCTGCGCAGCAAGCGGCCTAAGCGGTATTTCAGCCCACCTCCAGACTCATTCACCTTGACGGAGTAGACAAATTTCACAGGATCTGAGAATACGATGTTTTGCATCAGCGGCACCAGAGTGATGGGTTACACAGAGGGATGTGGGTTCTTTGGGGGCAATCTTTTGGGCGGTGCATCGCATCGCTTCAGCAGCTCGTTCGGTGCGGGCACAGGCCTGATGTAGGCCTGTGGGTTGGGAACCAAATAGGTCGTGATGACGGCCCCAGGCTCGCCATCACCCTGCTGCACTTGCCAGTAGTGAAAGCTGGACTTGTCGCTCGAATTTCTGGCGATATAGCCCGCCTTTTGGATTTCGGTCTGCAACGCCCTCAGCTCGTCTTTGGATGCACCAATAGAGCCGATGAAAGGGGTTGATTCCAGGTAGATCCTGAAAGCCCGAGGCGTGACCAGCAACATCCCTTCTTTAACGAAATGCACAACTGCATCGCTTTCGTTGAAGTTCACCTCGCCTGTCCCCAGTCCGTTCTGAACCCACGCCATGAAGCTGTCGGCGTTCGGTTGAGGTTTAACCCGAGGGTTTTTAAAGAGCGCTTTGGGGGCGGCAACACCGTTGGGCATAGCCTGCACGGCTTGACCAAGATGGCTACGAACATGAGGACTCATGGTTGCTGTTTCGGCCTCATCCAGAAACTCAGGCCCTGCTTCAGATGCTCCAATCTGTGCAGGTACAGGCGCATTGTTCCAGCTTGTCGCCTCCATTGTCACGGGGATAGTCTGTGTACTTTCATCGGAAAAAACTGCTTCAGAACGCTCTGTATCAGCAGGTTGGAGCTGATGTACTGCGTCAGCGTCCGAATTGGTTTTGCGGTCAGTTTTGGGGTCAACCGGGGTAATGCAGCCCTGCAACGCCGCTGGCCGAGGTTGCCCAGCGGCGAACAACTTGTCCAGCGGAAACTTAAGCACCGTGAGCACTTGGCTCCAATCCTCAATTTCAATGCGTACCCACCAAACTGACCCTTTGCCAAAGGCTTTGTCAGGCTGCACCAGTGATCCGTATTCCGCCCAAGTGTCAAAGAACCGGGTGTTGTCTGTGGGAAGACCGGCTGCACCAGCTATTTTCTCTTCTCGTTGCTCCAATAGTTTGCGCGTTTGATCGGCGGCCACACCTGCAACTATCCATAAATGCACCCCGTCTGGATCCACAAAGACGGCTGCACCAGGACGGTTAATGGCTAAAAGACCTTCGCTCAGCAAAGTGCGCAAACCCTTCATCAAGCGCTCAATCAGGGGCACGCTGCGCGCTGTGGAGAAACGGATTCGACTGCCCTGTGCCAAGTTGGTGGCTACAGACAGCGAATCGGCGCGGGTGATGATGTCGCGAATAGCAGATGGTTTTTCGGAAGTCGCTGTCTCACCTTCCAGATAGGCCATCAGTTCTTGCATCAGGTTGGCATCGGTTGCCAGCCACTGCATACTGCTGGGCGAGAGAAGGGCGTGTAGCAGCATCAAGGGAAGACGCTGGTGGGCTTGGTAGTCGCGCTCCGTTGGAAATGCGACGGTGTAGTGCGTAATGGCCGTGGTGCCCGGCGTTTCTGCGGCTTGCACCATGCTACCCGCGAGACCGCTCCAGCGAGCGACAGGTACATGGATGTTTTGGCCGTAAAGTTGTACCACTACATCGGCGACAGGCTTACCAATGTCATGCAGCAAAGCAGCAATCAGCACGCCGTAGCTCCAGACTGCACTCAGGCGGATCTGATCTTCAGGACTGGCCCCAAGGGGCAACTTGTAACCCTGGCGCAGTGCCAAGGCGTGCGCTGCAACCTCCAGCGTATGCTGAAGAAGGCCACCTGGGTGGGCGTGGTGATGCGATTCGCTTGCAGGCAGATACTGAACATACTCCGTTAAACGGTGCAGCAGTGGCACAACATCGCGCTCAAAATTAGCTGGACTCAAGCCAAGCCGGGTACGTATTTTTTCAACTTCTCCAAGGGTGCCTGTGTTGACCAACAGGTCAGTGGCGCACTGGATTTGCATCTGTGTCTTGGGGCGCTGTAGGGGTAGGCCTGGTGGTATGGCTTGCAGGGTGGCAGTCGAACTTTGAATGGCACTGGGGGGCATTCGCCGCTTGAGTTGCGACCAAACGACAAAAGCGCCGAAAACAATCAGTCCTAACGCTCCAGCAGTGCTTGCGTCTATCAGCATGGGTTGATGGACTCGGTTGCGGATGGCGACGTTTGCGTCACACAGTCGGTTGCCAATAGAAATCGTGCAACAGCCTGCGCACATGTAGCTCGGTTGCGGATGCAGGGCTGCGCGTGTGGGTACTGCACCAGAAAGTCGCTGTAACTCTGTGAAAGGGAATCCCACAGATGGTTTGAGACAGGGTCATAGGCTGACCAGTCCAAGAATTCAAAGCCAGCCAATTGCTCGGCCAGCAGGCTAACTCGGGCTTGGTGTGAGGATGTCGAGTACATCAGTCCTTGCTTGTCCAAGACAAATAAAGATGGTCTTGCAATCACGTTTGAGTTTTGGGGTTCGCCTGTGAAGTCAGTGAGCCAACCTTCATAACGCGCATGTAGCAATTGCATATTGCTGATGAAGCGCTGGGGCAACTTGGGGCTGATTTCAGAGTTCATGCATGAATTGTTGCAATTTTGCTGAAAAACAAGTGTGAGTGCCGCTCATTGCTGCACTGCAACAAAAAGCAGCAAAACCGTACAAAACTGTGATAAAGTGTCAATCGGTTCTAAATAGATGCGCAGAATGCAATGTTCTACGGTTCGTTCAAATCATTTGTAACCCTCTGATTCCATTCACATTTAAAGCATTTTCCTTAAATCCCCCCTTAAATCCTTTGTCTTCCCCCGATATGACATATATGCACCATATCGGGGAATCCTTTGGGTAAGTCCATTAATCCATTGTGGTCTTTAAATCTTTGGCTTTTGTATGTCATTGAATTTAAAAGGTTTAATTTTCAAATAATTAACAAATTCCATATTGTGGTGTCAAGTTTCGCTATAAATAGTTCACTTTTCGTGAGCGGCAAAAAACCTCAAACCATTGACAACTAGATAAAAACGTACCTATGCGATTAGACCCATCGCATAGGGTGGAACCTCCAAGCTGCCCTGCTGGAAGCTGGAGCCTTAAAAAGCTCCAGCATCCTTCTCCCCCACGGTCAGGGGGCATACAGGGTGTCTACCGTGCGGCGTTGTGCTTGTCTCGTTGGTCTAGGTTGGGTACTCGGCTTCAGTGCCTGGGGTGCAGAGCCGTCGCTTGAAGTTGAGCAATGCCTTCAGCTTGCTGCTTACAAATACCAGCTGAACTACGCGCTGCTGCGCTCCATTGCAGAGCAAGAATCCGGCTTCAAACCTAAAGCACTCAGTGGTGCCAACAAAGATGGCTCTACTGACTATGGCTTGATGCAAATCAACGACTCTTGGCTGCCAACGCTGTTCAAGTTTGGTATTGGCCGTGATGATCTGTACAAGCCCTGTGTCAACGCGGACGTGGGGGCATGGATTTTGTTCAACAACGTGCAAAGGCTAGGCTTGACCTGGAATGCAGTCGGTGCCTACAACGCCAGCACGCCTTGGAAACGCGTTAAGTACGCCAACGGCGTGTACCAGCGCTTGCAGCGCCATCTCACAAGCCCACAAGTCTATGGGTTACTGCCAGGGCCAGTAACCCATAGCGCAGTACATCGTCCAAACGCACTGGCCAACGCATCGACAGGTGGCATGGGCGTATGGGAGCACACCCGAACAGCCCTTCAGTCGCCGTCGGAGTCAAGCCCATGACCAGCAGCTTGACCGGATCAAAACAGCTGCTTGAACGGGCAGAGTCCTTGCTGCGCAGCCATTTAGGGTCGGTGTACGAGTACCTGAATGACTCCGCAGTGCAAGAAGTCATGGTCAACAGCCCGAGCAACATCTGGCTGGAGCGTCATGGCCAGTATGAACAGCTTGATCTCAAAGTCAGCCAGGAGTCGCTCAGAGCCGCGATCACTGTTTTGGCCAATTTGAACGGCAAAAGTACAACACTGCTTCTGGATTGTCGTTTACCGGGGTTGCGGGTCGCAGCCACACTGCCGCCGGTGTCTGCTGCGGGGCCATCCCTGTCCATTCGCCGCCATTCATCACGGAATTTCACGCTGGACGATTACCTCCAGGCCGGTAGCCTCGACCAGGTTGTTTCCGTGCGCTTGGGCAAAGCAGGCGAGCGACCACCTGACGAAGAGGTTGCGAGCGGTGGCGCTGGTTTGGTGAAATTTATGGACTGGATGGTTAAAAGCCGGGCCAACTACATCATCAGCGGCTCCACCAGTTCAGGCAAAACGGCATTGCTCAATGCTTTGGCCGCGTGCATTCCTGACACTGACCGCGTTATCACGATTGAGGACACCGCCGAGTTACGCATATTGGCCCCCAACCATGTGGCTTTTGAGGCTAACCCCGCGTATGGCATCCAAATTCGTGACTTGGTACGCCACACCCTGCGTTACCGCCCCAACCGCATCCTCGTGGGCGAAATCCGGGGTGCTGAAGCCTTCGACATGCTGGACGCCTACAACACGGGCCATCCTGGTTCTGCCGTCTCATTTCACAGCGACACCGCACAACTGGCCTTGTCTCGCCTCGAAAACATGATCCGTATGGCCCCTGAAGCGTCCAACTGGCCATTGGACGACTTGCGCCGCCAGATCGCCACCACCTTCCGTTTTGTTTTGCATGCCAGCAATGTAGGCGGCAAGCGCGGCCCCGTCGAAGTCATTGAGCTGCTGGGTGTGAAAGCCGGGGGGTACGACACCCGAAGCCTGTTCAAAAAGCAATTTGTCAATGAAGACCATTGACCTGGCACTGCAACACCGCCGTCCCACACCTCCCCCTTTTTTTAACTGAAACAGACTATGAAAACACCCAAACGTACCCCTCAAATAATTGTCAGCACTGCCCTCAACCAACTGAACCAGCGACGCGAATGGTTGTACGGCTTGATGTTGGGGGTGATGTGCTCGCCCGCTGTTCAGGCAGGCATCTTGAGCAAAAACCTTTGCAAGCCCTACCGCCAGCTCGTTGACAACGAACTGTTTGTGACCATCGGCGTCATCATGGCAGTGATTTTGGTTATCGGCTGGAAGCTCGCACCTTCGGGTACTTACATGCAAAAGGGTGTGGGTCTGTTAGCGGCCCTGGCCATCGGATTGAACATCGAAACCATCATGCAAACCGCCTTTGGTGCTGGTTTAGCCTGCTGAGGAACGCACTCATGGAGCCTATTGCGTCATCCAAGGTGAAATCGTCCATGTTGGCCTACATGACCACCTTCGGCGTTGACGACTGGCTGTTCATTTTGAACATTGAGGTCGCTTTGCTGATGACTATGCTGCTCAAGATACACAGTTGGCTGCTGGTGGCCGTTGTCATGCACTTTATGCTGGTTCTGGTCACCCGTATGACTCCTCAGCTGCTGGAATGCTATGCCAAGCATTTGCGTCAAGCCTCGCACTACTGGCCAGGCAGCTCTCCACTCCAAAAGCGTGGTCTGCGCCCCATCGGCTTTGACCGTAAGGAGATGTGCTGATGGCAGCAGCGACCGTCTTTGAGCGTGAAAGCAGCTTTGCCTTCAACGCGGGCATGGATGTGGCCACACGCACACAAGCTTTCCACGCGCTGCGTGGTCAACCCTGTGCGGAATGGATTCGGTGGCTGTTGGCCTTGGATGACCAAGTTGTTCTCAACAAGGATGGTTCACTGCTGTGCGTCTTTGAACTGACCGGGCTTGACCTGGATTCCACCACCAACAACCAAGTCAACCAAGCGCGGGGACAGATCATGTATGCCTTGGAGCAGCTACAGGAACTTGGCGCTACGGTGTGGTGGCAGGTTCGCCGCCGTAAAACAACCGATTACCCCAGCGCACCGTTCCCTGATGCCGTCAGCCAGCATGTGGACGATGTGTTGCACAAAGCGTTTTTGTCAAACACCCAGTACGTCAACCGCCACCACGTTGTGTTGTGCATTGCACCTCAGAGCCAGGGTATGCGGCTGATGAACATGCTGAGGCGGTCGCAGGAGACCGCCCCAGGCGTGATGGGCGGACTGCGTGCATTGTGGGCGAGCGTCACCAATGCCATCAAGGGTGACAACGAGTTTCCCTATGCGGATACGTTTGAAATCGCGGAAGCCTTGGAGCAGTTCCACAAGGTTGCGGCGCAATTTGCAGCGGCCATGTCCAGCGTGGGTTTGCGTGCGCTGCGTGCCGAAGAACTCGGGGGGTTCCTGGAGTTGGCCAGTTCACCAACTTCAGCACTCGATTGTGCTGAACCACTGCCTGAAGAAGCCTACCTGGACACGACTGTCGCCCGATCAGAGATCGACAACGACTTCCGGGACGTTCTGAAGTTTTCGTGGAATGGGCGGGATGTGTGGGCCAAGACCTATTCATTCGATATTTCTCGGCGTCAAACGTTGTCGCTTGACATGCTGGACAGCTTGATGGCGGCACCGTTCGAGTTCACGTTGTCGCATGTTTTTGAGCTGCTGCCACGGGGTGCGGGCGAGCGCACGGTGGCGGAGCTTGAGCGTTACCACGCAAACCGGCGCTACCCGCTCAAAAGCTATGTACTCGCCGCTTTCAAGGGTGGCGAAATGGACGGCGCACCAGTCAATCAAGCCCGTCAAGATCAGGCTGATGAGGCGCAGGCGCTGAAGAATCAAGTGTCCATCGGGCAAATAGGCATGGGCAGGTACTACGGTGTTGTCATGGTGCAGTCCGATAACCCTCGCGAACTGATTGAGGCGGGAGCCAAGTGCGAAGAACTGTTGCAGTCGCAACGTGTGCGCCCCGTCCATGAACGGCTGCACAAAATGTCCAGTTTCGCATCCACCGTACCGGGAAGCCAGCACGAAGTGGCGCTGTGGAAAAAGTTGACCACGCAAAACTTCGTCGACCTGTGTCCGGTTCGCACTTTACAAGCCGGGAACCGCTTCAATAACTACCTGACAGAGCAGCTTCAGCACCCCTGTGCCGCGTTGCTCGCGCTGCCAACGCGGCACCGCACGCCGTTCTACTTTACCGGGTATGAAGGCGATTTGGGGCACGGCATGATGATTGGGCCTGCGGGTACGGGCAAAACATCGTTTGTGAACCTGTGTTGGACGATGTTCCGCAAATACCCCAATGCGCGGGTCATCGGGTTCGACAAAGACTATTCGATGCGGCCGCCCATGTTGCTTCAAACGGGCAAGTACCTCGACCTTACCCCAGAAAACCAAGCCGCTGCGGGTGTGCGCGCACGCATGAACCCGATTCGCGCCATGTTGGAGGGACAGGGCGTTCGCCATCTGCCGTTTGTGGTCGATTGGTTGGAGTTGCTGATTCAGCAGCGCGGTTACAAGGCAACACCGCAAGATCGACTTGATTTGGAGCAGGTTGTCCGCGCCACCCTGGAGCAGGGCGAGCGCGACCCTTCGCATTTGCGCTTGCTGTCCATCGTCGCTCAGCTTGACCTGACCAAACCCATGGCCCAGGCCTTGCAGCCTTGGACACAAGGCCATGTCAACGGTGCCTACTTCGACAACGAAGAGGACAACCTCGACATTGACCGGCTTGTTGCCATCGAAAACGGAGCCATCCTGGCCAGCGATGAATTGTCCGCGCCGTACATGTTCTATACCTTTTACAAGATCCAGAGCATGTTGCGCGACACCAAGGACAAGGAGGGACAGGTTTCGCCCACCTTCATTTATGTGCCGGAAATGTGGTTCTTCTTGCGCAATGAGACGTTTCGCAACAAATTCTTTGACTTCTTGGTGACGCTCAGAAAACTCAATGGTGTGGTGTGGCTGGACACCCAGTCACCCGACCAACTGGTGCAGTCCAACATTTACTCTGCACTGCGCGACAACATCGCGACCACCGTTTTTACCCCCAACCGCAAGGCGCTTACCGCCTCGCTGGGTGGACTCTACCGGAGTGAGTTCTTGCTGAGCGATGAAGAGCTTCAGTACATCGCCAGTGGTACGCCCAAGCGTGACTACTTTATCAAGCAGGGGGGATTGTCGCGTCGTATCACGTTGGATTTACCACCCTCTGTGATGGCTTGCTTGCGCAGTGACAAACGGGCACAAGTGCTGTTGGACAAACACATCTCTGCCAGTACAGCTGTAACAGCCAGCAACTGGCAAAAGTCGTACTTGGAGGAACTGAACCATGGTTGAGCATTGGATCGCAATCGGAGTTGCGCTTGCTTTTGGTGTCACCCCAGTTGTTGTTGCAGCAGGCGGTGCCGATGGTGGATCGACAGAAGTAACGCAAATATTGAACAACGTCGAACTGGCTGCTCAGACACTGAAGCAGGCTCGTATCGTCGCCGAGCAGATCAATACGGTGATAAATACGGGCACGACGGTGATGCACGGCATTACCAATCTGAAGAACCTGCCTTACCAGGTGATGGACGAGATGCTCGCACCTTACAAATCTCAGGTAGCTGATCTTCAGGGTTTGCTTGGCAGCGTCAATGGCATGAAAGCCGCCGCTCAGACGGCATCCTACCTAATGACTTCGCGCATGAATGAAGCCAGCAGCATGAAGCTGAGCTTGGGCGAGTACATGAAATACGAAGTGAAGCTTGCCGTGACCAAAGGCGGCGTGTACCGGCAGCGGTTCAACCAGGACATTGCGGCGATTGACAACTTGCAGGTACGCGCTAAGCAACTGGTTTCCATTACGGAAAAAACCAAGGCGGTTAGCGGCAATGTGGAAGGGTTGCAGCTCTTGAACCAGCAGGCCACGTTGCAGGCGGGGGAGCTGATGGAGATCAAGGCCGCCCTGTTGTCTACCAATGCTGACCGCAATCAAGAAGCAGCGATCAAAGAAGATGCCACGTCTACCAAGGTGGATGTGAGAGCGGGCACCGTGAGCGCTTCACGCGCCCGTACCGAAAGGGATAAAGCCACGACCTACACCGCCAAAGACCCATGGCGTGTGACGTGGCCAGGAATGGAAAGCACGAAATGAGCATCGGCTTGTTCGAGGGGATGGCCTTGCGCTCAGTTCGGGCGGGTCGCATGTCTCGTCGTGACATGGTCACGCTGTTTCGCGGCATCAGGGCGCATCGCTCGGCTTGGCGGTCAGGCGCTGAATTGCCAGAAGCGCCTAGGCGCGTTGCACGCTCATTTGGACTATCGGCATTTTACGCCACATGGCGCTTCTCGATTGAGCAGCCGCTGTTGTTTTTGGTGGGCGGTGTCTGCGTGCTGCCAGCTATGCCTTTGCTGTTTTGGACGATGGGGCGTTGGGTCATGCGAGCCATTCACTTTGCACCTGGAGCTGCGTAATGGCCATCGCTTTGGGTTCCTTTTTCGATGACATGTACAGCAAGGCTGTGGAATTGATGTCTGCCAATGCAGGTGCATTGGTGACAGATGGCCAGGATTTGGCAGGGGTTCTGTTACTTATCACGTTGGCCTGGATCGTGGTGGTTTGGGCACTGTCCTCCAATGGCGTGACCGCCATGATGGATGCGATTGGTGTCATTACACGCTACAGCATCGTGTCGCTCTTGCTTGCGGGATGGGTGGGCACCGTGGGGGGATTTTTTCAGAGTAACGCGAACGATTTGGCGCAGCGCCTCACGGGGGTGAGGTCGGTCAGTGAGACAGTGAATTTGATGATGGCTGGCGCTGGGCGGTTGCTGGTTGGAGAGCGGATCGCGACTGAATGCCAGGACACCAGTTCTGCCGGGGTCTTACCCGGCCAGGTTGCGGAGGCGCAGGTAGGGCAAAGCTGCTTGAACAAGGCGGGAACCCATGCCACGACGGCTTCGTGGTACGACATTCTGGTGGATCTGCCCATGGTCTTCGTGACTTGGCTACTGCGCCTGGTAGCACTGCTCATGATGGGCCTCTTTCTCGCAGCCTACCTGTCCGTCATTTTTATGGCGGAGATTTTGTTTGGTCTGGGTCTGACCTTGGGGGCCGTGCTGGTGCCTTGGCTGATCTGGAAGCGAACCGAATGGCTGTTTGACGGTTGGCTGAAGTTCATGGTGGCAAGCAGCTTGACCAAGGTGGTCGCAGCCTTCATGGTGATGGCTACCGCGAGCCTGGTCATGGGTGTGAAAACCTTCAGTGAGGCCGTTCCAACGACCACAGGTGCAGATCTGATTGCTGTTGACGAAATCACGGCCTTTTTACTGTGCGTGATTTGCGCTATGGGCACCTATCTGATGTGGCAGGTGCCCGGTATTGCCAGCTCGTTGATGAACGGAGGCAGTATCTCTGTGAGCCAATTTGGTGCAGGCACGCATTCAAGACGCCTGAATCAAATGGCAGCCAAACAAAAATAAGGAAGAGCAGTCGTTATGTTTGCACTGTTAACGTCAATATCGAGCGGCGCACCCATCGTTGAAACCATCGGAATACGCATTTTCGCGAGTCCGTTCGATTTCAACATCCACTTTTTGTCCCATGGTCAATTCCTGCTGGGCTGGGCCAAAAAGGCCCACCAAAAAACCGTGCAAAAGCGGTATGCCAATGACGGCAGAAAAGATGCCAATCCAAATCCAAGTACCTGCATTTTCCATTGTGATTCTCCATTTTCAGTAGGTGTTTTTGTCAAGCTTTTGAACAAAACGCAAGGACAAGGCATGGCGTTGACTTGTCCAGTGCGGAAATTTCTAGGTAGCAAACGACAACCTCTTTTTTTTCTTCATCAAAACTGAATCAAAACCATGTTTTTCAAAAGAAAACCCACGCCTGGGGACGCTGAAGCAGCAATCCACTCACCCCCAGTGCGCCCTGTTGTGGGCACGCCTGAGGGTCTCAAGGCTTCTGGAGTCTACATCGACTTGGTTGCAGGCCTGAAGCAGCAGGTGGCTGATTTGCGTGTGAGTACGCGGATTTGGCAGGGCGTCGGCCTGCTGGCCGTCGTGGGCGTCGTGATCGCTTTACCCCTCAAGCGCACCGTGCCGTACTTCTACGAAGTTGACAGCAGCACCGGGCGGGTCGGCATCACCAACCGCATAGCTGAAGAGCTGAAAGTGTCAGACAAGAACATTGCCTATTTCTTGCGTCTGTGGGTGGCCCGTGTCGTCACGATCAACGCTGCCACGCTCAAAGAAGGTTTGCCTTCGGCTTACCGCTGGACACGGGGTGCCGCGCAAACCGAGTTAGACGATTGGTCAGAGAAAGAAGACCGTACCGCTGAGCGCATCACCAAGACCACCGGTATCACCCGCGATTTGCTGGGTGTGCCGAACGTGTCTTTCAACGAAGACCGCAACCTGGCCTTCATCGACTTCGTTTGGCTTGAAAAAGTTAACGGCATTGAGCGCGAACGCAAGCGCAAATTGATAACGCTTGAATTCGGCGTGCTGCCACCCAAGGCTGGCGAGCGCAATGCCACCGATGACGCGGACAACCCTCTTGGCTTGGCCATCACCCACTTCACCATCAACGAACAGGTCTCCAAATGATGTTGCAGAAACCTCCACGCTGGACACTTTTGCCTGCGGTCTTGCTGGCCTTGGCCGCACAGGCCGCCCTGGCACAGACCCCTGGCAACCTCATGCGTCCCGCTAAATCTGGGCTTGATAACGCGGGAACTGTTGCAAAACTGCTGACCCTCGGTAATCCTCCCGAGTTTTCGGTGAACTGTGCTTCGCTTCGAGAAAAAGGCAATACCGGTGCGACAGCCCTTACGCCCAAGTCCATGCCACAAGATTCACGCTTGGTGGTCTACGCCTACGACCGCAATGCGCTGTACCCCGCCAATGCGTTTTTTAACCGCTACACCCACTTCGAGTTTGAAGCGGGGGAAACCGTGGTGGGTTCGTACATCAACGACGACACCGAGTGGGAAATGAAGGTGTCGGGCACGGGGCGGGACGTGCTGATACGCCCCAAGGTGCGGGGTGCCAGCGGCTCGATGACCACCATCACAGACCGCCGTCGCTACCAGATTGAGCTGTTCGATGTCTCTGTATGCACCTCCGAATTGCGTTATCAGCGCGTGAGCTGGACATACCTGGACGGTACTTACGAAAACCAAGACCTGATAGCCAAGGCTGGCCAGGGCAGGGCGCATGGCATGGGCAGCGCCAATGTGGCATCTCTACCGCCTCTTCCTGGTATGGCAGAAGCCCTGCCCATGGGGGACATGCCCCTGGTGAAGCTCGATGCTCTGAATACCGAGTACACGATTGAAGGCGACCCCGAGTTGATGCCTGTTTCGGTCATGGACGATGGCCAGCGCACGATGCTGAAGTTTCAAAGTGCCATGACCCTGCGCCCTGCCTTGTTCGCTGTCACAACCGATGGCAAGGCCGAAACCGTGGAATACGTGCCCAAGGGATCGTACTTTCTCGTTTCCCGCGTGTTCACCCACGGTGCGCTACTGCGCTTGGGCAAACAGGAAGTCAAGATCAGGAACAAGGCTTCACCTTGTGGCTGGTTTGACACGGCGTGCAAACGCATGAGCGTCTCGAACATGGGGGAGCAATGACATGGCCACAGCGGTGAAGTTGGCTCCCGCAGCCGGACGAAAATGGTTGACGTTCGCGTTGGGTGGGTTTCTCATTTTGATAGGTGTGGGCTTGGTCTATCGCCAGATGACAGGTAATACGGTGGCAGATCAGCGCGCCATCAGCAAGCGCGACAAAGACAGTAAAGATTTAGCCAACAAAACACCAGGCAGCGCTGAGGCGTTTTCTGCGCGGCTGGAAGCGAAACGGTTACAAGCTGAAGAAAACGCAGTCAAAGAAGCGGCGAACAAACGGCCTGAGCCAAGCGTGGCATCTGAGCTGCCAGCGCCCTCCAAAACAGCGGTCGCCAGGATTCGTGAAGCTGATAGCAAGTCGGGACTCCTGCCGCCTGGAGCGCCTGATGGCCCCAACGATGCCCAACTGGATGCCTACGAAACGTTGAAAGCCGAGCGCACAGCCGATGCCGCACGGCGCATGGGCGCTTGGGAGTCGTCAGACCGTCAACGTGTTTCCTCCTCAATGGGTCGCGGAGCAGGTAATGGTCTTGATGGGCTGACGCCAGTTCAGTACCTTGCAGACCAAGCCTCCACCGCCGCACCCAGTGCAGCTCCTGGTACGTCAAGCAGTACGGCCATGGCCTTGATGGAAGCCTACCAACGCAATCAAGCCGCAGCTTCGGGGCCTGGATTGGGCCGTGATGCTGCCTTTTTGAAGCAAACCAGCGAACGTCAGGTGTTACCGCCGCTCCAAGCCCGTCCTGGTTTAGGACGCTATGCGCTGCTGGAGGGGAGTGCGGTAGAGGTGGTCATGCGCACCAACGTGAGCAGCGACATCGGCGGGCCATGCCGTGGACAGATCAGCCGCAATGTCTTTGATACGGTGACAGGCCAGGACTTGGTGATCCCAGCAGGTGCTCAGGTTATTTGCACCTACAACGCTGAAGTAGTGCAAGGCCAAGAGCGTTTGTTGCTGGCCTTCACGCGACTGATTTACCCCTCGGGTGCCAGCGTGCAACTGGGTTCCATGCAGGCAGCCGATGCCATGGGGGCCATCGGTGCACCAGCGGAGGTCAATTCACGGTTTTGGAAAGTCTTTGGCTCCACCTTCCTGGTTGCCGCAGTTACACGCATGGCGCAAAGCACACAAACCAGCAGTGTCACTGTCAATGTGGGTGGCGCTGGTGGAGCCGCAGGGGGTGTTGCGGCCAACGTGCTGGCTGAGGTAGCGCGCAAGGCTTTGGAGCGCAACTTGAATATCAAGCCTGAATTGCGTGTCAACGCGGGAGATCGACTGAATTTAGTCGTTGCTCGCGACATGGTGCTCGATCCAGCAGTCACTGGGGTGGCCCGATGAAAAAACCTGTCCACCTTCCACGCCTCAAAAAGGAGTTCTCTGTGCGGCTTTCTAAATTCACGCTCATAGCGGCAGCTATCGGCATGGCCGGTATGTCCTGCGTGGCGCAAGCACAGTCTAACTACGACTTCGCCTACCAGTCCAGCGACCCACGCATCTTGGCTTTTGACGATGGCGGCCAAACGCGGCTTCAACTGCCAGAGGGGGTTTTGCTACCCACGGTATTGGCGATACGTAACCAGGGCGAGGTACTGGTGCCCCTTCGGCGCGATGGCCCCTATCTGGTCACGCAAGGGGTGTACACCCGGTTGGTACTCAAGTGGGGCAATGCCCGTGAGGTCAACATCCAGTACACCGGTCACGCCGCACTGAGTACCCGCAATGGGCCTGCTGTGGCCTATGGCGCAGCGCCGCCTGAAGCGGTGTACAGCCCAGCGCCCAGGCCTGTCCCGGCCATGGCACGCGCAGACGACATCCCGGCACCACAGATAGCGGGCATTGCGGAATTTCAGCAAGCCTTCGCTCCGGCTACACCCGTTGAAGCACCGGTTTCTGGCTTTGATTTCTTGCCCAGCGACAACACCATCAGCGGCACTATTCGCCGGTGGGCACGTGACACAGGCTACGAGCTGGTCTGGGAACTCCCTGTTGCGCTTGACCCGGTGATTCGCAAAACCGGGTCACTCAAGGTCACCACCATGAAAGACGCGCTTGAAGCCGTTCTCGCAGGCTTGCGGCTAAAGGGTTACCCCGTCAACGCTCGCATGTACAGCGACAGGGTGATCCATTTCACGGTCGCAGGCCAATCCTATTGACAGCAAGGCATTCCATGAACATCCCTTTTTCACCTCGATTCAGTACCCTGGCGTTGGCGTTTTTCTTCGCCTCCGTGCTTCCTTGGCTCGCGACGACCGCATCAGCCCAAGTTCAGTTGCTGGACAGACCCTACCGTTCAGCTCCAAAAACAGCACAAGCGCCACCCGTTGCGCCTCAGTTTGACCTCCCTATCGACGCTATGCCGTCAGTTCGACCTGCACCCCCTGCGTTTGTCCCCACCCCCGTTGTTGCTGCACTGCCTGTTGCACCACCTGTTGCTGTCATCCCGACATGGGAGATTCAGGTGGCCGACGGCAGTCTGTCGAAAGCTTTGATGCGTTGGTCAAGGGTCGGCGGCATACCTCTGCTATGGGAAGCCACAAAAGACCTGCCAGCGGTCAACGCAAAGTACCAGGGCGAGTATGTGGAAGTGTTGGAGCAGATCATGCGCGACTCTTCACGCTCGCAGTACCCCTTGCACGCCTGTGTCTACGACAACATCGTGCGTGTTTTGCACGTCTCGCAGAGCTGCTTGCGCTAACCCAAGGATTTCCATGAACAACCTTTCATACACCACTACCGCTCTCCATGTGGCCATCGCCGCCATGCTTGTCGGCCTCGCGGGTTGTGCCGTCACGCCAAGCGATGTCAAAGAGCAAGTTGATCTCAAGTCCACCCAAATCGACAACGCACAACTCAAAGCCGCAACCCAGCAGGCGCAAGAACCCCCTCTCACACGCATCAAAGGCAATTTTTTAGGCTCCATGGCCCAACCCCTGGCCAACGGATCATCGTTGCCCGCCACCTTCCGAGACGTGACCCTCAGTTTTGGAGCAAAAAGAGGGAACCTGGAGACCCTGGCCACCAACCTGCGCGCCGCCACGGGTCTGGCCGTGCGCATCAACCCCGATGTTTTCGCCGCCACGGTCGCCAGTGGGCAACCCAGCGGTCTGCCTACCATGGCCCCCACTCAACCCATCAGCCAACCCCAAGGGATGCTGCCCGGCGCAGCAATCTTGGGCAATGCAGCGCCATTCAATCCCGTGCCCTCCGCCAATGGGTTAGGTCTTCAAACGCAACGCCCTGCATCCCTCTCTTCCTCCCCCGTTACCGCCTCGTTACCCACCACCGCAAACACCGTTCAGCTCCCCTTAAGTTTCAGCGGCGACCTGGCCGACTATCTGAATCAAATCACCTCGACCCTGGGCATCAACTGGGAGTACAGCACTACCCACGGCGAAATTCATTTTCACAGGAACATCACCCGCATCTTTACCCTCATGATCCCAGTGGGTACAGTGAGCTACGGTGACACCATGAACAGCGGCGGCGGCGGCACCACCACCGGCGCGGCCTCCTCGTCCAGTGCGCAGTCCAGCGGCGGGGCCACATCCTCTGTTGCTGCCACATTCAACGCCTGGGACAGCGTACTCGACACCCTCAAGACCCTGGTCAGTCCAGGTGGTCGCTATGCAGCCAGCAAAGCCAGCGGCACCCTCACCGTGACCGACACCCGCGATGTGCTCGACCACGTCGCCAATTGGATTCGCCACGAAAACGCCGCCTTGATGACGCAAGTCTCGGTGGACGTGCGCGAAATCACCGTCCAGCTCAACGACCAATCCCAAATCGGCCTCGATTTGAACTTGGTGTACCAAAAACTGAACGCCTCAACAGGGGCCGCCAACTGGGCCTTCAAATTCGGTGCCCCGTCAACGCTGACCGACGCTTCCGCAGGCAGCGTCGGCTTCAACTTGACGAAACCCGATTCGCGCTGGGTCGGCTCCAGCATCGCCACCCAAGCACTCAACAGTTTTGGGCAAGTGGTGTCGGACAACACCGAGACCATCGTCACTAAAAACAGAGTGCCTGGCCGCAAGCAAACCGTCACGGAGCAAGCCTATCTCGCTTCGACCACCCCTGCTACAGGCGGGGGTGTCAGTGGGGGCACCGGTGTGCCCGGACTGACCCCCGGCCTCATCACCTACGGCAACAATTTGACGGTTATCCCCATCATCGGGGAAAACAACACCGTGTCGCTGGAGTTGTTTGACGCGCAAAGCAGCCTGCTCGGCATCAGCGCTGTCAGCACCGGCAGCGGCAGCACCTTGCAACAGATCAACACCCCCACCCTGGCTCGCCAGAAAATCAGTGGCACTTACGTGATCGGACAAGGCGAAACCCTCGTCATCGTGGGCAGCAGCGGCTCGGTCTGGACAAGCAATGAAGCTTACGGCATCACAGGGGCCAGCAACACCGGTAAGCGCATCAAGACCATGCAGGTGTTGCTGGTCACGCCACGCATTCTGCAAGGCAGCTGAGGGGGGCGCATGGAAACATTGCCCATCTCCAAAGGGTTGACGCTGAGTTTTGGGTTGTCATGGGAGCAGCACGACCCGTACAGTGGCTCGGAACACAACCAGATAATGCGTTGGAAGACCGACGGGTACGCCCATGCAGCGCGTTACAAGCACCTCGGCGGTCGGGTTTATGGCCTGCTGCGTGCTACACCCACAGCGATGCCCGATAAAGGCTTGATTGCTGGCGCCGGGGTGATCGCCACCCACCCCAAGCTGCAAGGCAAAACCGGCTTGGTGCTGTTGCCTATCGAGGACGCGGCCCGTGGCAAGCTGGTCATTTGTGTCGGCCTGCGTGTGGGCGTCGTTGTGCTGGATCGCCTGGTGCTGCCCGATCAGGTCAGCGATGTCCGCAACGATTTTTTGAAAGACCACACGCCCGGTGATACGCTGGAGACTTGGGGGGACACCAGCACCAGCCAGATCACCCACGCCTTCACCTTTGATGACCTCACCCCGGCGCGGCGCACGGGTGGCCAGGCAGTGGCACTGGAGACACTTTCGTCCTCCCGGTGGCCTCTGATTGCGGGCGGAGCCGTGACGGCCATGATCGTGTTGGCGGGTGGCTTGGAGCTGTGGCTGACACTGGCAGAAGAGGGGGCCAAGCGTCGGGCAATGCTGGAGCTGTCCTCTAAAACGCCGGTGGCCATGTACACCGCAGAAATCGCCAAATGGCTGGCCCGACCGATCAGCCCTGTGCCTGAATCGTTGGAACTGGCGTGGAACAGCTTCAAGGACTTTCCCACAGACCATGCCGGGTGGACGCTGGAGCGCATCACCTGTGCGCCCACACCGTCTGTCGCGTGCGCCGTGCAGTGGCATCGGCGCGAAGGCACGCTGGCTGAATTCCGGCAACTCGCGCCACCCGACTGGCACAGCATCATTCCCGTGGGCCAGGACGGTATCGCCATGTCCATTGACCTTGCGCTGCCCGAGGGCAAGCTCGACCTCAGCGGATGGCCACCCGTGAATACCTACCGCGACAGCCTGCTATCCCATTGGCAGTTCCTTGCGCCCGGTGGGTGGCAAGCCACCGTGGGTGCGCCTGCGCAGCAGGCGGTACCGGTCAGCTTCAATGCGGATCAGCTCCAGGGGATCGCAACGATGCCGGATGCCCCTCTGGGCATGGTTGTCACGGTCAAGGAGATGGCTTGGGATTTTGCTGAACCCACCGACCCCGACAGTCCCGTTTCACGCGCTCGCCTGGGGCGAGCCATGGAATTGACCAGCCCGCTCGAAATCGTCTTCAACGGCAAGACCGTCACTTTTTCTTTTACTGGAACCGCTTATGTTCACAAGTAACGCCTCCCTCAACCCCTCTCTTGCCCAACTGGCATTTGTCGTTGTCCTGGCCAGTGTCACCTCATTGCCCTCCATGCCCAGTGCCGCTGCCACAAGCGCTGTGGCACCCGCTGCGCTTGTGGCCACACCACCTGCCACCATTGGTAGCCTGACGATGCTGTCGCGCCAGCTTCGCGAGGCGAACCTGCGCAAGGAGCTGCGCGAAGCCAATAAGGCGAACAACGACAGCGCTGCGCCCGCACGCGCAGGCCCGGCGCTGTCCGATGCGATTGCCTTTGCGCCGCTGCCTAAAACCATGGTTGCGATCAAAGCGCAAGCGCAAGGGCAGGGCATGGCAGCACCCGTGGCACGTGAACCTCGGGTGCAATCCGTGACAGGCATGGGAAACCGACTGGTCGCCACGCTTGAGAGCGGTGACAGGCTGGCTGTGGGCGACAAACTCGACAGCGGTGGCGTGAGCTGGACAGCTTTGTCCATCTCCAAAGATGGGGTGCAGTTCAAGCGGTGCGAGAGCAGCTTGTGCAGTCCAGTTAGGGTCGGCGTCATTGGGAGCACTTTTTGAACCCCCTCAACCCCTTGCGCTGGCTGAAAGGCAAGGGCCACCAGCCCAAGGCGCAGCATGACAGTGCGGTGTTTGCACGCCCGGTGACAACAGTCACGGCAACGCAATCTATGGACGAGCTGGAACGGGAGCAAGCCGTGGCACTTGCGGAAGCGGAGTTACCCGCATTGATGACAGGGACAGAAGGGCCTGCTCGCATCGTGTCCCTGGCCTCTGAACGCCAAGCACGCAATCACCCGCGCAGCATCGTTGCAGGCACAAGTACCCACCTGCCTTCTGCGTTCACCAATTTCAGCGGCCCTGAGCGCAGACCCCCCCCCCGGAATGCGTCAGACCGAACCATGAGCCAGCCTTCCGATGAGAGAAGGAAAGCAGAGCACCCCAATCTCGCGCTGGTAGACAGCGCTGCAAGCCCACCCGGACAGACGTTGGCCGCACCAACGGCCACGCTCGCCAAATCAGTCTCCAATCTGTCCGCACTGCGTGCAAAACTGAGTCAATCTTGGCGAGGCTTGCTCGATGGCGTCGTTGCCAACGAGTTTGCCGAGCGTTGTGTGCCACTTGATCTGACCTGTGGTCAAGTGGCTCTGCTGGTCACGCCAGACATGATGGACACTGCCCACTTCAAGCTGGTGCGCACCCGGATCGAGCGCGAATGGCAGTTCCGCATCCTGCACCTGATGGTGGGCTCGCCCGAGCTGGTGGCAGAGGTCTACGCCACATGCCGTAAACGTCTGGACAAAGGCGATGTTGCCCCTCAAAAGTTTGACACCCGCTTTTTGCAACTCTACGACGACATCGTGGCGGCCGCCATTGAAGGCGCGGCATCCGACATTCACTTTGAGACGGTTCACGGCCAAGGCATGGTGCGTCTGCGCGTGTATGGTCAGCTCCGGCCCTGGCTGGAGGTCAGTGCCGAGCTGATGCTCAACAGCCTGGGTGCGGCCTTTGGGAGCCGAATCAAAGAGGGTACGGCCAGCATGGAGCAATTTTCGTCGCTGGTGCCCATCAACTTCATGACGCGCCAGCAGGTGAAAGGCCGCAAGTGGGAGGGGCGCTGCAACGGCAGGCCTCACCAGACGGGCTACAAGCTGGTTCAGCGGCTGCTGGAGAGCGAAGTCCGGGTAGACAAGATTCCGACCTTGCAACAGCTGGGGTACAGCGAATCCCAAGTCAACATGCTGGACATGGCCTTGCTGCGGCAGTGGGGTGTCATACTGATGCTGGGGGCCACCGGCTCGGGCAAGTCCACGACCCTGCGCACCATGATGGTTCATCTGCCGGGTGGAGATCGCTTGGCTCGGTACTCGGTGGAGAGTCCCGCCGAGTACGAAATGCCGGGTGTTATCCAGTACAGCGTGCCCGTCGATGTCAACGACAGCAACGAAGCAATGACGCTGAAGTACACCGCCTTGCTGCGCGACGCCATGCGCCAAGACCCCGATGTGCTGATGATGGGCGAAATCCGTGACCACCAAACCGCCCGCTTGGCCGTTGAGTTCGCCGCCACCGACCACCGCTGTCTGTCCACGCTGCATGGCCCCAACGTCATTGGCGGACTGGAGCGTCTGGCCGGCGAGGAAATGGCCATTCCCGCCGATACCCTGGGCGGGGCCAGCTTCTTGAATGCGGCGGTGTACCAAAAGCTGCTGCCCAAGCTGTGCACATGCCGTATCCCGGCCACTGACCCGCGCCACGGCATCCCAGACAGCAAGCGCGATGTCTTGGCTAAAAAGTACCAGCTCGATTTGGGCACGATGTTTGTCGCCCGACCCGAAGGCTGCCCGGCGTGCAAGCCCAAAGTACCTGGACTGGCTGCCAACGGCACGGTGGGCGTCACGGTCGCCGCCGAAATCCTGATCCCCACCGCAGCCATGCACAGCTTGATCGCCGCCAGGAACTGGCCGGGCCTGCGGCGAGCCTGGCGTGGTCAGCGCCGCACCAGCTTTGCAAGTGGCCATACCCTGGGCAAGACGGCGTTCGAGCACGGGCTGTGGCTGGCGTCTCAGGGCATCGTCAGTCTGGTCGATCTGGAAAAAGAATTCGAGCCCATCGAGAGCTACGAGGTGTTTGCGCTTGAGGCGGAGGGAGCCTTGCCATGAACCTCTTCACGTCCCCCTTGCTGTGGCTGGGTGCCAGGGCGTTCAGGCGCCATCGAATCGAATCTTATGAAGCTCTGGCCGAGTCCCTGGGCGACCGCTCACGCTCTGCGCCGGTGACGCTGCGCAAAACCATCCAAAAGTGGGCTGAGCGCGACCGTGAACGCGGGGACACCCGTGCCGCCGTGTTCGCCCAGATTGACCGCCGCCTGGGACTGGGGGGCACCAGCTTTGCGCAGGCCCTGCGGCCCTTCATCCCGGATGACGAATTCCTGATCCTGTCGTCAGGCGAAGTCCAGGGTGACACTCAAACTGCCCTGGAATTAGTGATTCGCAACATCCAGGCGACAACGACCATGACCGAGTCGGTGCGTGCCGCCATGGCGCAACCGGCACTGGGCGTGGCCTCTTTGTTGGCGTTGTCGATTTTTAACGGCATTATGGTGTGGCCTACCTTTTTGGGGGCGATTCCCCGCAAATACTGGCCCGGCTGGGCCTTGCCCTGCATTGATGGTCAGCTATGGCTCACCCAGCACGGGTACGTGTTGGTGCTGTTGCTGGGTGTCGTGGGCGCGTACTACGCCACGCTCAAAACATGGACAGGCACGTCGCGTGATTGGGCTGACCATCTCCCACCCTGGTCAATCTACAAAGCCCGTCAGGCCAGCTCACTCTTGGGCGTGATGGCCGCGCTGGTGACTTCAGGACGCACGGTACGCCAGTCATTCGAGCTGGTTCGCACGCTCAGCACGCCCTACATGCACTGGCACCTGAGCCGCATGCTGAGCAGGTATGACGCTTCGGGCCAGGACGCCATGTCCGCCATGCGTACCGGCTTGTTCAGCCGTCCGGTCGTTGACCGCATCGAGGATGCGGCAGGCAACCGAACTTTCGAAAAAACCCTGGCTTATGTGGGGGACACCAGCCTCAAAGTCATTGTGCGCCTGGTCACGCAGCAAGCAAGTACCGCCAATTGGATTTTTATGGTGCTGATCGGCTTGGGATTCATCTACATGACTGCCGTGTCCGTGGTGGGCGCGCAAGAAGCGACCGATGCCTATACAAAAGTGATTCAAGGAGGCTCAACGATGCTCAAGTGATGTTCTGCCCATTCCTGTTTCTTCCCGTTTCTTCCCTTTCCTCTGTGTATTTTGTTTTTACCTTTTTAGAACCTACGACCATGAACCACACCAACTCTTCCTCTGCCTCTGCTCCCGTTTCCCGTCGCTTCACCGCTTTACGCCGAAGGGTCTCGCCCCGGCTGCAACGTGGTGAAGCGCTGGTGCAAACCGCGATCACGATCATCGTGGCTGCAATTTTTTTAATTGGTGCGGTGGTCTATGGCTTTCGCTACATCAGCAAAG